>NZ_WAJT01000001.1:0-600000 GCF_009650605.1 Labrenzia sp. CE80
ACAATCACATCCGTCCGCACAGCTCGATCGGGTTCAAAACGCCGGTAGAGTTCATGAAATCCATCGGCAATCCCAACCAGCCGGTGGTGCCATAAGGCCGAGAATGACCGCACACTGTGGTCCAGCGCTCGGGGCAGGCTCAAAGTCACAGATGGCGTCTGCAAATTTGGGCGTGATTCGGCAGAGCTTTTCTTTACGGTAGATCAGTGCTTTCAGCTCAACGGCATCGAATAAATTAAAACAAAATTTACCATAAAAGTGCATTTTCGGATTGTCGCTTCAGGCTTGAAAATCCAGAAAATGCAATCGGCTGTGTATGTCAAAGACCCATTTTTATATCCATTGTCGGTGGTGTTTTTTGCGGGTCTTTCGAGGGGGCGGGGCGGCTCCAAAACACCAGATTTTAGCATTCGTTTTGGTGATCGCATTGGCGGCTTGCGCAAAATCTCCGAAAGTCGAACCGCTGGCGACGGCAGTCACGGTTCCGATCGATCAGGCCTTTGCAACGCCGCCGCCAGGAGGTCCCGCTATCGTCGGCATTGTCGAGACTGCTTTCCTAAACGGAAAGCAGCAGGATATCGCACTGGCGACGCGTGGCGTGACACCCGGACAAAACCTGTTGCGGGTGCAGATTATTGGCGTGACATCGAACTCCATTGAGAATGGTTCGAGCTTGTCTGAAGAAATTCCAACTCAGGAAGCGATTTCAAAGGAGCACGCCACATTCCTTCCGGGTGTGCACCTCAAGCGATCTCCCTACCTTCTTCAAAACCAGTATGGCCCCTTTTCCTACGCGGCAGGCCGCTCCTCTGCGGGGGAGACCTGCCTCTATGCATGGCAACAGATCGGGAAACCGCAGTCGCGGAAGACGATATTCAGCCCGCGCGGAGCCATTCAAATCCGATTGCGGCTCTGTGATCCTGCACTAGATGAGCGGGCATTGCTTGAGAAAATGTACCGGCTGAGCATCAACGTCGCCGTGCTTGATCCGTCCTGGGGGCCCTATGGTGAGCCGTTGCGACCGCCAGCTGACTGGGGGCGCACAAGCAGCCCCATCGTTCCGCTCTCTTCTGAAGGCTTTGTCGGCGTCGTGCCAAATCGCAAGGTGCCTGCGCGTGGTCGACCTCGACAAGCTCAGTCCGCGATACCGATATCTGCGGCCACGAAGACGCCGACAACCATTGTTCCGTCCCCTGTGACCTCTACTACCGACAAAGCCGCGGAAGGCGCCTTAGATGTGATTGTCCCTCCGCCACCGCCAGCGTTGTTGAACGCTGGCACGGTCGCTAAAGCTGATACGACGGAGACTGTGTCCAAAACAGAATAACAAAAGGAATCTGTATGTAGGAGGAAAATAGAAAAAGAGAGACGAAACAGAGCGAAATGACCAAGATTATCAAACTATTTATTTGGATGATATTGACGGCTTGCTTCGTGCTACTGATCACTTTGCCGATCAGTTCTCAAGCGCAGCTTTCCGTCGACGTGATTATCATCGTTTCAATGATCATTTTGAAGATGGTTGCACCGAAGGGAAGTCTGCGACTTGTTGTGCTTACATTGGGCTCGGCTATCGTGCTGCGGTACCTATACTGGCGTACGACAAGCACCTTGCCGCCGGTAACAGAGCTTCAGGATTTCATTCCAGGCGTTCTTTTATATATCGCTGAACTCTACAGTATTATGATGCTTGGCTTGAGTATGTTTATTGTCGCCATGCCGCTTGACTCGCGTCCTCCGCGTCGTCTGAGAGACGATGACGACTTGCCGGCAGTCGATATTTTCATCCCAACCTACAACGAAGATGAAGAGCTGCTTGCTGGAACCATTGCTGCCGCGAAGGGTATTGAATATCCAGCGGACAAGTTGGTTGTCTGGGTCCTAGACGACGGCGGCACACTTCAAAAGCGCAACTCCAGCAAATTGCAGGATGCGCATGCAGCGCAGAGCCGACATGAATCCTTGAATCGGCTGTGTGCGGACCTTGGCGCTCGCTATTTGACCCGTGAGCGCAACGAGCATGCGAAAGCGGGCAACTTGAACAATGCACTTGCGCATTCTTCAGGAGAGGTGGTCGTTGTTTTCGACGCCGACCATGCCCCAACCCGCGACTTTCTTATCGAAACGGTAGGGCATTTCAACGACGATCCGAAGCTCTTCCTAGTGCAGACACCGCACTTTTTTCTCAATCCGGATCCTCTTGAACGAAACCTGCGCACATTTGAGAAGATGCCTTCAGAGAACGAAATGTTCTACGGCATCATTCAAAGAGGTCTGGACAAGTGGAATGCTTCGTTCTTTTGCGGTTCTGCGGCTTTGTTGCGGCGCAAAGCTCTGGAGGAAACGGAAGGTTTCAGCGGGGTCACCATCACCGAAGACTGTGAGACTGCGCTGACACTTCACGCTCGTGGATGGAACAGCATCTATATCGACAGGCCTCTGATCGCAGGTTTGCAGCCGGCGACCTTCGCAAGCTTCATTGGTCAGCGAAGCCGTTGGGCACAAGGGATGATGCAAATTCTGCGGTTTCACTTCCCGCTCACCAAGCTGGGTCTCAGCTTCCCCCAGATGCTTTGCTATCTCTCTTCGACTTTGTTTTGGCTCTTTCCTTTCGCCCGCACCATTTTTCTGGTGGCTCCACTATTTTACATATTTTTCGATCTGCACATTTTCGAGGCGTCAGGCAAAGACTTCTTTGTCTATACATCCGTCTACATGATCGTGAATATGATCATGCAGAACTACCTGTACGGACGTTTCAGATGGCCGCTGATCTCGGAGCTCTATGAATACATTCAGACAGTGCATCTGCTGCCCGCGGTGATCTCTACTATCCTCAACCCAAGCAAGCCGACGTTTAACGTCACAGCAAAGGACGAGTCGATTTCTCATAGCAGACTCTCGGAGCTGAGCCTGCCATTCTTTCTGATTTTTGGTGTCTTGCTAGCGGGGGTCGTCGTTACCCTGGTGCGTCTCTACACAGAACCCTTTAAATCCGACATTACCATCGTTGTCGGCGCCTGGAATTTTCTCAATCTCGTTTTGGCAGGGTGTGCGCTGGGGGTCGTTTCTGAACGAGGTGAGCGCCAGTCGACACGGCGTATCAAGGTGAATCGCCGGTGCGAGATCAGAGTTGGAGATGAGTGGCTTCCGGCGACTGTCAACGACGTATCGGTGAGAGGCGCACGGATCGACGTTTTGGGTAAAATCGCCCGGACGGTCTCCGAAGGCGAAGAGATAGAGATGCGGCTTTCGCCGCACGCGGACCTTGCTGAAGACACTTTGCCGATAGAGGTTCGGCATATCCAGAACACTGCTGAAGGTGCCACCTTCGGCTGCCGTTATGCGACAAGAAATGCGGAGCATCATCGTCTTATCACCGATCTTGTTTTCGCAAACTCGGAGCAATGGAGTGCGTTTCAAACCGGGCGCCGGGCCAATCCCGGCGTGCTTGGCGGAATATTGAAATTCTTACGAATTTCACTCTACCAGACAGCCCGAGGGCTCTCTTATCTTGCCACGGGCTTCCGTACGCCGAAAACGCCTCCGCGTTCGATCGCGCCATCGGAGGGCCGCGTGTGACCCGGCCAACTGCTAAGCTTCTCGCAAGCACCGTTCTGTCCGCATTCATCTGCCTACAAACGCCTGCCTTCGCTCAGGTAGCGCCTTTCAGCATGGATCCTGAGCGTTCAGGCACAGCGGGGCCGGTTCAGACGGCACCGGATGCGCTCCCTGACATACCCTATCTTAAAGAACCGGGCGGACCTGAAACTCCTCAACGGCCGTATCCCCAACAGAGTTTTCCAACAGCGACAGGTGCGGCGGCATTACAGCCGCCCGGAAGCTTTCGTAGATTTGTACTTCCGGATGCTGAATGGAAGATGCGGGGAGAAATGGCGACGCGTTCCTGGTCGCTTGTGTTAACACCTCTGCAGGCAGTTACCGAAGCAAAGCTGCAGTTAACCTATCAAAATGCGATCCTTGTTGCGCCCGAGGCATCGCGGTTGCAGCTTTCGATTAACGGTACACCAGTTTTGTTGGAGCGCATTTCTTCACCGGACCGGCCCAAAAAATTGGAGGTCGCGATACCAAAAGGTCTGCTCAAGGCTGGGGTAAATGTTTTCAACATTTCTGCGGATCAGCGGCACAGAACCGACTGTAGTATTGAATCGACCTACGAACTTTGGACTGATATCGACCCAAGTCAAACGTTCTTGCATTTTGACAATGCCGCGGCGGCCCACTTGAATCGGGTCGCAGAAATTGCTGCGTTAGGGAACAATGGCGCTGGCCGAACCGCCATTCAGATCGTCGCCCCGGACTCCGGTGCTCGAGCGCCGCGCGATGGTCTCATGAGACTGGCGCAGAACATCGCTCTGATCGCTGACATGCCGCGCCAGTCAATTTCAATTGTGTCATCGCCTCAAGGCGATGCGGCCCTGACGGTTTATTTCGGCACCTACGATCTTCTTTCCAGTTTCACAGGTGTCGAAAAGTACCTTGGCAACGCTCAGGCGGCATCCTTTATGGATCTGCCTGAAAGAGAACGATCGGCTCTTCTTATCTCAGGGGCGAACTGGGCCGAGGTGGAAAGGGCTATCGATGCCGTTGCGGCCGTTGCAGCTCAAGTTGCCTCAAATGAGTCAACCGATCGACTCAGTACCCAGAACAGGCTTTATCCAGATCCACCTTTGATACGCGATGCCGCTCGGTTCCGGTTTTCAGACCTAGGCCTTATCACTCGAGAGTTCTCCGGACGACAATTTCGCAGCGAGCTTTCGTTTGGATTGCCTGCAGACTTCTATGCGCACGCTTATGGCCAATTCACGCTGCTGCTCGATGCCGCTTACGCCCCGAGTGTCCTTCCCGGAAGCCATATTGATATCTACGTCAATGGTGAGATCGCCGCCAATATCCCGATCACCGAGAGCGGCGGCTCAATCATGAACAGCTACCCGGTGAAGATACCAGTCCGCCACGCCCGGCCAGGTCTCAATACCATCACGATTGAAGCGAGTTTCAAGACACAAGCAGACGAGGTCTGCGCTGCCGGGGAAACCGGAAACCAGAACCAACGTTTCGTTTTGTTCGACACAAGTGAGGTAGTCTTTCCCAAGTTTGCGCGCATCGGACGTCTGCCCGATTTGGCATCTTTCGCCAGCTTCGGTGCTCCCTATGGCGAAGGTGAGACTAAAACCAGCTTGGTACTTGGAGATGCGCAGACGAACACTCTGTCGGCAGCTGCGACGCTGCTCTCTCGTCTCGCCGTCGCATCTGGCAAGCCCTTGCCGGTTGAGATGGTAGCGCAAAACGCAGAACCTGCCGGATATGGGGCAATTTTCGTTGGCAGGATCGCGAATTTGCCGATCCCAGCATTGATGCAAGTTGGTCTTGGTGACGTCGTAAAATCGACCTGGGCGGAATCTGCACCCTCACAGACGGCGCCTTTAGGTAAACTTCCTGACAATCAGCAAACTCTGGAGGCTTGGCGAAAGAAGATCATCGATCAAGGTTGGCGTGGCCGCATCTCTTCCTTTTTGCAAAACCTCCAAAACAGTATCGATCTTTCGCAACAAAATCTCAGTCTTACACCAGGAGCTGGAAAAACCTACAATCCTCCTGTCGGTGCGAACCTGCTGGTCGCGCAGAACATTGCACTGCGTGGAGAGGGCGCCTGGACGATTGTGGCAGCCCCCAATGGGCAGGATCTCTCTCAGAATCTGGATAGCCTGCTCGACCACTGGGATGACCTTTCAGGACAGATAAGCGCTCTGAATTCTGCGACTGGTGAGTTTCAGACATCGCATGCGAGTTTGGTAGAGTTCCAAATTACGCAACCTCTTTCCTTCAGCAACCTGCGCCTGATCATTACGAACTGGGTTTCGATCAACATCGTCGTATTTGGGCTGTTTTTCCTAGTTCTTGTAGTTCTTCTTGGTTTGGCCGCTGCTGGTGTCCTTCGAGTTTTCGGGAGGCAATCGTGAGGTTCGATCGGCTTCCAAAATTGGTCATTCGCGTCGGTATTGTGGCCGTGCTGCAAACGGTTTGCGTGCTGTCGATTTTGGCCGAGGCGAAGGTGCCTAGGCAAGGTACTATCAGTCAGGACGAATGGTTCTCCTACGTCTCGCATTTTGTGACGGCCGGAGGGCGGGTCGTCGACACTGCAAATGGCAACATCAGCCATAGCGAGAGCCAGGGCTACGGACTTTTGCTCGCCTATCTTGCTGATGATCACGCGACTTTTGACCAGATCTGGTCTTTCACCGAAACCAACATGTGGCTACGGGATGACGATCTTGTTGTGTGGAAATGGGACCCTGCGGCTACTCCGCCAATTCAGGATGTGAACAACGCATCCGATGGAGACATGCTCATCGCTTACAGTTTGGCACTGGCAGCCAGGGCCTGGGGGCGACGTGACTTTGCCTCCGCCGCCAAGCGGATCGCCAATGCAATCGACACAACGCTGATCTTCAATTTCGAGGAAAAATGGCTTTTGCGGTCGGCTGCGGCGGGCTTCAGTGCAAAGGATCGCTCGGACGGTCCGGTAATCAATTTGTCCTACTGGATCTTCGAGGCTATCCCGGTTCTTGCCGAGCTGACGGAGAAGGATCACTGGTCCGAACTTTCCTTTAGCGGAGTGCAACTCGTCAAAGACGCAAGATTTGGCTCATATGAATTGCCCAGCGACTGGATAAGCCTGCGCGATGGCGTTGTACCTGCAACCGGTTTTCCAACTGAGTTCAGCTACAATGCATTCAGAATTCCGCTGTATCTCGCCCGGTCCGGCTACGTCTCCCGGGAGCTGTTAAATCCCTTCCTGAGGGCGATGAACCAGCCAGGAGCAGGCGTTCCTGTGATCAACGTGAATACCGGCAAGACAAGCGAAACGTTAACGGACCCGGGCTATATTGCCATCGGCGCGGCGCTCGAATGCATACTGGAGGGTAAACCCCTGCCGGACGAGGTGAAGATGTTCAAACCGACAAGTTATTACCCGTCGACGCTGCATCTTCTCGTCTTGTCATTTCTTTCTGAAGAGTATCCGGGTTGTCTATGAGACCTCTTCTCGTTTCCGCATTGATCCTTGGTGCCGGCTTTTCCGCACACGCCGTTTTTTCGGCGGAAAAGCCGTGGCCTTACAGCGATCAGGCTAATCCCTCTGGGGCTGGGCAAAAGACAATTGTGCAAGCTCAAATCTCGGCGCCTGGTCACCTTGCCGCTGCCGAGAAAACAGCATCTCGCGGTAGTTCAGATCCAACGCAGCTGCCTTCTTCGGACCTTGCGGGTCTTCGATATTTTGCCCAATCGGGTGACACAAAGCGCTTAAAGAAAGAAATTGAGCGCCTTCAGGAAATCTATCCTGATTGGAGTCCACCAGAGGACCTAACATCTCTAAGCATCGTCAGCGATCCCGAGCTGACACATATGTGGAAGGTCTTCGCCGAAGGAAAATATCCTGAACTGCGCCGATTGATCGACGAGAGAAAAGCCGCCGAACCCGGCTGGATCGCGCCCAAAGATCTGCTTGAGAAACTGTCGTTTGCCGAAGCCCGTAGCCGTCTAATAAACGCGTCTCACCTCGAACAGTACGACACAGTCATTCGTATAGCCGCCGCCAATGCGGATCTACTGACTTGTGCAAATGTCGACATCATGTGGCGTCTAGCGGAGGCCTTCACTAAGACGGGAGTGGATGGCCGGGCCAAGGAAGCCTATTTCTACATTCTGCAGAACTGCAATGTTCCTTCCGAGCGGGTTGCGACGATCCAGAAAGCGCTGGCTTTGCTGCCAGAAGTTGATGTCGATCAGCTTATTGTCGAGGAAAGGTTGAGGGCGGATGGAACCCCCGAATTTGAGACCGTCCGCGATGATCTTGCCCGCCTGAACATCACACGGAGTCTAAAGGATGGCAAGGCCGCCAACCCGGACGATTTGCAAAAGATAGAAAAACTAGCGCAACAGAAAAATGCAGGCGAAGACGCGCTTTTGTTGGGTTGGTATTTCCTGGAACGAAAGCTATTTCAGACGGCTGAAAGCTGGTTTCGGCAAGCTACCGCACGGAGCGATACCGAAGAAGCAGCTCAGGGCTTAGGGCTAGCACTCCTGGGTTTGGACAAGCCTATCGAGGCAGAAAAAGTACTGAATCCGTGGTGGCAAGCTTCGGCAAGGAGCCAAGCAAATTACCTGGCTTCGGCATCCGCCATCTTGGCACGGGAGCCCAGGGCAAAAATAGACGAGGACACATTTAGGACGATAGTCCTCGCAGTCACGCGTGCGAAGGATGGCAAAGCCGCACGGCAAATCGGCTGGTATGCTTATGAGAACGACCAAGCTGCAACGGCTTCACAGTGGTTTCAAGTGGCCTTGACTTGGGAACCGGACGACGAAGCGGCCGCCTATGGGTTAGCATTGTCATTGAGGAAAAGCGGCGATCAGAAGCAACTTGCTGCGCTGATAGCCAAATGGTCGGCGCGGTCAAAAAAAATCGCCGCCCTTGAACCCACGGCAACACGAGCCAGCGTTGGGCCAAGTAAGGTCGGCTCCGCAACAGCCGGTTCTGATTGCACCAGATTTGTTCCGCCATCCGCGCTTTCGCCGGCTACTGCCGTTGCTCGTGGCTGGTGTCTTTTGAACAAGAACCGGCCTATTGAGGCGGTCGATGTATTCGCTGTGGCGCTTTCGTCAAAAAACGAGCGGACACGCAGCGACGCGGCTTACGGGCAGAGTCTCGCTTATCTCCGACTTGGTCTTGTCAATCAAGCATCTGTTTCCGCGACACAAGCAAGCCAGTCTCCAGAAAGGTCACGTGAGCTTACGCTCGATATCTTGTCGAAGCGGGCAGGTGCCGCGTTTGAGGCGGGGCGCTACACAGAAGCGCTGATAGCGCTCGATGAACGCCGCAGATATGAGCCGGAGCAGTTCGATTTGATGGTGCTGCGCGGCTATGCCTATTTGCAATTGAAGCGGTATGAAGATGCGCTACAGGTCTTCGAGGCGGTAGCCTCGGCCGGCTTCAGCAAGGGAAAACGCGGGATTTCAGATACACTTGCGCTACGAGATGCGAAGAAGAAGAATTCGACCAGCAATTAATTCGGATTTATTTGCGAGAGGCCCATTTAGCTACTCCCCGCCATATCTAGAATTCCTGGTCATTGATGGAGACCTCGTGGCCTACTTCTGACCTGCTCCCCGATTTGCCCGCATTTATAAGTTAGCCCTGTTCATGTTGGGGGCCGCTTGGGACCGGGGTGCAAATTCGTTCGAGGTGAGCCCGTCGAGGCTCGTGTGGGGCCGGTTCAGATTGTAGTCGTCTCTCCAGTCTTCGATGATCTCGCGGGCATGACGATAGCTGATGAAGAGATGTTCGTTCAGGCATTCGTCGCGCAAACGGCCGTTGAAGCTCTCTACAAAACCATTTCGCATCGGCTTTCCCAGTGCGATGTAATGCCATTCGAACCTACGTTCCTGCTGCCATTTGAGCATGGCATTTGAAGTGAGTTCCGTGCCGTTGTCGCTGACCACCATGCAGGGGATTGATCCTCCCCCAATGAATTGGTCCGCCCCTATAGTTCGGAAAATGGAGGACCACAGATGGCGATCAAGCGACCAAAGCCGGAAGAGATTGTCGTGAAGTTGCGACAAGTTGAAGTGTTGATGGGGCAAGGCATGGCCCGGATTGATGCGATCAGACAGACCGGTGTGACTGAGCAGACCTATTACCGCTGGAAGAAGAAGTATGGTGGAATGGGCACGGAACAACTCAAGGAACTGAAGCGGCTCCAGAAGGAAAACGAGCGGCTGAGACGGGCCGTATCGGATCTGACGCTGGACAAGTTGATCTTGTCGGAAGCCGCAAAGGGAAACTTCTAAGCCCTTCGCGCCGCCGTGCTTGCATTGATCATGTGCGAAGCTCGATGAGCGTTTCTGAACGTCGGGCATGTCGTGTTCTGGGCCAGTATCGCTCTACTCAACGACGCGTGCCACAGGGCCGTGCCGATGAAGAGCTGCTGGTCTCGGACATGATCGAACTGACCCGCCAGTATGGCCTATACGGGTATCGTCGAATTGCTGCTCTGCTGAGAGAGGCAGGCTGGCAGGTGAACGACAAACGTGTCGAGCGCCTGTGGCGACGTGAAGGGCTGAAGGTACCGACAAAACAAGCAAAGAAGGGCCGCCTGTGGCTAAACGATGGTTCGTGCGTTCGTCTTCGACCGAAGTATCGTAATCACGTCTGGTCTTATGACTTCGTACATCATCGAACCGACGATGGCAGGGTGTTCCGGACATTGAATATCCTGGACGAATACAGCCGGGAATGTCTGGCCATCCGCGTGAAGCGGAAGCTGAACTCGACCGAGGTGATTGATGCTCTGACCGACCTGTTCATCCTCCGGGGCGTGCCTGCTTACATCAGGTCAGACAACGGCCCTGAGTTCGTTGCCAAAGCCGTCAGGGACTGGATCAAGGCCGTTGGAGCCAGGACCGCCTACATCGAACCTGGCTCGCCCTGGGAGAACGGATACTGTGAGAGCTTCAATGCGCGCTTGCGCGATGAATTGCTGAACGGAGAGATATTCACCTCCCTGCGGGAGGCTCAAATAATCATCGAAAGTTGGAGGAAGCATTACAACACCAAACGACCCCAAAGTGCATTGGGCTACCGCCCGCCGGCTCCTGAAGCCATCGTCCCGATGGACCAAATGCCAAGCATGCACTAACTTTCAAAATGGACCAATCAAGTGGGGCCGATCAGAAGCATATCAAGCACAGATAAGCTCCGAGAAAGACGGCTTTCTCCGGTCTTGGCCTCGCGGATGGCCTCGCGTGCTTCAGCGCTCAGAAAACGCGGCATTTTGCCAAGAGCACCGGATAGCTCTAGCTGTAGGTCGTCAAAATCCCGCTGGCGCTCCAATTCAGACGCCCCGCCAGATACATCATTAAATTCACCTAAATAGTCCGCCATTCCTAAAATTACTTTGTTTTTCAATAATTTAAATAATGATTATATTGTATCATTTTTGAGGGTTTGATTGCAAAATTACATAATTAATCCATCTCCATCTCCGGACCGGTATTTCGGCTGACATCGAAGTTTTGGTTGGCTTTGTTTTGGTGCTTTCATGAATGCGTTTAAGGGCCGTCATTTCACGGGCGAGGTCGTATTATGGGCGGTTCGCTGGTATTGCCGGTATGGGATCAGCTATCGTGATCTTGAACAGATGGTGGCCGAGCGTGGCGTCAACGTCGATCATGCCACGATCTACCGGCGGGTGCAGACCTATGCGCCTGAAATGGAAAAACGGTTGCGTTGGCAATGGCGTCGACCGGTTTCCGGGAGCTGGCGAGGATGAGACATACATCAAAGTCCGTGGAAAAATGGACCTATCTCTACCGGGTGGTGGACAAGTTCGGCAACACCATCGATTTCTATCTCTCTGCCAGCCGCAATACCAAGGCAGCGAAGCGGTTTCTTGGCAAAGCTTTGAGAGGGCTGAAAAACTGGGAAAAGCCTCACACGGTCAACACAGACAAGGCGCCAACCTACGGCGCAGCCATTTCGGAGTTGAAGGCGGAAGGCAAATGCCCTGGGGACACTGAACATCGCCAGGTCAAATATCTCAACAACGTCGTTGAGGCTGATCACGGCAAGCTGAAGCAGCTGATCCGGCCGGTGCGTGGGTTCAAAACGTTGAAGTCCGCCTATGCGACAATCAAGGGTTTTGAGGTCATGCGTGCGCTGCGCAAGGAACAGGTCGCTATCTGCAACTTCACGAATGACATTCTCGGTGAGGCCCGCATTGTCGAACGAGCTTTCGGCATCGGCCCCTGCGCCCTGGCCGAGGCGATGACCATGCTCGAAAACCATCTTCAGGATGGAAAAGCTTGAGCTGAAATACCGGAATTGGTCGAAATCCGTCCAAACTCAAAATCTGCAACAGAGCCGAAAGCGGCTCCTATTCTCTGAAGGACATGGCCAAGATACTGGAAGTGTCAGAGCGGACGCTTGGAAGGGCGTTATTGCACATGTGATAGAAGGCGGGTTCCCGCCTTCTATCGTCTGGATAAACCGAATGAACCTAATAGAATTCAGACACCGAGACTAAACTCGTCAAATGTTGTAATGCTCCCATCTGCAAAGCGAATTTGGTCGAACCGAGAGCTCTCATTGTTGGCTCCGAGTTGATCTGTGAGAGTAATTACTTCGCCGGTAGATGCCACATTGATAACGATGTGCGTGTCCCAATCTGGCGAAACGCCGATTGAAACATCGCTGGAATCAACATCCAGCAGGAAAATTTCATCGGTGTCTCCCTGGTCAGCAAAAACGCCAAACGTGTCACTTCCATCACCGGTACGCCAAAGGAATGTGTCGCTGCCACCAGCTCCATTGATATCGTCATTCCCCTTGCCAGCGTCGATGATATCATCCGCGTTGCTAAGCCACTGCCAATCGTCACCGTCTGTTCCTGTCCACGTCGCGGTTGGAGCCGCTGATGGTGTGGGTGGTAAGGTGATTCCTTGTGCGAGTTGCTCCAGGGTCGCGAAATCCCAGATTGTACCATCCGCAAACTTAACTTGATCAAAGCGCGAACCCTCGTTACCGGAACCCAGCTGGTCCGTCAGCGTGATGACTTCGCCCGTTGAAGTGACCGTTAGAGCTATATGTGTATCCCAGTCCGGAGGACTGCTGACAGAAACGTCATTTGGGGCAACATCCAGAAAGAAAACTTCGTCGGTATCTCCCTGGTCAGCAAAAACGCCAAACGTGTCATTTCCATCACCGGTACGCCAAAGGAATGTGTCGCTGCCACCAGCTCCATTGATATCGTCATTCCCCTTGCCTGCGTCGATGACATCATCGGCATTGCTGAGCCATTGCCAATCGTCGCCGTCAGTTCCCGTCCACGTCGCGGTTGGAGCCGCTGATGGTGTGGTTTGTGAAAGGCCAACATTGACAGTTGCGGTTGAAGTCTCACTGCCATCGGAAACGGTATAAGTGAACGTTTTTGTTCCACTTGCCGTTGAGGACGGCTGATAGGTCAGTGTGCCGTCAGCGTTATAAATTACCAGCCCATCGGCTTCTGCAACCCAGGTCTGCCATCCTGGCTGCATATCGACGCCGTTGATTTGTGTGATTGTCAGCGTGTCGCCGTTCGGATCAGTGTCATTGGCCAGCACGTCAATAACAACAGAGCCTCCTGGGGCGACACTCGTGCTGTCATCGACTGGCGTTGGAGCCGTTGTAACTGGTGCCACCGTTGCTGTGACAGTGGCGATTGAGGGCTCACTGCCATCGGAGACGGTATAAGTGAACGTTTTTGTTCCACTTGCCGTTGAGGACGGCTGATAGGTCAGTGTGCCGTCAGCGTTATAAATTACCAGCCCATCGGCTTCCGCAACCCAGGTCTGCCATCCTGGCTGCATATCGACGCCGTTGATCTGTGTGATTGTCAGCGTGTCGCCGTTCGGATCAGTGTCATTGGCCAGCACGTCAATAACAACAGAACCTCCTGGGGCGACACTCGTGCTGTCATCGGCTGGCGTTGGAGCGGTGGCACCTCCCGAGGAGCCTGACACGCCCCCATTGCCGCGTAAAACATCGCTGTCGCTGAGCGTCACCGTAACGTTGTCACCGGCGAAGTAGATCGCTTCAACATTGATGGCTGCTGTGAACTGCGAACCATTGTCGGCGCTGATCGTGACATACCAGCCGTTTCCGTTCCAGTTGTATGCTCCGCTGGAACCGTCAACAACGACCGTATCCCAACCGGTTCCACCGTCAATCCGGTTGCTGCCATTTCCACCGTTGAGACGGTCATCACCGGTATTGCCATAGAGGTCATCGTCTCCGTCATTGCCGGATATGTCATCGTTGCCCTGGCCACCATAAATCCTGTCGTCACCCCCATTGCCGGCGGCGGT
This sequence comes from Labrenzia sp. CE80, assembly GCF_009650605.1. Lineage (NCBI taxonomy): Bacteria > Pseudomonadati > Pseudomonadota > Alphaproteobacteria > Hyphomicrobiales > Stappiaceae > Labrenzia > Labrenzia sp. CE80. Next base: position 13,927 of record NZ_WAJT01000001.1, read on the forward strand.
GTCATCCCCGTTTCCAACAAATAGACTGTCGCTGAATTGAGAGCCGTTAAGCGTATCATTCCCATCGTTGGTCAAAACGATGTAACCGTCGAGATATCCAACTCCGTCTGATCCCCATTGAGACAAATCTGTCGTGTCTGAGCTGACAACGTTCAAGATGCGGATATTTGGATTGGAAAAATCGACACCTGCTGTAACTGCTTGCAGGAAACCAACTGCTGGTTTGGCGTATATCGTGCCGTCTGCGTACCGCCCGTAAAGACCAAACGATCCCTCAGCTATTGCAGTGTTCCCGTTGTTGCTGCCGTCACCATCATAGGCGTTGTAGTATTCATTCGTTTCTTTGTAGTAGTTGTCCAGCACCATGTGGGCCATGATGCCTTTCAGGTCTGCATTGTCCCAGCTGTCGAGAACGCCGATTGCCTCGGCCATAAAATTGGCCTGATCGATTTCTCCTGCTGCACCGGCTCCGCGATATCCCAAGTAAGAAGGAACGCCGAACTCTGTGATCCACAGATCGGAGTTTTCAAAGCCATGATAGTCTTTGAGATATTGGATGTTGTAGAGCGCTCCCTGGAAACTGAAGTTGTAGTCCCATCCAGAAGCAGCATCGGTTGGATTAGGTATCCAGTCGGTCGGACGGCCAGACTGAGGTTGTGAGGCGTAATAGTCGTAAGTGGTATAGGGGTGGATCGCAAAAGCGTCGATGTCAGCGCCCAGGTTTTTCAACGTCGCGAACATCGTGTCCATGTATGCGTAATCGTTATGAGCGATACCTGCACCGATGACCTGAATATCTTGTCCAAGTGACGCTTCAACGCCCTTGACGGCTTCATCTACGGCGTGAAGATATCGCGCATAATACTCGGCATTGTCCGTGCTGACAGCATAGTAGCGAGGATGGCTAGGGTCGCCCTGACCGCCGTAATAGGTACCAGTGTATTGGTAGCTCAGATTAGGCTCGTTACCCACTTCCCAGCCAGCAATTGTATCGGCGTACTGGGGAAAATTACTATGAACTTGCTCAACCAACACGGCATAACGGTTGGCTAGAGCATCAATCGCCCATTGTTCAGATGGTACATCGCCCACGCTGGATCCTGGTGGTAAAAGATCTAAAGGCGTTTGGCCTGGTTCGAAAATTACTTCGACATTATTCAAAGCAGCGGTTTGCAAAACGTCAGCAAATATGTCCAGTTGCCACTGTGGAGTTCCGCTGTTTGTTACAACTGAGAGATCGACGGGAACCCTTACGATTCCTCCTCCTCCTTGAGCAGCTAGGTCAATCATGCTGTTAATTGACATCCCGTTGTGAGCAGGGGCTCCGGCAGTGTTCCAGCTATTGCTTAGTGCGTGCATGCCAAAACTGAAGTCGCTAACGCTCATACAAAAATTCCTTTCTATGAGGGAAAAACTAGGTAAAATTAGCAGCAGTCATAAGGCCTATAAGAGTACGAATTGAAAATAAAGCTCCAGATTGTATGTGAAGTTGATTTTGATTTCGATCAGACTTCTGAGGTTGCATGTCAGGCCTTTGGAAAGGAAACGCCTGAACTCTCTGCTAGGAGGTTTGAGTGGACATATCGATCAGGATACAAGCAAGTTTTAGTAGTTTCGGCGTTTTCAGAAGGCAAAAAAATTGGGCAGGCGGGCGCCATCCTAAAAAAGATATATATTGGGGAGAAAGAGCATAAAGCAGCGGAATTAATAGATCTATTTGTGCTGCCCGACGTTAAAGACTTTCGAGTTGTTAGTGAAATTTATCGAAAACTAAAGTCTGAGATTAAGTCTAGAAATATTTTTTTAATTTATACACACCCAAATAAAAAATCTCTTATCTTAAATAAGAGATTCTTCAAGTTAAATCAAATCACAGTACTGCCAATAAAAGTTGGTTTCCGTCGGATATTTATTCGAGAAAAATCAAATAAGAAATTCAAGATATACAGAGGAGTCGAATGTATTTCGAAAGAGATTATTAAAATAAATAAATCATTTATTTGCATTTTTGATCAAATGGATATGCGAAAAAGAATTGACTCTCCGGTGCATTCATATTTTCTAGTTAGTGACGGCAACTTGGGTTTTTTATGTTCACCTAGAACTATACGGGGGGTAAAAATACTTCTTGTTTGTGCAACATATTGCCAAAGTCCTGAAATTGTTTCAAAGGCGGAAATTTGTGATGCTTTGGCAATAAGTTGTAAAGTCGCAAAGAGATTTGCCTACGTCTACGTAGGATGGAACAGAGTTCTCGGAAACGGTTTTGGTTTTCATCTACCAAGGCGTTGGTCATCGAATAAATTTTCAATTCAGTCAAATTTTGTGGGGGAGCATCTACAAGATATCGAAAAATTCGAAATAATAGATTTAGATTATGGATAAATATTAAAAACCACTTTCTATACATCTATAATATTATTCCCAAGTGAACAGATGCTACGGTTGTATTCGAGAAAAATAGCCCTTTCGTTGCTTTCAAGCGGAGTTCTGCGTTATTTGATTCCCGCAGAATGCGGGGCAGGTGTGGTTTTTACTTTACACAAAGTGATGCCCGTTTCGACGCAGGTTAAGGCTGACCCAAATTCACACTTGTCTATCACACCAGAATTTTTGGAAGAAGTTGCCGGGTTGGTTCTGGATGCTGGATATATCCCCCTGTCATTGGCAGAGTTACCAGGTTTCTTGCAGCACCGGAAAAGCAACGAAAAGGCTGTCTTCTTTACTCTTGATGATGGCTACAAGAACAATTTGAAATACGCCGTTCCCATTTTTGAAAAATATAATATTCCCTGCACCATAATGCTTACATCTGGTTTTCTCACTCGAACAAAAAGCATGTGGTGGGAAACCGCGTCCGAGGTGGTCACAAACGCTCAAACACTCCAGTTCGATTTCGGCGCGGGTATGAAAACTTATAACCTGGATACGCGGCAGTCGAAGATCGCGATGTTCCACAAAATCAAGAAGTTTATCTGCCAGGCAGAGGTTGAAGAAGAAGCGATACGTACTCTCGACGAGTTTGCCTACCACAGCGCTGGTGTCGATCCGTTAAAGCTTGTTGATCAACTCATTATGAATGAAAGCGATGTCCGAAATTATTCGGATATCAAGATCATCGAGTTTGGAGCCCATACGGCTTCGCACCTCAATCTCAAGAAAATCCCTGACGGACAACTTCGGTCCGAAATCGAACGTTCTATCTCGTCAATTAGCGCGCTCACCGGCAAAACTCCCGCGTCGTTTGCCTATCCCTATGGCGGCGATTCCGCTGTCGGTTCTCGGGAAATCCAAGCCGTTCGGGACTCCGCGATAAGAGTAGCAGTGACAACAAGGCCAAATGTCTTGAAAGGCAAACACATTGGCGAATTGCTTTGCTTACCTCGAATTTCACTCAATGGGCATTTTCAACAGATCAGCTTCGTTCGTACATTGTTGGGAGGTGTTCCGTTTATTTTTTCTCGATGAGAGAAGTGCCGGAAGTTATACCTTTTTTGCAACACCCCCTCCCCTCCTTTGATTTCAACCGCTTGGCGTTTGCAGAAGTCCGTTGCAAAATGAAGCCCTGAAAATCGGATATGCACGGGTCAGCACCAAAGACCAAAACTGATCCTCCCCCTTTGAATTGGTCCACCCTTACTGGTTAGGAAAATGGAGGACCACAGATGGCGATCAAGCGACCAAAGCCGGAAGAGATTGTCGTGAAGTTGCGGCAGGTTGAAGTGTTGATGGGGCAAGGCATGGCCCGGATTGATGCGATCAGACAGACCGGTGTGACTGAGCAGACCTATTACCGCTGGAAGAAGAAGTATGGTGGAATGGGCACGGAACAACTCAAGGAACTGAAGCGGCTCCAGAAGGAAAACGAGCGGCTGAGACGGGCCGTATCGGATCTGACGCTGGACAAGTTGATCTTGTCGGAAGCCGCAAAGGGAAACTTCTAAGCCCTTCGCGCCGCCGTGCTTGCATTGATCATGTGCGAAGCTCGATGAGCGTTTCTGAACGTCGGGCATGTCGTGTTCTGGGCCAGTATCGCTCTACTCAACGACGCGTGCCACAGGGCCGTGCCGATGAAGAGCTGCTGGTCTCGGACATGATCGAACTGACCCGCCAGTATGGCCTATACGGGTATCGTCGAATTGCTGCTCTGCTGAGAGAGGCAGGCTGGCAGGTGAACGACAAACGTGTCGAGCGCCTGTGGCGACGTGAAGGGCTGAAGGTACCGACAAAACAAGCAAAGAAGGGCCGCCTGTGGCTAAACGATGGTTCGTGCGTTCGTCTTCGACCGAAGTATCGTAATCACGTCTGGTCTTATGACTTCGTACATCATCGAACCGACGATGGCAGGGTGTTCCGGACATTGAATATCCTGGACGAATACAGCCGGGAATGTCTGGCCATCCGCGTGAAGCGGAAGCTGAACTCGACCGAGGTGATTGATGCTCTGACCGACCTGTTCATCCTCCGGGGCGTGCCTGCTTACATCAGGTCAGACAACGGCCCTGAGTTCGTTGCCAAAGCCGTCAGGGACTGGATCAAGGCCGTTGGAGCCAGGACCGCCTACATCGAACCTGGCTCGCCCTGGGAGAACGGATACTGTGAGAGCTTCAATGCGCGCTTGCGCGATGAATTGCTGAACGGAGAGATATTCACCTCCCTGCGGGAGGCTCAAATAATCATCGAAAGTTGGAGGAAGCATTACAACACCAAACGACCCCAAAGTGCATTGGGCTACCGCCCGCCGGCTCCTGAAGCCATCGTCCCGATGGACCAAATGCCAAGCATGCACTAACTTTCAAAATGGACCAATCAAGTGGGGCCGATCACTCTTGGCGTGCAGACACACGCGTCGCCGGCGAAATCTAACTATTGAAAATTTATTGGAAAATTTGGTAGCGGGAGAGGGACTTGAACCCCCGACACGCGGATTATGATTCCGCTGCTCTAACCAGCTGAGCTACCCCGCCACGCACATTGCGCTTTCGCGAATGTGGGGTGCTTATAGTGACCGGGAGGGGGCGATGTCAAGCGCCGCAAAGGGCTTTTTCAAAAGCCGATGCGGTGCGCGAAATCGAGTCTCTCAAACAGCTGAAACCTGCGGTTCCGGCTGTGGAGAATCCACCTGCCAATGTCCGGCGCGCTCTGTCCTTGCGATCCATCCGCCGCCTAGGACGCGTGCTTCTTCGGTGTCGTTGTCGAAGAAGACGCAGGCTTGCCCGGGTGCGACCCCGGCCTCACCCGATGTGAGCTCAACGGTCGTCGAGCCACTCTCGATGCGCACGATGGCAGGTGCGGGCGGCCGCGTGGAGCGGACCTTGGCGAATATTTCGAATTCTGCGCCTTCGTCGAGCAATGTATCGCCGATCCAATTCACTTCACGCAGGAAAACCTTCCGTGTTGCCAGGGCCTCGCGCGGTCCCACGATCACGCGCTTTGCGTCCGCGTCCAGGCGGACAACATAGAGCGGCTCTCCAGCGGAGACGCCAATGCCGCGGCGCTGGCCAATGGTGAAGTGAATGATGCCTTCGTGTTTGCCCAGGACACGGCCGTCAATGTGAACGATATCTCCTGGCTCAGCCGCGTTCGGGCGAAGCTTTCGGATCACTTCGGCATAGTCCCCGTTGGGTACGAAACAAATATCCTGACTGTCTGGTTTGTCCGCGATTGACAGCCCAAACCCATGAGCCAGTTCGCGGACCTTGGATTTCGGCATGCCGCCGAGTGGAAAGCGCAGGAAATCAAGTTGCTCCTGCGTGGTTGCAAAAAGGAAGTAGCTCTGGTCGCGATCGAGATCTGTCGGCCGGTACATGGCGCGCTTGTTGCCGGATGCTGACGAGCGCACATAGTGACCGGTCGCGAGGACATCGGCTCCCAGGTCCTTTGCAGTCTTCAGGAGGTCCTGGAACTTGACGGTCTGATTGCAGGAGACGCAAGGGATCGGGGTTTCTCCGGCGATATAGCTGTCGGCGAAACGATCCATGACGGCTTCCTTGAAGCGGCTTTCATAGTCGAGCACGTAATGAGGGATGCCGATTTTTTCAGCTGCACGGCGTGCATCATGGATGTCCTGTCCGGCGCAGCAAGATTTCGCGCGGTTGACCGCAACACCATGATCATAAAGCTGAAGCGTTACGCCGACGACATCGTAGCCCTGCTGCTTCATCAGCGCGGCAACAACGGAGCTGTCGACGCCGCCGGACATTGCCACCACAACGCGGGTGTCTTCAGGGCGCCCCGGAAGATCCAGACTGTTATGCATACAAATTCACCTAGGGTTCGCTCGTTGGCCGGATTTGATCAGCTTCTTGTTTGGATCAAATCCCCGAAGCAAGCCGTCTTCGCGCTTGCGCATGAGCGTTCTGTTCAAAATTTCCAGCACTATACAGAAGTAGGTGCGTCAAGCCAATTGCGCCAGATGCATACCCGGCAAGCTTTGCCGTGTCGGTAAAGGATTCCGATGGTGCGGGCTATTGCGATGTTATTCAGTTTTTTAAGCCATTGGAAACAAGGGGAAATTTATCTCTCATTGTCTGGCGCGCGACTTGCTTTGAGATGAGTAGTCTTTCAATGCCTTCAAAAAAAGGCGAGTATATGGGGCGTAGATGCTGCCGATAGGGATGTTCACCGATGTTTCTGCTGGTGCGCTTGATAGTGCGGCCGGTGTCGTGCCGTTTTCAGGTGCCAAAGAGGTTGCTGGTGCGTTTCGGTCTTTTCTTGCCGAGGGTGAGGGTTCCGGCGTACCAGAGTCCGGCTCGTTCGCTTCTTCTCTCGAAAGTGGATCAGCCCCTGCAGATGGGCAGTCTGCAGGGGTGGTAGGAGGTAAGGCCTTCGGTGAGCACGCGTTGGGGGGCGAGCTTTCAGCTCTTCTCGGCGAAGGTGATGCACCAGTTGCAGACGAGATAGATTCCGCCGTAGTGCCTGAAGACGTTGATCTTAATGAAGAAGAGAGTGCTGATATAGCCGCGGATGATCTCGTTTTTTCGCCGGATGTGCCTCAGGTTGATAAAGGGCATTTGCAGAGTCAGTCAGCTGCGGCACTAAGCGGAGCTGGTGTTCCCTCCAGCGTGTCAGATGCGCGACTCGGAGATGCTTCTCATAACAGGGGTGTTGGTCAGGCGGGAGCTGATGCCGCTGGTGCGGGTGCGGGTGCTCTCGGGGCAGATCAATCCGCTTCTGGAGATGCGGGAGCCGAACGTCCAGGCTTGGCGTCGTCGGCCGGCCAGGAAGGCGCGGGTGCCCCGGGTGACGCTAGAAAGGGCTCCTCCCTGCCAGCGCAGGCGCAGGCGGAACGTGTTGCTGTCTCACCGGACGGTCAACTGGTGAACGGGCGTGAGGGTCGCGTGGACAGCACATCTTCGGCGGCCGCGCTGAAAGATCAAACTGCCCACCAAAGCAATGAGAGCATGCGATTTGAGGCTGGAAACGGCTCATTGAGGTCGGCGGAAAGCGAAAGTGATGTGCCGGCTGCGGCGCGCGCCTTGGCCACTGCGGCAAGCGCGGCTGCAGGTGACGAGCCGCTGTCAGCAGTGAAGTCTGAGGAACTCCAGACAGCGTCGGCAGTGGCGACGGAGCCTGCTGCTCGCCGCTGGAAAACAGACCTTCCTGAAATCTCGCGCGCAAGCACAGCATCTCAGGCCGTGGTAGGGGCTGTTTCGGCTCAGCCGAAACCTGCGTCTCCTGCAGCTGGGTCTGATCTCTCCAATGTGCCTATCGCATTGTCCGAGGATAATGTGCTTGCCGAGGTTGATCCTCGCGCATTGGGCGAGGTTTCGAAAGCGGTGGGCCAGACTACTCTAAACGTCAATGAGACGACTTCAGCAGGAAACACCAAGCCAATAGGTCAAGGAGTTGATGTCGGGGTTGTCAGCAACACTGTTGTGGCAGGAACTGCTTCTGACGAGCCGGGGCAGGGTGTTGATGCCGAGGCTTGGGTCGAAGAAGGCGAGGGTGATTTTACCGCCCGGCCGCAGGTTGGCGAAGCCCGTGCGGATAGTGCAACGCGTGGCAACGGAGCGCCGCCACCGGCAGGCAACACTCCTGAGAGCGGAGCACCTGGCGCGGTGGCACAATCTTCAGCGTCACCTGCCGCCGCTGCTGCCGGTACGCTTGGTTTGGACCAAGAGGTTGGCGGTGATGAAGAGCTTGACCTTGCTTTCGATGTCAAAGCTTTGGCTAAAGGTGAGCTGACCGGGAGCTCGCGCGCAGAAAGCACGCAGGCTACGAACCGCATGACTAGCAATCCGGTCACTGTACAAGTGGCTGGAGCTATCGCGCGCAATCTTCAGGATGGACATACACGGTTTCAAATGCGCTTCGATCCACCGGAACTTGGCCGCGTTGATGTGAACATGAAGATGGCAGCAGATGGCAGTGTCCAGGCTCATCTGATTGTCGAGCGTCCAGAGACACTGGACATGTTCATGCGCGATCAACGTGCCCTTGAAAGAGCGCTTGAAGCTGCAGGGCTGAATACCGATTCCGGGAGCCTTCAGTTCTCCCTGACACAGGACGGGGAGCAGGGCTTCGCATCCTCTCAGGGTGAAGATGACGGTTTTTCTGAGGGACGAGGCGACAACGAAAAGGCCGCGTCTGCTGAGGATGCGGCGACTGAGCAGGTAACCCAGATTTACCTCTCGAACAACACGTCGGGACTCGACATCAGAATTTAGTGTGATGGCGTCCTGAAGGCAGGCAAGGTCAAGGAGTATAAGGTATGACTGAAGTTGGAAACACCACGTCGACGTCGAGCACAACTGGCTCCGCGACTTCGAGCACTGGGCTTGTTGGCAACTACGAGCTCTTTCTATCGCTCCTGACGACCCAGGTCCAGAATCAGGATCCCCTCGATCCTCTGGATTCCGCTGAATATACCAACCAGTTGGTTCAATACTCCTCTGTCGAGCAGTCGATCCAGACGAATGCAAATCTAGAAGAGATGCTGGCGACCTTGAAGTCCAACGAGGCGTCTTCTTACGTGAGTTATCTCGGTTCCGAGGTTACAGCGGCTGGCGGTACGACAATGTTGTCGGACGGAGCAGCCACATGGGCCTACTCCATCCAGGATGCAGCGAGTGGGACGATTGAGGTCCGCAATGCGTCCGGGGCCGTTGTTTATTCGGAAGAGGTGTCCCTCGATGCTGGGTCGGGGGCATTTGAATGGGATGGAGTTGGTGACTCCGGTTCAGCTTCCCCGGAAGGCGCCTATACGATCGGCTTCAATCTAAGCGACAGTTCGGGGAACGCCGAGGCCGCGTCGGTCGAAATTAGTGGTGTGGTCGACGGAGTCGACATGTCTACAGGGACGACCTTCCTGAAGATTGGCGACGTAAGTGTTCCTGTCAGCGCTGTCAAAGAAGTTTACAAGGCCACTTAACTCTACGATTTATCGAAAGTTCTCAAGCCGTTGGTGCTTTTTGATAATTCGGCGCTAAAAACCTTATGGTAAGCAAATCGTAAATTTGTTGCACCCTGCGAGCAAAGTGCCATTTGGTTAATGCAATTACGTCTTTCGTTAAATTTAAATATCAAATTCAAGAAATTGAATTAATATTCGTTTATTAATTCGCGTTTTTATAGTTAACAATACCTCTATGGCTGCTTAGGTAAATTTTAAACAGCTGTAGGTACTCTCAACATCAGCCTTGGTCATGGTTTTAGTGTGAGAGTACAATGACCGAACATATTCGTTCGCGTGTAAAATATGTCATCGGACCTGATGGCAGCCCTTTAACAATCGCGGATCTTCCGCCGACGTCGACAAAGCGTTGGGTGATCCGTCGAAAGGCCGAAGTGGTTGCAGCCGTTCGCGGTGGTCTCTTGTCCCTTGAGGAAGCCTGTCAGCGATACACGTTGACTGTCGAAGAGTTTCTGTCCTGGCAGAGCTCGATCGAGAAGCATGGATTGGCGGGCCTACGTGCGACCCGGATCCAGCAGTATCGAAACTAGGCTTTCGTAACCAGCTACAAATTTCGGCCCCGAAAGGCGTTTGGGGTTGTCGGAGTGGGGTGGCCGCAGGCCGCCCTTTTTTCGTTTACGAGTCGCGTTCCGAGCGCGGACGACGAATAAGTCTCCTAGCTCTGAGCTTTTGAAGTTTGCTGTCCTTCTCAAAGTCTTAACGAGATAGGCAGTTTTTCCCCACCTCAGTTGCATATTGCATAAATGAGAATGGCGGAAACCTGCCGCGCCGTTCATGCTTACTCCTGAGTGTTAACTTCTTGTTAACCTTCTGAGCGGCAAATTTTGCCTATTGGTTAACAAGTGCGTTGCCAATGTGAATCCAAAATGCGGATTCGTTGTGGGGCTATCAATGCGGGCGGCAACGTGAACGGGCTTATCGAATTTATCAGAACGCTTGGACCAACCAGGATCGCGGCCATGGGCGCGGTCGCGGCCATTCTGGTTGGGGTCTTTGCTTTCATCATCTTCCGCGTCACGGCTCCCCAGATGACGCAGCTTTATTCCGATCTGACGCTTGAGGATTCCGGGGCGATCGTCAATCAGCTCGAATCTCTCGGTGTGCAGTACGAACTAAAGCGAGATGGCAGCACGATCCTTGTGCCCGGTGAGCAGGTTGCACGGTTGCGGATGAGGCTTGCCGAGGATGGCCTTCCGACAGGCGGTTCGATCGGTTACGAAATTTTCGACAGAACGGACACGCTCGGGGCCACAAGCTTCGTTCAGAACATCAACAAGCTTCGAGCGATTGAGGGTGAGCTTTCCCGCACCATTGCATCTATCGACCGGATCAATGCGGCACGAGTGCACCTTGTTATTCCTGAACGGCAATTGTTTCAACGAGATCGCCGCCCGCCTTCAGCGTCGATCGTCTTGAACGTTCGCGGTTCGCTCGGGACTGGTGAGATCAGGGCGGTTCAGCACCTTGTAGCTACCGCTGTTGACGGCCTTAATCCTGAGCGTGTTTCGATCGTTGACGAGACGGGCCGTCTGCTTGCCTCTGGTGCGGACAGTGATGAAGATGGGGTGGTGTCAACCTCGCTGCAGGAACGTGTCGTGGCAGTGGAGTCCCGTCTGCGCAACCAGATCGAGGAAATTCTTAACAGTGTCGTCGGGCCAGGACGTGCTCGTGTGCGTGTTGCTGCAGACGTAGATTTCAATCGCACCACTGAGACCATCGAAACTTTCGATCCCGAGGGGCAGGTTGTTCGCTCCACGCAGACGAAGGAGGAAGCCTCCAGCAGCGTTAGCGGCCAGGACGAGGTAACCGTGGGCAATCAGCTGCCGAACGGTGGTGAAGGCAACGGTGAGAACGGCGACAGAGATGACGCCAGTCTGACTGAAGAGATTGTCAACTACGAGATCTCGAAGTCGACCCGTACTGAAATCGTCGAAGCTGGTCGGATCAAGAGGCTATCTGTGGCGGTTCTGGTTGATGGTCTCTATGAGCCCAACGAAGACGGCGACGTCACCTATTCACCACGCGCTCAGGAAACGCTCGACCGGATTGCAGTTCTTGTTCGCTCCGCCGTCGGCTTCGATGAAACACGTGGCGATGTGGTGGAAGTTGTCAATCTTCAATTCGCTATGGCGCCCCAGGGTGATCTGACCGCGGAAGGCGATGGTCTCTTTGAATTTACCCGACAGGACATCATGCGGTTCGCGGAGCTTGGGGTCTTGCTGCTTATTTCTCTGCTGCTACTGCTCTTCGTCGTACGCCCGCTGCTGCGGCGGATCGTGACACCTGAGGAAAAAGCCCCGCAGGAGCTGGTGATTGGCCCGGATGGTATGTTGGTGGCTGAGACCGAGGTGCCAGCGGATGCTGCTGATGAGGATGACGAGTTCAAGATCGAGTGGCTTGAAGAGGCAAAGGCCGAAGGCGCGCTTCAGGCGAGCTCGATCGCGAAAGTCGGTGAAATGATCGAAGAATATCCAACAGAAGCGGTCACCATTGTTCGTGGTTGGCTGGATGAGGCAGCTTAAGAATGGCCGGTGACTCCCTCCAGCAACATTTGGCAGTCAGTGCGGACTCTGAAGATCGCGAGCTTAAAGGGGCGGAGCGGGCCGCAGTGCTTCTGCTGGCTTTGGGCGAGAAACATGGCAAGCCGATCTGGGACAAGCTGGACGAGATCGAAGTGCGGCAGGTGTCTGCCGCGATGGCAAATCTTGGCCCCGTTACGCCGAGCATGCTGGAAGCCCTGTTCATTGACTTCGTTCGGAAGATCACATCCAAGGGCTCTTTGACGGGCAACGTCGATGCGACGGAGAGGCTTCTGGCGTCCTTCCTGTCCGGCGATCGTGTCGACATCATCATGGAAGAAATTCGCGGCCCCGCCGGCCGCAATATGTGGGAGAAGTTGTCGAACGTTCAGGAGAACGTTCTGGCCAACTATCTCAAGAACGAATACCCTCAAACCGTTGCAGTTGTATTGTCCAAGATCAATTCAGACCATGCTGCGCGTGTTCTGGGTATCTTGCCGGAAGAGCTGGCTCTCGAAGTTGTTAGCCGCATGCTCAGGATGGACGCAGTCCAAAAGGACGTTCTGGAGAAGGTCGAGCAGACACTTCGTGTGGAATTTATGTCCAACCTGACCAACACCTCGCGGCGGGACAGCCACGAGATGATGGCCGAAATCTTCAACAACTTCGACCGGCAGACCGAAGCGCGCTTCCTGGCTGCACTTGAGGAAGAAAACCGCGAGGCCGCGGATCGCATCAAGACTTTGATGTTCACATTCGACGATCTGTTGAAGCTGGATGCCGCGAGTTGTCAGACGTTGCTCCGCAGTGTCGAAAAAGACCGTCTCGCGATTGCTCTCAAGGGCTCTACGGACGCGGCAAGGGAATTCTTCTTTGGCAATATGTCTTCGCGTGCAGCCAAGTTGCTGGAAGACGATATGGAGGCGCTTGGTCCGGTTCGCCTTCGTGATGTCGATGAAGCTCAAACCGGCATGGTGAATACGGCCAAGGATCTCGCGGCCAAGGGCGAGATCATGATCTCCAAGTCGAAGAGCGATGACGAGATTATCTACTAACACAGGAAAGCAACACTTCAGAGTATGGGTAGAATGACGAACCCGGCGAAATTCCTGTTTGACGTCGACTTTTCGGAACCGGAGGAGCCGATTGTGGAAGCTCCTGTGGAGCCCGAGATCCCGATGATGCCTGTGGCCGAGCACGAGACGTTGCTTGAGGCCGGGCGCAAGGCTGCGTTTGAAGAAGGACGCGCCGAAGCACTCAAGGATCTGACCGGCACCCAGGAGAAGCTGCTGACGGACGAGGTTCAGCGCCTGGTGCAGGTCTGTGTGAGTGTGCTGGACCAGCTCGATGAGGAGCAGGCAAGCCAGGAAAAAGACGCAGTGAGTCTTGCGTTTCTTGTCGCGAGGCGTCTCTGCGCCCATCTTCTTGCGCGTCAGCCGCTGGCGGAAACCGTTGCGCTGGTTTCCGAGTGTCTCGGACCGCTTCGCCGGGCGCCTCATCTTGTGATCCGCGTCGCCGAGAAGGATATCGAGGCGCTCAAGACGAGGGTCGACCCCATCGTTCATGAGAAGGGTTTCGACGGTCGCCTCGTCATCTTGGGCGAGGCCGACATGCAAAGAGGCGACTGCCATATCGAATGGGCTGACGGAGGCATCTTGAGAGATCGTAAGGCGCTCGAGAAGCAAATCGACGGGAGCATTCGCAACTATCTTCAGGCTCGTTCGAATAGGGCGAGCAAGACGCATGAAGCCTCCGGTGTGGCGGCGGCAAAGGAAGCTGACACATGAGTGACGAACAAGATACCGGCATTCCGCTTGATGAGCTGGAAGCCCCGGCTCGAGGTGAAGCTGACGGCAGTGAAGGGCCTATTCCACAGTCCGCCGGTGATCTGGAGGCTGTATTTGATGTTCCAGTTCGAATTTCGGCCGTTCTCGGCCATTCCAAGATGCATGTTTCCGACCTTCTCAAGCTGGCGTCGGGAACTGTTCTGGAGCTCGACCGGAAAGTCGGTGAGGCGATTGATATCTATGTAAACGATCGACTTGTTGCGCGTGGAGAGGTTGTGCTCGTGGAGGACAAGCTCGGCGTGACCATGACAGAAATCATCAAGACTGATCGCTAAGGAATAGGAACGGGTCATGAGACTGCTGATTGTTGGCACCCTTGGAGGTCAGCTTACCGTCGCGAGCCAGATTGCGATGCAACGCGGAGCCAAGGTCACGCAGGCTGACGACATCGAAAGCGCGATGAGGGTGCTTCGTTCCGGCCGCGGCGCCGATCTGCTTATGGTCGATGTTGGGCTCGATATCGCTGGCATGCTGGCAAAGCTTCAAAGTGAGCGCGTTCACGTTCCGATCGTTGCCTGTGGCGTGGAAACCGATGCACAGGCTGCTGTATCTGCCATTCGGGCGGGCGCAAAAGAGTACATCCCACTGCCGCCCGATCCGGAGATGATTGCTGCTGTTCTGGCAGCTGTTGCTCAGGAACGTGGGGATCTCATCTACCGCGATGACGCCATGGCGTCCGTGGTCCGCTTGGCGGAGCAGGTCGCTCCATCAGATGCATCGGTCCTGATCACAGGTGAGTCTGGAACTGGTAAGGAAGTCATCGCACGCCACGTCCACAAGTCGTCCAATCGCGCGAGTAAGCCGTTTATCTCGATCAACTGTGCGGCAATTCCAGAGCATTTGCTTGAGTCCGAACTTTTCGGCCACGAGAAAGGGGCTTTTACCGGGGCCGTCGCACGTCGGGTCGGCAAGTTCGAAGAAGCAGATGGCGGTACCCTTCTGCTGGACGAGATCTCTGAGATGGATGTGCGCCTTCAGGCAAAGCTCCTGCGTGCCATTCAGGAGCGTGTCATTGATCGTGTCGGTGGCACACGGCCTGTGCCCGTGGATATTCGGATTCTTGCGACCTCCAACAGGGACCTTGCCGAGAGCGTCCGGCAGGGTACTTTTCGGGAGGATTTGCTGTTTCGATTGAATGTCGTGAACCTCAAGTTGCCGCCTTTGCGCGAGCGTCCCGCGGACATATTTGAGTTGGCGAAATTCTTTGTCGAGCACTATGCCCAGGCCAATGGAGTGCCTGCGAGGCCCTTGTCCGTCGAGGCCCGTCAGGCCCTTTCGGTGAATCCCTGGCCCGGGAACGTGCGTGAGTTGGAAAACACCATGCACCGTGCAGTCCTGCTTGCGCATGGCGAGGAAATCGGAGCGGAAGCCATCCGCATGCCGGACGGCAGTCCAATTGCGGTGAGCAAGGGACCTGCGGAGCGAGCTGCGCTGACAGCTGAGGCGGTTTCTCGAAATTTTGTCGGTCGGACAGTCGCAGATGTGGAACGGGATCTGATCCTCGACACCCTGGATCATTGTCTAGGCAACAGGACCCATGCTGCAAAGATCTTGGGAATATCGATCCGGACGCTGCGCAACAAGCTGAATCAATATACGGATGAGGGTGTACGCGTTCCCGGACCGGGCGAAGCCCGCCCGGCAATGTGAAGACGCTAAGGCTGTTTGAGATACAAGACGCCGCGAATGAAAAACGTGGTCAGGGGCAATAAATGTCGGATACGACGGCAGGGAATAATCGGCAGGTGAGTGAGGTGCCTGCCACCGGTGTGCCCGCCCAGGCGAGTACCGCGCCAGTCATGCCGTCGCTCGCAGATATCATCTCCGTTGTAAAACGAGGCGACACGGGTCTTGCCGTTGGCGTTCTCGTTATTCTGACCCTCATGATCTTGCCGATGCCTCCGGTCATGCTGGATCTGTTCCTGGCAATCTCGATTATCTTTGCTGTTCTGGTCCTGATGACCAGCCTGTTCATTCAAAAGCCGCTCGAGTTCTCATCCTTTCCGACGGTGCTTTTGATCGCGACCATGTTGAGGCTCGGCCTGAACATTTCTTCCACCCGCCTGATCCTTGCTAATGGACACGAGGGCACAGCCGCCGCCGGAAACGTCATCCAGTCCTTCGGTAACCTGGTCATGGGCGGCAACTTCGTCATCGGCATCATTGTATTTGCTATCCTTGTGATCGTGAATTTCGTCGTTATTACAAAAGGTTCCGGCCGTATCGCGGAAGTGGCAGCGCGCTTTACCCTTGATGCAATGCCCGGCAAGCAAATGGCAATCGATGCCGACTTGTCTGCGGGTCTGATCGATGAAACTGAAGCCCGGACACGCCGCCGGACACTTGAAGACGAAAGTTCGTTCTTCGGCGCCATGGATGGTGCTTCCAAGTTCGTTCGCGGCGATGCGATCGCGGGGCTCTTGATCACCTTTATCAATATTCTGGGCGGGATCTTCATCGGCGTTGCGCAGATGGAACTCTCGTTCTCAGAGGCGGCGAACAATTACACATTGCTGACGATCGGTGATGGACTGGTTTCGCAGATTCCGGCGCTGATCGTTTCCACGGCCGCTGGTTTGCTTGTGTCTAAAGCCGGCGTTCAGGGTGCTGCAGACAAGGCGCTGGCGAGCCAGTTCACAGGCTACCCCAAGGCGCTGGGCATGTCTGCCGCGGTCATGATCATTCTGTCTTTCATGCCAGGCATGCCGATGGTGCCATTTCTGGGACTTGCCGGCGTGGCGGGATGGTTGGCCTATAGCACCACGACGAAGAAGAAGGCTGCGGCTGCCGTCGTAGAGAAGAAGAAGGCTGTCGAGGCTGCTCCAAAGCCACCGCCGGAGCCCCCGATCACCGATGCGCTCAAGATGGACGAGCTGCGCATCGAGCTCGGCTATGCCTTGTTGCCACTCATCAATGGCAAGGATCAAAGTGGCGGCGACCAGCTCACGGAGCAGATCAAGGCCTTGCGCCGCCAGATCGCGGGCGACATGGGCGTGATCATGCCGCCGGTTCGAATTCTGGACAACATCCAGCTTGGTGCCAACGACTACGTCATCAAGGTGAAGGAAGTCGAGGCCGGGCGTGGTCTCCTCTACCCCAACCACTTCATGGTCATGGATCCATCTGGCGGGCAGGTTAAGTTGCCGGGCACGCATACGACCGAGCCGACCTTCGGCCTTCCTGCCACCTGGGTGGAAAGCCAGTACCGTGAAGATGCCTCCTTGCGTGGGTATACCGTTGTTGATCCGGCGACGGTTCTGTCGACCCATTTGACGGAGACCATCAAGGGGAACGTCAGCGAGCTGCTCACCTATGGCGACGTCCAGAAGCTTCTCAAGGAGCTGCAGGGCGAGCAGGCCAAGCTTGTCGATGACCTCATTCCGTCACAGGTTACGGTTTCCGGTATTCAGCGCGTGCTTCAGACGCTGCTCGGCGAACGCGTTTCCGTACGCGACCTTGGGACAATTCTGGAAGGTGTTTCCGAAGCGACCGGCATGACGCGAAACACCAGCACGATCGCAGAGCATGTGCGCAGCCGGTTGGGCCGGCAGATTTGTGCGGCGAATCTGGCGCCTGGCGGCTACCTGCCGCTCATCGCGCTTTCGCCTCAATGGGAGCAAGCTTTTATCGAGGCGATTGTCGGCGAAGGCGACGAACGGCAGCTTGCCATGCAGCCGAGCAAGCTGCAGGAGTTCGTCGGCAAGGTGCGTGATGCGTTTGAAGCCGCTGCCCAGCAGGGAGAAGTCCCTGTGCTTCTGACATCGCCGCAGACGCGTCCTTTCGTGCGATCCATTGTCGAACGTTTCCGTGCCCATACGACAGTCATGAGCCAGAGTGAGGTTCATCCGAGGGTCAAACTGAAGACGATCGGATCTATTTGATTTTTCAGGGTAGATCGCCTATGAGAGCGCTTTTTCAGATCAGCATATTGACCCGCGACATAACGGTTGTCGTGCTGGCATATGGACCCGCTACGCCCTGATTTTGAAATGTGAGGGACGTGGCAGCTTGAACTGCCTGAGTGTTGACTATGGTGAAGTTGTTGGCGATCGTGCGTAGCTGGCTGGCGCGCTCTTTTGCTGCAGCTCTTTTTGCCTTCCAGGACTCGTTGTAGTCGGACCAGGTCGATTGCCTGGTCGAACTCGAGTTGTAGTCACGCTGAACGTAGTTCCCAGTCTTGGGCATTTTGCATCTCTCCTGGATACAAACGCCACTTTGACAAAACAGCGTTAACCAACCGTTAAGACGATGCTTTTTGCGAAAACGCTTGGTGCGCAAAGGGCCAGCTGCTAAGGCCTCTTGGCAAGATTGGAATTGGAGAATTGTCATGTCGGAGCTGGTGCTCGACCTGAATGGTTATACGGACCTGCCTGCCGGGAAAATCGCCTATGTCGTGACCTTTCTCGAGATGACCGAGCCGGCGTCTGTGAACCTGTTGCAGCCCGCTGCGCATCCCGACGTCAAGCTTGAACGCTGGACAGATCCCGACTCGCAGAGTTTCAAGGACCTGTTTAGGGAAATCGGTGAAGAGTGGTTGTGGTTTTCGCGGTTGGTCATCCCGGAGAGTCAGCTCAAGGGCATGCTGAATGACCCCTTGCGCGAGATTTATGTTCCAGTCGTTGATGGCAAGCGTTCCGGGTTGCTTGAGCTCAACTACCAGGATCCCGCAAATCCGGAAATTTCCTATTTCGGTCTCGTGCCCACGGCAACAGGCGGTGGCATGGGACGTTGGTTGATGGCAAATGCCGTCAGCATGGCCTGGGCCCGGCCGGAAACCACACGTCTATGGCTGCATACCTGCACGGGAGACAGCCCGCAGGCGATCCACTTCTACCAGGCCTGCGGTTTCACACCCTACAAGCGTGCAATCGAAGTCTGCGACGACCCGCGGCGCACAGGCCATCTGTCGCGCGAAAAGGCACGGCACGTGCCTATTATTGAGTAGGCGAGGGAGAGCCTCTCGGTCTTGACGTTTACGTGGAAACCCTGTCGGGGAAGGCCGTCGCAATCGCCTTGCCGTTTGCCTCAAGAACACCTCGTTCGGTGATGAGGCCGGTAATCAGCCGCGCGGGCGTGACATCGAAGGCCGGATTGGCCACGTCGGAACCATTGGCGACGATCTCGATGGTTTCCACGTTTCCAGCGGCTGTGCGGCCAGTCATTGCCCTGACCTCATCACCGCTTCGCTCCTCGATCGGGATCTGTTGCAGTCCGTCTGACAGCGTGAAATCGATCGTTGGGGAGGGGAGAGCGACATAGAACGGAACGCCACAGTCCTTGGCAGCCAGGGCTTTCAGATAGGTTCCGATCTTGTTGCAGACGTCACCGTTTGAAGTGGTGCGGTCGGTTCCGACGATGACGAGATCGACTTCACCCTGCTGCATGAGATGGCCTCCGGCATTGTCGACTATGACCGTATGAGGGACGCCATGTTTGCCAAGTTCCCATGCCGTGAGAAAGGCGCCCTGGTTCCGCGGACGGGTTTCATCAACCCAGACATGGAGCGGCACACCACCGTCGTGGGACATGTAGATCGGAGCGGTTGCCGTACCTATGTCCACTGTGGCCAGCCATCCAGCATTGCAATGGGTCAGGATATTGACGCGTTCTCCGGCTTTCTTGGTCCGGGCTATGTTGGCAATGATTTCAGCGCCGTGAAGGCCGATCGCCATATTGGTCGCGATATCTTCATCACAGATCTGGTTGGCCAGCGTATAAGCGGTTGCCACCCGCTCTTTAGGCTGAAGAGGGAGAAGGGCTTTTCGCATCAGATCCAGCGCCCATCCGAGATTGATCGCAGTCGGGCGGGTTTCAAGAAGGGTCGAACAGGCCTCCATCAGCGATGCGTCGGACGCATCGGCACGAAGTGCAAGGCAGATGCCGTAGGCTGCGGTTGCTCCGATCAGGGGTGCTCCGCGGACTTGCATTGAGCGTATGGCATGGGCAGCATCTTGCAGGTTTTCCAGTCTCGCTGTTTCGAATGAATGCGGAAAGCGTGTCTGATCGATGATTTCAACCGCCCAGCCATCTTCGGCGAGCCAGATTGTTCGGTATTTCTGACCGTCTACATTCATTTCGAAGGGCCTCCCGTCTGGCACTGACTTGTCCGGAACTCTTCCTGAGTAGCGGATCCCTTCCGCTTCGGCCAGTCTTGCATTGCTGGTATTAGAGCTCAAAATAGCTTAATAATCGTTAACCATTTCCGCCGGAATGCCGGTGGATGAAGAAGGCGGGTCAACGCTGCGCGCTTTCGCCTTGGTAAGAATTG
Source organism: Labrenzia sp. CE80 (assembly GCF_009650605.1). Taxonomy (NCBI): domain Bacteria; kingdom Pseudomonadati; phylum Pseudomonadota; class Alphaproteobacteria; order Hyphomicrobiales; family Stappiaceae; genus Labrenzia; species Labrenzia sp. CE80. The sequence continues at coordinate 33,976 of NZ_WAJT01000001.1, forward strand.
ATTAAGAATGTTCTCGATTGCGAGATTTCAACGGGTATATGGAGCCGGACGGCCGATGTCTGAAATGCAGGATAATGTGGTGCCCCACACTCGGGTGCGGTCTCTTCGGGAGGCGATCCGCAAGGTTCAGCTTGGCGAAGTTGAGCGCTCGGATGTGGTGGTTGAGCTGCAGGACACCGAGCGCGCCCGGCTGGAGCTCCTAGCCGAGGAAATGAAAGACGTCTTCAAGGAAATTCCGGAAGATGACGATCAATTCTCCCTGCAAATCGTTGCAGGTTCGACACCGCGCTTCTGGATCGATGTCACCAGTCACGTGGTTGTCGGTGCTGACCGCAAGACCTATCGATTCTTGAAAGATACCCGGCTTGGGCGGGTTGTTGTGCTTGAAACAGCTGAAATCGACGATATGGCGGATTGTCTGACCGAGTATATCGCCGAGCGCATCCTGGAGCGTGAGAAGGCACTAGAAGGGGACTGGTTGAACAACCGCTTGCGCCAGGTCGCGGTCGAGGGGATATCGGCGAAAAAGCCGCGGAAGGCCTGGCATCCGTTTCTGGTGTTTATCCTGGCATTTGTCATCGGCCTAATGGCCGGGATCGGCAGTCTCGTGGCATACGCTTGGTTCGCAAATCCGCTTTGAGCGTGCCTGACCAGCAACGCGCCAGACGCGCGCTCAGCAGGCCGGTATAGACAGGCTGCCTTCCACGATTGTGGAAATGGGCTCGTCCTTTTCGGTGAAGCCCCGTTCTTCCAAATCGCACTGCCAGTGCCCGTTCTGCCGTGAAATCGAAAAGAGATTGTAGCGCGCGCCGGGTTTCTTGCCGCCGGGCGCGCTTGTGGCGGATGGCACTCCGATAATCGGGACAGGACCGCAAGGACCCTCTATCTCAGCTCGGCTGTCAATATGTGTGTGGCCGTGGAGCACGAGTTCTGCGCCGGCCTGTTTGATCACTGCGCGAACACGCGAAGCATCCGAGAGACGTTTGTGCCAGTGGGTTGCCTTGTGGAAAGGCGGGTGATGAATCATGATCACCCTGAACAACTCCCTGCGGCCCAGGTCCTCCAGGACCGAGCGCAGCAGTTTCGTCTGAGTGCTGCCTACACGGCCTGTGGCGAACCAGGGGGCTGTCGCTCTGGCGGTCGAGACACCAACAAGCGCAACATTCTCCCGGATGCGGACATAGGGAAAGCCGGCCTCGCCATCTTTGCTCGAGGCAGCGTCGCTGTCATCGCCGACCATATAGCCGAGCCATTCGGAGCGCGCTTTCTTGAGCGCTCCTGGAACGTAGGCGTCATGGTTGCCTGGAACCACGGATACGTGTTCGCCGTCGCCGAGCTCTTCAAGCCAGGTGCGCGCGCCAATGATTTCCAAGGGGAGGGCGATATTGACCAGATCGCCGGTGACCGCGATGTGGTCCGGGGCGTGGGCCTTCATATCGGACACCAAACGTTCCAGATGGTTGCCGGTCATGGAGCTGGAGCGATTCCGCTTCCAGTTCAGGTATCCGAGGATTCGCTTGGAAAAGAGCTGTAGCAGTTTTGGATCTGGCAGAGGCCCAAGATGGGGATCAGACAGATGAGCAAGTTTCAGCATCGCGGGGCATCTCCAAGACAAAAGGCGCGGCGTTAAGTGATAACGCTGCGCCCGTCAATTAGCGACACCTCGAGCACACGAATGTGCTGGGTAAATCAGTTGCCTGCGAAAGTCGTCAGAGCTGCGGCAATACGCGGGTTGCTCAGATCAACTGCTGGCTTCCAATGGTAAGCGCGACGACGACGACGGTTTGAAAAATAGGCACGAAGCATGATCTTTACTCTCGGTTGGCTTCCGTCGGCCTTTGGCTGGCGGCAATCCTGTTGCATCATTTTTATTCACTGTGCGTAATACATATGCATCTTTCGAAAAATGAGTAGCTCGATTTTCGCCAGTGCTGCCCTGCGTGAGTCGCATACCTCTTGAAACGCCTCGTTAAACTCTTGTCATCTTGATCAGGTCGCTTTCTGCAGCGATAAGAGGAAATGCTCAAATTTTTCTCTTATTTGCCCAAGGGGCTGACCAAGCGTCTCGTTCAAGGACGGGCCCTGCTGCGCAATCCTTACTGCCTTGGCGTCAGGGTTCTGGTCCGGAATGCCGACGGCGCGGTTCTGCTTGTGCGGCACAGCTACCTGCCTGGTTGGTATCTCCCCGGTGGTGGCGTCGACAAGGGTGAGACGATGGCGACGGCTGCTGCGCGGGAGCTGGTGGAGGAAGTTGGAATTCGCTGTTCTGCCCCACCAAGGCTGTTGGGTGTCTATCTCAACCGCGAAGCGTTTGGCCGCGATCACGTCGGGTTCTACGAAGCCGTGACTTGGACGGAGACCACTGATTTCATGCGGCCGAACACAGAGATTCTGGATGCAGGCTTTTTTGCTCTGGATCAGCTACCCGAGGCGACTACGGCTGGCACAAGACGACGCCTGTCCGAACTGGCCAGGGGTGTGCTAGGCGCGACGGAAGACGGCATCTGGTAGCTCTCAGGCCACCTCGAACAATTGGTTCCGGTTGTGTGCGCGATAAAAGTCCAGGTCCGGTCCAACCGGCACTATTCGTGTCGGATTAACGGTCTCCTGAGAGCCGTAATAGTGCTTCTTGATCACATCCATATTGACGGTCTCGGCGACGCCGGCCGTTTGAAAAAGGTCGCGCATGTAGTTGGACAGGCACGGGTAGTCCTCGATACGGCGAATATTGCATTTGAAGTGGCCGACATAGACTGCATCAAACCGAATGAGAGTGGTGAAGAGCCGCCAATCGGCCTCAGTTGGTATGTTGCCAACGAGATAACGCGACTGTTCAAGGCGCTGCTCGAGCAAATCGAGTGTTGCAAACAACGCGTGGACCGCCTCCTCGTAAGCGTCCTGACTGGTCGCGAAACCTGCCTTGTAGACCCCGTTGTTCACTGTGTCGTAGATGTGGTCGTTGATATCGTCGATCTCCTTGCGAAGGTCCTTCGGATAGAAATCAGTCTGCGATCCAGTCAGCCTATCAAATGAGCTATTGAACATCCGGATGATTTCGGAGGATTCGTTGGAGACAATGGTTTTCTTTTTCTTGTCCCACAAGATCGGAACTGTCGCCCGACCGCTGTAGTTCGGATCAGCAGTGGTGTAGATCTGCCAGGCGTAGCTGGCGCCATTGAGTGGATCCGGTTCTGCAAAGGTCCAACCGTTTTCCAGCATCAGCGGTTCAACCGCCGTGAGGCCGATCAACTCTTCGAGTCCTTTCAGTTGCCGGAAAACGAGCGTCCTGTGCGCCCATGGGCAAGCGTAGGATACATAGAGATGATAGCGTCCGGCTTCCGCCGCGAAACCTCCGGCTCCACTCGGTCCTGGGCTGCCATCAGCAGTGATCCAGTTGCGAAACGAAGACTCCTTGCGGACAAAACGGCCTCCGCTGGATTTGGTGTCGTACCATTGATCCGTCCATTTGCCGTCGACCAAGAGACCCATGATTTACTCCTTTGTGCTTCAGCCAATTTAGGGTGCAATCGGTTCCGAAACAGCGACGTCGCGATAGATACACTGTTCACCAGCAATGGACGGCGATCATCGCGTCAAGAATGCGTTTTTTAAGTATGGCGTAGAAAGTGGCTGGACCTTTCGCATCTTTGCGTGCTATCGGCTTTTCAGCGAGCTCAAAAGAGCCGCGTGATCAATGAGTAGCAGCTGATGCCAACCGGTTTGACATTGCGACGACGAAGCATCCGACGAGAAGTCTCTCGTCTGTTTTCGCGCGTCTGACCGGCCTTCCCATTGATTTAAGGACCAGGGTGCCAGCGGACGCGAAGGTTCGTTCGCATATCAGGTACCATGGTCATGAAACCCTCCAATTGGTTTATTCGTCTCGAAGAAGCTGCTGACGCGGCTGACATTGAAAATCTGCAAGCCGAAGCTTTCGGTCCGGGTCGTTTCGCGCGGACGGCTTTCAAAATTCGCGAAGGCATAGCGGGCGACCCGCGGCTTTCTTTTGTCGGCATGAGCGGAGCTGATCTTGCGGGATCGGTGCGGCTTACACCGATCATGATCGGCAACTCTCGTGGCATGTTGCTGGGTCCGCTGACCGTTTCGCCCCGGTTCAAGAACAGGGGGCTTGGAAAAGAGCTCTTGAGAACGTGCCTCAGCGCAGCCGCGGATGCCGGCGAAACAGCAGTTCTTCTGGTCGGTGATGCGCCTTACTACGGTCCGCTGGGCTTTGAACCGGTGCCAATGGGGCAGATTATCTTGCCCGGACCAGTCGATCCGGCGCGTCTTCTGGTGGCCTGCCTCAATGGGTCCGAGATGCCATCGGGCCTGGTGCGCGGCGGAACTGAATGAGCGTCCCGCAGCGCTGATCGTTCCCTTACCGTCCCTCGCGGAACCAGGTCAGGGACAGGAAGCCGAGGAGCAGCGACAGTCCAAGCAGGCCCATGAGCAGAGGGTATCTGTCGACGCCATTCAGAACGCTGGCATCGGTGGTTTTAAGCCCGATCCAGCCGCTTCCGGCATACTGAGCTGCGCGCCGCAGAGGCACAACGCGCGGAACGGAAACCTCTCCGCCGACATCGGAGAGGCGTAGTGCTTGTCCGCCCGTTGCCGATGAAAGCCCCGCAAGCTTTTCCGGTGTCGACAAGACATCAGTGTACTCCCGCGGATTTTGCGGGCCCACATGAACGAGGGCAGTCTTGTCGCTTTCCGTCACTGTGAAAAGGCCCGTCTCGGCGGTCGGCGAGGAGCCCTGCCACAAGCCCGGTTCCGTCTCATTCATCGCGAGCCTCGACGTCTGGCCGGAAGGGGTTGTCACAGTGACATCGCCAATCTCGTCAGCAAGTGTCTGCCGTTCGACCATCAGCTCTGGTCCGCGCAGGGAGACACGGAGCGCTTCCTCGTCCAGATCAGGTTCCTGCATCAACCAGTGACCGAGCCGTCTGAGCAGCGGCACATGCGGACCGCCGCCTTCGAAGCCGCGGGCCCAAAGCCAAACGTGATCTGAAAGAAGCATGGCGACACGGCCTTCACCTTCCCGATTCAAAACCAGAAGGGGCTTGTCTTCCGGACCGGTCATCAGCGTCTGTCCCGCGTCCAGCTCTGTTTCAACCAGGCGGAACCAACGGCTCCAGCCTGGAGGATCCAGACGTGCTCCCGGCAGGCCTCGCGTGACAGGATGGCGCTCACCGATACTGGCGAGCGTGGCGTGGAAAGGCTGTTCGAGAATGGCACCTGTCGGGCGCGCCGGTAGGATCGGTGCCAACGGTGTGCGGAACAGGCTGCCGGCCTCTGCATAGTCCGGACCGCCTGCGAGAAGGACGGCCCCGCCGGCGCGAACATACCGTGTGATGTTGTCGAAATAGAGCATGGGCAGAACGCCACGGCGCTCGTAGCGGTCGAAGATAATCAGGTCGAATTCGTCGATCTTCACTGAAAAGAGCTCACGAGTCGGAAAGGCGATCAAGGAGAGCTGGTTGATCGGCGTTCCGTCCTGTTTTTCCGGCGGACGCAGGATCGTGAAGTGGACCAGATCCACCGACGCGTCAGATTTGAGCAGATTGCGCCAGGTCCGCTCGCCTGCATGCGGAGAGCCCGACACCAACAGGACCCTGAGATTTTCGCGAATGCCGTCGATGGTCACCACGGCGCGGTTGTTGAGCGTGGTCAGCTCTCCATCGAGCGGGGCGGCTTCAAACTCAAAGATATTGTCGCCGCCGTGTGCGATTTCGACAGGGATGTCGATGGTCTCGCCAACGCTCGCCTGGCGCTCGCTGATCAATGTGCCGTCGCGGCGAACACGAAGTGTGACACGGTTGCCTGGTCCCGTGCCGGGTCCCTGCTCGACGATGCGCACGGAAACAACCTGCTCGGAGCCCACAAGACCAAACCTCGGTGCCTTGTGTAGAACCAACCGGCGATCGCGTTCGTCCGGTTTGCCTGTGATCAATCCATGGACGGGCGCGTCGAAGCCAAGTGCGTCTGCCGTCTCCGGTAGGTCGTGAATTTGGCCATCAGTGACCAGAATGGCTCCACCTATGCGGTCCGGCGGCACGTCTGACAGGCCGTTGAGAAGCGTCTGAAACAGTTCGGTTCCGTCGCCTGTGCTGCTGCTTGTGTTTTCGAGGACGCGCACCTCAAAGCCCGGCAATGCAGCGAGGCGCTCGCTGAGTGTCGCAACCGCCTCGTCGGTGACAGCCGAGCGATCGGCGAGCAGCTGACTCTGGCTACGGTCCGCAACGACTGCGACGACGCTGCTGAGTTGTTCACGGTCCTCGCGTTCGATTGCGGGATTGGCAAGAGCCAGGGCGACCAGCGCCATCGTCAGGGTGCGAAGCACCCAGCCCCGAAGGCGCATGAAACCTGTCACAAGCGCGATGATGAGGATCGCAATGCCGAGGAGGCTGAGGGCCCATAGCGGAACGAGCGGATCGAATGAGAGGGACCAGATCATCGTCGGCTTTCTCTCCTCATTGCCCGAGCCGTTCCAGCAGGGCGGGAATATGCACCTGGTCAGCCTTGTAGTTGCCGGTCAGGCTGTACATGACCATGTTGACGCCGGCGCGGAAGGCGTAGTCACGCTGCACCGGATCATCGGGTATCGTCGGGAAAAGAAAGCTGCCCGTGGAATCAATTGCCCAGGCAGCCGCAAAATCATTGGCCGTGATCATGACCGGCGATACGCCGTCGCCCGCACGAACCGGCCGTTCCGATGTTGCGACGCGCTGTTCCAGGCTCTCCACCCAGAGCGGGCTGGTGGCATAGCGGCCGGGGAAAGTGTCGAGGATATAGAAGGCCTTCGTCAGGACATGATCAATCGGCACGGGCTCCAGCGGCGGGATGTCCAGATCTTCGAGAATTTCCCTTAGCTTCAGGGTCGCAGGCGTGGTGCCAAAGCCGGTTGTCGCGGCGGAGATGTGATCGCGCGTGTCAAAAAGGATCGTTCCGCCATTGCGCATGAATGTGTCTATGCGCGCCATTGTCCTGTCGTCGGGCTTGTCAGCGGTCGGTTCGATTGGCCAGTAGAGCAGCGAGAAAAATGCAAGCTCATCACGCGCTATGTCGACGCCCATCGGCGCGCCTGGTTCGAGAGCCGTTCGTTCGGCAAGGAACTGGCTCAAGCCGAAAAGCCCTGCTGCACTCGTGTCGTCTACGTCCGGGGTGCCGGTCAGGACATAAGCGAGATGGGTCTCCTGCGAGGCTTCAAGTGCTCTCAGATCATCAGAGTTTGACTGTGCCTGTGCATGCGGCACTTGGAGCACGGAGCCCAAAATCAGAATGACTGCGGCGCCCGCTGTGACCTGGCGCATGCGCAAGCGGCTGAGTCCTCCTGCCAGAAGGATCACAGCGATCGCATCCAGAATGAGAAGGCCAAAGGCCAATGCAAAGAAGGCTGCTCTCAGATCCAATGTGTCGTTGGTTGGATAGGGCTGAAGTGTCGCGATGTCTTCAAGCGGAGAAAAATCCAGCTGTTCAAGCTCGTCATCAGGGCGCATCAAGTTGAGTGCCCGAAACCCGTCATCATTGCCATAAAGCCCCGGTGGGCTCTTCCGTCCGGCACTGGCTTCCCGGAAGGCAAGATCCGTCATTGGCGGCACATCTGCAGCCGGCGACCCGAAGCGGCCGTAACCGTCGAGAAGCCGCAACGGGGGTAATATGCTCTGCGTGACCGCTCCCGTTTCCGCGTCAGTGCCTTGGGCCGTAGGTTCTGCCGTATTGGACACGGCAAGAATTCTTCGCAGCATGTCGAGGAAAATCCCCGAAAGCGGCAGGTTCGACCAGGCGGAGTCCGCGGTGACGTGAAAGAGGACAATCGTCCCGCGCCCAAGCCGGTCTGCCGTGACAAGAGGTGTCCCATCTTCGAGCATTGCCCAGGTACGGTCCGGAAGATCGGCGGTCGGGTCGGCGAGCACCTGCCGGTTGACCGTGACTTCTGGTGGAACCTTTAACCCGGCGAAAGGCGAGCTTGCTGAAAAGTCTGCGAGTTTTTGAGGTTGTTTCCACGAAAGGCTGCCCCCGAGAGACCTGTCTCCGGCCCTGAGCGACACTGGTATTAGTTCATCAGTGCCGCCGGCGGTCCTCGGTCCTGCAAATCGCACCAGCATGCCACCGCCCTCGATCCAGTCCGACAGGGCTGCGACAGCGCTGTCAGGAAGGCGGCCGACATCGGCCAGAACGAGAACGGAGAGACCCTGGTCCAGTAATTCAGGCACCGCAACACCCAGGTCGCCGTTGCGCGACAGGCGAATATCTGAGAAAGGGCCAAGGGCGCGTTGCAGATAATAAAGTGGCGACAGCAGTGGTTGTGCCAGGTCTCCGGATTGACCGGAGAGAAGTCCGACGCTTCGGCGCCGCCAACTGTCATCGACCAACTGCACAGCGCCTGCCGCGTTTTCACCGGCCACTTCAACGCGGGCGATATCGTTGCGCAGCTCGCTCGGCATTTCGAAGCGTGCTTCTGTCAGATGACTGTCAGTGTCGAAGGAGACGTCCGTTTGTCCGAGCACCAGACCTCTTAGATCCAGCGCACGAACGGTGACAGCGCTCCGATCGCTATCAGGATGACGAAGGACCGATACGGTAAGTGCGTCGGCATCGTTCGAAATCGCCTTCAACGCAAAGGGCGTTTCGATCCCGGAGTAGATTGTTACCGGCGCTCCACCGGCGATGTTGGCCAAGTCCGTCTGAAAAGAGGCGCCTTCGGAAGATTGGGTTCCGTCTGAAAGCCAAACAACGGCACCAGGACGTACCGTGCTTGCACTCTTGCGCAGTGCCGTTGTCAATTCGCTGCGCTTCGAAGGCCACGCACGGGGTTCCAGCGCCCGCAAGCGTTCAAGAGCTGTCGTCGCATCCGTCGGTGTCAGGGGCTGACCGGGACCATCCGCAGTTGCTGCAAAGAGCACCGGTTGGCCTGCAGCCTCAGCCAGGGAAAGCAATCGTTCTGCAGTCTCGACCTGAGTTGTCCAGTCCCGTGCGGATGTCCAGCCGTTGTCCATCAACATCCACATGGTGCCTTCGCCGGACGCAACCTCCTCCGCAGGCCGCCAGATGGGGCCGGCCAATGCCAGGATCAGAAGAGCGGCAAGCGTGAGCCTCAAGAGTGTCAACCACCAGGGGCTTCGCTGAGGTGTTTCTTCGTGTTTGTCGATGTCGAGAAGAAGCCGGGTTGGCGGGAAGTCGATTTCCTGAGGCCGGGGCGGTGTCAGCCGCAGCAGCCACCAGATGGCGGGCAACAGCAGCAAGGCTCCAAGAAGCCATGGCGTTGCGAAGGCAAGAGGAAGAAAACCGGCCATGGTCAAATGCCTCCCGTTCCAAGTGTTTCGGCCGTGCCCGACAACGCGCTGTGCAGCACGAGCAACGGTTCGGCTGGCGATCGGTCCGTGTGATGGAGAGAATAGGTCCAGCCTGCGCGACGGCAGATGTCACGAATTTCGGCCCGGTGACGTTCCATGCGCCTTTGATAGGCTTCGCGCCACGATTCCGCGCGGCCTGTGGTCAGGCGCGTGCCGCGTTCCGGATCATGAAATTCTACGCGGCCATCGAAAGGAAAGGTTTCCTCGATGGGATCCAGCACCTGAATGACGTGACCCTTGGCGCCTGTTCCGGCGACCCTAGCAATCCAGTTGGCAATCTCGTCGACCGGGTCGAGCAGGTCCGAAATTAGAACCACATCGGAAAAGCGCTGCACCGCGGCTGTGTCCGGCAAGGCGCGAGGCTTGGCCATATGAGTGAGCGCGTCTGCGATGCGCTCGGCTGCCTTTCTGTCCGAAAAAGGGCGTGTGACACCCGGCAAGCCGATGCGCTCACCTGTATAGGCGAGCATGTCTGCCAGGGCGAGCTTCAACACGATTGCCCTGTCTCTCTTGGAGGCGTTGCCAAGCCGCGATTGAAACACCATCGAGGGCGAAAGATCTGCCCAGAGCCAGACCGTATGGGCTGCTTCCCACTCACGTTCGCGAACATAAAGATGATCATCGCGCGCAGAGCGCCGCCAATCGATCCGCTTCGCAGGTTCGCCCATGTTGAAGGGGCGGAACTGCCAGAAGCTCTCGCCCGGCCCGGCGCGGCGTCTGCCATGCCAACCGGCAGTCACCGAACTTGCGACGTGACTGGCTTCGACCAGCAGATCCGGCAGGGCGTCGGCCACCGACCGTGCTTCGCCAATGACATTCGGCCAGGTTTCCTGGTCGATGTGTTTGCTTTGGGAGGTAACGTTCGGCGTCAGAGCCATATATTATGCCTTTCCCTCAGCTTCAGCCGATCTTTTCCTTTACCTGCCGAATGATGCCACGGATTGTGTGGCCATCAGCCCGCGCTGCAAAGGTCAGCGCCATCCGGTGCTGCAGGATCGGTTCGGCAAGCGCCAGGACATCATCAACCGAGGGTGCAAGACGGCCTTCAACGAGCGCTCGGGCTCTCACGGTCAACATCAATGCCTGACTTGCGCGGGGGCCGGGGCCCCAGGCAATCAGCTTCTTGACGTCATCGCCGGATCCATCTTCTGACGGGCGCGCTGCGCGGACAAGTTTCAAGATCGCGTCAACCACGGATTCTCCAACGGGCATACGACGTACGAGCTGTTGGTAGCCGGCAAGTTCTTCTGCCGACATGGCGGTCTGCGCAACAGCCTGCTCGGCGCCTGTTGTCTCAAGCAGAATGCGGCGTTCGGCGTCCATGTCAGGATAGTGAACGTCGATCTGCATCAAAAAGCGATCGAGCTGTGCTTCGGGGAGGGGATATGTGCCCTCCTGCTCCAACGGGTTCTGGGTTGCGAGTACATGGAAGGGGCGCGGCAAATCATGAGGCTGACCCGCGACGGTCACATGATATTCCTGCATCGCCTGAAGCAGGGCAGACTGTGTGCGGGGGCTCGCACGGTTGATCTCATCGGCCATCAGAAGCTGGGAGAAGACCGGTCCGGGAATGAAGCGGAACGCTCTACTGCCGTCGGCGGCCTGTTCCATCACCTCGGCGCCAAGAATGTCGGAGGGCATGAGGTCCGGGGTGAACTGGATGCGACGGGCGTTGAGGCCGAGAACCGTTCCCAGTGTTTCGACGAGCTTGGTCTTGGCCAGGCCGGGGACGCCGACGAGAAGTCCGTGACCTCCGGCAAGAATTGTGACCAGCGATTGTTCGACAACATTTTCCTGGCCGAAGATGATCCGAGATATATCGGCTTTCGCTGCGGTGATCCGCTCAAGCGCCTTTTCGGCAACCTCCGCGATTGAATCCAGGTCCGTTTCGGCTGTGCCTCCGGGAGGCGGGCTGATTACGCTCATGTTTCACCTTCGCGGTCTCGGGCTCTGATTTGCAGAGCCAGTTGGCAGGTGCAGCGCGGACGGTAAATTTTGACCGGCCCGCGGCTGGTATTTGTCGCGACTCATTCAGTTTGGCACCATATTACCGGTTAGATAAGTCGCAAATTCTGTCGAGACAGAGGTAAGCGGCATTTTCTGTAAGGGCGGATTAGCCGTTTGGGGGCTTCCTATCTGGAAAACGGGACGCCATATCAAGAACATGGCTTTGGTCAAGTTTGGAGATAGGATTTGTCACAGATCGACGCAAAGACCATGCCGTCAGGGCTTGCTGCCTTGATGGCCCGTGCTGGCGACCAGAAGCGGGGTAAGCCCCCGGTAGAAAAATGGAATCCGCCGTTCTGTGGGGATTTGGACATCCGGATCGCGAGCGATGGAACCTGGTCTTACATGTCTAGCCCGATCGCCCGGGAGGCCTTGGTCGAATTATTTGCTTCGGTTTTGCGCAAGGACAAGGATGGTCGTCACTATCTCGTGACACCTGTGGAAAAAATCGGCATTCAGGTCGAAGATGTTCCTTTTTTAGGTGTGGAACTCCATGCGGAGGGAACGGGCCAACACCAAAATCTGATTGTTCGCACCAATGTTGGCGATGTCGTGACGGTCGATAAGGATCATCCCATCCGGTTTGATACCGATCCGGAAAATGGGGGGCTCAAGCCCTATGTATTGGTTCGCGGGCGGCTTGAGGCGCGTTTGGCGCGACCGTTGCTTTATGAGCTCGCCGAGTTTTTTGAAGAGAGTGACAGCGGTGAACTTGGGCTTTGGAGCTCAGGTGACTTCTTTCCCTTGGCTCCAGAGTTCCTATCTGAAACAACAACATGAAGAATCGTGCGACGTGGTGGTTTCAGGGATGGTGCAGGTGCTGAAAGCAGATGGCAGGGACAATCTATTCGACGATTTCAAGGATCGTCTCATGCGTCTGCCTGAAGACCGGCTTTTGCACGATACAGGCGATCACGTCCTCAATCCGGACCTCGGTCCCTATGCACGCTGGGACGGTCCGCCACGTGACGCGGCCGTTCTCATTCCCGTTATTCCGCGTGCCCACGAGCCAAGTGTGATCCTGACACTTCGGACGCCGCATCTGTCGTCACATGCTGGCCAGATCGCATTTCCGGGCGGCAAGATTGATCGTGAGGATGACGGCGCGGTGCAGGCTGCCCTGCGCGAGGCAGAGGAAGAGATTGGCCTTGCACGTCACGCGGTGACGCCCTTTGCGGAGCTTGCTCCCTATCTGACAGGTTCGGGATATCGGGTCATACCGGTCATTGCCGAGGTTGATCCCGACGCAAAGCTTGTGGCGAATCCCGCAGAAGTGGCCGATGTCTTCGAGGTGCCACTGTCCTTTCTGATGGATCCAGCAAATCACAAGACGCAGAGCCGTGCCTGGGAAGGCAAGGCGCGCTATTTCTATGAAATGCCATTCGGGGAGCGTTACATCTGGGGCGTGACCGCTGGCATTGTTCGCTCCCTCTATGAAGCGGTGTATGGCTGATGTTTCGTGTTGTTCTATCTCATATGATCTTGTTCCTGCTGCCATTCGTTGGCTATGCGGTTTGGCTCTGGATAAAGAAGAAGTCTCAAACTTCAGAGAACTGGAAGAATGGTCCGATGGCGTGGCTGACCCTTGCCGGGGTCCTTCTGGTTCTGATCAGCCTGGTTATCTTTGCGACCTTCCAGAAGATGCCCGAAGGAACCGAGTATCGGCCATCGCGCATGGAAAACGGTGTCTTCATTCCAGGCGGATACGAGTAGAATGACCGATCGCCGAATAACGGCTGAATGGCTGCAGAATAACGCAATTCAGACCGTTTTCGACGCGATTGAACGTGAAGGCGACGCAGCCCGTGTGGTTGGGGGCGCCGTCCGGAACAGCCTCCTGGACAAACCTGTTGCGGATATTGACATCGCCACCACTGCAGCACCGCCTGTGGTCGCTGAACGAACGGAGCGTGCGGGCCTGAAAGTCATCCCGACGGGGATCGACCACGGCACCGTGACTGTGATCAGCAGCGGTGTCGCATATGAGATCACGACGCTGCGCGAAGATGTCGAGACCTTCGGGCGCCAGGCGAAGGTGCGCTTTGGGCGCGACTGGATGGAAGATGCGCGCCGGCGCGACTTCACCATGAATGCCTTGTACTGCGACCGCTCTGGCGCCATCCATGATCCGCTTGGTGGTTTGGCCGATTGCATCGAGCGACGCGTGCGTTTCATCGGCAGTGCGCGTGACCGCATTCAGGAAGACTATCTTCGTATCCTGCGTTTCTTCCGGATCCATGCTGCTTACGGCAGCGGCAAGCCTGACCCGGAGGGATTGACCGCATGCGTCCATGAGCGTGAAGGGCTCAGGAGCCTTTCCGCGGAACGCATCGGCATGGAAATGAAGCGACTGGTTGTTGCGCCTCTGGCTCCACAATGCCTGTCGCTCATGGAAAACCGTGGGCTGTTGGAGATTGTCACCGGCGGCGTTTCTCGCATCGCAGACTTCACGGCCTTCAGAGGCCTTGCGCCGGATGTGCCCGAAGTTTACGAGCCGGCCCTCGCGCTTGCGGCTCTTGTCGGGTTTGTCGACGAAGACATGGACCGCCTCTCGGACCGCTTGCGATTGTCCAATTCAGAGCGCAAGCGCATGCATCGGGCGCTGGCCGCCGGTTCGGAACTGATCGCGAAGCCGGTCGACCCGGCAGTGGTAGATAGGCGCAAGTTGCTCTATCGGCACGGACGGCAAACATCGGTCGATGGTGTTGTGCTGGCGTATTCGCGGGAGAGTGAGACGCCTCTGAAGCGGGACCTTCTGGATTTGTTGGCATGCTTGCGAAGCGGAGAGATTCCAGAGTTTCCGCTAAAGGGGCGAGATTTGCTTGCCAATGGCATCGCGCCGGGCCCGGACGTGGGCCGCGTCCTCGAACGTCTGGAAAGTTGCTGGGTCGAGAGTGAATTTTCGCTGACGGCCAAAGAACTCATCAGCCGTATCTGATCCCGTCAGAGTGTCGGCTGTCTAGTTAAAAAGACCTATGAAGTTGGCCCAAAATCAGCGCTTTTTCCGACAATATGGATTAGGCTAGCAATCCTTCCTTTACGTTGTGCCGATAGATTTAAGGCTTGGGAAGATCAAATCCGGCGCAACAATGATGAAGAAAATCACACTCGTTGTAGGCAGCAAGGACGCCTGCCCAGACCTTTTTTCAAAGCTATCTCTGTTTTACGCGGCACAATTTATCGAACTCGGCGACGTCTCGCCCGAACTCATTCAGAACAGCTCACTTGTTCTTGTTGATTTTGCTGATGGGTCCGGAAAGCAGCTTGGTCATTTGAAACGGGCACTGGAAAAAGTACCTAATATACTTCGCATTGGTTGTGTCACGATGACCCGACGCCAGGAAGTGGTTCAGGCGAAAGCGCTGGGCCTCTCGGAGCTTTGGGATCGGGAGTGCGATGTCGAGGATGCCGTCACCACGATCAAGACGCTGATCGGCGATTATGCGATGACGGCTCTTTCAGATGAGACGCCGGACGCGACACGCGATGCGGTGAACGGCTTTTGTAGCACTATGGACGAGATGGCGATGGCTGTTGCCACCAACCGCCCGCTTCCCATGAAAGCGGCCGCCGAATCGGTGCAAGGTGTCGTTACTGCACTTCAAACAGATGGTTTGGATTCTTGGCTCGCTGCCGTGCAGAGCCATCACAGCCATACGTTCTGCCATTCCATGATGGTGACCGGCTTTGCAGTTGCTTTCGCAAACGCTCTTGAACTTGATGCTCAGGACAGGGCGTTTTTGAGCGTCGGGGCGCTTGTTCATGACCTCGGCAAGGTCCGCATTCCTCTCTCCATTCTGGATAAGCCCGGCGAGCTGACCAGGGAAGAGTATGCCCAGATCAAATTGCATCCTGTCTTTTCAAAGGAAATTTTGGACCGGCGCCCTGAAATCGCACCGCAAATTCGCGATCTTGCGGTCCAACATCATGAGTACCTGGACGGGACGGGCTATCCGGACGGGTTGGGTGCCGATCAGATTTCCCGACTGGTCCGCATTTTGACGATTTGCGATATTTACGCCGCATTGACGGAGAAAAGATCGTATAAGGAAAGCTTTGGTCCGCGGCAGGCCTATTCGATCTTGCTCGATATGAAGGGCAGGATCGACCAGGATCTGCTGCGGCGATTCCGGCCGATAGCGTTTCAGGCCGATGTTGGCATGCTGAAAAAGGGCGTGGACAGCATGCGCATAATCACAAGTGGGCGCAGTGCTTCAGCGTAAGGCTGGAGCAACCTGCCACGGGGCTGGATTGAGTGTGCGAGAGTTCGGTTTTCCGGTGTGAAAAGGTCCTAAGATCTCTAAGGCCATTTCACCACGGGCGGCATTGAAGACAAGATCGAGGCGACATTGCCGCCTGTTTTGAGGCCGAAAATCGTGCCGCGGTCATAGAGAAGATTGTACTCTACATAGCGCCCTCTGCGAACAAGCTGCTCTTCACGTTCCGCATCACTCCAGGGCTTGCTGAAGTTCTCGCGCACCAGTGCTGGATAGATGTTCAGAAATGCCCGGCCGACATCCTTTGTGAAGGCAAAATCTGCGTCCCAGTCGCTTGAGTGCAGGTAATCGTAGAAGATGCCGCCGACACCGCGCGGTTCGTTCCTGTGCTTCAGGAAGAAATAATCCTCGCACCATTTCTTGTAGTGCTCATAGTCCGCGCACTCATGGTCGTCACAGGCCTGTTTCATGGCCGCATGAAAGGACTGGGTGTCTGGATCTTGCTGGGTTCGTCTGGCGTCCAGGACGGGGGTGAGATCCGCGCCGCCGCCAAACCACTGGCGGGTTGTCACGACCATTCGCGTGTTCATGTGAACGGCCGGCACATGCGGGTTTTGCGGATGCGCGATCAGGCTGATGCCGGACGCCCAAAAGCGCGGGTCCTGATCCGCGCCGGGGATCTGCCCGCGAAATTCTTGCGAGAATTCGCCATGAACGGTCGATACATGCACGCCGACCTTCTCGAACACACGGCCCTGCATCATCGACATGACGCCGCCGCCACCCTTTGCGCCGGTTGAATCTGTCCGTTCCCAAGGGGTGCGTTCGAAGCGTCCTACCGGCTGGTCCGCAAGCGGGCCGTCCAGAGTGGCGATTTCATCTTCCAAAGCTTCGAAGCTTGCGCAGATCCTGTCTCTGAGCTCGGCGAACCAGGTGGGTGCGAGCGCTTTCTTCTCCTCGATCCCGTCCGGGTGCGGGCCGCCGCGTTGTTCTGGGGAGGGGGCGTTCATTGGAAGATCCTCGGTGCCGTTTGTGTGAGTGCTTCTGCAGCCATATGCCAGATCTACGGCTTAGGAAATCCGTCGGTTTGCCGCAAGGCCTCACCCAGAACCATGCCAGCAGAGACTGCGACATTGAGCGAGCGCATGCCTTCGGCCATGGGAATGGTCAATCGGGCGTCTGCGACGTCGTGCACAACCTGAGGTGCGCCCGACGACTCCCTGCCAAGCAGCAGGATGTCATCGTGGCGGTAGTCAAAGGCGTGATAGGGCTGCTCTGTCTTTGTGGTCAGCAGGAGAAGTCGCCTGCAAGCTTCTTGGCGCCATGTCTCAAAGGCCGTCCAATCGAGATGCCGCGTCAGTGCCGCCCGTTCAAGGTAGTCCATGCCGGCGCGCTTGAGCGCGCTGTCTGACAGAGGAAAGCCAGCTGGTTCGATCAGATGAACCTTGACGCCCATGCAGGCGGCAAGTCTCAATATCGTACCGGTGTTCTGTGGAATATCCGGCTGGTAAAGAGCAATTTCAGGCATCGGACTCCGCTGTATTGAGAGGGCCTCCCGGGTCGCATGAACATGCGAACGAGGCGTTCGAAGTCCGGGCTGTCTATCATTTGCGTTACAAGATGTCATGCGCGAGGGGATTACAATTCTGAGCCGTGGGCTCTAGTTTCTGGTACTTGCCCTAACCTGATTCCCATTGCAGCGGAGACGTGTGTTGGATCCGGTATTCCGACTGTTTGAAAAATGGATTGACCCGTTCAAACCGGGCCCGAGCGCAGGCCCGCCGCAGCACGGCGCGCTAAGCTTTTTGCTGTATTTCGTGCGGCAGGCCCGCTGGCCGTTTATCGCCATGCTTGTTCTCGGTGGGCTGACCGCTGGCATCGAGGCGTCGATCTATACTTTCATCGGCCAGATCGTGGATATCCTGCAAGCCGGGGAAAGGGAGAGTTTCTTCGAGACCCATGGCGCAACTCTTTTCGGAATGGCCTTTGTCGTGCTCGTGGTTCGAGCATTGGTGGCGATTCTGACTGCACTGATTGAAGAGCAATCCATCGTGCCGGGATTCTTTAACCTGGTGCGTTGGCAGTCACATCAGCGGGTGATGAAACAGAGCCTGTCCTATTTTCAGGAAGATTTCTCCGGGCGCATATCCGCAAAAGTGTGGCAGGCGGGGCAGGCGGCTGGAGACTTCATGAGCTCCCTGCTGCAGACGGTCTGGTACATCGCTGTCTACGCACTGACGACCCTGCTTCTGATTGGTGAACTCGATTGGCGTTTGGGAGCTGCGGTTGGCGTTTGGCTGATCGGGTTTTCCGTTGTCGCGCGCTATTTCATTCCCAAGGTGCGGGCCGAGGCGAAGCGGGTCGCAAACGCTGGGTCTGGCGTGTCGGGCCGCCTCGTTGATACCTACACCAATATCCAGACAGTCAAGCTCTTCGGTACCCGTGAAGGCGAAGAGCAGGGCGTTCTGCGAACCTACGACGGGTTTTTGTCGCGGCTGCGGGTCTTTACGCGCACCTTGACGTCCGTTCGATCCGTCATGGTCAGCTTCAGCGGCTTGATGATCGTGATGATCGCCGCGATGGCCCTGTCTTTCTGGCAGCAGGGTTTGGTCAGCACCGGAGACGTCGCCTTTTGCCTGGGGCTGGTCCTGCGGTTGAATTTGTTGCTCAACCGCTTGATGGGGCAGCTCAATGGACTGTTCCGGAATATCGGCACGCTTCAGGACAGCATGGAGCTGATCGTCAAGCCCATCGATGTCCTTGATGCGCCCGATGCCAGTGAGCTTGAGGTGCCGAACGGAGCTGTTTCTTTCGAGAACATCCGTTTTCACTACGGCAAGGCCGAAGGTGTGATCGAGCAGCTGTCTCTCGAGATCAAGCCTGGCGAGCGCTTCGGCGTTGTCGGGCCTTCCGGTGCCGGCAAGTCGACCCTCGTGAACCTGCTGCTGCGGTTTTACAATCTTGAGTCCGGCAGGATACTGATTGACGGTCAGGATATCTCACAGGTGAGCCAGCAGTCACTGCGCAGTTCCATCGGCCTCGTCACGCAGGACACTTCGCTTTTGCATCGCTCGATCAAGGAGAACATTCTCTATGGCCGGCCGGATGCCAGCGAAGAGGACATGCTGAAAGCTGCGGATCGTGCCCACGCGATGACTTTCATTGAGGGGTTGGAAGACAAGAAGGGACGGCGCGGGTTTGCTGCCCATGTGGGAGAGCGCGGTGTGAAGCTCTCCGGCGGGCAACGCCAACGCATCGCGATTGCACGGGTGTTGCTGAAAGATGCACCGATACTGGTGCTGGACGAGGCTACGTCCGCGCTTGATTCCGAGATTGAGGCTGCCATTCAGGAAAACCTTGCCGAGCTCATGAATAACAAAACGGTCATTGCGATCGCGCATCGCCTGTCTACGATCGCTTCAATGGACAGGTTGATTGTCGTGGATAGGGGCGAGATCGTTCAGCAGGGGACCCATGCCAAACTTCTGAACGAGAAGGAGGGACTTTATTTTCAGCTTTGGTCTCGCCAATCAGGGGGCTTTCTTCCCGACGTCGGCCCTGTTTCCGGGCAAGGCGCGCTCCATACCGCCTGAGGTCAGGCTGGCGCTACTTCTGGGCGCTGGCGGTGGTCTTTGATCCGCTGCAGGGTAAGCGGCGTAGACAGGCCGATAGATCAGGGAGCCATCATGCTGCAATACATCGTCGCCTATGCCACAACTGCAGTCATTTTCCTGGCCATCGACTTCGTCTGGCTGTCTCAGATTGCTACGCGGTTCTATTTCGACAGGATCGGGCATCTGTTGATGGACAAGCCGAATTTGGCAGCAGCAGGTGGCTTCTACATTATGTATGTGGTCGGTATTGTCATTTTCGCCGTTGCCCCGGCCTTGAAGGTCGACAGTGTTCTTACTGCAATTGGCTATGGTGCCCTTTTCGGCTTTTTCACCTACGCGACCTACGACATGACCAACTATGCGACGCTGCGCGGCTGGCCCTTCCTGATTGTTTTCGTCGACGTTGCCTGGGGCACGATCTTGTCAGCCACAGCTGCAGCTTTCGGTTTTCACCTGACGCGTTTGATCATGCGAACCGTGGCATAATTCCAGCTGGTAGATGGCATCTGGTCTGCCGAAGTGTGACGCGTTTGCAACGCCATGTCCTTAGCGAAGCAATTCATGCGTGCTTGTGATTGCAATTTTGTCGCAGGCGTGTAGCTTGCCCACGTTGCTTTCGGCAGCATTGTTTCGAACCCAGTAGAAGGAGGGCGTTGATGAGTATCATGTGCGATATGTCTAGAATTTGCGCTCGTCCGACCGCGGTGCACCTACCGCATCTGGCTTAAGCGTTCGAACTCAATTTTCCTTTTAGATCACAATCCTGCGTAAAGCCCTTCGCTTGAAGCAATCCGCTGTCTTGCGGCTGCGTAACTGTCCAGTTGCGTCTCGTCAGGGTGTTCGAAAGTTCCTTCTCGGAGACGATGCTATGTCGGCCCGTTATCCCTTCGATCCGTTCGCAGTGCCGAACGGTCCTGATATTGAATTCCCTGCTGTTCGAAAACGCAGGTCATTCGCGCAAGTCCTTTTGCGTGCATTTTTCGCAATTGGCGGCTTTATCGCTGCCAGTTTTGTTCTGTCCGTGGTCTTGTTTGTTCCAATCCTCATCGGCGAGATCATCGCTATCGATGCCGTCGTTGTTGGCGATCATCAAACTGAGATCGCGGACTTTGTGTCAAAGCTCGGCGCCTTGTTCCTGGGAACGCTGGTGGTCGCTGTTGCTCTTCTTTCCATTATAGCAAGTGCAGCGCTTGCTGCCGGCAGGGAAGGGCGCTGGGAACATCCTGTCAGCGACGAGGTCAGGCGAGAGCAGGAAGCTGCAAGATACGAGCAACTGAAACTGGAGGCAGGGCATGTTCGAGCGCTTTGAGCGGCTGATCGATCCCTTTAAGGAAATGCCGCTTGATGTGCCGCCAAAGGGCTTTGCCGCTTTTTGTTGGTACTACACCAAGCCTGTCTGGCCGATTTTGATTTGGGTGTCGGCTCTCGGCGCGATGATTGCCATTCTGGAAGTGACCATCTTCACGTTCCTGGGTGATCTGGTGAACTGGCTTTCAGAAGAAGACCGCAGTGACTTCCTGCTGTCCAATTGGCCGTCCCTTCTCGGGATGGCCGTTGTCCTGCTTGTGGTCTATCCGATCGTCGAATCGGCATGGCAGCTGTTGTTTCATCAGGGGCTGATGGCGACCTATCCGATGTCAGTGCGCTGGCGTGTACATCGGTACCTCCTGCGGCAAAGCATTTCCTTTTATCAGGATGACTTTGCCGGGCGGATTGCTAACAAACTGATGCAGACGGCACTTGCCGTACGCGAAGTCGTGACGCGGATCGCGGATATCCTTGTCTATGTGGTGGTCTATTTCACTGCAGCGGTTTTTGTCGTGAGTTCGGCAGACCCCATTTTCGCGACGCCGTTTCTCGGTTGGTTGGTCGCCTACCTTGTTGTCTTGCGGTTCTTCATCCCGAAACTGCGCGAGACGGCAAAAAACCAGGCCGACGCTAGGTCGTTGATGACGGGACATGTTGTCGACGCCTACACCAACATCGCGACGGTCAAGCTCTTCTCCCACGCGTCGCGGGAGGAGGACTATGCACGCGGATCGATGACGTCTTTCCTGGGAACCGTATTCCGGCAAATGCGTCTCGTCACCATGCTGAACATAAGCCTGACGGCGATCAACATGCTGCTGCTGTTTTCGGTTGGCGGCCTGTCGATCGTGCTTTGGCAATATCAGGTGGTTTCGATTGGCGATGTGGCGATTGCGGTTGGACTGGTTCTGCGTCTTCAGGGGATGTCTCAGTGGATCTTGTGGGAAGTCTCTGGGCTTTTTGAAAACGTCGGAACGGTCCAGGATGGCATCGCGACGATTTCCCGGGAGCGAGATGTTACAGACCTTCCGGACGCTGTGGCGCTCGACGTGCCGCGTGGGGAGGTCACCTTCGAGAATGTTCGCTTCCACTATGGCAAGAAGAGTGGCGTAATCGATGACCTCAACCTCTCGCTCGAACCGGGCGAGAAGATCGGCCTCATCGGACGGTCGGGTGCGGGCAAGTCCACGATGGTGAACCTGCTCCTGCGGTTCTACGATCTGGAAGGCGGTCGCATTCTGGTTGATGGTCAGGACATCGCTAAGGTTCGCCAAGACGACATCCGCGAGAACATTGGTGTTGTAAGTCAGGACACCTCTCTCTTGCACCGTTCGATCTTCGAGAACGTTTCCTATGGACGCCCGAATGTTGGCCAGGAAGAGGTCGAGACCGCGCTGAGGAAGGCGCACGCGTTCGATTTCGTCCAGGGCTTGTCGGATCCGTCGGGGCGGATTGGGCTTGAAGCCCACGTTGGCGAACGGGGTGTGAAGCTGTCCGGAGGTCAGAGGCAGCGTATTGCGATTGCCAGGGTTCTTCTCAAGAACGCTCCGATTCTGGTCCTGGATGAAGCGACGTCGGCACTTGATTCCGAAGTCGAAAGCGCAATTCAGGACAGTCTGTTCGATCTGATGGAAGGAAAGACCGTCATTGCAATCGCGCATCGTCTGTCAACGATCGCGGCCATGGACCGGTTGATCGTCATGGACAAGGGCCGAATCATCGAGGAAGGCAGCCATGACGAGTTGCTCGCCAGAAACGGGCTTTATGCCCAACTCTGGGCACATCAGTCTGGCGGATTTCTGGATCCGGTGAAAATCGCATAGCTCAGACTACGCAAAAAGACGGGGTGTGAGGGGTTTTCCTCAAAGGCGGGTTGCGTCCTCCCTCAAAAAAAGGGCAGAAAAAGGACGTGGCTCGCTTTTTCCCTGCGACATATACGTTTTGCCGCGTTTGCCGATCTGGACAAGCCGTCGGAACGGTGCAAAAAGACGAGCCGCTTGGACTGGTGCGGGATCTTGCCGCACCCGGTTGCCGTTGAGCCCCGCCTCGATCTGCCTATCCTTCTGTCCAAGCAGAAGGTTCGCAGACGCGATGCGGGCTTTTCGGCACAGGTTGAACAGGTTTCGAGAGGACGCGACCTTGGCACATTCGGATACGGCGGAACCTACTCGCCGCGATTTCCTCTATATAGCGACCGGCGCCATGGGCGCGGTGGGCGCAGGCGCGCTGGCATGGCCGTTCATCGATCAGATGAACCCAGACGCCTCCGCTTTGGCTCTGGCCTCCATTGAGGTCGACGTTTCTGCCGTGGAAGAGGGGCAGTCGATCACAGTCAAGTGGCGCGGTAAGCCGGTTTTCATCCGCTACCGCACCGAGACCGAGATCAATGAGGCAACCAGCGTACCGATCGGCGATTTGCCGGATCAGCTGGCGCGAAACTCAAACCTGCCTGACGGCGCTGAAGCGACCGACGCGAACCGGGCGGCTGAGGGTATGGAACAGTGGCTGGTTCAAGTCGGCATCTGTACGCACCTCGGTTGTGTCCCGCTCGGCTCTTCTGGCGACTTCGGCGGATGGTTCTGCCCTTGCCATGGGTCGCACTATGATACCGCCGGCCGTATCCGCAAGGGACCGGCTCCCGAGAATTTGCTCATTCCGCCGTTTGAATTCGTGTCCGACACGACGATCAAGATCGGCTAACGGCAGGAATTTGAGGAGACAGCCATGGCTGGACATTCTAACTACGTACCGCAGAGCGCTGCCGCAAAATGGCTCGAAAGCCGCTTGCCGGTTATTTCGCTCGTGCGTGGATCCTTTGTCGACTTTCCGACACCCAAGAACCTGAACTACTGGTGGACCTTCGGCGGGATCCTGGCCATCATGCTGATGGCTCAGATCATCACCGGCATTGTGCTGGTCATGCATTACACGCCAAGCACCGGCGCGGCCTTCGACAGCGTCGAGCACATCATGCGCGATGTGAACTTCGGCTGGATGTTGCGTTACCTGCATACGAATGGCGCATCGATGTTCTTCATCGCCGTGTACATTCATATTTTCCGCGGTCTCTACTACGGATCATACAAGGCGCCGCGTGAGATCTCCTGGATCCTGGGTGTGATCATCTTCCTCATCATGATGGGCACCGCCTTCATGGGCTATGTTCTGCCCTGGGGTCAGATGTCTTTCTGGGGTGCGACGGTTATCACCAATCTGTTCTCGGCCATTCCGTTGGTCGGTGAGGCAATCCGCACTTGGCTGTGGGGTGGTTTCGCGGTCGACAATCCGACCCTGAACCGGTTCTTCTCCCTGCACTACCTGCTGCCGTTCATGATCCTGGGTGTTGTCATCCTGCACGTGTGGGCGTTCCACACAACGGGCAACAACAATCCGACGGGTGTTCAGCCGAAGTCCAAGAAGGACACGCTGCCGTTCCATCCGTACTACACGATCAAGGATCTGTTCGCGATTGTCGTGTTCCTGATCTTCTTCTCCTGGTTCGCATTCTATGTGCCGAACTACATGGGGCACCCGGACAACTACATCGAGGCAAACCCGCTGGTCACCCCGGCGCACATCGTTCCTGAATGGTACTTCCTGCCGTTCTACGCGATCCTGCGTGCGGTTCCGGACAAGCTTGGCGGCGTCTTGGCGATGTTTGGAGCGATCGCGGTCCTCTTCGTCCTGCCCTGGTTGGACACGTCGAAGGTGCGCTCTGGCTCCTATCGTCCGCTGTTCAAGCAGTTCTTCTGGATCTTTGCAGCCAACGCCGTTGCACTCGGTTATCTGGGTGCGATGCCGGCGGAAGGTATCTACGTGATCCTTTCACAGATCTGTACGGTCTATTACTTCGCGCATTTCCTGCTCATCCTTCCGCTGCTTGGCTTTATGGAAAAGCCTCTGCCGCTGCCGGCTTCGATATCCGAAGCCGTTCTGAAGGGTGGCTCCGGATCACCGGCTGGTGCGGTTGCCGCACCGGACACCAAGTGAACGCGAACAGGATCGGGAGTTTTTCGAAAATGAGCACCATGATCAAAATGGTTCGTGCATTGACTGCTGCAGCGGCGATCGCCGTTGCCGCACCGGCCCTCGCTGCCGGTGACGGTCCGCATATCGAACGTCAGCAATGGTCCTTTGCAGGCCCATTCGGGACGTTCGAACGCGGTCAGTTGCAGCGCGGTTTCAAGGTCTATCAGGAGGTTTGCGCCGCCTGTCACGGTCTTCGTCAGGTCGCTTTTCGCAACCTTGCTGAAGAGGGCGGTCCGTCCTTCTCAGAAGAGCAGGCCAAGGTGATTGCAGCTGAGTACACGGTCGTCGATGGTCCTAACGATGAAGGCGACATGTATGATCGGCCAGCGATCCTGGCGGACAAATTCCCGTCTCCATTCCCGAACGAGCAGGCTGCTCGCGCGTCGAATGGTGGCGCGTATCCGCCTGACTTCTCGCTGCTGGCCAAGGCGCGTGCAGCGCACCGGGGTTTCCCCTGGTTCGTATTTGACGCTTTCACGCAGTATCAGGAACAGGGGCCGGACTATATCTACGCGCTCCTGACCGGTTACGAGGAAGATCCTGAAGGCGTGGAAGTACCTGTCGGCCAGTACTACAACCACAATTTTCTCGCAGGTCATTTCATCGGTATGGCTCCGCCGCTTTCCGATGAACTTGTTGAGTACACCGATGATACGCCGATGACGACCGAGCAGTATGCTCGTGACGTGTCTGCTTTCATGATGTGGGCTGCAGAGCCGCACCTTGAAGCACGCAAGAAGATGGGCTTCCGGGTCATGATCTTCCTGATCGTCTTTGCTGGGCTGCTGTACTTCACCAAGAAGCATCTGTGGCGCAACGTCGAGCACTAGGCGCGGCTGAATAAGTCTTGCAGAAAGGCCGCTGGGAAACCGGCGGCCTTTTTCGTTTTAAGTGCTGCTTGTGACCGGAAACCGGTTTGACAGAGATGGCAAAAATGCGACTAATTCTCGCGGTGATCGACAAGGGGGAATAGATGGCGAAATCGGTGCTCGGAGTGGTCGGCGGCTCAGGGATCTATGACCTGCCCGGACTGGAAAATGCGGAATGGGTCGGCGTCGACAGCCCTTGGGGAAGTCCCTCGGACAAGGTGCGCATCGGCTATATCGATGGTCTCAAGGTGGTCTTTCTACCGCGTCATGGTCGAGGTCACGTCTATGCGCCGTCCGACATCAACTACCGGGCCAACATCGATGTCCTGAAGCGCTGCGGTGTGACGGATCTCGTCTCCGTGTCGGCTTGCGGTTCCCTGAAAGAAGAGTTGGCTCCAGGCACCTTTGTGCTCGTCGATCAGTTCATCGACCGGACCTTTGCGCGTGTGAAGAGCTTCTTCGGTAAGGGTTGTGTTGCCCATGTGTCGATGGCGTATCCCGTCAGTCCGAAACTGGTGGATTGCGTTGAAATGGCAGCTCGTGCTGAAGAGCTGAGCTATCGGCGCGGGGGAACCTATCTGGCGATGGAAGGTCCCCAGTTCTCGTCTCTTGCGGAAAGCCATCTCTATCGGTCCTGGGGCTGCGACGTGATCGGCATGACCAACATGCCGGAAGCCAAACTCGCCCGCGAGGCCGAGATTTGCTACACGACGGTCGCCATGATCACCGACTATGACAGCTGGCACCCCGATCATGGAGAAGTCGATATTCAGGCCATCCTGAAGGTCCTGCATGACAATGCCAGCAATGCGCAGCGACTTGTCGCGCGCATCGCGAGGGACCTGCCGCGTGAGCACGAAGCCTGCCCGATCGGATCGGACACTGCACTGGAGTTTGCGATCATGACGGCGCCCGAAGCACGGGATCCGGAACTTGTTTCCAAACTGGATGCTATTGCGGGCCGCGTCTTGAAGGGCTGATGCGCTGTTGCCGTCAGTAAGGACGGCCGGAATGCATCCACATGAAGTTTCCGCTGCTCGTAAGGCCACCTAGAACCATCATCAAGACCGCTATGATTAGCGAGACGGCGATCATGGCCGGTATGGCTGCCAGCGCAAATTTTATCATGATCATCACGAGGCGGATGAACGGAATATCGATGTCGACGAGCACGATCTTGGTTGGTTGATCCATGTGGGTTCTCCCTCAAAGCTTGCTATAAGCGCATAGGCGATTGCGCGACCGCCGCCCAGCGTGACAGACAAAAATCAGATCTGAAAGAGACTATCCTATGAGTGACAAGAGTGTGCAGGACGAACTGAAGGATGCGATCCGGACCATTCCGGACTATCCCAAGGAAGGGATCATCTTTCGCGACATCACCACTCTTCTCGGCAACGCCCGTGCTTTCCGCCGTGCGGTCGACGCCCTTGTCCAGCCTTGGGCTGGCTCCAAGGTCGAACAGGTTGCCGGCATTGAAGCACGCGGCTTTATTCTGGGAGGAGCTGTCGCGCATCAGCTTTCTGCAGGCTTTGTTCCAATCCGGAAGAAGGGCAAGTTGCCCCATGAAACGGTGGAGATTGCCTATTCGCTCGAATATGGCCTCGATGTCATGGAAATGCACAAGGACGCCATCAAGCCGGGCGACAAGGTCATCGTTGTTGACGACCTGATCGCGACCGGCGGCACGGCAGAAGCCGCCTGCAAGCTGCTGCAATCCATGGGTGCCGATATAGTTGCCGCCTGCTTCATAGTTGATCTGCCCGATCTTGGCGGGCGTGCGAAGCTTGAGGCACTGGATGTTCCAGTGCGGACGCTTGTCGACTTTCCCGGTCATTGATCGGTGACTGGCTTTTCGCCAGATCTGCCACCTGTCTTTGATGCAGCCTTTCAGAAGCGTTTCGAAGAATTGCTGGTGTGGCGGCGTGACGTCAGGCGTTTCCGGACGGAGCCCCTGCCTGAGGGTTTGATTGGCCATCTGCTGTCCCTCGCAGATCACGCTCCTTCTGTTGGCAACAGCCAGCCCTGGCGGATCGTCTCGGTGGAAAGTGACACGGCGCGCGGTCGTATGCTCGACAATTTCAAGGCCGAGAACGCAAGAGCGCTTGATTCCTATGCGGACGAACAGGCCGAGATCTACGCCAAGCTCAAGCTGGCAGGCCTGCAGGAAGCCCCGGTTCATTTGGCCGTCTTTTGTGAGGTTGAGCCGGAACAGGGGCATGGGCTAGGCCGCGCGACTATGCCGGAGACCCTTGTCTATTCGGTCGTCGGCATGATCCAGACCCTGTGGTTGGCCGCTCGTGCTCATGGCATCGGGCTTGGCTGGGTGTCGATCCTCGATCCGTCTCGGATTTCCGATGACCTGAATGTGCCGGCCAACTGGGCATTCGTGGGATATCTCTGTCTTGGTTTTCCCGAAGAGGAACACATGGATCCGGAGCTTTCCAGGGCCGGCTGGCAAGACAGGACGAAACTGGCTGAACGCCTGCTTCAACGCTAGCTGCTTGTGATTGAGCAGGCTTCGGGGAGAACCTTAATCAAGCGACGTAAACCAGACAGGTGACATTTGTGCTTTTGTAACGTCTGTCTGTCTGGCTATGCTCCGCCACTGTGCGTTGTGAAGTGTCGATTCTCCGGTTCGACTAAAAAGGTGAACAGTTATGAGCGTGGAAATCAGACCCATTGAGGATGAAGACCATGATGCGGTCCGCATGCTTCTGACCGATCGTTGGACGAGCCCCGACATCATGCTGGACAACCAGATGGTGGATGCATCGAGGCTTCCAGGGTTCGTAGCGATTGCAGGCGAGGAGATGGCAGGGCTGGTCACCGTCATCAAGCGCGCGGAAGAATGGGAAATTCTGACGCTGGACTCCTTGAGCCGCTGGGCAGGCACCGGCACGTTGCTGCTAGATGCTGTCGTCAAGGATGCGCGGGAGGCCGGCATCAAGCGGCTCACTGTCCGCACGTCCAACGATAATCTCGACGCTTTCCGGTTTTATCAGCGTCGTGGTTTTCGTTTGGAGCGGATTGCGCAGGGCGTGATTGATCAGGAGCGTGAGCAAAAGCCCGAAATCCCGACCCGCGGCGACTACGGCATTCCGATCCATGACGAGGTGCTGTTTGCGCGGGCGCTCTAACCCCGGTCGCGTCGCTGCTGGAAAACGTTGCTTTTGAAGAAGAAGACCGGTTCGCCGTTCTGGTTGATGCCATGGTTCTCGCCATGGATCAGACCCCATTCGGGCCGGCTTTTGCTTTCCGTCTTTCCTGATACGATCCGCTTGTAGGATATGGTGTCGCCAACGAAAACAGGCCTGATCCATTTCAGATCCTCAAGCCCGGGAGACGGGCCCGTCAGGGCGACGGGCTCTCCTTTGGCTTTGGCCTCTGCTTCCAGCGCCTGCTTCTTTTGAACCAGCAAGCGCATGAAGATGCCGGCCGTTTGCCATCCGGAGGCGCAAAGCTTGCCGAAGTGGGTCTGTACGGCGGCCGCATCGCTCAGGTGATAGGGCTGCGGGTCATATTTTTGGGCAAAGCGGATGATTTCCTCGCGGCCGAACGTGTGGCTGCCAAGCTCCATCTCATTGCCAATGGCAATATCTTCGAAATAACGGATCATGTGTTGCTGCTCCGCATTCGGAATAGGGCGGGGTTTTCATAGGTCATGACCAATGCGCCCGACTGGTTCGTGGTCTCCAGGCGCATGGTGATCATGCCAAAGCCAGGTTTCGAGCGCAGCGACCGAACGGCCAGGATTTCCATTCGCGCCGTCAGGACGTCACCTGCATAGACCGGTTTGCGCCAAAGCAACTTCTCAATGCCCGGAGACCCCTGACAGGTGCTCTTGTTCAGGACACCAAGGGCGAGCAGGCGCATGGTTATCGACGCCGTGTGCCAGCCAGAAGCGGCAAGGCCGCCCAGGATGGAGGCCGCGCCGGCTTCCTCGTCCAGATGAAAGGGTTGTGGGTCGAATTCGCTCGCAAACTCGATGATCTCTTCGCGACTGACTTCGTAGCTTCCAAGTTCGAAAACCTGGCCCGGTGTGAAGTCTTCAAAGGCAAGTGGTGCAGTCATGCCGGGCAACCTAATTGAGCCGCGGAAATGACGCTAGCCCTGTCTTTCGGGTTTGAAACGACTGGTTCGATCGCCAGTACTTCATCCCTTCATCTTGTCAATTTTGCACTGCGGCAAGGCACGGCCTATGATGACCACGTCTATGGTTCCGTCTTCCAAACGGGATTTTCTGTCCAATCATTTTCCGGGAGTTCTTTTTCATGTCAGCTGTTACGCCGCTCGAAACGGCGGAAGCCATCTCCGACATTGCCTTTGCCTTCATGGGGTCCAAAGCCCTGTTTGCGGCTCTCCATGTTGATCTTTTTTCTGCACTGTCGGAACAAACACTGACCGCTGAAGAACTTGCGGTTCGAACCGGATTGGAGGTCGATCGCATCACCACGCTCCTCACTGCCCTGACGGTTTTGGGGCTGGTCCGTCGAGATGGCGGGGGATTTGCCAATTCTCCTGCGGCCGAGGGCTTCCTCGTTAAGGGCCGCAAGTATGACTTCGGAGACTATCTCCGTTTTCAGATCGACAAGCAGATGTATCCGTTTTTGACCCAGCTTAATGATGCCCTGACCGGCTCGTTGAAGGAGGACCAGGTGTCTTCCTACGCCGAGTGGTTCGAAGACCCTGAGCAGGCCCGGCTGTATTCCAAGTCGCAGCATGCAGGGTCTCTGGGGCCAGGACGTGCGCTTTCCAAGATCGTGGATCTTTCCGAGGCGAGATCGTTGCTGGATGTCGGCGGCGGGACTGGCGCGTTCTCCATTTCGCTGTGCAAGGCTTATCCGGAGCTCAAGTCCACCATTCTTGATTTTCCCAATGTGGCTGCGGTTGGGGAAGGGTTCATTGCAGAAGCGGGCCTTGCCGAGCGCATTACATATCAGCCGGGGAATGCCCTGGAAGACCAATGGCCCGCGCAGGCGGACGTGGTGTTGATGTCTTATCTCTTTTCCGGCGTGCCTGGTGACGCGATCGCCGGTCTGGTCCGCAAGGCCAAGGAAACGCTAACGCGTGGCGGCCGGTTCGTCGTCCATGACTTCATGGTGGATGAAGACAGGGAAGGGCCCAAGCTGGCCGCTCTTTGGCAGCTTCAGCACACGGCATTCAACCCAAAGGCGCGCTCGATCACATCGACTTATGTGAAGGATCTCATGGAGGCCGCTGGTTTCGAGGGCGTTGAGGTGAGCGTGATGATCCCCGGCATGACCATGCTGGTCCACGGAGTCAAACCGGCCTGAGTCAACTTGATTGAATAGTGGTTCGGCCGGGCCTCTGCCTGGCCGAACTGCGTTTCGTCACGCCTTGACGTGTTCGCGCCAGTTGTGGT
This sequence comes from Labrenzia sp. CE80, assembly GCF_009650605.1. Classification (NCBI taxonomy): domain Bacteria; kingdom Pseudomonadati; phylum Pseudomonadota; class Alphaproteobacteria; order Hyphomicrobiales; family Stappiaceae; genus Labrenzia; species Labrenzia sp. CE80. Next base: position 64,759 of record NZ_WAJT01000001.1, read on the forward strand.
TCTCGCTGAAGCCAAGCACTTCCCTGATTTTTCGGTTTGAAAACAGCGCTTCGTGCTCGCCGAGTTCACGGCTGACAGGCACACCTGGGAAGAAGCGTGACAGGATTTCAGTGTTGGGAATGTCGACGGAATTTGTGTCGTTTCCGGCATTGAAGATCTGATAGCCGAGGCCGTCCTTGGCAACGCAAAGGTCGACGATCTGGCCCAGGTCCCGCGCGTCGATGTAGCAAAAGATGTTGCGACGGCGCTGCGCCGGGTTTGCGAAGAAATCGGGAAAGCGATCGTACTCATGTGGCTCGATTACATTGCCGATGCGCAGGGCATAGATGTCGAACCCCGACCGCCGCTGGAAGGCACGCGCTGTCTGTTCGTTGACCACTTTCGACAGGCCGTAACTATCCATCGGGTTGACGTCATAGTCTTCCTCGACCGGCAGAACGTCCGGATCGATCACCCCATCGGCGAAGCAGACGCCGTAGGTGGTCTCCGAAGAGGCGATGATGATCTTGCGGATGCCAAGCTTCACGGCGGCCTCAATGACATTGTAGGTGCCGACCGTGTTGACTGCGAAGGTCTTGTTGTCCGGATGAATTAAAATCCGCGGCACTGCTGCGAAATGCACGACAGCATCGAAGGCGGGCACCCCATGGCCCGGTTCCAGTTCATCGAAGTTGGCGTAGCTTGTCATGACGTTGAACATCTCGCCCGACTGGGTGATGTCAGCTGTGAGGTTGTCGACGCCCGGATGATCCAGCGGAGTGAGGTCGACGTTCACGACCCTGTGGCCCTTGTCGAGGAGATAGGGGACGACATGTCGTCCGGCCTTGCCGGAGCCGCCGGTAAAGAGGATGCGTTTTGCTCTGTTCTTGTGCTCGGTTGCCATCATCTGCCTCTGCGTTCTGTTCCTCGCGCATCATGAGCAAATTGAACCGCGTTTCCAGAGGCGCTGGCGGGATGGACGCAGAAACATCTGTGCTGTCAGATAGACGGTCGAAATCTTCCTTCGAAGGCAAGCGCGCCTGACAATTGCCTCCAGTACCGAGGGAGGAGTGCAGCAGTTTTAGTTGCAGATCATTTCATGCTGATATTGGTTGTTTTTATGCGTGGGGCGCTTCATGCCCCTCAGGTTTTGAGGCGTGGCGGGTGCCGCTTAGAGCGGCCAGAAGATCAGGATGGCAGGCACCGAGACCAGCAGGACGAGCACTTCCAGGGGCAAGCCCATGCGCCAGTAGTCACCGAAGCGATAGCCGCCAGGGCCCATGATGATCGTGTTGTTCTTGTGGCCAATGGGTGTCAGGAACGCGCATGATCCGGCAACGGCAACACCCATCAGGAACGGGTCCGGGCTGACCTCGAGCGCCCTGGCGATCTGAAGGCCGATGGGGGCTGCAATCAGGCATGTTGCGACGTTGTTCAGGAAATCGGACAGGGTCATGGTGACGGCCATGAGCACGGCAAGGGCGACCCAGACGGGATATCCTTCTGTCAGGACGACGATGCTTGAGGCGATCAGCTGTGCGCTTCCCGAGGCTTCAAAGGCCTGTCCGAGGGGAATGAGAGATCCGAGTAGCACAATGACTTTCCATTCCACTGCTTCATAAACTTCCGTGCCGCTGATCAGGCCTGCGACGCCATAGACAATGACGCAGGCGGCCAGGGCAACCGGGAGGTAGACAAGACCTGATACGGCTGCGGCAATGGCGAGCGCGAATGCGCCAATGGCCAGCGCGGCCTTGTTGCGTTGAACCAAATCGGTCTTTTTGCCTTCGAGCGGCAGGACACCAAGCCAGTTGATCGCAGCCTCAAGACGTTCGCTTGATCCCAACAGGAGAAGCACATCGCCCGGCTCCACCTTCAGGTGGCGTACCCTGGCATGGACACGGCGGCCCTGTCGGGACAGGCCGAGAAGCGTGACACCGTGGCGGTGGAGCAGGCTGAGGTTGAAGGCACTTTGATGAGCAATGCGGGCATTGTCCGGAACGATCGCCTCACGCAGGGACAGACTGCCGCCGGTGATGCCAGGCTTATGTTTTTCCGAGCCGGCAAAGTCCAGTTTAGCAGCCCCCATGAAAGCTTCGATGCCCTTCGGCTCACCTTCAACGACCAGGAAGTCTCCTGGCATGATTTTCTCACGGCGGGCGAAACCGCGTAGCCGTCGCCCGTGGCGGATCAGCCCCAGAATGTTGATGTCCTTTTCGTCCGCCATTGGATAGAGGTCGTTGATGGTGACTTCGCTGTCCTTCGCCATCTCGCCGACCCGCAATTCGGCAATGTAAAGGCTGGATGCCGGATCATCGTCTTCCGGCATCTGCGCGACACGTGAGGGTAAAAGCCGCCAGCCGATGAGCGTGACGAAGAGAACGCCGGTGACGGCGACCGCCAGGCCAACTGGCGCAAAGGAAAACATGGAGAAGGCTTCGCCAAGCGCGTCCTGACGGTACTGGGCCACGACGATGTTCGGCGGAGTTCCGATCAATGTGATCATGCCGCCCAGTATGGTGGCAAAGGAGAGGGGCATGAGTGACAGGCCGACAGCCCTTCCGGCCTTTCGAGCGGCTTCAATATCGAGCGGCATCAAGAGCGCCAATGCAGCGACATTGTTGATGATCGCAGAAAGGCCAGCTCCAATCACCGACATGACGCCGATGTGCCGGGACAGGCCAGCCGAGTTCGACAACAGATATCCGGCAACGAGCTCGACCGCGCCGGAATTCATCAGCCCGCGCGAGACAATCAACACCAATGCGATGATTACGACGGCGGGGTGACCGAAGCCCGAAAAGACACTGTCGGTGGGGACCAGGCCGAGCACGGTCGCGATGACGAGGGCGGAAAAGGCGAGAAGATCGTACCGGATGCGGCCCCAGATCAGGAGGGTGAAGAGCAACCCGAAAAGAGTGAAAAGCGCAATTTGATCAAATGTCACCTGCGAAGTCTCCGGTCGGCCGAAACGTGATTCCTCATTGGCTGCGACAATAGGCGGGTTTGGATGACGGCGCTGCTATTGTTTCCTGCCTTTCCCTCTGAAAAGCGTGAACTGCTCACCGTGCTTTGAGATGTCAGTTCGAGGTGCCGCAAGGTTAGAGAGAAATAAGCATTTTTTCACAAAAGCCAGATAATATTTACATGGACTATTTTTGCTATTTGACGAGGTTTCCATGTTTACCGAGCAATTGACTGCGCGTCGAACAAGTGCCGAAGAGCTGGAAAATGCAATTCCTGTTCTCGCATTGGATCTGGACAGCCTCAAATGCGTGGAAACGAAAGCTGTCAACTTCAGCGACTGGGGCTGCAAGCTCGTCGGCGAGGGACTTGGCATTCTGAATAAGAACATCGCCCTGAAACTCGAAGAAGAAGACGAGTTTCAACGGGGCAAGGTGACCGGCCACAAGGCGGACTATGTGACCGTCCTGTTCCAGCGGGAGGTGACACCTTCCATGGAGAAGCGGGGCGAGCCGCGCTATCCTGTGACCGTGGCGGCCAGGATCAGGGATCTGGCGCGCAAGATCGAGATCTCCTGCATGATCACGGATGCGAGCCGTTCAGGCTGCCGAGTCGAGGGTGCGGACTTGAGCCGCATTCCCGACGACCTTCTTGTCTATGTCGAAGGTTTCGAACGTCCCGTGCGCGGACAGGTCGCCTGGAAAGAAGATCTGACGGCGGGTCTGCGCCTCAATTGGGAAGGCGCCAGCGCTCTCAAATAGCTTTGGTAAGCCGCGGGCCTCGTCAGAGGCCCGCAGCATCCATGTTCTAGGTGTTGAACTTGAAGAGCAGGATGTCGCCGTCCTTGACGATGTATTCCTTGCCCTCGTCACGCGCCTTGCCGGCTTCCTTGGCCGCCGTTTCACCGCCGAGAGAGACGTAGTCGTCATAGGCAATGGTTTGTGCCCGGATGAAGCCTCGTTCGAAATCCGTATGGATCACTCCAGCAGCTCCTGGAGCCTTGGTGCCTTCGGTGATCGTCCAAGCCCGTGTTTCCTTTGGACCAGCGGTGAAATAGGTGATCAGGCCAAGCAGCTCGTAGCCGGTCCGGATCAAACGATCGAGGCCAGGCTCTTCAAGACCGATGGTCTCCAGAAACTCTTCCTGCTCTTCCTTGTCCAGCTGCGAGATTTCAGCTTCGATGGCCGCTGAAATCACGACGGACGCTGCGCCTTCAGCCTTGGCTTTTTCCTCAACCTTGGCGGACAGGGCGTTGCCGGTCCCGGCCGATGCTTCCTCGACGTTGCAGACGTACAGAACAGGCTTGGAGGTCAGAAGGTTGAGACCCTCCAGGATCTTCTTTTCTTCCGGATCGTCCAGCTTCATCGTGCGGACGGGCTTGCCTTCCTGTAGCAGAGCCAGAGCCGCTTCCATGATCGGGACGGTTGCCTTGGCTTCCTTGTCGCCGGTGGTCGCCTTTTTCTTCAGCGGTGCGACCCGGCGCTCGAGGCTTTCCATGTCCGCGACCATCAGCTCCGTTTCGACGGTGTCGGCATCAGCGATCGGATCGATTGTGCCTTCGACATGGGTGATGTCGTCGTCTTCAAAGCAGCGTAGAACGTGCGCGATGGCGTCGACTTCGCGGATGTTGGCCAGGAACTGGTTGCCCAGACCTTCTCCCTTGGATGCTCCGCGGACAAGACCGGCGATGTCGACGAAGGTGATCCTGGTCGGGATCACTTCCTTGGAGCCTGCGACCGAGCGGATTGCATCGAGGCGCGGATCGGGAACGGCCACTTCACCGGTGTTCGGCTCGATCGTGCAGAAGGGATAGTTTGCCGCTTGTGCAGCTGCGGTCTTTGTGAGCGCGTTGAAGAGTGTGGACTTGCCGACATTGGGCAGTCCGACAATGCCGCACTGGAAACCCATGAGAGATCGCTTTCGGTTGTGGAGCTTGTAACGTTGCCGCTATGTGCCGGATGGACGTGGCAAGGTCAAGAGATGCGAAGGCCGAAAGCAGGAAGACTGCCCTGAGGCAGCCTTCCAAACTTGATCAAAAGGCGCGTCAGTCCGCCTTTTTCTGAATTTCCACCTGATGCGGGTAGGGGATCGAGACCCCGCCGGCGTCAAAGGCTTCCTTGACCTTCTTGGTCATGTCGAACTTCAGGTCCCAGTAGTCGGCGGCCGTGCACCACAGGCGGACGCCGAGATCCACGGAGCTGTCGCCGAGGTTGGTCACCTTGACCCATGGCTCCGGGTCGGCATGAACGCGCTCGTCGGCCTCGGCCAGTTTCAAGATGATGCCCATCGCCTTGTCGATGTCATCTGAATAGTCGATGCCGAATGTGAAATCGACGCGGCGTGTCGGGTGGGTCGAGTAGTTCGAGATGATCGCGCCCCAGGCCTTGCCGTTCGGCAGGATGATCTGGACGTTGTCCGGGGTCGAAAGTTCGGTCACGAAGAGATTGATGTCCTTGACCGTTCCCGAGGTTCCGTCGATGTCAACATATTGACCAAGCTTGTAGGGGCGGAACAGGATCAGCATGACGCCAGCGGCCAGATTGCTCAATGTTCCCTGGAGGGCGAGGCCGATGGCCAGGGAGGCGGCACCGAGGATTGCGACAAGGCTGGTTGCCTGAATGCCGAAAAGCTGAAGGACAGCGATGAGGGTGATCAGCAGGATCAGCCACTTCACGATCGAGGCAGCGAAGGAGCCGAGCGTGTCGTCGATACGCGGGCTCGCGTTGACCCGCTTGCGGATCATCGAGCTGACGAAGCCGGAGACGATCCAGCCGATGATCAGGACGACAAGCGCCTTGGCGACATTGATGAGGAGAGGGGTGTAGACCCCGATCTGATCGATTGTGCTGTCCATGAGACTTCCTTCGTGCACTCGACGAGCCAATATTGACCTGCCGAAACCTGATTGTGTTTCCGTCATTTCTTAAGTTGACGCAGAGAATAGTTCTGGCGGTGGATATCGCAAGCAATAGAACGGTGCAAGCAGAGGAATTTTCCCAGATCTCCTCATCCCCTGCCGAATTTATGTTTGTGGCCGGATCGATCCACCGGCAGCAAGTTTTGCTGCGGCCGGCGGATCATTCGCTGGTCGTCTAAGTCTACTGATCACCGGCCGGATCTATGATGCCCCGGCTGCAGCCCATGCTGGTTGGTGCGGCGGCGAGCATCAACTCTCCCAAATCTGCGCCTGGTAATATTTCGCCTTTCAGGCTGATCCAGAGCTCGTTGATCAGAACACGGCCCTGGTCCGAGGTGCATTTGATCAAGACGCGCTCTCCGGTTCCTGTACCGAAGGCCTGATCAAAGGCAGCGCGGATGTCGCTGCCCTCAAGTTGTTCGCCGACATTTGCCGCGAGCAAATCCGCGATGCCAGAGGCATTGACGAGATCGGTCAGAAGCAGCGTATCGTCATAGTATTCGTCGGCTCCACCGTCGCCGAAAAAGCAGGTGCCATGTTTGATCCACTCGTGATGGTGCAGATGGCTGGCAAAACCTGGCATGGCGACTGCGAGATCCTCGGCAGTGTCGGCGTCGATCTCCGGCGCTGGCAGCAGGTGCCAGGTGTCGGGGTTGTCGAGACGCTTCACGCTGGCAGGAACACCGCAATAGTCATTGCCCTTTGGCTGCGGCCATAGTCCATGGATCGAGAGCTGACGGGACGTGTGGGGCAAAAGACCGTTGTTTAGGTCGACGCACTCGGATTTGCCCGGGCGGCTTTCGCAAAAGGCGGGCTGCCAGCTGAGCGTCAGCAGGTTGTCGAGGGATTCTTCGCCTGCCGGTGGCGTGAAAGGTCCGGTTGGGTCTGTCGGCTCAACTGTGATCGTGCCGGCGCGGATCACGTGGACACCGCAAGTGGTGCTGACCCAACGGGCTTCGGTTACGGGAGCGTCGTTAATTCGGACCTGAAAGTAGTCGCCACCGGCCTTGTTGATGCCGATCATCTCATAGGCCCTGGATGGCGTGGTCTTCAGGTTTCCAGGATTGGTCTGCTTGTTCTTGGATTGATAGGCCTCGCATGCCCTCTGCGCGATGAAGTAGCCCTCGAGCCTCTCAAAGGCATTGGCTCCCGTGGGCAAAGCCGCAAGCAGCGACGCCAAAACAGCGGTAAAGATGGACTTTGAGCGCATTTGAAATCCTCCCCGATCTGGTCAAAACACCGAAGTAAAGGATGAAGCAAGCCCGTGTCGAACTTGTGACGCGCATTCGCGTTCGCTGCGCCTTTGGGTTGTGCGGTGTGTTTGCTGTGTCGTTGAAGAGCTTCTTCACTCTGCAAGGTCTGGAAGGCGTGCAAGCAGGGTGCCCAGAGCCGCATGAATGGCTGTTTCATCCAGAGGCTCTGTCTGGTTCCATGTGGCCGAGAAACACCACCTGGTCCCGTCCGCTTCGTCCAGAACATAGGTGTGATTGAGAACGCCGATCTCGCTTCCGCCTTTGAATGCGACGCTGCGCCAGTCATCTTCCAAAGCAACACCGGGATTGGTTGTCACGGCGGGAAGATATGCGATGCGATCGAGGGCTGCACACAGCTCTTCCGGGCTGGCATACCATTCGATGCCCGGCTGATACGGGTGCGAGACGGCGTCGACAGAAGGAAGCTCCACCTTGCTGAGCCGCTCCAGAAGCTCAAGGCGCATCTCTGCGCTGGCGCCTGCGAACTCAGCGGCGAGGTTCGGGTCGGCCTTCAACTGGAAAAACTGGCGTGTGGTCAGAAGCGCCTTGTCGCCACCCGGCCGGGGTGACGGCAACCCTGTCAGATGATCCATGACAAGGTCCGTCGCGGTGTTGTCCGATTGTGAAATCATCAAAAGAGCTGCGGTTTCAACGGTGAGCCGGTGTCCATCCGGCCAGTTCTGAAGCGTTCCGCTTGGGAGAGACTTGTGTCGAGGCTCCAGGATCAGAATGGTGTCCCATCCCGTCAGACCGGCGTTGATGGCGTCTTCCAGTTGCTGGAGGACAAAGATCTTGAAACCCGAACCGATCGCCAAATCGGCCTGTGGCTGGGCTTGCGAGATCACCTTGCCGTTTCGAAGCAACAAATGGGCGTGGTCATGACCAAAATCCGGTAGCCTGGCCAGCAGTTCCTTTGGGGAGGCGCGCACCTGGATCTGTTTGATGAGAAGACTTGTGATCGTGCCACCGTCGCCTCGGCCTAACGTAATCAAGACGTCGTGGGTTGTCGTGCGCAGATTGAATTCACCGGCATTGGCTCCGGAGACCACGGAGGTGGCTTCGCCATAGTCGGCCTTGAACTGCCGCGCGAGCTCTTGAAGTTCTTCAAGCGGTACGGCCTTGAGAAACGACGGCGACAGATCGGTGGTTGTGACGGCCTGCTCGTTCCAGAGGTTGCGGAGGAACGTGGCATCGGACATTGACTGAGTGGCTCCAACGGAAAGTGCCGACAGGGCGTATAGCAGGAGGGTGACGGGCAGAACGAGAATGCGTTTCATCATCTTCTGCTCAGCGCCTTTCAAAGGTCAGCTCTTATCACCACCACCGAGAAGCTTTTTCAGCATGTCGGCCATCGGGCCGGACGTCGGGATGTCTGGTGTCTTTGCCTTGCGGGCCTGACGAATGTGGCTCTGCGCCTTCGGCTTCGGGCTGCTTTGCGGCACGCCGGGTTTGCGGGCCGGCGCTTTTTTGCCGGCATCGTCGGCCCGGCGCGCCTTTTCCGGCTCCAGCGCAAGGGTCAACTTGTTGGCGAACTGGCTGTCCTTGCCTTCTGCCAGCAACGCACAGTGATCGGCGATCTCGCGCAGCAGCGGCTCAAGCCAATCATTGTCGGCTTTCGAGAAGTCGCCGAGCACATAGTTCGAGACGAGTTTCTTGTCGCCGGGGTGGCCGATTCCGAGCCTGAGACGACGATAGTCCTGGCCGATGTGGGCGGAAATGGATCGCAGACCATTGTGGCCGCCGTGACCGCCGCCGGTCTTCATGCGGAACTTTGCCGGCGGCAGATCCAGCTCGTCGTAGATCACCACGATGTCCTGCGGCTCGATCTTGAAGAAACGGATGGCCTCTCCGATCGCACGGCCGGAATCGTTCATGTAGGTGGACGGCTTGAGCAGCAGGACCTTTTCCGAGCCAAGGCGTCCCTCGGCGACCTGGCCCTGAAAGCGGGAGCGCCATGGGCTGAATGACGAGTTCTGGCGATGGATTTCGTCCAGAGCCATGAAACCGATGTTGTGCCGGTTGTGATTGTATTTCGCGCCCGGGTTTCCGAGGCCCACGATCAGCCGCATGGGAGTGTCCTAGCGTTGAATTTGGAGGCCAGTTGTTGCCGAGGCGGCGCCTGCCGTCAAGGCCTGGCGCGGGGCATCACGTCTGGGGGCAACAGTTGAACGCCTGTTGCGGCGTGATGCTCGAGGGGCAAATGGGGATCGCCCCTCGAGACCGGAAGATTACTCTTCGGTTGCTTCTTCTTCGGACGATTCTTCTTCGTCCTGAGCACCGCCCGGTGCTGCGATCGTGGCAACCGTGAAGTCACGGTCGGTGATCGTCGGCTGTGCGCCCTTCGGCAGGGTCGTTGCCGAAATATGCAGGGCGTCGCCGAGATCCGCTTTGGCCAGATCGAAGACCAGGGATTCCGGAATGGCGTTGGCAGGAACGATCATTTCCACAGTGTGGCGAACAACGTTCAGCATGCCGCCGCGCTTCAGGCCCGGACAGGTTTCTTCGTTGATGAAGACAACCGGGATATCAACGGTCAGCGAGGTGTTGGCGGATACGCGCAGGAAATCGACATGCATCAGTTCGTCGCGAACCGGATGCAGCTGATAGTCCTTGGCAATAACCTGATGCTTCTTGCCGTCAACTTCGACGGAACCGATGTGTGTCAGGAAGCCGCCCTTGTGCAGGGTCAGTGTGGTTTCCTTCACCGGAATGGTGATCGGCAGAGCAGGTTGTTTGTCACCGTAGATTACGGCAGGTAGAAGGCCTTCGCGACGCAGTGACCGTGCAGCCCCCTTGCCCACCCGGTCCCGTGCCGACGCCTTCAGCTCATAGCTGGCAGCCATGGCAAAACTCCTTCGGATGTATAGAAAAGGGCCGGCGTATCGTCCGCGAGGTGCTTCAAATCCGGGATCGGCCCAAATGCGCCTCCTCCAGGGGTGCAGGCGCGCCGTTGCTATAGTCGAAACCCGGGCAAGGTGCAAGCGAGTGCATGGTCTCAGGCGATATTCATTTGCCGGGGAACCGCTAAAACCCAAAAAAGCCGGCTTGTGGGCCGGCTTTCGGGTCAAATTGCTGGCCAGTTTAGACAAACAGGCTTGAAACGGACTTTTCGAGCGCGGTGCGATTGATCGCTTCGCCAAGAAGCGGCGCAATCGAGATGGCGCGGATGTTCGATGCTGCGGTGATTGCCGCAGTGGGCTCGATGGAGTTGGTGATCACCAGTTCCTTGAGCCGGGAAGACGAGACGCGCGCGACGGCGCCCCCGGACAGAACACCGTGTGTGATGTAGGCGGTGACGGACTTGGCGCCTTGTGCCAGAAGCGCGTCGGCCGCATTGCAAAGCGTGCCACCACTGTCGACGATGTCATCCACCAGGATGCAGTCGAAGCCATCGACATCACCGATGATGTTCATGACTTCGGATTCTCCAGGCTTGTCACGACGCTTGTCGACGATGGAGAGCGGCGCTTCGATGCGCTTGGCGAGCGCACGGGCACGGACCACGCCGCCGACATCGGGCGAGACGACCATGACATTGTCGGTCGCATAGCGCTCCTTGATGTCGCGGGTCATCACCGGCGCGGCAAAAAGGTTGTCGGTGGGAATGTCGAAGAAGCCCTGAATCTGACCGGCGTGGAGATCGAGGGTTAGAATACGGTCGGCGCCGGCTTCGGTGATCAGATTGGCGACGAGCTTGGCAGAGATGGGCGTACGGCCCGATGCCCGGCGATCCTGGCGGGCGTAGCCGAAGTATGGCAGCACAGCCGTGATGCGGCGGGCCGAAGATCTGCGCAACGCATCGATGATGATGAGCAGTTCCATCAGATGGTCGTTGGCTGGGTAACTGGTCGGCTGAACGATGAAGACGTCTTCACCGCGTACGTTTTCCTGGATCTCGACGAAGATTTCCTGATCTGCGAACCGGCGTACCAGGCATTTTGCCAACGGGACGTCCAGATATTTCGAGATCTCTTCTGCGAGGGCGCGATTGGAATTGCCCGCGACGATTTTCATTGGCCGCCAGTCCTTCTGGTGCGACACCGGTGCCGTCCTTGCAGTCCTGCAGCTGCTCAAACGTTCCGGAATAGGGTCCTGTATCGAATGGTGCCGACGATCTGCGCGCCCGGCAGCCCTTAGCAGGCGGCGGCGTTGTAACAATCGCTCGGGCATCCGACAACCGGACGTATATGCAGTTTTTGCCCTTTTTTGAATTTAATTAACGGCCAAAGCCTATTTCGCTGGCGAAGAGGTCACTGACGGTTGAGCCAGGCTACCATTTCTACCACAGAGCGGTTGGCAATCCGCTCCAGCGTGTCCGAATTCACCGCCTCCCAGGGGTCTCCGCTGGTGCCGGAAATAGTTTCAGTGCCTGAGATTCTTTTCAGCCGACGTCCGCCGTTATCTACGATGTCAAAGACGTAAAAGACGGTTGCCGTCGAGGTCTGGCCTGTCGCTGACAGGTATCCGTTCACCCGATAGGTGGCTGGGGCGCCGACACGGCGCACAAGAACGAGTCCCTGCTGGCTCGCCTCGGTTCCGATGGACTTCGACAGGTCGTCGGCGATGTTGCCCGGTGCACCGGTGAAAGGCTCAAAGGCGAAGGTCGTCTTGCCTGCCTCGGCTGTTGGAGTGATCCCGGGTGCCTGTGCGATCGGCGCGGGGATCCCGACAGATCCCCTGGGTTCAGGAGTTGCCTGGCAGGCTGCAAGGCCAAGTGCAACGACAGCGGCGAGGGACCATCGGCAGAAATTTACTATCGGCATATGCATCGGCTCATGATTGGCATGCTTCGGGTTGTTTGAACGGACCATTCGTTTTGACGATCAGAATCGACTGTTCAGGCAACTGTTTGGAAAAGGTTTAGCCCGACTTGACCGGCAGGTCGAGTGGCAGGCTGGAAAGGCTTTCCGGTTCGCCCTCTGTGGTCAGGTAGGTGCGCCCGAGCGTCATTGCCGTTTCGGTCACCGAATCCATCAGGATCATGTGCTGGAAGATGACCATGTTCGGTTCGATGATCGCAGGATTGTCCTTGAACGCCATGGGTGGATCCATCCAGCTCGGGGTGAACCTTGCGCCAAGGGAGTAGCCGCAGGCGTTGAGGCGGTGGGCCATCATGTCGTGGCGGTCCATGGCAGAGGAATGGGCCTCAAAGAGATCGCCGAAGGTACAGCCGGGCCGCAGCTTTTCCTCCACGGCCGTCAGTGCATCGCGAGTGGCGGCATACATCTCTTCGTGCCGGCTGGTCGGCCTGCCGACGATGACCGTGCGCATGAGCGCAGCGTGGTAGTGCCGATAGCTGCCTGCCCATTCGAGCGTGATCTGATCGTCGGCGTCGAGTGTCCTGCGTCCGGACTTGTAACGGCACAAAAGGGCATCACGGCCCGAGCCGATGACGAACTCGTTGCCGGGATAGTCGCCGCCGCCTTCGAAAATGGCGCCCTGCATTGCCGCAAGAATGCGGCCTTCATCTGCGCCCGGACGTATTTCCTCCATGGCGGCGTCAAACGCGCGGTCGGCTAAAGCTGCCGCCTCGCGGACGTAGGCAATCTCCTCGGCGCTCTTTACCGCTCGCAACATGGGTATGAGAGACGAGCTGTCCTTCAGGTCGGCGAAGCTCGTGAGTTGTTCATTCAGTTCGAGGCCGATGGCGCCGGTCATACCCTGGGTGTCATACTCAACACCGATCCTGGCACCCAGCAGATCCATCTCGAACAGAAGTTCCTTCAGCTGGCTGACCGGGTTGGCCTCGCCCCTGTCCATCCAGATGCGAATGTCCGAAAGGTTCGACGTATGGCGGGCCTGACGCTGGTCGGCGGACCGGGTCAGAAGCAGCTTCCTGCCATCGGCGGTCACCACCAGGCACTGAAAGAAGCAAAAGCCGAAGGTGTCGTAACCGGTCAGCCAGTACATGCTCTCTTGCGCAAACAGCAGCATGGCGTCGAGTTTTTCCTCCGCCATGCGCGCCGTCAGTCTGTTCATGCGCGCGGCATATTCGTCCGATGTGAAATGCAGGGCCATTTTCAGTTTCCCGTCAGAACGATTGCAGAGATCAGTCGGCCATAGTCCGGCTCGCCGCGGTGGGTCGTGCGCCGGTAGGAATAGAACTTGTCTTCGTCCGCGTAGGTGCACAGGCCGAGATCTTGAACGGCTCCGACACCGGCTTCGCTCAGCCGGTCAACGATAAAGCCAGGCAGATCGAACATATGGTGGTCAGGCTTCTCGGACGGAATGAAATAGCGGGCGCTGGTTGCCTTCTCGGCGATAAACCTGTCGTGGAATTCCGGCCCGACCTCATAGGCCTCTTGGGAAATCGTCGGACCGAGTACCGCGGTGACGTTCGAGCGCGTGGCGCCGAGCTGCTCCATGGCCGCGAGGGTGTTTTCGAGAATGCCGCCGACGGCGCCCTTCCAGCCTGAATGGGCCGCACCGATGACACCTGCCTCCGTATCGGCAAAGAGCACCGGACCGCAATCTGCCGTCGCGATGCCGATGGCAAGGCCGTGTTGGCTCGTGACCAGTGCGTCGGCTTTCCGATCCGCGTCCGCCGCCCACGGCCCTTCAACCGTTATGACGCTTGGAGAGTGTATTTGATGCGGCGTCACCAAAAGGTTGGCCTCGACATCCAGCCTGGAGGCGACCCGCTTGCGGTTTTCGAGCACCTTTTCGCGATCGTCGTCCGAGCCAAGACCGATGTTGAGGCTGCCATAGATGCCGGAAGACACGCCGCCGTTTCGGGTAAAGAACCCGTGCCGGATGCCTGCGCTGCGCAGATCGTCAGACTGGATCACTGCTTATCTCCCTGAAAGCTCATCAAACGGTGACAGTGGTGCCGGTGTGTTGCTGAGGGCCAGAACCTTGAAAAGTTGACCCATCTGGTTCGGAGCTGCAAGGCGTTCGACCGCATCGCGAATGCCCTCCTGCTGAAGATGCGATTTTCCCGCCCCAAGCGCGCCCGCGCGTTCGAGAAGGCCAAGACGGAGCAGGAACTCGCCTTGCTCCAGCGGTGGAAATGCGACCGCACCGGCTCTGGTGGCTGCCGTTGTGAGCGCTTCGAAGTTCACATGGGCCGTCAGATCCGCCTCGCCGGGGCGCGCAAAAACATCGTCATAGCTGTGCTTAAACAGTGCCTGAAGCGTGTCGCCGGGTGCCGGCTGAAGATAGCCGTAGTCGACAAACAGTGCGCAGCCACCATCCTTCGCGATGCGTGCTCCGATTTCCTCAGCAATGGCATTGGCAGCGGGCTGGGTTTCCAGGACCGAACCGTCCGGTGCGAGGGCTGCCGATGTCGGCAGGTCCTGATCGGCGAGGCGTGCTGCTCCTAAGCCAAAGCCCAGGTTCGCTGCATCATCCAATCCCACCAGCCGTTCCAGCCAGCCGCTGGCTGTCTTGACGAACTGATGGATTGGAAGGGCGTCGAAAAACTCATTGGCAACGACAATCAGCGGGCCGCTTTCGATTTGGTCCGGACGCTCTGCGAAACGTGGTTGTAGGCCACTCTCTGCAAGCTTCTTCTCTTGCTGCTTGCGCAGTTTTGGACTCATCTCGACGAAGGTTAGCTCTGCAGCTTTAATGAACGCCGGTCGCAGAGCTGCCGTTCGCAGAAGATCGGACATCAAGGTGCCTCGGCCCGGGCCTAATTCCACCAGCTGGAACGATTTGGGTGACCCCATGCGTTCCCATGCCTGAAGGCAGAATGCGCCGATCAGTTCTCCAAACATCTGGCTGACTTCGGGTGCGGTGGTGAAATCGCCCTCACGTCCGAAGACCTGCCGGGTGGTGTAGTAGCCCGATTGCGGATCGCCGAGGCATGTCGCCATGTAGTCCGCGACTGTCATTGGCCCCTGGGCCGCGATGCGCTGCTTGATCCGGGTTTTCAGATCACCTTTCGTCATGCGGTCACGGAGGCCTTGCGCAAGGACCAGAGCATCACGCCGGCACCGATGAGGATCATTGGCAAAGACAGGATCATGCCCATGGTGACAAAGCTGGAGAGGTAGCCGATGTGCGCGTCGGGCACACGGTAGAGTTCAGCGATACATCGGGCGAGGCCGTACCCAAATGCAAAGGCGCCTGCAACAAATCCCGGGCGCTGAAGCATCCGAAAGCGATGCGTAAGAATGCGGATCACGATGAACAGGACGATGCCCTCGAGGGCAGCTTCATAAAGCTGGCTTGGATGCCGTGGTTCAGGTCCTGCTCCAGGGAAGACGACGGCCCAGGGCACATCGGCAGGCCGGCCCCAGAGCTCGGCATTGATGAAATTGGCGATCCGTCCAAAGAAGAGCCCTATCGGTGCCGCCGTTCCGGCGAGATCGAACAAGCGCCAGATCGAAAGATTTCTGCGCCAGGCGAAGAGGATCATGGCGATGACCGTGCCTGCAAAACCGCCGTGGAACGACATGCCGCCGGTCCAGACAGCCAGGGCTTCGGCCGGATTGGCGAGGTAATAGGCGGGATTATAGAAAAGCACATAGCCGAGGCGGCCACCCAGGATGATGCCGAGCGTTCCCCAAACGACGAAGTCATCCAGATCCAGCGGCGTTGGGCGTGAGCTGTTGCCCCAGAGCCTGTCGTTCAGAACAAGCTGTCGCATGTAGCGCCAAGCCAGAACGATACCGACAATATAGGCCAGAGCATACCAGCGCAGCGCGAAGGGCCCGATCTGGAACAGTACCGGGTCGATGGCCGGAAAGGGCAGGACAAGAAGTGGCATCGGCCAAATGTCTCCGGGCGGCTGCACTTTTCGGCAGCTTTGAGTGCAGGGTTCCAGCGCCGTAAAATTGGATCCGGCGGGTCGGCGCCACGCTGTCCCATTCGCAGGGTCCGCGTCAAGTCGATCCGGAGTCGCAGCGCAGGTCTCTGTCTGCCCTCCAAGTTTGACGAAGAAGTGTCCTTGAAGTTCGGGGCAATCCCTCATAGGTGTGTGGGAGGATCTTTGGTACTTCAGGAGTTCGCCATGACCCAGGGCCCCAATCGCATGTTTGACGATTTTGCAAAGTTGATGACCGATGCTGCAGGCGTCGCCCAGGGCGCACGCCGCGAGGTCGAAACGGCCTTCCGGGCGCAGGCGGAGCGGTTTTTGTCCGATATGGACCTCGTTTCGCGTGACGAACATGAGGCCGTCAAGGAAATTGCCGTTCGTGCACTCGACAAGGTCGAGGAGCTCGAAGCGCGCCTTGAGGCTCTTGAGAAAAAGCCTTCTTCGAGGGCCAAAACAGCCGCGAAGTCGGCATCTAAGGCAAGCGACGCCTAACTAAATTTTGCAGAGCACAAAGACATCGGCCCGCAGTTTTCTGCGGGCTTTTTGCATTTTGAAGCTCAACCATCCACAAGTTTCGGCGAAGTCACGACAAACTGACTGTATCTCTTAAGTCCTTCTTGATTCTATACTGAATCCTAACAGGGATTCGTCGGAACGGTATGTAGCCCGCCCAACGTGGCAGCCGTTTCGAAAAAGCTTGGGACAAGCTCGGCGGCTGGGATATTACGCACCTGCGGTATCATTCGCTCCGGGACCGAGAAGGGAGAGGACGATGAGCCTCATCGAGTTCGAATTCGAGCGACCTGACAATCCCGTCGACACCATCGAAACCGTTGCCGCCCTGAACGATTGGATGTTCGAGCGGTCTGCCGAAGACGAGATCACCATCTCGGTGGGCGGAACATGGTGCGACTATCACATTTCCTTCTCCTGGATGGAGGAGGTCGAAGCCCTGCATTTGGCATGTGCCTTCGACCTCAAGGTCACCGAGCCGAGAAAAACCGAAGTTGTCAGACTTCTGGCACTTGCGAACGAGCAGCTCTGGATGGGGCATTTTGACCTGTGGAACCAGGAAGGCGTGGTGATGTTCCGGCAATCGCTGCTGCTGGCCGGTGGTGCGGATGCCACGCCGCCTCAGATCGAAGCCATGCTGGCGAATGCGCTCGACAGCTGTGAGCGGTATTATCAGGCCTTTCAGTTCGTGGTCTGGGCAGGTAAAAGCGCCACGGAAGCCGTTGCGACGGCCTTGTTCGAAACCGCAGGCGAAGCATGATTTTCAGTAAAGAGCGTCCCTTCCTTCTCGTTGGTGCGGGACGGATGGGTGGCGCAATGTTGTCTGGCTGGATGGCCGATGGTGTCGATCCTTCCGCCATCGTTGTGTGTGACCCGGGACCGGCTCCCGAAATGCTGTCTCTGCTTGAGACGCATGGCATTCGGCACGTCACAGAGACACCCGCTGACCTCAATCCGTCGATTGTTCTCATCGCTGTCAAGCCGCAGATGATGGATGTGGTCTTGCCGGGCGTGGCGCCTGCCGTGCTTCCTGACACGTTGATCCTCTCGGTTGCCGCCGGCACGCCGATTGCCAGGTTTGAGACCGCATTTGGCCAGGTGCCTGTCGCACGGGCCATGCCGAACACGCCGTCCATGGTTGGACGTGGTGTCACCGGGGTCTATCCGAACGCGGGTGTGTCCTCTGCCCAGAAAGAGACAATTGAAACGCTGCTTGGCGCGGTCGGCAAGGTGGTCTGGCTTGAAAATGAGGACCAGATCGATCAGGTGACAGCCGTCAGCGGATCCGGGCCCGCCTATGTGTTCTGGCTTGCCGAGTGTCTGGCTGAGGCCGGACGCGAGTTGGGACTGCCCGAAAAGCTGGCGAGAGAACTGGCCGATGCGACGGTCACGGGCGCAGGGGAGCTGATGCACCAGTCGGATGATGTGCCGTCAACTCTGCGCAAGAATGTGACCTCCCCGAATGGAACCACAGCTGCAGCGCTCGATGTGCTCATGGCGCCAGATGGGTTGCAGCCGTTGATGACTCGGGCCGTGGCAGCTGCCGCTCGCAGGGCCAGGGAACTGGCCAGCTAAGGCGCCTTCTCAAGGTGGCCTTCCAGACTGTGTCGGAAGGTCACCCTTTCCCCTGAGCATTGATCTGCCTATCTTCCTTCCGTGTAACGACTTCCGAAGTTTGGAGATCCCTCATGGCAAACGCGAAGACGCAGCAGAAAATTCTCAAGACGTTTCTGAAGCTTTTGGCCTCTCACCCTTACGAGGATGTCAGCCTGCCACTGCTGGCCCGGGAAGTCGACGTGAAGCTTTCGGCTCTTCGGGCGTGTTTTTCTTCCAAGCGCGCGCTTGTCGAAGCCTTTGCGGAGCAGATCGACAAGGCCGTTCTGGATGACCGGGATGACGACATGGCCGATCAACCGGCCAGAGACCGTCTCTTCGATGTGCTGATGATCCGCATTGATCAGCTTGCGCCCTACAAGGATGCC
The DNA here is from genome assembly GCF_009650605.1 of Labrenzia sp. CE80. Lineage (NCBI taxonomy): Bacteria > Pseudomonadati > Pseudomonadota > Alphaproteobacteria > Hyphomicrobiales > Stappiaceae > Labrenzia > Labrenzia sp. CE80. The sequence goes on from NZ_WAJT01000001.1 coordinate 83,128, forward strand.
ATGCGTGCGCTTCATCAGGCCGTGCGCAAGGATCCGGGCTTGGCACTTGAGTTCAATTCCATCGCGGTCCGGTCTCAAAAGTGGATGCTGGTTGCCGCCGGTATCGAAATTCCTGCATTGAAGGGTCGTCTCGTCGCTCAGGGTCTCGCCGTCGCCTTTGCGCGTGTCGTTGATACCTGGCTCGATGAGGACGACGAGGGCATGCCGCGAACCATGTCCCGACTCGACAAGGAACTCGACCGGGGCGAAGGCTGGCTGCAGCGTCTGGACAAGGCTGACAAGATCGCCAGCTCCCTGAGACGGATGGCAGGCGGTGCACGTCGACGCAGGCGCAAGACAGAGCCGGATGACTGGGCGTCTGAGCAGGACGACCTTGGCGAACAGGGCAGTGCGGCTCCTTAGAGCAAAATAGGGCTTCGGCCGGGCCTGTCGTGCTTGTCTATGATGGTCGCAAGCGGCAAACTCTCCTGATTCTGGACGAGACGGATGAGTGCTGTGAGTGATACAATTTCAATCGATGACTTCATGAAAGTGGATGTGCGGGTTGGCCGCGTGGTCGAGGCGGAGGTTTTTGCCGAAGCTCGTAAGCCCGCCTACAAGATGAAGATCGACTTTGGACCAGAGATCGGCATCAAGAAAACGTCGGCCCAGATCACCAAGCACTATCAGCCCGAAGAGCTTGTTGGCCGTCTCGTCATGGCTGTCGTCAATTTTCCTCCGCGCCAGATTGGGCCGATGCGCTCCGAGGTGCTGACGCTCGGTGTGCCTGACGAAAGTGGTGAGGTGGTCTTGATCTCTCCCGACAGCGATGTGCCTATCGGCGGTCGGCTTTATTAGCGCCAGTTTTCCGTCCCTGGCGTGCCTGCCCCTAGACGGGGAGGCGCACGCGGGCTCGCAAACCGCCGAGTGGGCTATCTTCCAGGTAAAGGTCGCCGCCATGACTCCGGGCGATGTCCCTGGCAATGGCCAGGCCGAGGCCGCTGCCAGGCTCATCCTGGTTACGCGCACTGTCGAGACGATGGAACGCGCGGAAGGCGCTTTCCCGTTCGTTCGCTGGTATTCCGGGGCCGTCGTCATCGACGCAGATTGTCAGCCAGCGATCTTCAAGGCGGCCTGATATCTCGACCTGGTTGCCGAACTTCGCCCCGTTGGTGACAAGGTTGGAGAGGCAGCGCTTCATGGCCAGCCGGCGCAGGGAAACGTCGGGCGGTCCCTCGAATGACGCGCTGACGTTGAGCCCGGAAATTTCGGCCTCTTCTTCCAGTTCCTCCAGCATCAGGGCCACGTCCGTGTCCTGCACGGCCTCGTCGCCGTCTCCGCGTGCGAAGGCGAGATAGTCCTCAAGCATGTGCGTCATCTCATCGACGTCCTTGCGCATGGCATCACTCTCGGGACTGTCTCCGAAGAGGGCCAATTGCAGCTTGAAGCGCGTGAGAATGGTACGCAGGTCATGGCTGACGCCGGCAAGCATGGTCGTGCGTTGTTCGATTTGCCGCTCGATGCGCCGCCGCATCTCTATGAAGGCCTGTGCCGCACGACGGACTTCCCGGGCACCGCTGGGGCGGAATGTCTCCACCGGGCGCCCCTTACCGAAGCTCTCGGCAGCGTCCGCCAGCCGTATGACCGGCCTGACCTGATTGCGGAGGAAAAGCATCGCGATGATGATCAGGACAAGCGACGTTGAGAACATCCAGACGAGGAAGAAGTGGGAGTTGGACGCGAAGGTCTGGCTGCGCCTTGCAAACACCCGAAGGATGGAGTCGTCCAGCTGGATCCGGATTTCCACAAAACGCGAACGGCCAACCGTGTCGATCCAGAAGGGCTTCTTGATGGATTGGCTGATCGCGCGGCTGAGCGCCTGGTCGATGATGTCAAAATAGGGTTTGGGGGCCGGAGGCGGCAGAGGCTCCAGAGGCATCACCGTCACCGACATGCCCAGAACGTCCGTCGCCAGGGCCTCGACCTTTTCGTAGCCTTCCTCGCTGGGGTAGTTTTCAAGTACATAGACCAGCGCCGCGATCTCTCGCACGACGGCTTCCGACATGCGGCGGGAGACCAGATCGTAGTGTCGCTCCATGAAGACAAAGACGAGCACCGACTGCAAGATGACGATCGGCATGACGATGATCAAAAGGGCGCGTGTATAGAGCCCCTTCGGCATGACCCGATAGGCGAGACGGCTGATACGCCGATAGGCGATAAAGAGCGGCTTCAACGGAAAGGGGAGCCGGAGCGCGTCCAGGTAACGATTCAGATTGGCCATTTAGGTCCCATGTCTGCGGGCTTCACGTCTCGGCGTTGCAGTGAAGCAAGGCTCAGTCGCAGGCCAGACGATAGCCGATGCCGCGAACCGTTTGAAGGTAGGCGGGATTTCCCGGGTCCGTTTCGATCTTGCGGCGCAGGCGATTGATCTGGACATCCACCGTGCGTTCACCCAGGCCGCTGTCGTCCCCGACGATCTTGTGGCGTGGAACGGTTGCGCCGGGCTGTTCGGCGAAGATGCCGAGGATCTGCTTTTCCCGATCCGTCAGCCGGACGAGAGCATCGCCTTCCTTCAACTCACCGCGCGCAGCGTTGAATGTGAAGGGGCCGAAGCGGATCTCCGGCGAGGCCTCGGCCCGCTTTGGACCGCCGCGGCGCAGGATCGCCGAGATCCGCAGCATGAGTTCGCGCGGTTCAAAGGGCTTGGCCAGATAGTCGTCTGCACCTGCTTCCAGTCCTGCAATCCTGTCTGGCGCTTCTGATCGGGCAGTGAGCATCAGGATCGGCACTGTCGATTGCTCTCTTAGCCAGGCCGCAAGCTCCAGGCCGGTTTCCCCGGGCATCATGATGTCCAGAATCAGGAGGTCGAAGGAAAGACCGGACAGGAATTTGCGGGCGTCGCTGGCATTGGCCGCAGACGTGACCCGGAAACCGCTGTCGACGAGAACCCTGCTCAAAAGTTCGCGGATGCGGTTGTCGTCATCGACAAGGAGAATGTGGCTGGCATTGTCGTCTGGAGTGGTCACATTGCTTTCCCGTCACCGAACCGGAGGCACGCTCGGTTGTGGTGCTCCCGGTTTGTATTTCTTGTTCACCAGTTTGGCGACATCAGCCCGCATGTCCTCGTCGATCATCTGGAAGAGGAATTGTCGAATTGTGTCAGCGCCGCTATCTGGCAGACCGTTTATGGCGCGTTCAAGGCGCTGGGCCTGCAGGGCGGCCAGCCTGATCGCGAGGTCGTGACCTTTTGTCGTGGTGTGAAGGAGCCGCTGACGCCGGTCGATCGGACCGGCCTGCTGCTCTATAAAATCCTGATCGACAAGCTGCTTCAGGACCCGCCCAAGACTTTGCTTGGTAATGCGCAGAATGCTGAGCAGGTCCGTCACCATTATGCCGGGGTTGCGATCCACGAAGTGAAGCACCCGGTGGTGCGCCCGCCCAAAACCGAATTCGGCCAATTGGTCATCAGGATCGGCGGTAAAATCGCGATAAGCGAAAAAAAGCAGTTCGATCAGGTCATATGGCGGGGTTTCTTCCACACTTGGGGCGCCCTGATCCACCGTGGTGCCATCTGGACTGATCACGTCATCTGTAAGCTTTTTGAAATTTACGTCAGTCATATTGACTTATTTCGTGCCGATTGTTACCTAACGAGCGTTCTGAACGAAATCTTTGACCGGTTTGGCGATGTTTTGAGCATGGTTTCAAAACGAATCCGCCCACCTCGATTTCCATTAGACAACGATACCGATAGTTTCGGCAGGGTGCAAAACACGGGTGAACGGGTGGGCGCAAGCTCGATCCCCGTCGCACCAACCGATGATAGAAAACGAACAAAACAAACAGGCCTGAAACAGGGTCTCGGGAGCAAAACCATGGCGGGACTGCCTTTTGATCAGCGCGACGGTGAAATCTGGTATGACGGCGCGTTCGTGCCCTGGGCGGATGCCAAGTTGCATGTGCTCAGCCACGGTCTTCACTATGCCAGTAGCGTGTTCGAAGGCGAGCGGGCCTATGGCGGGCAGATCTTCAAGTCCGGTGAACATACCGCGCGTCTGCACGCTTCCGCGGAGGTGATGGGTTTTGAAATTCCGTGGTCCGAGGACGTGATCAACGCCGCCAAGGAAGAGCTTCTGACCCGGATGAACCTCGTCGACGCCTATTTGCGGCCGGTTGCCTGGCGCGGCAGCGAGATGATGGGCGTGTCTGCTCAGGACAACACCATCCACCTTGCGATCGCTGCCTGGGAGTGGCCAAGCTACTTCAAGCCGGAAGAGCGCCTCAAGGGTATCCGGCTGGACATGGCCAAGTACCGACGTCCGGATCCGCAGACCGCGCCTTACAAGTCCAAGGCCGCCGGTCTCTACATGATCTGCACGCTCTCCAAGCATGAGGCCGAACGCAAAGGCTATGCCGATGCCATGATGCTCGATTGGCGCGGACAGGTGGCCGAGGCGACCGGTGCAAATGTGTTCTTCATCAAGGACGGCAAGATCCATACGCCGACCCCAGATTGCTTCCTGAACGGCATCACACGGCGGACTGTCATCGGTCTGGCCCAGGAACGCGGCATTGAAGTCATCGAGCGCGTCATCATGCCGGAAGAGATGGAAGGCTTCGAACAGTGTTTCCTGACGGGAACGGCTGCTGAGGTGACGCCTGTGTCGGAGATTGGTCCTTACAATTTCGAAGTGGGTGAGATCACCAAGTCTCTAATGGAAGACTATGATGCAGCTGTGCGCCCTGTGGCTCCGACGCTGAAGGTTGCGAACGCCTAACCTCGTTCAGCATCCAGAGCTTCGGGTGAATGAAAAAAGCGTGTCGCTGTCGCGGCACGCTTTTTTATTGCAGAGGCAGTCGAAGCTTCAGTTGCTGTGCAGTGCCCGGAACATGTTGCCTTTTTCCGCGATCAGGATGCTTGCAAGAGCGCCAAGCCCATAGATAGCGAAGGCAAAGCCAAGCGGCTGGGTCGTGCCGTTGAAGTACTGACCCATGATGTAGCCGAGGATCGCACCGCCAAGGGTCGTCACAAATCCGATGACCGATGAAGCCGTTCCCGCGATGTCCCCGAGTGGTTCCATCGCCATGGAGTTAAAGTTCGCGCCGATAAAGCCGAAACAGGCCATGAGCGTGGCGGACAGGATTGTGAAGATGATCAGGTTCTCAACCCCAGCGCTGGACAGGGCAAACAGCAAAATGCCGCTTCCCGTGTAGACCAGCGTTGCGGTGTGAGACAGGCGCCGCATGCCGACGGCCTCGACCAGGCGCGAGTTCAGGAAAGAGGCGAGGGACATGGCGACGGCGATGCCCGCAAAAACGATCGGGAAATAGACACCAAGCCCATAGATATCGACGAATATCTGCTGCGACATCGTTATGAAAGAGAACAGGCCACCGAAGACGAAGGTGATGGCGAGCATGTAGCCGAGGCTGACGCGCGTCTTGACCGTCGTAATATAGGCCCTGAGAATCGTCTCAACGTTCAATGGCTGCCGGTACTCTTTCGGCAAGGTTTCGGGCAGGCGGATCCAGCACCAGATCAGCATGACAATGCCGGCGAAAAGCAGCAGCGAAAAAATCCAGTGCCAGTTCGACATGAGAAGGACGGCCTGGCCGATTGAGGGGGCGATGATCGGCACGGCCATGAAAATCATCATGACGAGAGACATCACCTTGCCCATCTGACGTCCGGTGTAGCAGTCGCGCACGACCGACACCGCAATCACGCGGGTCGCGGCGCAGCCAACACCCTGGACGAAGCGGGCAAGAAGCAGTTGGTCGAGAGTGTTCGACAGGAGCGAAGCAACGCTTGCGGCCGCATAGAGCGCCAAGCCGCCCAGCAGGATCACACGTCGACCGTAAGAATCTGAAATTGGACCATAAAAGAGCTGAGCACCCCCAAAGCCGATGAGATAGGCGATGAGCACTTGCTGCCGATCATTCTCATTCTCAATGCCCAAGGCGTTGCCGATGTCGGGCAGGGCGGGCAACATGACATCCATGGCAAGAGCGTTGAGCGCCATGAGAGCTGCGATCATCACCACAAATTCGACGAAGGGCATACCGGGGCTTGCATGAGTACTGCTTGGTGACTTTGGCGTATGATCGGGCATCAGCCCTCCTTGAAAGCGGAGCTGCCAGCAGTCTGGGTGCAGCAGGACGGGTAGGATATTTTTGCAGTCAGGTTGACCCGATCTTCCGCAGGGTGGTCAAGTTAAATCTATCTTCCAGCGAGGGTATCTGGAAGATAGTGGCGTTTTTGAGTCTGAGCAACTTGAGGTTTAGTTTTTACGACCAGCGTTTGGCATCTTCGTCGTCTACAGCCTTTGCCTCGACCCAACCCTGGCTTTCTCCCGAGAGAAGGTGTTCTTTTTTCCAAAAGGGCGCCTGGGTCTTCAGAAAGTCCATCATAAAGTCGGCGGCTTCGAATGCTGCGCGTCTATGAGAAGATGCAGCCACAACGAGCACGATGTTGTCGCCAGGAGCGATCTTGCCGAAACGGTGAATGACCGTGAGGCCCGTGAGTGGCCACCTGTTGCAGGCCTGTTCAGCAATCCGTTTTATTTCGGCTTCCGCCATGCCTGGGTAATGCTCGAGCTCCAGCGCTGAAAGACGTCCTCCCTCATCCCGGCACAGGCCAGTGAAGGTGACGAGCGCGCCGACGTCCTTGCGGCCTTTTGCGAGGAGGTCAGCCTCATGGGCTGCGTCGAAGTTTTCTGACTGCACGCGTATCGTTGCAATGAGGGGCGCTGGATTCGCCATGGGTCAGCCGCCTGTCATTGGCGGGAAAAAGGCAACTTCCTGCGTGGCGCCCAGTTGTTCGTCGTGTTCGACGTGCATTTGATCCAAGGCGACGCGAATGGCGTCTTGCTCTTCAAAAGCCATGGCGTAGCGCTCGTCGCGGGCTTTCAGGAGCGCAATGAGGTGAGCGACGGTGGTCACGTCTTCGGGCAGGTCGAGCGTCTCCTCGTCGACCCCGACTTTTTCGCGAACCCAAGCAAAATAGCGGATCTTCATGGAAGCCACTCCTTCAAGAAATGGGTAATCGATCTCATTCTTCTATCAGATGACCGATGCCAGCGCGAAAATAATCATAGCCGGTGTAAAGCGTCAGCAGCGCGGCAAGCCAAAGGGCGACCAGTCCGGCTAGGACCGTTCCAGGAAGAAGGAGTTCTCCAGCCGGACCCACCAGAAGCAACGCGATCGCAACCATCTGAACAGTGGTCTTCCACTTTGCCAACTGGGTCACAGGCACGCTGACCTGCAGCTCTGCAAGAAACTCGCGCAGGCCCGAGACCAGGATTTCGCGGCACAGGATGATGAGTGCAGCAATAAGTGACCATTCGCCGATGGTTCCCACATAGACCAGGACCATGAGCGAAACGGAGACAAGAAGCTTGTCGGCAATTGGATCCAGCATGCGGCCAAGCGCGGACTGCTGCTGCCAGGCGCGCGCGAGATAACCGTCGAAGAAGTCAGTGATCGCGGCGATGATAAAGATGCCAAGTGCAATCCAGCGCGGAGTGTTGCCTTCGAAGTAGAAGCAGGCAGCCACGGCGGGAACTGCCGCGATACGTCCATAAGTCAGGATGTTGGGCAGGCTGAGGGCGACATTGCGTTTCATGGGGCTTTCAAGCTCTGCGGCATCAGGGCAACTTTGAGCGGACACAAGCATGGCGTTGTTGGGGTGTCAACGTGACTATAAGCCGGGTTATAGGATGGTGTCTTTCTCGGCAGCAGCCTAGTCGAACAGGGCAGGGCCTTGCTGATCGATCAGAAGCTTTGCCTTGCGTATTGTATGCTCTGCAGCTTCGTCAGATGTCGGCATGGTGTCCGCACGTACAAAGACATGGACCTTGCGTTCGCCGTCGATGTCTTTTTCGATCTGACCGGCGACCTGCCACTGGCCACCGGACGGCCGCGGTTCAGCAATGATTTCGAAGCCGTCGTACAGGACAGGAGGCAGGGCCTTCGTCTTGGGTTCCGATGCGGACGAGGAGCCGAACAGGCCCTTGATAACTTTGCCGAACATGTTGATATCCCTTAGCAGCGACCAGCGCGATCCGTCTGTCTTAGGGTTTATCGCGTCAGGGTCCCTATCTTCAAGCCGCAGCAGTAGGGTTAGACTGTTTTTTCGCTTTGCAGAGCTTCGCCAAGATGACGATCGTTGTCGGGCTGGCCCATAGAAACGCTCTCAACCGGTTCCAGCAGCTTGGGCTGCTTGCGCACTTCTTCCGGGGCGAGCGGACCGAGTGCTTCAAAGAGATCTGGCAATAGATCCTTGTGCCGTTTCCAGCGCCCGATGGACGAGCGGAAAATCGGGCGTCGGACCTGTAGGTCCGAAAAGGTCGTGACCGGACTGTCGCCGTTGTAGAATTCCATACAGACTGCCTGCCAATCGAGGCCAGAGGCTTCGACCAGGGCTTTGCTCTGTCCCTCTTGATCATAGACCAGGTCTTCATAGCTGAGCGTATGAATATCGACGGGAAGAACCTTTTTCCAATGATCCATCAGGCTTGCATAGGACTGGAAATAGGTGCCGACACTCTCCTGGGTTCGGCAATAGTTGTGCGCTGGGGAAAGTGCATGCGACAGGAGTGAGACGCAGGTGTCGGCGGGCGAGCGAACGCAATGAACAAACGTTGCTTTCGGGTAGAGGAGCGACATCAACCACAGCATTTCGAAATTGTGGGGCATCTTGTCTGTCACCCGCAACGCCCGCTTGTCGACGGTGTCAAGCTCCTTCAGGTATGCACGTGCGATGCGTGTATATTCCGAGGGGCCGAGTGACCTGATGCGGTTTTCTAGAGCGGGGCTGGGCGGGCCCATCAGGCCAAGTTCCTGCTGCGTTTGACGGAAAAAACCCAATTCACCGCCGCTGGAAATGGCTGAATGACGTGCAACGATCTGTTCGACGAGGGTTGTTCCGGAACGCGGCATACCGAAGATGAACAGGGGCTTTTCAGACTTGCTTGCGGCTTCGCTTCTCTCGGCAAAGAAATCTTCGTTGAAGAGTTCCTTCATAAACGCCAGACGCTCATCATAGGCTTTTTGATCGAAAGGGTCATATCGGATGCGCCGAGCTGTTCGATAGTGTTCCGCTGCATGCGGCGTGTCGCCGAGATCGAAATAGACTTTGCCGGCCGCCCAGTGCAGTTCGGATTTTTCCGGTTTGGCGAGAGGTGGGTCGCCGGAAACAAGTTGTTCGATTTTGTCCAGAAAATCCGGGCGTTCCGTGTGAGTGCGCGTAGACGCAAGGCGATGCAGTGCTGTGGGTAGCTCTTTGCCCAGGGCTATGGCTTTTTCAAACCAGCTTTCTGCTTCTTCGACGTTGCCAAGCGAAACTTCCAATTGACCCAGACCTACCAGCGCGTAGCCGTTTTCAGGATCCAGTTTCAGTGCACGCTCGAGGCTTTGGCGCGCGAGCACCGGTTTCCGCTGCAGGCGATAAAGGTCTCCCAGCTGGGCGTGAAGGTCTGCATTTTTTGAGGCAAGTGACACTGCTTTTTGCAGAGAATTGCGTGCAGCGGTCAGGTCTCCAGAATTCATGAGCGCCAAGCCCAGCAGCTGATGCACCTGCGGGTGCTTGCGGACCTTGCTTGCAGCCGCCTGCAAGTGGACAATAGCGGCGTCGATGTTGCCAGCCTGATAGGCTCCAATTCCGAGCGAGAAATGGGCCTGAGGATTGCGCGGATCGTGACGCAGAACCTCTGAAAACATCGCCAATGCCGTCTCAATGCGGCCAGCGTGCTGATGCGCAAGTGCATCCTGCGCGAGGCGGGTCACGTTCGGTGTCATCTTATAGCCATTTAACGATGGGCGCCGAAGGAGAATGTAGCCGCCCGGAAGGATAACAGGTAAACTATGTAGTTTTTAATGTGTCTGAAATTCGCCAAGAATAAGTCAAAAATGTGTCAAGTTGTAACCGGCTCGCGCACATCGGCGTTATTTGCTGGCTAAGATCTTGTTTTTTCGAAATTAATTCAGTTTGTTTAGCCGGGGCTCTGTGACAATTTTGGGTGGTGCACAATATTGTGATCTATCACGGCGAAACCGCGACGTCAGTTTGCTCCAACCACGACGTCAGTCGGCCTTTAATCGCCGGTTGGACCAGTGTTTCCGGCAAAGGGAGACATAGGTTTCATCGCCGCCGATCACCACTTGGTCGCCCTCTTCCACTACCTGGCCGGAGGCATCCATGCGGGCCACCATGGTCGCCTTGCGACCACACCAGCAGATGGTCTTGATCTCTTTGAGATTGTCTGCAAGCGCGAGCAAAGCGGCCGAACCTGGAAAGAGCTTGCCCTGAAAGTCCGTGCGCAGTCCAAAGCACATGACAGGGATACGCATGGTGTCGGCCACGCGGGCCAGCTGCCAAACCTGTTTTTCGCTTAGAAACTGTGCCTCGTCGACGAAAACGGCGTGAATGTCACGCTCGGATCCTGCTTGCTCGACATGGGCAAACAGATTGTCGTTGTTGGAAAAGATATCCGCGTCAGCGCCAAGTCCGATGCGCGAGGCGATTCTGCCCTTGCCTGCGCGGTCATCGAGTGCTGCAATCAGCAGCAGGGTGTTCATACCCCGTTCTTCGTAGTTGTAAGAGGCTTGAAGCAGCACGGTCGACTTGCCGGCGTTCATCGAGGAATAGTTGAAATAGAGCTTTGCCATCGTCTTCTTTTTGCCAATCGGGAATCGCCGCAAGCGTTGCGGCGATTGTTCATGGCGGAAAGGACCGGCTCAATCGATAATCGGCACTTATGCAGGGGTTAATCAGCGTTGGTTTGTTTCTGAAACGCAATGTCCACGATCAGCGGAAGGTGATCGGATCCTATGTCCGGCCCTAGTCTCACTTTCTGGATGTCAATATCTGGCGTGACCGCAAAATGGTCGACGACAGCCCCAAGCAACCAGTGGAGGCGGTAGTCGAAGAAAAAGCGGGTGGTCTGCGGAATGCCGCTAGGGAACGCGGTTCTCAGGTTGTTATCGGTCAGCGTCTTGAGGAAATGACTTGACCAGGGAGACAGGTTCCAGTCTCCGATCACAAGCGTTGGTTCTGCCCTGTCTGCAGTGCTGTTGCTGTTCTGGATCTGACTGTTCAACGTTGCCAAGTACGCTTGGCGATCCAGCCACCTGGTCTTTGTTCTCGGGCTCGCAGGATGGAGCGCCAGCAGTTTGAGAGCTGTGCCATCCACGTCGAGCGTTAGAGAGAGAATCTCTCGATCAGCTTCATCGTGTGTTTCAGCGTTGCCAATGACATCGATTGTCTCATGAGCAGTGATCGGAAAGCGGGAAAAGACCACAAGGTCTCCAAGGCGTCCAGTAAAGAGGTGTTCCGGCAGCGCGCCATGGCCGGCAATCGGCGTCGCACCGATGCGTCTTTGCCATCGGTGGCGCTGCCACCCCCAGGCGGTTTCCTCCAGGACAAGAACATCCGGTTTGGTCTGCTGCAAGAATGCCGAGAGGGTTTCGTCGGCGAGAAACAACCTCTCGAGATTGATTGAGACCACGCGTATGGATGAAGACGTCGTCGTCGGTGGCTTGATCGTTGAGGAGGTAACGGCATCGACCCTGGCTGCCATCAGGCTGAACACAGTGATCAACAGCACGGCAAGCACGAGAACAGCCTTGCCGTAAAGGCGTGGCTGACGGTGGGCGACCGTGAGGCCGCATGCGCCAGCCAGAAAACCGCAAAGTCCAGCGCCAAAAAATTGGCGCAGGAAAAAGCTCATGTTGTCGGTAAACCAGTATCCCGGCGCTATGAAGGCTGAAATTGACAGCAGGCACACCGTAATACCACCTGCAATGCCCATCCAGCCAACCAGAGACGTCCAACGGGACAAAAAACTGCGCCCAACGGCCCCTGAGGGCGGAGGCAGGTCTTTGTTGCCCTGCTGTTTGTCTGCGTCGGTTAGCATGAATGAACGGGTCCGTCAGGTTCGGCCTTCCGAGTGTTTGGTTCCACCGAAGGCGTGATAGGTTTTGGTCGTCTTGCGCTCAGCAAAGCTGTTTCGGATTTCGTCTGAGCGCCGTCTGGTCAGCTGGGAGCATATGGTCCAAGGGCTTTCAGCAGCGGCTGGATCTCTGTCTCATATTTCTGCCACCGGTTGACCGAGCTTCGGAAAATCTTTTGCCGAGCCTGTTCTTTGCTGAAGGTGAAGATCTGTTGATCGCCAAGATGATGTTCGAGGCACGCGGCGTCCCATGCCAGACCACAGTGCTCGACAATTGCGTGACATTCGTCGGGAAAATCATTGACCATTGCTTCGTAGGACTGGTGCCGGATCGAAATCGGCAGCACCTCCTGCCAGTGATCCATCAACTCGCGATACATGCAATAGTATTGCCCAAGCGTTTCCTGATCGATGTTGTAGCTATGAAATGAGTCGAGCGGCGTCGTGTATATCGAGCTGCAGGTGTCCGCTGGGGAGCGCTCCAGGTGAATGAATGCTGCCTTGGGAAATAGGATCGACAGAAGCCATAGGCGCTCAAAATTATGCGGCATCTTGTCGACAGTACGCTTGGCTTTTTTATCGAATTTCTGAATTTCGGTAATGTATTTCTGGCCAATCTTCTGAAATTCACGCTTTCCCAAGCCGCCAACTCTTTCGAAGAGTCCGGGCGAAATTCCTTGGCCCTGCGATAGGCTGAAGATCGCATTTGCCATGAAGTTCACTTCTCCGGCGCCTGAGGCCGAAGGGTGTCTGGCAATCAATTGTTCGACCAGCGTTGTTCCGGATCTGGGCATTCCGAAGACAAAGATCGGTTGCTCACTCGACAACGCATAATCCTGGCGCTGTTCGAAAAAGTCTCGGGTAAAGAAGGATTTCAGGGCGTTCACTTGCAAACGCCGCTTTTGCAAATTGAATGATTGGTAGAGACCTGATCGATCTTTACCGAAGTAATGAAATGCTCTGGAAATATCCCCGTCGGCTTCGAGAGTTTTGCCCGCAGCGAAGCAGAGCTTGGAACGTAGATTCTGAGAAACTGTGGACTGCGGATCCTCGACGATTTTCGTGATGTCGTCCAAGACCCTCGGGTTCAGAGATGAACCGGTATTTGCAATGGCAAGAAGTACATTGGGGTCATTGGGCTCAATTTTCTGTGCTGCTGCCAGATGCTTCTCATAGGCATCCTTGTCGCCAAGGGTGGTTTCCAATTCAAAAAGCGAAAGATGTGGATGTGGAGACTCTGGATTGGCGGTAATCGCGTTTTGGAATGATTGCCGTGCCATCACAGGGCGCCGCAAATCAGCGTAGACTTCTCCAAGCACCCGATGATTGAACTCCGCTTTGGAGTCCAATGAGACCGCCTTCCTAGCATGCGGAAGTGCTTCTTCATTCCGCCCCTGAACGTTTAGGACATGGGCCAAGGTGGAAAAGACGATTGCTTGTTTTTTAGCAACTTTTGCTGCCGCCTGGAGGTGTGTCTCTGCGCGGTTGTGATCATTTTGCGTGATGTAGACAGACGCGAGTGTGAAATGCGCGCGTGCGTTTTGAGGATCGACCGAAATGGCGTCCAACAGGAGATGCTCGGCCTCCGCCAGTTTTTGTGCCTCTATAAGGCTGATGGCAGTGTTCAGCATGTTCTGTGACATTTTTGGCTCGCTCAAACCCTCTTTTAGTTCCGTCAGGCTTCGAAGGTTGGTTCCTTGCCGGACAAAAGTGGCGCTGTTGTGCTCTGCAGCATTGACTAGCAGTTCATGGCTGGACTGTCTGCCTACTCGTGAAAATGATCGTAAACGAGCTTTGCGATGGCCTCGGAGATGCCGGGAACAGAGGAGAGGTCGTCCATGCCCGCCTTGGAGACGGCCTTGGCTGTGCCGAAGTGGCGGAGCAGGGCGCGTTTGCGTGTTGGTCCGACGCCTGCAATGTCATCCAGCGGGTTCTTGGTGATGTCCCGCTTGCGGCGGGCTCTGTGAGAGCCGATGGCGAACCGGTGGGCTTCGTCGCGCAGACGTTGAACGAAATAGAGCACCGGGTCGCGCTCAGGCAGCATGAAGGACGGTTTGCCAGTTACGAAGAATTTTTCCCGTCCGGCATCCCGGTCCGGTCCCTTGGCAATGCCGACGAGAGGCACATCGGTCAGCCCCAGCTCTTCAAGGGTTTCACGCGCGGCTGTTAGTTGTCCCTGGCCGCCATCGATCAGGACAAGGTCGGGCCATGCGGGCATGTCAGCGGAGGAGGATGTCGTTTCTTCCGGAGCGTCTTGAGCGGTCTCCTCCGTTACCTCTGCTGACAGCGTCGCCGTTGCGTCGTCGCGCTGGTGTTCCTTGATCAGCCTGGAAAACCGGCGGGTCAGAACCTCACGCATCATGCCGTAATCATCGCCCGGGACCAGGTCTTCCGACTTGATGTTGAATTTGCGGTACTGACCTTTGGCAAACCCCTCTTCACCCGCGACAATCATGCCGCCGACGGCATTGGTGCCCATGATGTGGGAGTTGTCGTAGACTTCTATGCGCCGCGGGGGAACGGGCAATTCGAAGGCTGCCGCGACGCCCTTTAGCAAACGTGCCTGGCTGGAGCTTTCAGCCAGTCTGCGGCCAAGCGCTTCACGCGCATTGGTCAGCGCATGATCGGTCAGTTCCTTCTTTTCTCCGCGCTTGGGCGTCAACACCTCGACCTTGCGTTCGGCCCGCTCGCTCAAGGCTTCCGCAAGCAGGGACTGCTCCGGAATTTGATGGGACAGCAGGATAAGCCTGGGTGCGGGCTTGTCGTCGTAGAACTGCGCCAGAAAGCTCTCCAGGATCGATGGCTCATCGAGTGTCTTGTCGGCCTTGGGGAAATAGGCGCGGTTGCCCCAGTTCTGTCCGGTGCGGAAGAAGAAAACCTGCACACAGGTCTGTCCGCCCTCCTGATGGATGGCGAAAACATCGGCTTCCTCGACGGTCTGCGGATTGATGCCCTGATGCGCCTGTGTATGCGACAGGGCAGCAAGGCGGTCGCGGCAGATGGCGGCGCGCTCAAAGTCCAGCGCCTCGGAGGCGGCCTCCATCTGCTGGGCGAGCTCCTTTTTCACCAGCTGGCTTCGGCCGGACAGGAAGGCCTTGGCCTCGGCAACAAGGCCGGTGTAGTCCTCTTGATCAATCTCGCCGGTACAGGGGCCAGAGCAACGTTTGATCTGGAAAAGCAGACACGGCCGCGACCTGTTTTCATAATAGCTGTCAGAGCAATTCCGGATCAAAAAGGCTTTCTGAAGGGCGTTGATGGTCCGATCGACAGCCCCTGCCGAGGCGAAAGGCCCGAAATAGTCGCCCTTTCGCTTTCGCGCACCCCGATGCTTGGTGATCGCCGCAGATTGATGATCGCCTGTGATCAGAATGTACGGAAAGGACTTGTCGTCGCGCAAAAGCACGTTGAAGCGCGGTCGCAGTCGCTTGATCAGATTGGCTTCCAGCAGGAGAGCTTCGGCCTCGGTGTTGGTGACTACGAATTCCATGGACGCCGTCAACATGATCATACGCATGATCCGGTTTGACTGACCTTGAAGCCGCGTGTAGCTGGTCACCCGCTTTTTCAGACTGCGCGCCTTGCCGACATAAAGCACGTCGCCATTCTCATCGAACATACGATAGACGCCCGGACCCATGGGAAGACGCTTGACCTGATCGGCGATGACCTCAACGCCCTTTCGGACCTCTGGCTTCGCCGAGGTGTCGTCATTCCCTTCGGAGATCGTCTCTGTTGCGGAGCTGTCTTGCATGCGTCATTCCGGCTGGCAGCCGTGCTTTTCCTTTGGGCCAGGTCGCGTGCTGCCAACCTAACAGATTTTTTGTCTCGTCACCTGCAAGGTCACTCGCCGACGTCGACCACATCGGGTGTCTGCCAGGCCAGGTGCTGTCCGCCGTCAAGGGCAATCATTTGCCCGGTGATGGAGGGGCTGTCCCACAGGAACCGGACGGTTCTCCCGAAGGCCTCTGCGTCAGGTCCCCGCTTCAGGAGAACGGCACCCGATTGCTTGTCGAACTCGGCCTGACTCTGACGTTCGTTCTTGAAACTCGGGCCGGGTCCTATCGCATTGACCCGGATGTTGGGTGCGAGCGCCTGTGCCAGAACTTGCGTTGCGGTCCAGAGAGCCGATTTCGACAGAGAGTAACTAAGCGCTTGCGGCGTGAGTTTCCAGACCCTCTGGTCGATCATACTGACAATGAGCCCCTTCCGGTCCTTCGGGAGGCGCGCCGCGAACGCATCGGCGAGGAAAAGGGGAGCCTTGGTGTGGATCGCAAAGTGCTGATCAAAAAGGTCAGGATCGAGATGGCCGATGCCGTCATCTTCGAAGATCGAGGCGTTGTTGATCAGGACATCCGGCAACCCGAAGGGCTCTGACACCTTGTCCATAAAGGTCGCAAGCTCCGTCGCCTCCGTTAGGTCCGCGGTGAAGACGTGAGGTCGACCGGTAGCGTCTGCGAGCTCTTCCGCCAGGCTCTCGGCCTTGTGAGCATTGGCATTTGCATGCAGGACGAGACGCCAGCCGTGATTGGCAAGATCTCTTGCAACAGCGCCGCCAATTCTGCTTGAAGCGCCGGTAATCACGGCCGTCGGGATTTCGCCTGTCATCTTACCATCCTGTCTCACTCAAAAGATGACAGCAATACGCTTGGCGAAGCTGCTCAGATTGCCGCGCTGAGACAATAGACGGTGAAGATATAAAGAACGTACGCCGCAGTCAAAACGAAGCCTGAAATCCGGCCGAGACAGATCTTCTTGGCCGCCAGTACGAGAAGCAACACGGCGCAAGCAAGCATCACCCAGATGTCGAGCTTGAGGATCTCGGCGGGAACCTCCACGGGCACAATCGCGGTGGTGATGCCTATGATCGCGAGAAGATTGAAAACGTTTGAGCCGATCACATTGCCGATGGCGACGGCACCGTGCTGGCGGATCGCGGCCATGACCGTTGTTGCTAGTTCCGGCAGGGAGGTGCCCAAGGCAATCACCGTCAAGGCAATCACGGCGTCGCTCACACCCCAGTCCTGGGCCACCGAAGTGGCGCCACTGATGGTAAAGTGTGCGCCCAAAGGCAGGCCGATCAAACCAAGCACAATGTAGACGCCGGCGACCGCGACAGCGTCCGGAACTCCCTCGACATCTTCCAATTCATCATCGTCGTCTTCCTGCGCGTCGGCCGCTGTTGCAGCGGCAGCCTTGCGCTCCTTGCGGTGCTGAAGCGCAGCTCGGGCGGAATCGCCCAGGAAGACGGCAAGCAGTGCCAGCAGGATCAGGCTACCCATCAGACCAATGGGAGAAAAGAAGCAAAGGATTGTGAAGACGACCGAGATCGCCACCATGAAAATCGCATTCTTTGTGGCGCCGTCTTCGCCGCAAGGTGTGGCCGCGATCAGAGCCGGCATGCCCAACACAAGCAGGACGTTTGCGATGTTGGAGCCCACCACATTGCCGATGGCGATGCCGCCTGACCCTGTCAGAGCGGCCTTGAGCGAAATCACCAGCTCGGGTGCCGAGGTTCCGAATGCGACGATGGTCAGACCGATGACGAGATTTGGAATGCCGAGACGCTGTGCAACACCGACAGAGCCTCTGACCAGTATGTCGCCAGCAATAATCAGCACGACGAGGCCGCCTGCGAGGCTTACATAGTCAAACAGCATCTATGGGTTCCGGTCGGGGTCAGGTTGAATGGGGCGATGGCACGTTGATCGTTCGCGCCGTTTTGTCAGGCGCGTTATACGCAATAGATTGGGGCGGGGAAAGCGTGCTGCAAGCTTTGATTTTTACGCGCTGTTGCAAAATGCGGTTTGTTTACCCTTCATACACGCTGCCGAAGAATGACCTCAATTCGCCCAGAAAACTCCTAAATTGCCCTCCTGAACCGCCACAAACGATCTCCATATCTTTAGCTGGGTGAGGATGGGGACCGGCGGGATGGCCGTCCACATTTCATTCTGGACAAGTTCATCTGGAGTAACATGACATGAAGCGTCTTGCATTTGCAGGTTTGACAGCGGCCGCCTTTGCCGGCCTGGCAACGCCCGTGCTTGCGGCTGACCTTCCGCAGCCGGTGGACCCGGCACCGGCTTTCTATGACGATCAGGTTCCGGCCGCCCGCTTTGACTGGGGTGGTGCCTATGTCGGTGGAAACCTCGGCTGGGGCTGGGGTAATTTCGACAATCGAAACGCACCCGACACGGATGGGGATGGTATTCAGGGCGGTATTCACGCCGGCTACAATCACATTATCTCTCCGAACGTGCTGATCGGTGCGGAAGCCGATTTCCAGTTTTCCGATCTGGAAGACACGGCGACGGCCGGTGGTGTTACCGCCGAAACTGGTTCCTCCTGGAACTCCAGCATCCGCGGTCGGCTGGGTTACACCTTTGACCGATTCCTCGTTTACGGAACCGGTGGTCTTGCCATTGCCGATCTTGACTTCAAGGCGAATGGCGCAAAAGACAGCACAACGGCTGTTGGCTGGACGGCAGGTGCAGGCGTTGAAGGTGCGGTGACGCAGAACGTCACAGCGCGTCTCGAGTACATCCACCAGGACTTCGGATCCGAGAGCTTCACGGTCGGCGGAGACAGCTACAAGTCCGATCTTGATAACAATCTCGTGCGGTTCGGCTTGAGCTACAAATTCTAAGTTGACGGGAAACACCTGTAGAAACAAAGAGCCCGGTGCATTGCGCCGGGTTTTTTCGTTACACGTCGATACATGTTTTTCAGCACTTTTTCGCATTGCAATGATAGAAATTTACAGACGTGTTTCGCGTCCGCAGGATCAAGGTCTGCAAATTGCCGGGTGATGCGGCCTCTCGCACCCGATGCAGGCGTCCTGGATTTTATGAGTGGTTGGTTTTGAGGGAGAGTTGAATGCGGTTCCTGACAAGGGGTCTGATCGGTCTTGTGCTGTTGGCGATCATGGCGTCAACGATCGGTTATGGCGTCTACCGCGTCTCCACGGCGATGAACCAGGAAGAAGCCAGGCGGCGTCCCCCGGTTCAAGAGCGCACCTATGCTGTGAATGTCTCTTCTCTCACATCTGAAACAGTTGCACCGATCACGACCACCTACGGTCAAGTCGAGAGCTGGCGCAGCCTTGAAATCCGCGCGAGTTCGGAAGGCCAGCTTGACGGAGTCGCCGCCAAGTTCCGCGATGGCGCCTCGGTGAAGGGTGGCGAGCTTCTGGTCCGGATCGACCCGGCAGATGCTCAATCCGGGCTTCTTGACGCCCAAGCTGCCCAGGCGGATGCAGAGGCACACAAGGCAGAGGCGGAAGAGGCCATCGTCGTTGCCGAACAGGAACTTGTTGCAGCAGAGAAACAGTTGGAGCTTCGGCGTCAGGCGCTCGACCGCCAGATCCAGCTGCGGGAAAAGGGCTACTCCACAATGGTGCAAGTGGAGCAGGAACAGCTTTCCGTGGCTGCGCTCGAGCAGGCTCTGTCGAACCGTTTGCAGTCGGTCATCACCTCGCGCAAGAATGTCGAGCGGATGGAATTGAGTGTCGCAAGGGCTCGGATTGCGGTTCAGGACGCTGAACGGACCCTTGAGGAAACGACGATCACCGCACCTTTTTCCGGTACGCTTGACCAGGTCAATGCGACGCTGGGGCGTCGTGTGAGTTCGAGTGAAACTCTGGCAGTTCTGATCGATCCGACAGCGCTCGAAGTGAAATTTTCCGTTTCGACCCAGCAGTTCTCGCGCTTTCTGGATGACGCTGGCCGTTTGATCCAAGTGCCGGTGGAAGCGCAGCTGGATCTGGGCGATCGTGTTGTTTCAGTGCCGGGAACACTGGACCGGGCTGCCGCGGTCGTTGCGACTGGCGAGGCCGGACGCACACTCTTTGCCTCGCTTGATGTGGATGCCGACACGCCGCTTCGTCCGGGCGATTTTCTCACCGTCAAACTTGAAGAACCCGCCCTGGAGAATGTGGCTGTGATCCCGGCCTCTGCCGCCAGCGAGGATGGCCGCATCCTTGTTGTCGATGAAGAGCAACGTCTTGGGACGGCGCGGGCACGGGTTTTGCGCCGTATGGGCGATCAGCTTGTGGTAACCGATGTGCCGTTCGGGCGGCATTATGTGCGCGAGCGCTTGCCGCACCTGAGTGCCGGGCTCAAGGTCACGCCACGTGTTGTCGGAACGCCCGGCGAAGCGCCTGAAACTGCGGAAGCAGCGCCGAAAGGTCCCAAACCGGCCGCCGGACCTGTTGCATCAGAGGATCTGGTGACCCTGGAGCCGGAACGCCGGGATGCGCTGATCGCCAGATTGAGCGAAAGCCGGATGCCCGAAGAGCGCAAGGCGCGCCTGATCAACATCTTGAATCAGCCTAAGGTGCCGAGCGAGGTGCTTGAGCGGATTGAAAACGGTCGCGGCCGAGGTGAGCGGAGCTAATCATGAAGACATCGATCAGGTCCGAATTTTCGTCTTTCTTTGACTACATGGTTCGTCACAAGACGGCCGCCAACCTGATCCTCGCGTTCATGCTGCTCGGTGGCATCGCCGCGGGCCTGAAGATCCGCACCCAGTATTTCCCGGACATCATCAACGAACGCGTGACGGTCACGGTCGAGTGGTCAGGCGCTGGTCCCGAAGATATGGACCGTGCCATCGTCGAGCTTCTCGGACCTCAGCTTCTGGCAATTGAAGGCGTCGAGGAGGCGTCCTCGGTGGCGCGCGAGGGACGTGCCACGATGACGCTGGAGTTCGAGACCGGCTGGGACATGGGTCAGGCAGTCGACGACGCCAAGGCCGCTGTTGACCAGGCCCGCTCCAGCCTACCAGAAGATGTTGAAGAACCGACCGTCGTGCGCAGCGCGTTTCGCGACCGCGTGACCAATGTCGTGATTTATGGGCCGATCGATGCGGATCAGTTGTCGCGCTACGCAGAGGACCTTCAGACGGCTCTGTTTCGCGAGGGGGTGACTCGTGTCAGCATCGACGGAGTATCGAACCCGATCCTCCGGATCAATGCCTCCGAGGCCATGCTGATCCGCCATGACCTGTCTCTTGAAGAGATTGCGGATGTGGTGGCCACAGAAATGGAGACCACGCCGGCAGGCGATGTGGCAAGCGGCAGTGCACGCCTGCGAACGGGACAAACCCGGCGCTCGGAAAAGGAGCTGGGTGAAATCGTTCTGCGCTCGCCCTCTGAGGGTGAAAAGCTCCAGCTAAGGTCGGTGGCGGAAATTGTCACAGAGGGTCCTGAGAGCGGCAAGGCCTATTCACACAAGGGACTTCCGGCGGTGGTTCTGAGGGTCGACCGGGACGCGATTGGCGACACCATCAAGATCCAGCGGCAGGTCGAACAGATCGTTGCAGATTTCCAGGATGGGCTGCCGCGCGGCGTCGTTGCCCAGCTGACGGAAACCCGCGCGCAGAACATTGTCGATCGGCTGAACATCCTGGTTGAGAATGGCTTGTTCGGCCTCGTTCTCGTTGTCGGCTTTCTGTTCCTCTTCCTGTCATCACGAACAGCTTTCTGGGTGGCGGCCGGCATACCGGCAGCGATGGCTGCAACGATCGCCATGATGTTTGCCTTCGGCGTCACCTTGAACATGTTCTCGCTGTTTGCCCTGATCATCTGTCTTGGCATAGTCGTGGATGATGCCATCGTCGTCGGAGAGCACGCAGACTTCCTGGCGCGCAAGGGCCATAGCCCTGCCGAGGCTGCGGTTTTGGCAGCCAAGCGTATGGCCGCACCCGTTTTTTCCGCTTCGATCACCACGATCATTGCCTTCGCGGGTCTGCTCGCCATCGGGGGACGCTTCGGTGACCTTATTGCCGATATTCCGCTCACGGTCGGGATCGTGCTGATCGCGAGTCTGGTTGAATCCTTCCTCATCCTGCCGGCGCATATGCGTCATGCCCTGTCAGCCAGCGACAAGGACCATTGGTACGACTGGCCGAACCGGACCTTCAATAAGGGCTTCAATGCCTTTCGAAGGAAGGCGTTTGAGCCCTTGATGAGAGCGGTGATTGTCTTCCGCTATCCGGTCATGGGCCTTGCCGTCATGACGTTGTTGATTGCATCGAGCATGTATTTCGACGGCACGGTGCGCTGGCGGTTCTTCAATGCGCCGGAACGTAATGTGATCAATGCCAATATCGCGATGATGCCGGGAGCCGATCGGGACGACACAAAGGCGATGCTGGCCGAGATGGACCGTGCTCTGGATGTGGTCGATCAGCGTTATGCTGAGGAATATGGCCGCGCACCGGTTTCCTTTACGCTTGCGACCGTGGGCGCGAACGCCGGCCGACGGGCCCTAAATGGGGCGGATACGAAAGATGAGGATTTGCTCGGCGGTCTTGCGATCGAGTTGATTGATCCGGATCTGCGTCCCTATTCGGCCTTCAGCTTCATCGGTGACTGGCGCAAGGAAATCCGCAAGGGGCCGCTTCTTGAAACGCTGGCCGTGCGTGGGGAGCGTTCGGGCCCTGGCGGTGATGCCATTGATGTGCGGCTCTATGGTCCCTCGACGGAGACCCTGAAAGAAGCTGCCGAGTATCTGAAGCAGGCGCTGGGCGCTATGCCCGGCGTGAGTGCGCTTGAAGATACCCTGTCCTTCGATAAGGCTGAATTGGCTCTAAGCCTGACCCCGAAGGGCGAGGCTCTTGGTTTCACGACCGACAGCGTCGCCAATGTTTTGCGCAATCGCCTGGAGGGCATAAAGGTCGCAGAATTTCCGGTCGGCCGACGAACCGCGACAGTACGTGTTAGCCTGCCTGACGAGGAAACGGGGGCTGCTTTTGTCTATGAGACACAGCTGAAGTCGCCTGCGGGCCCCTACGTTGCCTTGAGCGAAATTGTTGAGGTGGAAAGCACCTTTGGATTTGCGTCTGTCAGGCGTGAGAACGGACTGCAAACACTTCGGGTCAGCGGCGATATCTCCGAGGATGATCCGGAGGCGGCCGTGGCCGTCATGAGTATGCTGAGCGACACTTTGCTGCCGGAGCTGGCGGCCAGATATGATGTTCAAAGCGAATTGTCCGGGCTGGCGGAGCAGGAGAAAGAGTTCCTCTCCGACGCGGTGCTTGCGCTCGGGTTCTGTCTGTCAGGGATCTATCTGACCTTGTGCTGGATTTTCGCGTCCTGGACCCGGCCACTGGTGATCATGCTGGTCATCCCCTTCGGCTGTATCGGCATGATTTGGGGCCACTACTGGCATCACCTTCCGCTGAGCATGTTCTCCCTCATCGGCTTTATCGGTATGGCGGGGATCATCATCAACGACAGCATTGTGCTGGTCACGACAATTGATGAGTATGCGCGCGACCGGCCTTTCCGGCAGGCCCTGATCGAAGGGGTCTCAGACCGCTTGCGGCCAGTTGTTCTCACCAGTGCGACCACCGTGTTCGGACTTGCACCGCTGTTGTTCGAGACCAGCCGCCAGGCACAATTCCTGATGCCGACGGTGATCACGCTCGCTTATGGCCTGGGCTTCGGTTTGTTTGTGGTCATCTTGGTGACGCCGGCAATGCTAGCCATTCAGAGCGACTTTGGCCGCTTCCTGAAGTCAGGCCACCGGTTGGCGCGTCATGGCGCAAAACCCCGGAAATCCCTTGGCGGTGCCCGCGCTCGTTAAAGACCGGTAGTATCAGGCTGGTAGATATGAAAAAGGCGGGGCCGTGAGGCTCCGCCTTTTTTGCATTCACCTGATTTAGTCAGATCAACGGAGGGGCTCTTCCTTTGCAGGAATGGGCGCCGGTGCAACCTTGGTTACGGCAAAGCTGGGCACCGCGGCCTCGAAGCTGTCGAGCCAGGCCACGAGCTTGGGATAGCTCTGGCGCCACTCGCCGGCGAAGCGAAGATCCTGATAGCCAAGGGCACAGGCGAGCGCGATTGTTCCGGCATCCGCATCGCTTAGCTGTGTCAGATGGGCCGGGCAGGCGGTTTCGAGACTGTCCAGTGCGCGGGTGACCTTGGCCGCCTGATAGGTTTTCCAGTCCTCGAAACGGTATTGGGTGGGGCGGAACCGGCTTTCATAAACCTGGAGGATGCCGGCATCCATGATGCCGTCGGCCAGAGCCTGCAGGCGCAAGACGGGAAACCTTGCGTCGCCGATCGGGAGGATCTTGCCGCCGCCCGCAAGGTGGTCGAGATATTCGACAATAACCCGGCTGTCGTAGAGGACATTGCCATCTTCCAGGATCAGCGCAGGGATTTTGCCGAGCGGATTTTGCTGGCGAATGCTGTCGTCCGGATTGTTTGTCTGGGTTTCCTGCAGATCGATCAGGCTTTTGAGATTCAAGACCTCGGCTGCGATCTTGACCTTGCGGCCGAAAGGCGAGGCGGGCGAGGAACGGAGAACGAGCATGTCGGAAACCTTTGCCATTTGGGAAGCGCGTATAGTCGGAAGGCTGGTACGCGAATGTTGCCCGCCAATGTGCACGACAGGCGCAGGAGAACAAGGCCTGCCGCGGCAAAAGTCGTTCAACAGCGGCGGAACTATTTGCGGAGTGGCGGAGAAACTGAAATCTTGCTGGCCCGGCAACCGGAGCGATCAACGGCGCGGCAGCTTCGGAACTCAAGATCCTTGGTCAGGCAGATCTTGATCTCCTGCAACGCGCCTTTGGAGCACGTCACCGCCATGGCGGCATCGCCCAAGCCTGGGTTCGCAAGTCGAAATGCCTTTTCCACGCCGTCAGGGGCAATGCGTCCTGTGCGCTCCAGGGTGCGGAAGGCAGCTGGGATACGGATCTTGTCATAGGCTGCGCGAATGGTGTCGAAATACGCTTCCGGATCCAGGCCGGAGCACGTGCCGTGCTTGCGCCACTGATGGGAGACCAGCCCACGGCTCGGCATGATGTCCAGGATTTCGGAGACTGTATGGCGGCTCGGGCGGTCGTTCCGGGTTCGGCAGAAATCCGGCCAGCCCCGCTCATATTGCGGCCAGAGGCCATGTACGATGAAGCGATACGGCTTGGACGCCTGACACTGAAGCGGTTCCGCATTGCGGCCCTGGCGGGCGCAATAAGTCGGCGACCAGGACAGGGCAAGGACGTAGTAGTCAAAGTCTCCCGGCGAGCCACCTGCCTGAGCGCCCTGGACCCCACTGCCAACCAGCAGCAGAACGACAAGAACCAAGCGTGCAAGACGTTGTTCAAGCGGTTCTCTGAAGCGCCAGGTCATGGCCGGGTGCCGGTCTTCGAAGATCAACGCGGACGGGTTGTGCTGCAATGCGCGCCGTAGACATGCCACTTATCGAGAGCGCTCATGCAGGCCTCAACCTTCCAGCCGAGGCCGACGAAGCCACCGTGTTCGACAAGCTTGTAATGGACCTTGCGCGTCGACCCATCAGTAAGAGTCGCTGTGCCGCTGCAAAAGCGACGAGCCAGAGGGCTGACGTCATCGGCGCGATAGGCGACTTCGCGGATCTGCTCGATGCCGGTGATCGCGCGGCCGTCCGCATAGGAATTCTGTGCTCGCGCCACACTGCCTGCAACAGCCGAGCGGACTGAGGCAGAGGTGCAATCGGGCAGCCGTGGATCACCGTTCAAGGAGAAGTAGGCGCGATGCTCATCGGCGAGAGCAGAACCGGACAAGACGGCGGTCGCGGCGACAACGATTGAAAAGGCAAGATTTACAAAACGGAACTGGGTCACGGCGGCACTTCTCCGGGCCATTTACTCAACAGCCAGACGATGGGGGAGTGCGCCCGCTACGTCAAGCCAACAAAGGGGTGTCTCGTCTATTCGGCGATAAGTTGATCGACGGACCAACTGGCCTCTGATCCCTTGCGCAGACAATCACGTAGCCAGGGCAGGACGGTGCGCATTTCCTCGGCGAGTGTGTAGGGCGGGTTGATGATTGTCATTCCGGACCCAAGCATGGCGGTATCCGGGCCGCTCTTTCCCACATTGAGTTCCAGGGTCAGGACATCCTTGACGCCGGCATCCTTCAAGGCGTCGTCGAAGCGGCGCAGGCCATGCCGGTCCTTGAGCGGGTACCAGCAGGCGTAGGTTCCCGTCGAGAATTTCCGCCATCCCTTGATCACGGCACTTGCCATGCGATCGAACTCGTCGATTTCCTCAAAGGCGGGGTCTATGATGATGAGGCCACGCTTTTCCTTCGGTGGCAGAAAGCTGCCGAGCGCAAGCCAGCCGTCAAGGTGGATGGTCTTGACCTGATGATCGCCAGCAAAGCGCTTGGAAAGCGTGTCGAAGTCGGCGGGGTGCAGCTCTGTCAGGGTCAGACGGTCGACTGGCCGCATCAGTTCTCGGGCCAGCGCGGGCGATCCGGGATAGAGCTTCAGGTCTTTGCCAGGATTGTCGGCGCGCACGACATCGAGCCAGGGCGCGAGCAATGTGGCGACATCGTCCGGCATGGGCTTGGAGATGACCTTTGCAATTCCATCCAGCCATTCGCCAGTCTTTTGCGTTTCTTCGGAGGTCAGGTCATAGGCGCCGATCCCGGCATGGGTGTCGATGATCCGGAACGCCTTGTCCTTGCGCTGAAGATAGACAATGAGGCGTGCGAGGACGGCGTGCTTCAGCACGTCGCCAATGTTGCCGGCGTGGTAGGCGTGACGATAGTTCATGCGCTTTTCACATCTTCGGCTGGATCGCGTTTTAGGTAGACAACAGCTTTTTCGCCGTGGTCCTGTGTGCCGATCTCGGCAAAACCCAGACGCTTGTGGAAGCGCAAGGATCCAGGGTTGTCGGGCCGCGTATTGACCTCGCAGACCAGAGGGCGGTTGCCGACGCCTGGCACCCTTCCCAGAGCTTCATAAAGCGCTTCGCCGATGCGTTGCCCGCGCGCGGTCTCGGCGACGCAGATGCGGTCTGTGTAGGCAAAGCGGCCCACATGCTCGCTGAGCCATGCGTAGTTACGGCTGTCATAGTCGAGGCCCTCGGTCAGGCACAAAAGCATGCCCGCTGGCTGACCGTCCAACTCCGCCACCAGACAGACCAAGGCTTCTGCGACAAGGTCGGAAAGCTCAGATAGGGCGAGTTCATTTACCGCCGGGACAGCGGCATTGTTCATTTCCAGAAGGTGAGGGAGATCAGCCTTTTGAGCAGGGCGAACAAGAGCGGATGGGGACGTGTCGGCTGTGCTTGTCATGTTTTTCAGCGTCTTTGATTTTTGGTGTGTTTTGAGTTTGGAAATGCGGGATGGCGCGCAGTGTCTTTGCTTAAACATCCAGTTCGGAGCGCCTTTACGATGGCCCGATCCGGGCGCGCGGGCGATCTAGCGTCAGAATGAAGAGGCTGCTGCGAAAGATAAAACGACGGCCAGATGGCCGCCGTTTCAAAAGATCTTTGCGTGAAAGCTTAAGCAACAAACACCCGGATGGCGTTCGCTGACTTAGCCTTCCGCAGGCGCGTCAGCGCCGCCTTCAGCAAGTTCCTGAAGATCGACTGCTTTCGGGCCCTTGCCACGACGATCGGGCTCGGTCTCGAAAGAAATACGCTGACCACTGTCGAGCGTTGTCATGCCGGAGCGTTCAACTGCCGAGATGTGCACGAATACATCAGCTTCGCCGTTGTCTGGAGTGATGAAGCCAAAGCCCTTGTCACTCTTGAAGAACTTGACGGTGCCTTCCTGGCGCGGACCGCGCTCGGCCGGGCCATCGAATTCCGGACGCGGAGGGCGTGGTTGCCGGAAGCCTTCGCCACCTTCGCGGTTGCCGCCGCCATAACCGCCGCGACCACCGCCGCCGCCATAACCGCCACCGCCTTCACGGTTGCCGCCGCCATAGCCACCACGGCCACCACCGCCGCCGCCATAACCGCCACCGCCTTCGCGGTTGCCGCCGCCATAACCACCGCGGCCACCGCCGCCGCCGCCATAACCACCGCCGCCTTCGCGATTGCCGCCACCGTAGCCACCGCCGCCTTCGCGGCTGCCGTATCCGCCATCGCGCCCGCCGCCATAGCCGCCGCGACCACCACCGTCGCGTCCGCCATCACGGTTGCCGCCATAACCGCCATCGCGTCCACCGCCGTAGCCACCGTCCCGGCCGCCGCCATAGCCACCGTCGCGACCGCCGCCATAGCCACCGTCGCGACCGCCGTCGAAGCCGCCCCCAAATTCACCGCCGCCGAAATCGCTGCCGAAGTCCTGCGGACCGCCGAACTCGCGCTTGCCGCCGCGACGTCCACGCTTGTGCCGGTCCGAATCGCCATCGTGCATTACTTAATCACCTTAATTGTGTGCCGGCCTCAGGCAGCACATAACCCACTAAATTCACTCGCAAAAATATCGCGAGATGCTCCCGTGAGGCGCAAAGAATTACGCCTATCAACACTTTCAGGATTGGGTTGAAACAAGGATGCCGCATCCCCATCCAGTCCGCTGCACAATCATCATAAGGCTGTGACCAGGAAAATCGCAAGTAAATCCTTGGCGAAAGCGCTATTTGCTTGTTGCGGGAACTGTCCAACTGGTGGGCCAATCTGAGATTGGGACTTCTTGTCCGTCACACGTCTGGCGGGTGGCTTCTTCTTGCAGGACGAAGGTCGCGCCGGTCCAGAGCCAACGGCTCCAGGTGCCACAATCGCCGGCACCTGACCCTTTGAAGAGACCGTCCAGTTCCAGGTCACGGGCGTTCCAGCGGGCATTGTAAACGAGGTCCGTGGCCAGCGGTCCAAGCTCGGACATCCTGGCGACATGAAGTTGACGGGCCTTACCGTCATCCTGGGCTCGGATGAGAACATAGGGCGTGTTGTATGCGCTGGGAGCGCCGCACGGCAGTAGGTAAAGCGTTGCCTTGTCGTCCCCGGCGGGGATCGCGACAGCGTTCAGGCTGGCAAAGATCGCAGGGTCGATGTCGGAACAAAAGCGATTGGCATCCCATGTTGCGAGCACCGACGGAGGCAAGGTTTCTGGCGACAGGATCGGCTTGGCGGAGGGGGCGTCTTCCGCAGGTTCCGTGCCTATCTCTGCAATTGCCGCGACTGTTCCGACCCTGTTCTGCCGACCGTCCAGCCAGCTGACGGCGGAGGCGAGCCCGTTCAGAGGCAGCTTCATCTCAATGGTCTGATCGTCGATCGGCAGCGACACGGTCAGAACCTTGCCGGATGCCATCGCCTTTAGGATTGCGCTGGTTGCCGGGCCGGTCGGGTACCAAAAGCCCTCGCCGCCAAGGGGGCGGAATCCGGCGGGGGGGACGACTGAAGCCTGAATTTCCCGAAGTTGAGCCACGGGTAGGGTTTCGATCAAAGTGCCATCGACGTCAAAACGAATGGTGCCCTCGTTGTTGAGAGCAGCGTTTGCCGTGATACGAAGCAGTGGAGCGGCGTTTGCAGGCGTATCCCTCACAATGCGCAGATCAAGCCAGGTCGATTGCTCGCGGATGAATGTCGATGTGAAGCACAGGCCGGAGTTGCCGCAGCCGACAGACCATTTATCCCAAACCGGATCGGTTCTAGGCTGTTTTGCAGACGCGCCAGCGGGCAGCGCGCAGAAGAGCGCGATCAAGGTCAGTGTCCGGAGCAGTGTCTGCTTCATGAGTGTCGACAACCTGTTTGTCCCTGCCACTGTTCAGCAGGTGCATCTTCTTGTACGAAAAGCAGAACGGAAGGTGAAGCGGTCCAATGCGATAAAGCGCACGGCAAACCGACTTTGCCCATCATTTGTCTCTTCCCCCGCTCATCGGGGCAACCTGGAGCCCATTCTTGTCCGATCCCAATGCCCCCCAGAGCCAGGACGCGCTGCCGCCTATTCAAATCCTGATTATTCCGGTTACGTCCTTCCAGCAAAATTGCTCTCTGGTGTGGAACCCGAAAACGAGCAAGGGCGCCGTGGTGGATCCTGGCGGGGATGTGCCATTGATCCTCAAGGCGATTGAAGAGCAGGGTGTCGAAGTTGAGAAAATCGTTCTGACACATGGTCATATCGATCATGTCGGAGGAGCAGCAGATCTGGCCGAGGCGCTCAAGGTTCCTGTCGAGGGGCCCCATGAGGCTGATCGCGCTCTGATCGAGCGGGTGAAGGACCAGGCTCGACAGTTCGGTTTGAGCGACGTCAAGCCGGTCGAGCCCGACCGCTGGCTCGTCGAAGGCGACACGATGGACATGGCCGGCCGTAGTTTTGAGGTGTTTCATTGCCCCGGCCATGCGCCCGGCCATGTGGTCTTCTTTGATCGGGAATTGCGCCTGGCAATCTCGGGCGATGTCCTCTTTGCGGGGTCTGTTGGGCGGACCGATCTGCCGGGCGGCGACCACGATAGGTTGATTGCCTCGATCAAGACCAAGCTTTTGCCGCTTGGGGATGATGTTTCATTTTTGCCCGGTCACGGACCTGCCTCAACGATCGGTCACGAGCGCGAGAACAATCCATTCTTGAGGTAGCCTTTGGAGTTTGACGCCGTTCAAGAGCCTGTGAGCGACCTTTCCGCACCGGTATTCGGCGCCATATTCCTAAAGGTGGGCCGAGAAACCGTTGTCGGAAAAGAGGAGTTACGGCATGGGACGAATTTCAGGACGCACTTCTGCTGTCGCAGCCCTGACAGGATTTGCGGCTCTTGGCTTGATGGCTAGCGCGTCGGTGCAGCCGGCGGGCGCAAGCGACTTTTTCGATCGACTGTCGCGGTCAGAACAAATTCGTGAAAACGAAGCTGCAGGTGGCCCGAAGGTGAAGGGAGCGAACTCTCCCTTCATGGAGCGTGTGCAGGTTTGCAAATCCTTGCCGACCCAGGTCAGGGACAAGGCGACGGGCCAGGTCCACATCGAAATGCGCAAGAGCTGCTGGTTCGAATAGGCGTTAGAGGACGGACTTAATGTCTTCGATCCGGTCGTTGACCAGCCAGCCGTAGTAGTTCTCTCTGGGCCAGGTGGCGCCGCTGCGGCGGAATTTCGCCGCCCGGCCCCAGGGGTCTCCGAGATTGTAGAGGGTTGCCGTCAGGCCCGGGTTGTTCGAAATGTCGACCTTGCCCACGTTCTTGTAAGCCTCGATGGCATCCTGAATGACGGCCGCCATATAGTGCAGCGAAATATTCGGATCCATTGTCGCCTGATAGACTTTCTCGGCGTTCTTGGGATCAAGCTTGCGATTGCCGCTCTGGCGGGCGACCCGGTCCGTCATTTTCAGGACTGTCAAAGGGCTTAGCTGGCCAAGGCCAAAGCTCTGGCCTGAAAAAAGCGGCTGAAAGAACGTCTCGTTGAAATTCGTCTTCGGAAAGCGCGTGCCATCAACTCTCTTGCCGCGGAACGAGCTGTTCCAGACGCGTTCATAACAGGACCAGAGGCTGTCGCTGTTGTTGGCCTTTTTGCCTTTCCGGCAGCGGTCGAACTGTGGGCGCTGGACGAAGGTTTCGACGTGCTCGCCGTCATATTTGAAACTGATGTCTATCCCTGCGTAGGCCAGTGCCTTGATATAGTAGGACTGTGCACTGTCCAGGGTGTCGTAATTGTAGGTGTGCTCGCCAATGATGGCGCCAATCATGTGAATCGGATCAATATTGTATCGGCCAGCGACACGCTTGATCGAGGAAATGAGCCGGCGGTCACGTTTTAGGACTGCAAGGACCTTCTCAAACTTGGCATCATAACTGGATTTGGATGCGGCGGTTCTGCGTGCCGAAGCGTAGGGTATCCGGGGTTGGCTGCGATAGCGGTTGCCTTCGGGAACGGCTCGGACGCCGGCGGCGAAGGCCTGCCCAGAGACCTGAAGCTCAAAGGCTCCGTCAATCGTAGGTACAGACGGCACCACGCACATGAGTGCAAAGAGCGCACAGACTGATTTTTTGTATATTGCTTTAGCCAGCATTTATTCGAACTCCACGCCTGCCTTCTTATCACGCGGGCTGCAGGTCTAACGATCAAATTATCTTAATCAGCCAAGGCCGTAAGAATGGTTCGGCCAGCATCAGAGTGATCTCGCGCGAAATGCGCCGAATCCCTTGCCAAATGCGTCGCTAAAAGAACATCCCCTAGCGGTACATGCAAGGAAGCGTTTGTCGTTGCCCGGCATTGTTCCAAACCATTTGGGGATTTCAACCAGCAGGCCGAAACGCGATGCTCTGAGGTCCTAGCACTGATGCGAGTAGGTGAAGACCAACGTATCAGTCTTGTAACGGCCGGTTGGCTTACACTGGCGGAAGATCTGCCGGGTTCCGCGAACGGTCACTTGCAGCTGATCACCGCGCACGGGGCCTTCCACCGCATATGCGAGCGGGTTGCCGGGACAGTATTTGGAGAAGATGCGTGCGGTGCCGCTGTACCAGTCACCGGTCTTGCGGCCATCGAACAAGAGGGTTCCGCGCCGGACACCGGCTGCGTGAAGTTGCTGCCGTGGCTGCTCGTAGCTCAACCAGCGCTGGTTGCCCTGGGCCTGAAGCCGCATGAGCGAGCCGTTGTGCATCCAGCAGCTGTCGGCCAGAGCCGGCCCGGAAACTGCCGTGACCGACATGACCGTCACAGCGGCCATCACGACCTTCAAAAGTCTGCTTTTGCGTTGTCGGAAAGACGTTGCCTTGGTGTTCATCAGTTTCTGCCCCCTGAAAGACATTCAAGCAATCCATGTCCCGAAGTTAACATCAAACACGGCTGGGTGGTCTGTGACGTGCAGCACGGTTTTTGCGGTCTTAGTTTGGCTTGCCGACTGATGCTTCACTTGCCCTTTCGCTGCACCTTCAAATGTTCTGGAACCGGACCAGCGCTGAGGCGGACAGCGGCGGGCACCCCCATGTGATCGAAGAATGCCTTGTGCCTGAGGAAACCACAGAGTTCGCGCTGGATGGTGACATGCCACAGAGCTTCTCCCGCTTCGGCGATCCTGAGGGATCGTTTGCGCAGCTCGTCTTCGCCGGCGTTCTCGACTTCGCCAGGGATACGGGCAAGCGCCTGCTCCAACTTCGTGTTCAGCCTGGCGAGCGTTCCGGCCTTCTCCGCCAGAACCTCCTGTTCCAGTGCTGCGGTGACTGGATCGTCTGCGATCTGTTTTCTGTAGGCTTGCGGCGGGTGGACGGTCATACGGTCGATCTGTCTTGTTGGTGTCGGCGATGCCCGATCATGCCTTCAGGGAGGTGGCTTGGGCACTATGGTTCGCCTGGCACAAAAGCCAGACCAGTGTGATCGTTTTCAGAACGCAGGGCAGGGCCGCGTAGGACAAGCTGAGCGTCAGGTTGAGCTCTGCGGTCATGGCGATGCCCGGCTGATATCCGGCAAGCCCCAAGAGAGGCAGGGCAAGGCCCGTCGCCAGCGCCAGGGATGCCTTCGACAGAAGCGTCATCAGGGAAAACATGCGGCTGGCTTCGGCCTGACTTTTCCCTGTAGCAATGTGGTCGGCAAGGATAGATGGCGGAAGCGCAAGGTCGGCGCCAAGTGCGAGGCCGGAGAGGGCGCAGACGAGGGCATATGCCTCGATCTGTCCGTCCTTGAGAAAAACCGCCCAGAGGAAGGTGATGATCGACAGGGCCATCGAGACGGCCCAAGACTGGATCTTGCCGACGCGTTTAGAGAGCCATTGCCAAAGAGGCATGGCAAGCGCTCCGAAGAGGAAATAGACGAGCAGAAACAGGCCGGAATATTCGGCTGCGCCCAATCGGTCCCTGATGAAGAAAAGCACAAGTACTGCGGGGATCGCGCTCGCCAGCGTGTTGAGCGCGAAGAGTGCGAAGAACCTGCAGCGCCACGGGTTGCGGATGAGGGCTCGCCAGCTGCCTCGTGCTTTACCAACCGCGTCTCCAGAAGGTTTGCCGCCAGAGGGTTTGAATGTCTCTTGTGGTTGCGCCAAAGGGGCAGTCTTCATCCAGGCCAGAAGCGCCCATGTGGCAACGGCCAGCAAAGGCAGATAGGCAATCGTCAACCGATGGAATGCAGTGCTCGGATCGGAGTTCGCGCCAAGAAGGGCTGGCCCCATGGCCGCTGTCAGCAGGCCGAGAAGCCCCAGGGCTTCGCGCCAGCTGGTTATGCGCGTGCGTTGATGTTCGCTGACCTGCCAGATGCCGCCGAGCGTCTGCAGGTTGATCGAAACAATGGAAAATCCGGTTGTGCAAATGAACACGGCCATGGCGAACCAGGCGAGTGGTGTCGACAGGCGTGGATGGAAAAGCATCCAGAAGCCGCCGCCCAGCATCATGACGCCGAGGACAAGAAACAGAGTCCGATGTTGATGATAGCGGTCGCTCAGGCTGCCGATCAGCGGATCCTGAATGGCATCCACCGCACGCAGGGCCAAGAGAAGAATGCCGAGTGATGTCAGCGATTGTCCCAGGGTTCCTGCATAAAAGTCGGGTGCATGGAGATAGATAGGCAGCCCGGCAAAGGCGAGCGGCAGCGCCATCAGACCATAGCTGAAGAGGTCCCTGCGTCTGAGCTGCTGGGGCCCCTGGCCATCTGGGCCGACGTTCTGGACGGAGTTTATGATCTTGCGCCGATCAGGCGGCTGCGCAGGGCCGGATCATTTGTGTTGCTGCCGAGCCAGATGGAGAAGAAGCGTTTTGTGAAGGTCTTGTCCTTGATGCTGCCGATGCGCCGACCGCCGCTGTAAAACAGCGTGTGCCCCTTGTTGTCGCGTACGCCAATGATGGATTGGCCAGGGCCGACATCGGGGAAAATACGCGCCATGTCCCGGGTCCAGCCGTTGAGGGCTGCGCCTTTGGGCATGCCCTGACGGAGCATCTCCTTTTCTGTCCGCCTGGCAATCGCCTCGCCCTTGAACGATCTCAAATAGGTCAGCTTCAGGGCGAAGGGCTTGGACGGATCATAGGTTCCGGAAGGGGCGTAGAGCTTCGCGTCGAAAATACGAAAGCCGAGGAATGTCAGCCGGCCCGCGCCAACCAAGCTGGCGGCGGGCACGAGCTTGGCGGCAGCGCCGATGTCGGCGCGTGACGTGCCTGGCATCAGTGCGAGGAGCGAAAACAATGCCAGGATTGCCAGTCCCAAGCGCAAGAGGTGGTTGCGTCTATCGGGCCAGGAACGTGCTTGTGCAATGCAGCAGTTTTTCCGCGTGGGGTGAGGGGGCGTTGCCATGCTGTCCTCCATGTCCGTGATCGACAGGAGGGATACGCAGTGCGGGACGCGGCGGATCTTCAAAGGTCGCTGAGTTTCCGACTTCCTTAGGAACAGGCCCTCAAAGAAAAAGCACAAGACCGGAGTATACCGACCCTGTGCTCTTCTTAGTTTCGTTCCGGGGGGCCCGGATCAGTCGTGCAGGCGCACGATGGTTGCGTCTGTTTCGCTGGAGGTTCCGTTGGCAGTTTCGCCAGCTGGCGCCTCTTCAATCAGGCCAACTTCTTCGGCGGGGTCATAGTTGCGGGTGAGGCCAAGATCTTCGGCCGGGCCGCGACCTTCCATGGCACGCTGGTAGTTGTTTATCACGCCCTTGAGCTGGGCGATCTGCTCATTGCTGGTGTCGACCTGGATGCGGTACTTCTGCAGCTTCTTGTTTTCCTCGATCACCTCTTCCAGACGCTCAGCATATTTCTGGTTCTGGTTGCGCTCGTGGTTGAGGTCGGTGAGCGTAGAATTGTAACGCAGGTTCAATTCGCGCAGCTTGCCGTTGGTCGTCACCAGTTCGTTGCGGTCGCGCTCGTGGCTCTTCTGGGCGTTTTCCAGCAGGTGCTCGATTTCCTGCATCCGCTGAACCAGATCGCGCTTGCGCTCTTTCATGATCTGGTTGTCGCGGGTCATTTCCTGCAAGGACTGGGCACCGATCCGGCGCTGGGAAGAAAGGTTTTCGATCTCGGCGTTGAGCGCATAGACCTCGTTGTCGTGCTTGCGCTGCTCTTCTTCCATGCGGGACTTGGAATAGGCGAGTTCCTGGTTGACGACGTCGATCTGGGACTTCAGGTCGATGTTGTCATTGCGGAAGTCGATCATCTGGCGCTTGGTGGCTTCAAGCTCACCGGTGGCCACATTGTTCTTGCGGATCTCTTCTTCAAGCAGCGCGGCGCTTTCGGACAGGTTCTGCTGCAGTTCCTTCTCGCGCTTGCTGACTTCGTCCAGATTGGACTGCAGCGCGTCCGAATGATCCTCGAGAGTGCGGAACTTCGCCTTTAGGTCGTTGAGTTCGCCGTCCAGTTCGGTGACGCGCGTATTTGCCAGGACCAGCTCGCCGCTCTGGCCGCGGAAGTCCTCGTTGATCTTCTTGTTGTTGTCGCGGATCGAGATCAGCTCGTTGCGCGCGGTTTCCAGCGCTGTGCGGGTCTCGGTCAGGCGCTTGCGCAGGGAATGGGTCTCAGCCTGGCTTTCCTCCAGCTGGCTGCTCATGTTGCTCAGCTTGTGATTGGAATCCAGAAGATCGGTGGAGATCTTGGCGTTTTCCGACTTCAGCCGGATCTCGGCTTCGACCTGAACCCGCGAGGCCTCAACGAATTCCTGCATCAGCTGCAGGGAATTGCGCGATTCCGTCGCCATGGCCTGCATCTGCTCGAAGCCCTGGCCGAGGCCACCGAGGCGGGTCTTCAGCCCATCGAGCTGATGCATTTTTTCCTGCATCTGCAGGGCGAAGGGAGACAGATGTTTGACGTTGGACGTCTCGGCCGGAGTTGCCTCAACGGAGAGGGTCGGGTCGGCGTTTGTCATTTCGGAGGCCTCCGGTGCGGCGGCCTGTTCGATTCCGGACCGCGATGTCTTCGAAAAAAGTCCCATTACCCAGCTCCTGCCTTACTCTACTTCGGCCGCTCTTCTCGACCGCTAACCCGGAGGTTAATACATTTTTAACGTTTTGCGGACGGCTTGCGAAAAAAAGAAATCATTCAAGGGGGAAATTCACAGAAAATCCGCTGAAATCGGTCACTCTGCTTAGATCTACGCATGCATTGCCGGATCTTCTGTGCGGCGTCAGCAGGCGATGGCAAGGTCTCGCGATTTGCGTGTGGGCAGGTTGCAGGGCGCTGCTCCTGCGAGTGCGGGCTGTATCTGAGCGGTTCTCATCAGGAAAATTGACGCAAGACCAGCAAAAGGAGCGCCGCAAGGCATGTGCCTTCGGCGTGTTGGGGCGTTTGTGTTTTCCTGCTGTCTCGATCGCTTGAAAGAGACGGGATGGCAGGCGCTGCGGCCTTGCTGCGCGCGTGGGGTTTTAGGTGTTGGGTTTGACAAGGCGTTGCGCCTGCCTAGGGTTCCGGCCCCTAGTGTCGGGGCGATGGAACTGCGTCTGGCCGTCCGCCTTTTCTGCGCCCCGGAGGTGGTGTGAGGCCTCCGGCTTGCCAGTTGTGACGACCCTCCGAAGCGTGCCGGGCGCCTGAACCCGCCGGCCGCTCCGCTTCTGCAGCTCACCGGTCAGATCCTTTCGGCCTGACCTGGAACTCCGGTCTCCCGCCCCAGGTTCGGCCTTTCCATGGTGCTGGCCGAGCTCGGTCCCGTTCGCAGGAGACGCCTTCATTCTACGCCAGCACTGCCGGGCGGGGATAAGAAACAGCGACTTTCCGGTTTGGGTAATCGGATCAAGGCCTTGGACAGTGCCTGTTTTACGGTTTTGAGGGATAGGGTCCGTTTCGGCTCGCGTCGCTACACCCTCCGCCGTCATCCTCGGGCTTGACCCGGGGTCTGCCCCGGACCCCGATCCGGGGATCCATACCGTGACCCCGCTCCACGCTGAGGCGGTGCTGTATGGATAGGGAACGGCATGGATTGCCGGATCGAGTCCGGCAAAGACGGAGTGAGAGGAGAGGCCTCACCACGGGTCCTCTCCCCCGCGAGGGGGAGATGTCGCGGTTGGGCGACAGAGGGGGGCTGGAGCGGCAACACAACCACTGCCTTCATTCCCAGGTCTGCTCCGAATCCCAAGTCGGCATTAGTTCCGCATTGAGCTGTGGTGAGGGCAGAGGTCTAGATTTCTCGAGCCTCCTTGGGTTGAGTATATAAGTTTTGCAATTTATGTGGAGTCTTTGTGGCTGAATCAGCTAAGAGTGCTGTATTGAAACTGAAACATTAGGTTTGCTATGCCACAGACTGTTACCTTGGACGCAATGATTCAGCGTGCTGATTTTGCCCTCCAAGCAGATGCCTTAGATAATTCTGATGCAATTGCAGCGCTTTCAGTCGAAAGCCTCTCTAAGACTGGCATGGTAAACCCGTTACTTCGCAAACCTGATTTTCAACGTGAGACTAATCACTGGAGTCCGGCCCAGGTCGTCGCATTTTTAGAGAGTTTTCTTGATAACGAGCTAATACCTTCGATTATCCTCTGGAGATCAAGTTCGTATGTTTTCGTAATCGATGGCGGGCATAGGCTTAGTGCACTTCGGGCATGGATTGAAGATGATTATGGCGATCGGGATGTTTCAATAAAGTATTTCTCAAGTGAAATTAGCGGTGAGCAGAAAAAAATAGGCGAGAGAACGCGCAAGCTTGTTGAGAGCCGGATAGGCCGCTACGAAACAATAAAAGATGCTCTTATCAATCAAGAGAAATATGATGAATTGAAGGTTCGGCGGGCCAAAAATATGGCCGTTCGATCGCTTTCGCTACAGTGGGTGAATGGTGACGCGGAGAAAGCGGAAACATCCTTCTTTAAAATAAATACACTTGGAACTCCCTTGGATAAGTCAGAAGAGTTCTTGCTTCGAAATAGAAGAAAAGCGATTGCGATAGCAGCTAGATCAATTGTGCGCGCAGGGACTGGGCACAAGTATTGGTCAAAATTTGAAGACGAAAAGAAAAATAATATAGAAGAATACTCTAAAAATGTTCATAGGTTGATTTTTGATCCTGAGGTAAAAAATCCAATTAAAACTTTAGACCTTCCGCTTGGTGGAAATAAATCTCCGTTGAGTGCCTTTGATTTGCTTATGAGATTGTTGTCAATTACTAGTCCTGAGGCTGGGGAGGTGAAAGATCGAACTATTGCTTCCGACGACGATTTGACCGGGGATCAAACCATAAGCGTCCTAAGAAAATGCGAGAAAGTGCTTGGCAGAATAACCGGGAATGATGTTGCCAGCCTCGGCCTTCATCCGGCGGTTTATTTTTATTCGGAGAGGGGCCGACACATTCCTGATCTTCTTTTGGGCGTGATTTCTGTGTTTACGAAAGCAATCGAAAATAATGATAAGTCCTTTTTTCAGAAATTTACCTCGCGAAGAGAGCTTATTGAGAAGTATTTAGTTTCCAATAAATCTATTGTTACGCAGGCATTGCAGATACCTAGGAGTATTCAGCGTGTTTCGCGCGTGGAGGACCTTTTCCTGTATTTTGTGAAAAGCGATAGTTCTGAACAATACAATGACGAGGCTGTCGTCTCGGTCATTGCGCCAAATTCCGCATCAAAATTAGTTGCTATTAGAGAAACATCGGAAACCCAAAAATTCTCAACTGAAACTAAGTCAATGATTTATATTAGAGAATCTCTGAAAAATGCGATGTTTTGTCCGGTGTGCAAAGGTTACTTGGATCCGACGAAATCTGTTTCGTATGACCATAAAATTCCGGTCCGCGAGGGTGGTCAGGGCAACGCCGAAAATGGTCAACTAATGCATCCCTATTGTAATGCTGCCGTCAAGTGTTAGCGGATTTCTCACCGCCCCGGACGCCCGCTCTTCTTCGGCCGTCCTCGCCGGCGTTTTTCGTCTGTCGGGTCCTCATAAGACCCCGCGCCGATCTTGCCGCGGATGAGGGGCTAGGCCTCATCCGCCGGATCAAGGGGCTTGCTTGGAAGCGGGCCCTCGGCAAGCGGCACTTCCGTGCGCCCGACCGTCACTTCAACACCGTGAGATAGATTACCCAGGAAGCGGCGCAGAGTGCGAAGCCTGCGCCGGCTCCGATGAGGGCACCCGGCAGCCGACGGGGGAACAGATATGCCCCGATGACACCGCCTAGAACAAGGCCGGGGGAGGCTGCAACAAGGAGCATCACCGCCAGGTCAAGGGGTGTGAAAATGCCGCCGATATCCGACATTACTGTCCTGGACGCCCGCTCTTCTTCGGTCGTCCGCGCCGGCGTTTTTCATCGGTCGGGTCCTCATAAGACCCCGCGCCGATCTTGCCGCGGATGAGGGGTTTGGCATCATCCGCAGGATCGAAGGGCTTCACGGGAAGCGGGCCCTTGGCCAACGGCACTTCCGTACGGCCGACGGTCATTTCGTCCAGGGTGTTCTTGCGGACCTTGCTTGAAGCGCTCACGGAGCTTTGGGTATCGCTCACGGCTGAGCGCGCTGACGCGCTAGCCTCCGCGGGTGCGCCCTGACCGGGCGACGGGCGCTTGCCCTTGCCGGCTGCGCCGGTCGTCTCGCTCACGGACGAGCGGTCGCTTTCGCTCCCTGTCCTCCGCGAGGGCGCGCCATCAGGCGCGGCGGCCGTTCGGCCTTGCGAGCCTTTGGCTCGGGGCGCTGTTTCCCCGGACAGGTTTGCGCTGGCTCCGCCCTTGGTCTTGGCCGCTTTCGCCCGGTCCTTGGCCGTTTCCTTTTTCTTGCCACTGGCGCCGTCGAGGGAACCGCCGGCGCCGAATTTCTTGGCGCCGCGGTAGCCGCCGGACTTGTCTTCCACCGCTTCCTGACGGGCGAGCGGATCGTCGGCGACGGCCAGTTCGGTTTCCCTCAGACGTTTGACCTCGTCGCGCAGGCGGGCAGCGGTCTCGAAGTCGAGATCGGCGGCGGCTTCGCGCATCTTCTTTTCCAGGTCGTCGATGTGGCCCTTGAGATTGTGGCCGACCAGGTTGCCCTCTTCGGCAAAGCCCGCCTCGACGGTGACATGGTCCTGCTCGTAGACGCTTTCCAGAATGTCACCGATGGAGCGCTTGACGCTTTCGGGCGTGATGCCGTGCTCGGCGTTGTAGGCCAGCTGCTTTTCCCGGCGGCGGTTGGTCTCGGCAATCGCCCGCTCCATGGATCCGGTCATGCGGTCCGCATAGAGCACGACCTTGCCGTCGACGTTCCGCGCCGCACGGCCGATGGTCTGGATCAGGGAGGTTTCGGAGCGCAGGAAGCCCTCCTTGTCCGCATCCAGAATGGCGACAAGGGCACATTCGGGAATGTCGAGGCCCTCGCGCAGCAGGTTGATGCCGATCAGCACGTCGAACGCGCCCAGGCGCAGATCGCGCAGGATCTCAATACGTTCCAACGTGTCGATGTCCGAATGCATGTAGCGCACGCGCACGCCGTTTTCGTGGAGATATTCGGTCAGATCCTCGGCCATGCGCTTGGTCAGGGTGGTGACCAGGGTGCGGTAGCCTTTCTGGGCGGTCTCGCGCACTTCGCCCAGCAGATCGTCGACCTGGGACGTGGCTGGGCGGATCTCCACCGGCGGATCGATCAGGCCCGTGGGGCGGATGACCTGTTCGGCAAAGACGCCGCCGGCTTCCTCCATTTCCCACTTGCCCGGTGTCGCCGAGACGCAGATGGACTGGGGCCTCATGGCGTTCCATTCCTCAAAGCGAAGCGGCCGGTTGTCCATGCAGGACGGCAGGCGGAAGCCGTATTCGGCCAGTGTCGCCTTGCGGCGGAAATCGCCCCGGTACATGGCGCCGATCTGCGGAACGGTGACATGGCTCTCGTCGGCAAAGACAAGGGCGTTGTCGGGCAGATATTCAAACAGCGTGGGCGGCGGTTCGCCCGGCGCGCGGCCGGTGAGATAGCGCGAATAGTTCTCGATCCCGGCGCAGGACCCGGTGGCCTCCAGCATTTCCAGATCGAACATGGTGCGCTGTTCCAGCCGCTGGGCTTCCAGCAGGCGGCCGTGGGCATTCAGCTCCTCCAGCCGCTGCTTCAGCTCCGCCTTGATTGACTTGGTGGCCTGGTTCAGGGTCGGCTTGGGCGTGACATAGTGGGAGTTGGCGTAGATCTTAACCGACTTCAGATTGCCGGACTTCTGGCCGGTCAGTGGGTCGAACTCGGTGATCTGCTCGATCTCGTCACCGAACAGGGAAATCCGCCAGGCGGTGTCCTCATAGTGGGCCGGGAACAGCTCTATGGTGTCGCCGCGCACCCGGAAGGTGCCGCGCTGGAAGGCGGCGTCGTTGCGCTTGTATTGCAGGGCCACCAGATCGGCGATCAGCTGGCGCTGGTCGATGCGCTCGCCGACCTCGATCGCGAATGTCATGGCCGTATAGGTCTCGACCGAGCCGATACCGTAGATGCAGGACACGGAGGCGACGATGATGCAGTCGTCGCGCTCCAGCAACGCGCGCGTGGCCGAATGGCGCATCCGGTCGATCTGTTCGTTGATCGAGGATTCCTTTTCGATGTAGGTGTCGGTCCGGGGGACATAGGCCTCGGGCTGATAGTAGTCGTAGTAGGAGACGAAATACTCGACGGCGTTGTCCGGGAAGAACGACTTGAATTCGCCGTAGAGTTGGGCCGCCAGGGTCTTGTTCGGCGCCAGGATCAGGGCCGGGCGCTGTGTGCGCTGGATCACCTGGGCCATGGTGTAGGTCTTGCCCGAGCCGGTGACGCCGAGCAGGACCTGCGTCTGGTCCTCGGTCTCGATACCGCTGACCAGATCGGCGATGGCTGTCGGCTGGTCGCCGGCCGGTTCATAGTCGGACACCAGGGTGATCGGAACGCCGCCTTCGGATTTCGCCGGCCGTTCCGGCCGGTGCGGCACCCATTCCTCGCCATGCTTGATCAGCGGGTCGCCGCTTTCGATCAGGGCCGCCAGCGCCTCGACCGTGGCCGTCGCGCCCTGGTTGCCGCCCAGGTCTCCGTAGCGGCCGTCGGCGGCGGATTTCTTCTTGTTGTCCTTCTTGTGCTGCTTGAGCTTTGCCTCGAGCTGCTCGGCCTCCTCCAGCGACATGTCCAGCCCGGCCACCGGGTTGAGGCCGCCTGCAGCGCGTTCGCGCGCATTGTCGGCCTTGCCCATTGAGGTGCCGCGAGCGGATTTGGCCGGTTTGGGGGAGGGCTTTTGCCCTTGCGGGCCTGTGGCCCGATCAGTTTTACCCTTGCTTGCGCCGGAGCTCTTGGCCGTCGGTACGGGCTTTTCCGCATCCTCGGCAATTTCCTTCGCCCAGTCGGAGATGCCGCCAGACAAGGGCGCGCCCTCGAAGGCGGCTTGCGGCGCTTCACCGAAACCGTCGCTTGCCGGTGTGTCGTCGGATTTATCGCTGGGGGAGGAGGGCTTCTTGCTCATGCCTGCAATATGGGCCGAGTCAGGATCCGTGAAAAGGGGCCCGACCGCATTGGCAACGCAGATATGCACCTTCCTGACAGAAGGGTGTCAGGAAGCTCGCACTACTCGACCAAATCCAGCAGGATACTGCGCAAGGTTTCGAGCTTTTCCTTGCCTAGTTTGATGGCGATTTCCTCTTCGAGTTGATCGACAAGTTTATGCGCTTGTCGGCGCGCGGCTTGCCCCCGTTCGGTCGGAACCGGCATTTTGTCCCGTTTGCTGCCGGGAACCGGTTCAAGCGAAAGCGCGCCAGCTTCCATCAGGCGTTGAACGGCCGCATGGACAGACTGGCGTGTGACGCCGCGATGCCTAGCCAATTCGGAAATGGTCCGGGGGTGGCGGCAAATCATCATGAACAGATTGGCGTCGGACGGGCGCACGACATCAAGGCCTGTTCCCTGACGTAGTTCAATCATTCTCTCATCCAGCTGGCCCCAGACGTCCTGCAACAGGCCGCGAATGGTGGGGCGCCGAACCAATGGGGTAATTTTGTCAGCCAAGGTTGACACAATCTCCGAGTGACTTATCTTTTAATTGTCAACCTAGATTGACAAATTCGACCTATTATTGAGGAAATAGCAT
Organism: Labrenzia sp. CE80; assembly: GCF_009650605.1. Classification (NCBI taxonomy): domain Bacteria; kingdom Pseudomonadati; phylum Pseudomonadota; class Alphaproteobacteria; order Hyphomicrobiales; family Stappiaceae; genus Labrenzia; species Labrenzia sp. CE80. Next base: position 126,632 of record NZ_WAJT01000001.1, read on the forward strand.
GAGTCCGAAAAAATCTTTAGCGGCCTGTCTGTTATTCGGGATCTGTCTGGTCCAGCCCGCATATGCACAGGAAGTTGACGGCACCCGGTTCCGAGCGCCTGAAGAAGGCAGCTGGTATCATGCCATCGAACCGAGAAGCTGGCTCCATGTTGGCGGCGATCTGGCTGAAATCGAGGCAACCCTGTTGACAATCGAGGAGAGTGCCGCACCGGGCGAGGTCCCGGACGATCCGACCCGACGAGGTGCTGGTAGCTGGATCGGAGAATGGCAGGCGGCGGGAGAGAGAGCTTTCGGCGAGGCCGAAGCGATCGCCGAAACTGGCGACGACGATAGGGCTGAAGCCCGCTATATGGCAGCGATGAGTTACTTTCTCAGGGCTTCTTCACCGCACACCAATGATCCGGAACAGCGGGCGGCGCTGGCGCAGGCACAGCTGGCCTATGAAAAAGCGGGACAGTATCTGCCAGTACCACTGCAGAAGTTGGAAATTTCTCAGGATGATGGCGTGTTCACGGGACTGCTTCATTTGCCAGAAGGAGATGGTCCGTTTCCGGTAGTCGTGGTCTCAATGGGGTCCGATGTGACCAAGGAGGAGTTGCTGCCATATTTCACCAAGCAACTGTCGTTACGCGGCATTGCCATGGTCAGTATTGACATGCCTGGAATCGGCAGTTCCGCTTCGTATTCCTTTTCGCCAGATCTGGACAAGCTGCATGCTGCAACTGTGGAGCATCTGAAGGCGCTGCCGCAAATCGACGCGAAGAACATTTTTGTTCAGGGCGCAAGCTTTGGTGGCACTCCTGTCGCGCGGATCTGGGCAGCTCGCCCGGAGCTTGATCTGGCCGGCGTTGTTTACATGTGTGGCCCGTTGCACCGGCCATTTATGGCTCCTCCCGAGGCCTACAGTCACTTCCCGGCGTTCACAATGGACGGTGTTCGCACGCGTTTCGGCCTTGCCCCGCATGCCGGGTTTGACGAAATCGCCGAATTTGCCCGTACGCTGTCGTTCAAGAAACAGGGCCTGTTCGACGGGGGAAAGATCAAAACACCAATCCTCGCCGTGTTGACCAATGATGATCCGGTTGCCCCGATAGAGGACCTAGAAGCACTTTTGGCGCGTGCTGAAGATAGGCTTACCATCGTCTATGATGAGCCCGGACACTGCCCTCAGCGTGACACCCGCGAGGCGACAGCGGCGAGTTGGATCCTCGAAAAGATCCGCTAGTAACAAGCAAGAGGCATTCGAAGTTTTAAGTGAGCAATGCCGTCAACTGGTAGCTTTGGCGGTGCTGAAAAACAACTGATTGGCGTTGCTCGCTGCTGGCAGATGCATTCAGTTGCCTTAGGTCAACTGTGTTTGGTCGAAGCTGCCTGGATAAGTCAGGTTCTCGTAAACTTAGAAAGGGCTCCAACCGGAGCCCTTTTTGATTGTCTTGCGCCTAGCGCAATTATGCAGCTGCGACGTCGTTCAGGAAGGTTTCGATCCTGTTGGTCAGTTCATCGAGCTGCTGGGTTGCGTCCTCGGTGACCTGTTCCACCTGAACGGCTGACTGGTTGGTCTCGCTGGACTGCTGGGAGACCTGCCGCATGTTGGTGGTAACGTTTGAGGTACGCTCGGCCGCTTGTCCGATACTGGTGGAAATTTCGGCGGTGGCCGAGCTCTGCTGCTCCACTGAGCCGGCCATGGCCGAGGCGGTTTCGTTCACCCTGGTCATCATGGACATGATGCCAGTGATCGCGTCTGCGGCGCTTTGTGTCGAGTCCTGGATCTCGGAGATATGCGAGGAGATCTCGTCGGTGGCACTGGCCGTCTGTTCAGCCAGCTGCTTCACTTCCGAGGCAACCACCGCAAAGCCCTTGCCGGCTTCGCCTGCCCGTGCAGCCTCAATGGTCGCATTCAGGGCGAGTAGGTTGGTTTGCTTGGCGATCTCCTGGATCAGCGAGACAACGTCTCCGATGCGCTGGGCGGCTTCAGACAGGCCGAGCACCTGTTCGGTGGAGGTACGCGTTGCTGCCGTGGCTTCCTCAACCTGTTCCAGCGTGTCATTGACCTGACGTCCGACCTCGCCGACAGAAGCGGTCAATTCCTCGGTCGCGGCCGCCACGGTCTGGACGTTGTCGGTGGCTTCGCGGGAGGCCTGGGAGACTTCCTCGCTGCGGGTGCTGGTGTTGCCGGCGATGCTGGTTAGCAGTTCAGCGGTGTCTTCCAGCTGCTTCATGTTGCTGGAGACGCTGGACAGGCCAAGCTCTATGTCCTGGCGGAACGTGCTGACAAGCTCGTCCACGCGCTGTTGACGCTGGCGGGTTGCTTCGGCGTTTGCGTGCTGCTCGGCCTCCAGCCGGTGGCGCTCCTGCTCCCGTTCACAGAACGTGCCGACGGCGCGGGCCATGGCGCCAATCTCGTCCTTGCGGTTTTCAGCCGGGATTGACAGATCGGTGTCGCCCTCGCGCAGGCGGCCCATGGCAACGGTGAGGCCACGCAGCGGCGTGATGATGCTGCGCGACAGCATGTAGGCGAGAAATCCGCTGATCAGGACGGCCGCCACGAGTGCGAGCGTGATTTCAATCTGGGCCGTTTGACCGGACGCCACGGCCAGTTCGCCGGAGCGGGAGCTGATGACACGGGCCGTTTGCGCCAGGTCGGTGACCGCGGCGATGAAGGCTGTGTCGGCGGCCTTCAGTTCGGTTTCGACTTCAGCGACCCTTGCGAAGACATCGGCCAGCTGCTCGGCGACGGCGTCTGCCGTGTTCAGTAGCGGTGTGACAGCGCCCTTGAGCGTGCCTTCAACTTCAGCGTCATGGGTGACTACCAGGGCTTCAGACTTGGTTTTCGCCATTTTTTCGCTGACCGTGAGGATCAGTGACGCTTCTTCGGCCAGAAGTCCGGCTGTGGTCTCGTCCGGTTGCTTCAGATAGTTGGCGTAAAGGCTTTTCATGGCGAAGGCGCTGCGTGCGAGCGTCTGCGTGTTGGTCGAGAGGAAGGCAAGGGCCGTGCTTTCCTCCGTGAAGGCCTTCAGGTCGAGGGTCATTGCCTTCATGGGACGGTCGACTGCCTCGGCCAGTTGATCGATCTGTTTTGAAAGGGCGGAAAGTCGTGGGCCAAAAGGATCGATGCCAAAGGCAGTCGTACCGCCCTTTGCATGATCCTTGACAGCCTTGGTGAGGGCCTTGGTGTTCTTTTGCAGATCCTTGACGAGAGCCTTGGTTTCGTCGGTCTTCACAGCACGGCGGACGGCCTTCGCGTCCTTTTCGAGCTTGCTGATCTGGGCCAACACGGACTTGACGATTTTCGGCTCCGTCACACGAGCGACGGTCGGCAGGTCTTTTTGCAGCACAACCATGCCAACACGAATGCTGCTCATACGGGGCACAACACCGGACAATTTGTGCAATGTGCCCTCATTGACCATGGCCACGGCAGCGCGTCTTTCCAAAAGGGCGCCGATGCCGTCAAAGGCGACATTGGCCTTGTCGACCAGGTCACTGGTGAGCTGATCCAGCTTGGCGACGGCGTCGTCCCGCTCCTGACGCGTGACTGCAAGACCTTCGAATGAGGAGTTCAGATCGGTTGCCATTCCAGCAAGGTCAGACGCCTGATCTGGCGCGATGATCGCGAGGCTGTCGGTTCGGCTGGTGATGGTGGAAATGTTGGAGCGGACTGCGGAAGCAGCCTCGGGGGACCCTGTCAGCTCGAATTCGCTGACGCCCTTCAGGAGACCGGGCAGCTGTCCCTGGATTTCACTGGCTTCCTTGGCGGTGCGTACAGTGGTCTGCACCTGCCAGGCTGCGAAGAGACCGCTCGCGCCAACACCCAGCGCACAGACAAGCATGACGGCCAGGCCGCCGAGAAACTGCGTCTTCACGGAAACCTGCAGGGAGAAGCGGGACTTCTTCTCGATGGCTTCCTGTCCGGGGTCTGAGACCGGTTCCGGACGTTTGCTTGCACGCTTCAACAACACTTTCGCTACTCCACACAAATGGTTGGATCCCGATGTCCTCCCAACCCCAAATTGGGCTGTAAGACTAAAGGAAGTCCAAACACTTGCGACAAAAGCGTAGTTTCGTTGCCTTGATTTTGTGCGAAAGAGATTAGAACTGCTGAAATATTAGCAAATCAAGCAAAGTAGACAACTTAAGGTCGTGTCTCGTGCGGCGGTTATTGGTCACCGCTCGCGTGCTCACGAAAATTTCTAGGAGTTCCGCACCAACTCTGCTCGTTTTGGTGTCCTGACGACGGCTAAATGCCGCCGCCAGAGGTATCTGGTTGTGCCTTGAGGTTTATTCCTCGTCTTCGCCAACACCGACGGTAATGTGCTTGGAGATGTAGGTTTTCTCGCCGATCCGGTCGAGCAGATCGAGCTGCAGTTCCAGCCAGGACATGTGACCTTCCTCATCCAAGGCGATCTTTTCGAAAAGAACACGAGATCCGATATCACCGGCTGCTGCCGCGTCCTGGGAAGCCTTAGTGTAGAATTCGATCGCCTCGCGTTCATCTGCGAGATCTGCTTCGAACATGTCCTTGAGCGTTTGAGCGCGTTGCGGGGACTTGGCCATCTTGAGGTCAGGGGAGCCCTTCAGGAACATGATCCGTTCGATGTATTCGTTCGAATGGCCGAGTTCTTCCTGCATTTCCAAACGCATCTGGCCTGCAAGTTTGCTCATGCCCCAATCGTCGAGCACATGGGCGTGCAGTTGGTACTGATGGGCTGCCGACAGCTCCATGGCCAATGCCGTCTGAAGATTCTCAAGTGTCTTGCTTTTGTTGGTCATGCTTTGGCTCCTGAGACCGGTTCGTCTGAAATAGCGTTCCTCCGAGATCATGCGGAGATCTCATGCTTTACCTTCACACGCCTTGATATAAGTCGTTCAGGGCTGCTTTCAGGTCGATGCGACAATTTGAATATATTGATCTCCAAAGAGTTGCGTCGGCTTTTGGCGCGTCGGGGGCAGCGCGAGAAAGCGCTTGACCTGGAGTGCGCTCCAACTTGTAGATGAAGCAAATCGTCCTGTTCGGAGACAGTCATGCTGATCGGTGACCTGGCGCAAAAATGCGGGCTCAGTGTTGATACGCTGCGCTATTACGAGAAGATTGGCCTCATTCCCAAGCCATTGCGGGATCGAGGCGGTCGGCGGGTCTATGACCAGACCATCCTGCGATGGGTTGATTTTCTTGACCGGTTGAAATCCACCGGGATGGGGATCAAGGACCGGCTTCGCTATGCGGATTTGCGCGCAAGTGGAGCTGCGTCTCTGACCGAGCGGCGCCAGATGCTGGAAGACCACCGTGACAAGGTTCGGTCTGATCTGGAACGGTTGACCGAGATGCTGGATGTACTGGACGATAAAATCATCTTGTACCGGAAGATGGAGGCTGGCGAAGCCGTTGATCCATCTTTCGAAAACTGCGCCCGAACCGAACACGGCGCTCAGTGACTTATGAAAGACCTCATCAATGAGCACTGTTGCCACAAAGACTGCACTGGATCACGGACGGGATCTGATCCAGCAGCTGAACCCTAACCTGGAGGCTGTCCTGGCCGAACGGTATGATGATCTGCTGCCCGGGTTCTCTGAAAGCCTTATCGAGTGGGGCTATGGTCGGCACTACGCCCGGCCCGGTCTGGATCTCAAAACCCGCCAACTGTGTACCATCGCAGCCCTGACGGTCCTGGGCGGGCAGACTGCACCGCAGCTGAAAATCAATATCGAGCACACGCTGGCCAGCGGAGCCTCCCGGACCGAGATCATTGAGGCTATTTGGCAAATGGCTGTCTATGGTGGATTGCCGGCAGCGATCAACGGCCTTAATGCGGCACAGGAGGTTTTTGAAGCCGAAGGATAATTCAGCCTTTGGTCTTGTGCCCGTCTGAATGGCCCAGCTCCATGTCTGGCCAGACATGGTCGCGCAAGCGTTGTTTCAGGATCTTGGCTTCAGGGAAGCCGCCGTCCTGCTTGCGCTCCCATATCGGCTTGCCGTCGCAAGTGATGGTGAAAACGCCGCCTGTTCCGGGGATTAGCGTGACTGCGCCCAGTTCCTCGGAAAAGGTTGTCAGGACTTCCTGGGCCATCCAGGCGGAGCGCAGAAGCCAGCCGCATTGGCGGCAATAGGTGATGATGATATGGGGACCGTTCAAAGGTTCCATTTCTGGTTCCATTCTGATGAAGGGCGGTGTAGCCGCCGGAGACGATTTTGGAATACTTGGCATATCCATATCTGCCTGTCTCCCCGGGTGTGCGCCTGTGAACGAAGGGGCCGCAAGACAGACGGCCCTCGCCAGGTGCGGCGAGGCTATTGAACGGCATCCGCAGCTTGCGGCGATCACCGGCAAGCTGATCGCCGCAAGGCGCTTGCCCGGCCTCACCAACCGCGTCTACCGGATTGAGTGTGCAAATGGGGATTTCGTGCTCCGGCTGCCGCGGGTGGAGACGGCCATGCTGATCGACCGGCATGCCGAGCGTGCCAATCTGCTGGCCGCGGCGGAACGCGGCGTCGCTCTCGCTCCATTGTTGTGCGACGTCGCGACAGGCGTTTTGCTCAGCCCGGCATTGGATGAACTACCCGATCTGGTGTCGCCCGCTGCGCTGGGCGGTCTGGTCGGTCGGCTTCACGGCCAGGTCGAAGGTTTTGAGGGAGCGCTTGATCTCAAGATGTTGTTGCAGGTGCCGTCCCATCTGGACGATAGCCTCCAAAACCGTTTTGCTCCGCTGGAACGGGCGTTGGCGGAACATCCTGTCAAAACCGATGCACCACTCGTCGCCAGTCACTGCGACTTGTCACCCGGCAATATCTTGATGACAGCCTCGGGGCCAACCTTGATCGATTTCGAGTATTCGGGCATGGCACCTCCAGCCTGGGATCTTGCTTATGCGGTGCTCGAACATGGCTATGATCAGAGCAGCGAAAGCGGTTTTCTTGAAGCCTATGCCGCAGCGGATGGAAACTTGCCGGAACCCGAGGCGCTTAAAGGCATGAAAATGCACTGCGATGCCGTTTCGTCGCTCTGGGCTCTTGGTCAGGCTGCAAGCGGTAACGACGCGGAGGACTTTCTGGATTTCGCAGAGCGCCGGATTGCCCGAGCGCTTCGCATCGCCGATGGGCTATGCCGCTAGTCGTCAGTCTTCGACGCTGCCGGCGTGTCCTGCAGGCAGATGCGGTAGGTCTCGTTAAGCTGGAAGCGAAGGTCAGGATCTTGCGGGCTGGATACGAGGTTTTCCCATATACCTTCGCTCTGAAGGCTCTCAAGTGTGCAGCTACAGGATGCGCGGCACACGGGCTCGTCGCCGAAGGTGATGGCACAGTTTTTCGTGCAATCGAGCAAAAAGACATTCGCGCTTCGGTCCGGTGCAAGGCCGACGATCGAAACCGACCACACAAGGCCATAAAGAATGGGCTGGTGGACCAGGTAGATGATCAGTGACCGGCGACCGAGAATGCTGAGGATGCGGCCACCCATGCCAGGGATTTTGAGCCGTGAGAGGCTTTCAAGGCCGCGACTTTCGGTGAGAGCGCGGGTCAGGCCGACGCCGAGCAGGGTCAGTCCGGCCCAGGGCGCGAGCGGGACATAGTCGACCGCACCAAGGTCAGGTGTGCCCAGCCCGGTCCACAACAACGTTTGGCCGTCGAAAACATGGCTCGCTGCCCACATGGGAAGGCTTGCGACGAGCGCAGCGCCAGCAAGAGAAAGCCAGGCCGGTGCGCGGAGGAAGGGGAGAGCAATCACACTGCTGGCTGCAATCGCATGCAGGATGCCAAAGCGAACAAATGCATCACCGAACGTGAAGTAGGTGGCGACAGAGACGCCCGCCGCGGCCAGGACAATGACTGCCTCACGCTTCCAGAACGCGCGCCAGCGCACGCCGTCCTGATGCGCGAGGGTCAGGCTCACCCCGGCGAGGAACAAAAAGGTTCCGGCGATGCCGGCGGCAAATGCCCGCCATTCCGGTGCGCTGCTGACCTGCCAATCGACGTGACCGAACCAGGACAGGTCCCAGCACAGGTGGTAGGCGATCATCGTAAGGATGGCGCCGCCGCGCAGGGCGTCTATCGCGTCAATCCGGGACGGTTTCATAAGTGACCCCGGAGGTTAACTTACGTGGTTGCCGTGACTTCAGGCGCCGAAGGCAACGAGAAGTGTACTGCCCAAGGCAGAAAGGGCGAGAAAGCCCGCAACAAATGGCCAAGGTGATGGCCGGTCCATGGAAAAGGCATCGCGCTTGGAATGATCGTTGAACATAGGTTCGACAGCTCCTCGCTTGGTCACATTCCCTGGATGAGGGAAAAACAAGCGTGGACGAGAGGAGTGGAGTAAGGAAGATGGTAAATCGGGAGTTAACGATGTTTTCCAGAGAAAACCGCTCCAATGTGCCGGAGCGGGGATAACTTTGAAAGACTTTGGCGCAGCCCCTTGAACAGGCCTTAGAGCTCGAGGGCGTCGAGCCCCGCCTCAAGATAGTCGGCCAGCATCGGCATGCCGAGAAGGTATTTCGCTGTGGAGCCGACGGAGCGTTCACGTGCTTCCTGGGTGGCTTGTTCGAAATCGGAAGCTTCAAAGTCGCCGCGCCCGATCCAGGCAATCGAGACGAGTTCGGCTGCTTCATCGACATTGAGATCCTCGATCAACGCCTGAAGCTCTTCATCCGACATGTCGTCGTTTTCCTCCTCCGCCAGACCGTCATGATGATGAGCGTCGGTTAGTGTCTCGGAGTCGAATTCGACATCACCTTCATGTCCATCCTCAAAGCTGTCGTTGAGGGCGGTCGAGACGGCACGTGCCTTCTGGGCAAGCATGCGGATCGTGTCGGCGGACAGTGTCAGGTTGATGTCCATGTCAGGGTCCCCACTTGTTTCCCGTTATTTATCTCTGACCAAAGCGTGCGAGGCAATGGTTTTACGCAGCTATCGATGAAGGTGAGATGCAAGCCTAATTCACGGTCTTTCCCCGAAATCCAAAGGTCAGGGCGTTCCACGCGTCGGCTGATGCATCCGTTTTTCATTCCTTCACTCACGGACTTGTATGGCAGGCGCGAGGCTGCTTAACTTTGATCAAGAGCAAGGGATTGCAAACAGATCACCGGGGGCGGACCGGGCGCGAGAGAGCTGAAGCGGGACACCAGTCCTTCTTCGGCTCTCTTCAGTTATGCGTCCTGGATCGTTTTTCGCGGAGATCCCGAGGCCTAGCGTGGGCCGTTTGACCCGTGGGTGAGACCGTCGGAAAAAAGATGGGGTACGTTGGTCGAGCGAGTCGGTTCGGAGGACGCGCTGCCGCGCTTGGCGAAGGACTCTGGCGCCCAGGAAGCTGCGATCGTCAGTACGAGTGCAAAGGTGAGCCCGATAGCGATGGCTCCCAGAAGAGCGCTTGCATCTTTGAGGTCACGACTCTTCCTTCGGGATCCCAGATTTGCTTCCGGTTCCGGTTCCGGCTGCCGGCTTTTTCTGAACCTGCGCCAAAACATCCAGCGTTCTGAAGGCATGGGATTTCTCACGATTTGTCTGCAATCAGGTTGGAAGACGAGGCCTTTTGGGCAATGGGAGTCGCATTCGGGGTTTCGAAGCCTTCAATAAGGCGTTCCGCCAGACAGGCAGTGGCTGCAAGCATTGCAGTGAAGGCGATGCAGAGCGTTGGAAGTGCAATGTCGACCCCGATGACAAAGCCAGCCATTGCGCCAGCAACAGAGAGCACCGCGAAAGCTGCTGCGGCGATACCGGCCTGATCCCGGTTGGTCAGCGCTGTGGCGCGGACCGTCGTGTTTTTGCCAAAACCGTTCTTCTGCATTTTGCCATTTCTCCAAAAGGACAGGCGCGCCAATAGAAGAGGCGCGAAAGCCCAGGTCTTGCGACTGAGCAACATCTGGCGAGGTCAGTCGATGGCATGAAAATGTCTGAGGACTTGGCCTTGCAAGGGACAGCTTTCAGGCTCTTCCGGTGTCATTTTGTGACCGGAATGTGGTGCTGCCCATGCGCCGGGAACGATGGGTCATTTGGTCCCGTCTGCTCGGATTTGGGTCAAGTTTTAAGTATTAATGATTGGTTTACCCAAACTTCCTGGATGTGGGTGTCGGGACGATTGAATCGTTAAGATTCATAACTTTTTTGCTTTTCTCACGGATTGTATTTCGTATGTGGGGCATGTTGCCAAATGGCGGGTATTGCGGACGATGAATGTACAACCAGCTCAATTGCGCGCTGTAAAAACTGCGGAAAATGCGGAAGATCAGGGTGGTCAGACACCGGAGGTCAAAGAAGAAGCTCCGGCGCTCAACCTTGCTGGTCTGCAGTTCTTTTTCGCTGATATCAATCGCAAGACAATCGTCTGGAACGAGAGCGGATCGCAGAGCTTCGACAGCGAGATCCGAGGTCTATGCGAAGCGCCTTCCAGCGAAGCGCTGCGCCTTCTGACGCAGGAAGATCGCAAGAACATCCTGCGCCTGATCCAGGGTGCCATTCGAGACGGCAAGGCCGGCCCGTTCGACGTCGGCGGTGGAGCTGATCATCGCATTCCCGGCATCCCGCTCATGGCTTATCGCTACGAGCTTCAGGAGGGCAAGCCGGTGGTGGTCTGTTTCCCGTCTCTTGGCGAGGACAGCGGCAACCCAGGTAACATCGCACTAGGCCTCGCGCCGATCCTTCAGCACTTTGTTGCAAACTCGAACCGTTGCGTTTGCCTGGTCGACAATTTCGGCTACGTGCGTTTCGCCAGTGAGGGCTTCCTGAGCAGCTTCGGGATCGCCGACGCCAAACTGATCTTGGGTCGAAACATCGCCCACATCCAGAAACGGGTTGGCCGAACACTGGTGTCTCTTGTTCTTGAATCGCTAACCCGCAGGGCCAGCGCGACGGGTCGGGGAAAGTTCCTGGTGGCATCGGGTGCGACGGTGGAGCTGAGCCACAACACGATGTACTTCCGGATTTCGGGCAGTTTTGGTGGGGTGCTGTTCTCTGCGGGTCAGGCCAGCGGGGATGTGGATTTTGCCAAGATATTCAATATGTGCAGTGCGCCCATGGTCGTCGTCAACACGAAGAACCGCATGATCCTGGCCGCAAACAAGGCTGCGATGAAGGCCTATCAGCTGACACCGGAGATGATGGACGAGAAGCCGATTACGGAAACGCTGCTCCATCCTAAAAGCTATGGCAGCTTGTTGCAGGCGGCCGAGCAGGAGAGCGATGTGCCGCAGCCGACCGTCATCAACGCCCTGAATGGACAGTCCAAGAAAAAACGGATCAAGGCGACTCTTTTGGCCGACGACAAGGCGCCTAAGCTGGTTCTCGAAGCGAGGTCCTGACCGGCACCTGAGACTCTGTCCCCTTCCGTATCTGCTTTCTGGCATTTTTTGCCGGTTTAGCTTCTGTTGCACTTGCGAAGCCCAGCCTTGAGGACTACGGTCCGCGCGCTTGGATTTTCCCCTTTGCCATGGAGGGCACAATGGGCTTTATCGCCGATGCGCTGGCGCGCGTAAAACCATCCGCAACGATCGCAGTCACCAACAAGGCCCGTGAGCTGAAAGCCGCAGGTCGTGACGTCATCGGCCTCGGCGCCGGTGAACCGGATTTTGATACTCCGGAGAACATCAAGGCGGCGGCGATTGCGGCCATCAACGAAGGCCAAACCAAATACACCGCTGTCGACGGCATTCCCGAGCTGAAGGACGCGATCATCGCGAAGTTCAAGCGGGAAAACGGCCTGTCCTATGAGCGCAACGAGATCTCGGTCGGCACAGGCGGCAAGCAGGTGCTGTACAACGCTCTGGTCGCGACAATCAATCCGGGCGATGAAGTGATCATCCCGACGCCTTACTGGGTTAGCTATCCGGACATGGTGTTGCTTGCAGGTGGAGAGCCGGTGATCGTCGAAGCGGACCAGTCTACCTTCAAGATTACGGCTGAAGCCCTGGAAGCGGCCATTACCCCGCGTACCAAGTGGTTCATGTTCAACTCGCCGTCGAACCCATCGGGGGCTGCCTATACGCGGTCCGAGCTCAAGGCGCTGACCGATGTTCTCGTCAAGCATCCGCATGTCTGGATCATGTCCGACGACATGTATGAGCATTTGGTCTATGACGGTTTCGAGTTCACCACGCCGGCACAGGTCGAGCCTTCGCTCTATGAACGCACCCTGACCGTCAATGGTGTCTCCAAGGCCTATGCTATGACCGGTTGGCGCATTGGATATGCTGGTGGTCCGGCCGAGTTGATCAAGGCGATGGCCAAGGTCCAGTCGCAGTCGACCTCCAACCCGAGTTCGATTGCACAGTGGGCTGCCGTGGAAGCGCTCAACGGCACACAGGACTTCATTCCCAAGAACAATGAGGTCTTCAAGGGCCGCCGGGATCTCGTGGTCTCTATGCTCAACCAGGCCAATGGCCTTTCCTGCCCGAATCCGGAAGGTGCGTTTTACGTGTTCCCTTCCTGCGCCGGAACGATCGGAAAGACGGCTCCATCTGGCAAGGTGATTGGAACAGACGAGGACTTCGTGACCGAGCTGCTGGAAACCGAAGGCGTTGCTGTGGTGCACGGGTCGGCGTTTGGTCTCGGACCGAACTTCCGTATTTCCTATGCAACCTCGACCGAGGCGCTTGAAGAAGCCTGTACCCGGATCCAGCGGTTCTGCGGCAATCTGAAGTAGAAAATCGAGACCATTGGTTTCGATCCAAGGGCGGCGCGAGCCGCCCTTTTTTATGCCTAAATGCTGCGATTTTATGAGGTTACACATGATCTGCGCCTGCAAGCTGTGGATTTCTAACAGCGCTCCCCCATTTCGACACGATTGAATGGAACTTTTGGGTTGTGGAGTGATTTTCTCCCTGTTCGTGGATGATGACGACCGAAAGCGTCGAACATCATCCTGGTGAAGGTTCCGGGCGTGGTTGATTGCCGGCTCCTTCAAAGTGCCCAGTATCAACCTTTTTTGTTTCAGGAGACTCTTATGTCCCGTCGTGCAACGCTTGCTTTGCTTCTCGTGTCCGGCTCCTTGCTGGCTTCCCCTGTCATGGCCGAGGACAAGGCGCCTGGGGTACAGGTCGGCAAGCTTACCTGCACCGTCGAAGGTGAAAGCAATTTCATCGTTGGCTCCAGCGCTACGCTCGGCTGTAATTACAAGCCGGTCGGCAATGGCGCGGTTGAATATTACAGCGGAACGGTCAAGGACTACGGCCTTGATATCGGCACGACCGACCAGGCCACATTGATCTGGGGCGTTCTTGCTCCGAGCGCTGACATGGAGCCGGGCGCCCTGGCTGGCACCTATGGCGGCGTCACAGCCGGTGTCAGCCTTGGCGCGGGCATCAAGGCCAATGCTCTTGTCGGCGGTTTGGACAAGTCGATCGCCCTCAACCCCTTCAGCGTCGAGAGCCAGACAGGCACCAATGTGACGCTTGGCGTTAGCAAACTCACGCTGAAACCGATCAACTAAAAAATTCTTCCTTGCTCCGCAAACTTGGGCCGGCCTCGCGCCGGCCCTTTTTAATGCCTCGCGCCCGTCAGTCAGAGTTTCGCTTTGGAACGCAATCGCCAGTGCTAGCGCCTTGGCAGGCGGTGCTTTGGTCCTGAATTCGCTGCAAATTCTGTCTGCGTTCGCTTTCATTGTCTAATGTTCGATTGGAAAGGCTGCCGCGCTGGTTGTTCTGTTGGAGTTCCAGCTGCTGGCGTGCGGAGGGAAGGTTCGCGCGCGGGTCGGAATTTAGCCCGCGCAAGGGTACCGATTGGGCAAGGGACGCAGTCTGATGGCTGGCGACGGCGAAAAAGACAATCAATGCGACGGCTGTAGAAAGATGCTTCACGACATTTGACCTCTGCGGGCTTCGCCTTTGGGCTTGCCCCTCGAACTCGAGCATTCTTTATCCACCGGCTCAAGTGGGAAACTTGGGCAGGGCGTTTTATTGGTGCGATGCCGCATAAGTTTCCCTTGCGTCAGATATGTAAACGGCGCGACGATATCCCTCCGCTCTCCGGTCCCAAAGGACTTCTTATCGGCGGGTGTGGCGTGGACAGGCCGTGTCTTCCGGGTCGGCCTCGTGATCGCGCTAGGATAACCAACGGGAGGCGACGCATGGCTCAAGTTTCATTGGGAGGCAACGATCGCACGGACAGAGCGGCTGGCGCCGGCGCTTCGGGAACGCGATGCATAGCGCTGGTGGGGCCATTCGGCAGCGGCAAGACAACCCTTCTGGAAGCCATCTTGAAACGCACGGGTGCGATTGCACGGCAAGGGAGCGCTGGAGAAGGCAATATGGTCGGCGATGCTGGCCCGGAGGCCCGCAGCCATGGCATGAGCGTTGAGGCGAATTTTGCCGAAACGGACTTTATGGGAGACCGGTTCAGTTTCGCCGATTGTCCAGGTTCGGTCGAGTTTCTGGCGGAAATGGAATATGTTCTGCCTGGAGTCGATCTGGCCGTGGTTGTGGCCGAAGACGACCCCCGCAAGCTGCCTGCCTTGCAGCTGATCCTGAAAAGTCTTGAAACCCGCGCCATCCCGCGGGTTTTGTTTTTGAACAAGATCGACAAGGGCAGCCGAGGCGTGCGCGAGGTTCTGGAAAACCTGCAACCAGCCTCCTCCGTGCCGTTGGTCCTGCGGCAGTTGCCAATCTGGGAAGATGGAAAGGCGACCGGTTTCATCGATCTGGCCTTGGAGCGGGCGCATGTCTATCACGAGCGTGAGGAAAGCACGCAGGTCGACATGTCCGATGCGGACCGCGCGCGTGAGCTATCTGCCAGGTTCACCATGCTTGAGACGCTGGCCGACCACGATGATGCGCTCATGGAGGCGCTGCTGGAGGACATTGCGCCTGATCCTGAGCTGGTGTTTGGCGACCTGGTGCGCGAGGTGCGTGAGGGGCTGATCTGCCCGGTATTCTTCGGCTCTGCCGAGCATGGCAATGGCATCGGCCGTTTGTTGAAGGCGCTCAGGCACGAGGCGCCTCATGTTGACGGCCTTCGATCCCGGTTCGATGCGTCCGGCGATGGGACGCAGCTCAAGGTCATGAAAACGCTCCATACGCTTCATGGCGGAAAGCTGTCGATTGCGCGTGTCCTGTCGGGCTCGGTTGCGGACGGGGATGTGCTGCAGCATCGCGGCGGCGAAGCGCGGGTTTCAGGCGTCTATTGCCTCTTCGGTCAACAGGCGGTCAAAAAGGCGCCTGCGATGGCTGGAGATCTTGTCGGTCTTGGCCGACTGGACCAGGTTCAGACTTCTGAGACACTGGCGGATGACAAGAGCTTCCTGTCTGCAACGCCTCAAGCGAACGGGGCTGATCAGTCCTTCGAGCCGGTTCTGTCGATCGCGGTGACAGCTGCCCGGAGCCAGGACGAAGTCCGCCTGTCGTCGGCGCTTGCCAAATTGGTGGAGGAAGATCCGTCACTGCATCTGGAGCAAAGCCAGAAAAGCGGTGAGACGCGGCTCGGCGGGCAGGGGGAAATGCACTTGCGGGTCGCCCAGGAACGGCTGGCCGGCAAATACGGACTGACGATTGATGTCGACGCGCCTCAGGTTCCCTATGCGGAGACGATCCGACAGGAAACCTCAGTACGTGGCCGTCACAAGAAGCAATCTGGAGGGCACGGGCAATTCGGTGACGTTGCGCTCACGATCCGGCCGCTGCCAAGAGGTGAGGGCGTTGCCTTCAGCGATCAAATCACAGGCGGTGTCGTCCCCAAACAGTATATTCCTTCCGTTCGCGACGGCGTCCTTGAAGCGTTGCAGTGCGGCTCTCTCGGCTTCCCTGTGGTCGATTTGGCGGTCTGTTTGACGGACGGCTCCTATCATTCGGTCGACAGTTCCGATCAAGCCTTCCGCATGGCGGCCATCATGGCCATGCGTGAGGGTCTCGAGAGTTGCAAGCCGGTGCTGCTTGAACCCGTCCGAAAGGTGACGCTTTTCTGCCCGAGTGATACGACGGCGCGCATCAATGCGATCGTTGCTTCGAGGCGTGGTCAGATCCTTGGGTATGATGCCCGGCCCGGATGGGCAGGATGGGATGAGGTCGACGCCCTAATTCCCGAGGTTGAGATTGGTGACCTGATTGTCGAGCTCAGATCGGCAACGGCGGGCGTTGCCAGTTATCGAAGTGTTTTCGACCATATGGCCGAGCTGAGTGGCAAGGCTGCGGACCTTGCGCTCAGGCGCGCAGGCAAGAAGGCAGCGTAAGCTGCCTAAACGAGCTTCCTCCCGGGAGCCCCTTCCGTTGTCCGCATCTTGACCCGATCGAGAGGCCACGGCGGGAGGGGAGCCGCGAAGTCACCGCCGCGTTATTTGCACTTGAACGCTGGTTCGGGTTTTCTGGCAGGTAACGAGGAGCAAAGCCATGAACGTCATTCACAAGAAACCCTGGGCCATCGCAGAGCGTGAGGCAACTCCGGAAGCGGTGTTCTGGAACCGCCGCAAGTTCCTTGCAGGCGTCGCAGGGGGCTCTTTAGGGCTTGGCGCTCTTGCCGCAAATCCGGGCCGGGCCCTGGCCGAAGAGGACCCCAGTGCCGGTCTCTATCCGGTGCCGCGCAATGAGTCCTTTGTTCTGGACCGCGATCTGACCAAGGAAAGCGTCGCATCGACCTACAACAACTTCTATGAGTTTGGCACTCACAAGGAAATTTCGAGCGCAGCGCAGGCTCTGCCGATCCGCCCTTGGACGGTGCAGATCGATGGCCTGGTGGACAATCCGCAGACCATCGACATCGACACGCTGCTGGCAAAAATGCCGCTCGAGGAGCGTCTCTATCGATTCCGCTGCGTGGAAGCCTGGTCGATGGCGGTTCCTTGGTCCGGATTTGCCCTGGCCGAACTGGTCAAGTTGGCCGGGCCAACGTCCGACGCCCGGTATCTGAGGTTCGAAACTTTCCACAATCCTGAGGTTGCTCCAGGGCAGAAGCAGGGCTGGTATCCCTGGCCCTATGTGGAAGGGCTGAGTCTCGCTGAAGCGACCAACGATCTGGCCTTCATGGCGACAGGCGTTTACGGCAAGCCGCTGGCGAAACAGTTCGGCGCGCCGCTGCGTCTTGCGGTGCCCTGGAAGTACGGTTTCAAGTCGATCAAGTCGATTGTCCGTATCTCTTTCGTCAAGGAGCGACCGGTTGGCCTTTGGGAAGCCATTCAGTCGAAGGAATATGGTTTCTGGGCGAATGTGAACCCGGGGGTGCCGCATCCACGCTGGAGTCAGTCAAGCGAGCGCGTCCTGGGCACCAGCGAACGGCGCAATACGCTGATGTTCAATGGCTACGGCGAGCAGGTCGCGGAACTTTACAAGGACATGAAGGGCGAAGCGCTGTACATGTAATCTTTCAGCAATTCAAAAAGAAGGGCCGGCGTCTTCTGACGACCGGCCCTTTTTTCGAGATGCGCTGGGGGGAAGCGCGTCTCTGTCGGGGAGGGGCGCGGATTGTTCATCCGCACACCTGATGTGGTGAAGTGTCTTGTGTTTCGCCAGACGTCCGGCGCACATTTTTGCAAGTATGAACGAAGTTTAATGTTCTGGCGGTGAGGGTATTTGGCACGCTGCGAAAAAGGCAAAAAAAACGCCGGATCCAGAGGATCCGGCAGTTTGTTTGATTCATTGCCGAAGCAGAAGAATCACCTTCCAGAGGGGAACAGCTGGAAAACGACGTCACTGGGAGGAAGGTGTGACGCTCGAAAACCAACAGTGATGCTTATATGCAGTGCACAAGCTGCTGAAACAAGAGGCAGGTCTGCAGGGCTGCTATGCAAAAAGTTAATAGCTCCTACCCGCATGCGCCCAAAGCGGCAGGTTTCCGGCCTTTTCTTCCTTAAGGCCATGTCTGATATTAGTCTAAATGACGAGAAATAGAGGGGCGGGTTGGCGCTAACGTGTAATCTGTGTCAGGGTTTTGCATACTTATTATGCGTGCATCAAAAATAGATTGATGCGCCGCGGAACGTCTTGATGGGCTAAAACGCCCAGTTTTCCGCGTTTGTCACGAGGAAGTCGCGGAAGGCCGTGATGCGTGCCGTGTTCTTGAGCTCAGACGGATAGACAAAGAAGGTGTCGAAGGAAGGCACCTTGTCCTCGAGTTCGCTGAGCACCTGCACCAGATTGGTGTCTTTCTCGATAATGTAGTCGGGAAGGATGGCGATGCCGACACCGGCCTGTACTGCCCGCTTGATGGCGACCAGATTGTTGACCTTCAGCGCTGACTTGCGCGGATCAAGCGCGGGCCGTCCTGCCGTCTGCAGCCAGTTCATGTCGCGCAGATAGGCCGGGGCTTGTTCTCCAAACGTGATCACACGGTGCTTGTCGATCTCTTCGATCGCTGTGGGCGTGCCAAACCGCTTCAGGTAGGTGGGTGAGGCAAACACGTGGAAGTGCACGGTGAACAGTTTGCGCTGGATCAGATCGGGCTGTGTCGGCTGCCGCAACCGGATGGCCACATCGGCCTCGCGCATGCCCAAGTCCAGCTCATCATCATCAAAGATGAGTTGCAGTTCGACGTCTGGATAGAGGTCGACGAAATCATTGATGCGTGACGTCAGCCATGTCGAGCCAAGGCCGACGGTCGTCGTGACCTTGAGCGTGCCGGAGGGCTTCTCCTTGCTGTCGGTCAAGCGGCCCCTGACGGCCTCGAGCTTGAGTAGAACGTCACGGGCGGTGCGATAGAGCAGCTCACCCTGTTCGGTCAGCAGCAGGCCACGTGCATGGCGGTGAAACAGCGGCACGCCGAGATCATGCTCAAGTGCGCTGACCTGACGGCTTACGGCAGACTGGCTCATGTTCAATGAGTCGCCAGCGTGCGTGAAACTGCCCGCCTGAGCGGCAGCGTGAAAAATGCGAAGTTTGTCCCAATCCATATTTCACGCCTCCGCGCCGCCCGTCCGGCAATTTCCCTAGCGGTTATTCGGCCGCTTGGGATTCGGTCACGTCATGTTCGGCCAGAAAGCGTTCTGCTTCAAGCGCAGCCATGCAACCCATGCCGGCAGCGGTAACGGCTTGGCGGTAGATATCGTCGGTGACATCGCCGGCAGCGAAGACGCCAGGGATAGATGTCCTGGTCGAATCGGGCTCTGTTACGAGATAATCGCCGGCCTTCAACTCCAGCTGACCACGGAAAAGCTCAACCGAAGGCGCGTGGCCAATTGCAATAAAGACGCCGTCGGCGGAAATTTCCTGGGATTCGCCTGACTTTGCGTTCTTGAGGCGAACGCCGGTCACAGCTTTTGGCATGCCGCCGCCGAGGATCTCGTCGACCGCATGGTCCCAGATCACTTCGATCTTCGGGTGCTTGAACAGACGGTCCTGCAGGATTCGTTCGGCACGAAGGCTGTCGCGGCGGTGAACGAGGGTGACTTTTGAGGCCAGGTTGGCAAGGTACAGGGCTTCCTCGACAGCGGTATTGCCACCGCCGACAACGACCACTTCCTTGTTGCGGTAAAAGAAGCCGTCGCAAGTAGCACAGGCAGAAACACCTGCGCCCATGAATTCTTCTTCAGAGGGAAGGCCGAGCCAACGCGCCTGGGCTCCGGTGCAAATGATGACAGAATCGGCTGTGTAGACCGTGCCGCTGTCGGCTTCCATTCGGAAAGGACGGACGGAGAGATCTGCCTTGGTGATCGTGTCATAGACGATCTTGGTTCCGACGTTTTCCGCCTGCTTCTGCATCTGGTCCATCAACCAGGGGCCCTGGATCGCATCTGCAAAGCCCGGGTAGTTTTCGACTTCAGTCGTAATCGTCAGCTGACCGCCGGGCTGGATACCAGCCACAAGTGTCGGCTCCATCATCGCGCGCGCGGCGTAGACTGCTGCTGTGTAACCGGCGGGGCCGGAGCCGATGATGAGAAGCTTGGTGTGCTCGGTTGTCATTTGCTTTGCGCCTTCAATCCTGTCGTCACGTCGCCAATGTGCCTGCTCGATCTGCAGCCATCGCCTTTCGAATGGCGTCTGCGATCATGAGCGTTGCATCCTGCGGCTCGTAGGTAGTGGTTTTCAGCGGCCCGGGAAAGGGGTGAATGGCATCCAGAGTGCTCAAAGACGCCAAAAAGTGCTCAATTTTTTTGTGTCCGCCCGTGGGGTGGAAAACATGGATCGGCTTTCCGGTACTTGCCGCTTCTCCGATCATGTTTGTGGAATCAGCCGTCGCGACGATGCCATCGGCTTTTGCGAGAATTGCTCCCAGAGGATTGTCGCCGGTGCCTTTCCAGAAAAAGTGGGCTTCAGCTGCTGCGAACCTCACGAGGCGTTCAGCCAGCACCGTGGGCGTGCGCCGCGATGTGGTGATCATCAGGCTGACGGAATGGTCTCTTGCGAGAGCCTCAAGACCTGCTGCCAGCCGTTCGCAGTCATCTTGGGAAAACGTGTGGTGGCGACTGTCGCCGCCGACCAGAACTGCAATGCGTGGCGTCCTGAGCGCGTCGAGTTCAGGATGAGGTGTCTCGCGAAGCTGCTTCAACAGCATTGGCGAAAATCTGTGTGGAGCTGTCGGAGATCTCAGGACATTTGGGCCGCGCAGGGCATCGTGGTCGGGAACCCAGATGAGATCGGCTGCCTTTGAGCCCGTACGCGGATCCTTTAGGCAAACTGTGAAGGTCTTTCCGCCGCTCGCATTCTTGAGGTGGCGCAGGTAGGCGATGGCGCGACGGCCAGAGCCTATCGCCAGATCGGGAAAGGGCGGGGCGATCGGGCTGTTTTGAGCCGAGGGACGTTCGCGAGGGTCAATTGGGCCATAGGGCATGAGCCAGGAAAAGGGGGGCTTGGGCCGCACGTGGCGCAATTCATAGGGAACTTCGAGGGCTTCAGCGACGCCGACGCATTGACCCTCATCACCGACCTTGCCATCTGTCAGGATCCAGCAGCTTCCAAGACGCGCCATCAACACCTTATTGCCCGCCAGCCGAGCTTCCCTATCGAAATCTTTCTGATTCATGCGCGAATTTGTTATAGTCTTGCACGGACGCGCAAAAAATCATAATCCGACGTGAAACAAAATGTCGCTGGTTTGCGGCGATAATAGGAGACTGCATTGAAAGCGCGTCTAGACGCCATTGATTGGCATATCTTGAAAGAACTGCAAGAAGACGGGCGCATGACCAATGTGGAGCTTGCCCGCCGGGTTGGCATCTCCGCGCCGCCCTGTTTGCGCCGGGTTCGCGCTCTTGAAGAGGCAGGTCTGATCCGCGGATATCGCACGCTTCTCGATGAAAAACAGCTTGGCTATGATGTTACGGCCTTTGCCATGGTCGGGCTGCACAGCCAGACAGAAGCTGATTTGATGGCTTTTGAAGAGACGGTGAAGAGCTGGACCATTGTTCGGGAAAGCTACATGCTCTCCGGCGAAGTCGATTTCCTGTTGAAATGTGTGGCGCCCGATCTTCAGACCTTCCAGAACTTTGTCATCCGCGAGCTCACCGCGGCCCAGAACGTCGACAGTGTGCGCACGGCACTGACGATCCGTCGCACGAAGGACGAGCCGATCGTTCCGATCGAAGAGAGCTGAAGCCTGACGTCGGGCTGACGAAAAATCACACCATCGAAAGGCGCTGGCGCAAGCGGCTGAGCTTTTGCTGCAGGCGGCGGATCAGCCGAATATCGCGCAAGGCTGTCATCACCAGGGTGAAGCTGACCGACAGCAGCAGCGCAGTCAGGAGCATCATGATCGGCATGATCTGATCATATAGCATCATGTCAATATAGGGATCGACGTTGTCGAAGCCTGAGTAGAAGCGCTGGTGAAAGGCTTCGCGAAATGTCAAGTGGCGCACCCGACCATGTTTGAAGTACGCGAGGATGTAGAGCAGTGCGAAAACACAGCCTGCCAGCACCACGAGAAATCCGAAGATCCGCGTGCCAAATGCGATGGCGTTTTCTTGCCGGGCGATGAGCTTGCGCAGGATCGAGCGCTCGCGCTCTTGCAGTTGAGAAACGGCAAAGATGCGATAGACCCACAGTGGAAGTGCGAGCGCGATCAGGAAGAAGCTTATTGTTAAAAAGATGTCCATCCTGTTCCCCGGCAGAAAGACGATATTCCGGACAGTCTAGCCCGAAGTCTCGCAAGATCAAACCGGAGAAGGGAAGGGGCGTTGTCAGATGAATTTGACGTCGACGATCTCGTAAGAGCGGGCTCCGCCAGGCGCGGCAACTTCAACGCTGTCGCCAACTGTCTTGCCGATGAGCGCACGCGCGATCGGAGAGGAGATCGAGATCTTGCTCTGCTTCACGTCGGACTCAACGTCGCCGACGATCATGTATTGCTTTTCTTCCTCGGTGTCTTCGTCGATCAGTGCTACGGTCGCACCAAATTTGACGACGTCACCCGATAGCTTGGTCACATCGATGACCTCAGCACGCGAGAGCTTGTCTTCCAGCTCGGCGATCCGGCCCTCGTTGTGGCTCTGCGCTTCCTTTGCGGCATGGTATTCGGCGTTTTCCGAAAGGTCGCCATGGGCGCGTGCCTCAGCGATCGCATCAACGATACGCGGGCGCTCGACCGACGTGCGTTCTTTCAGTTCAACCTGAAGCATCGCGTAGCCGGCGGAGGTCATCGGAACTTTTTCCATTGGTCTCAGACCTTCAGCTTATTGGGTCCCCCCTCGTGAGGACCGTCTGTCATAAAAACAACCCGACCGGGAAAGGAGTCCTTTCCCGGTCGGAACAGAATGATACTAACCTCAGGCGAAGTAGGATTGCAAAGGCCTCACTTCAAGACTGCCGGACTTGTAAGCAACGATGCCCTTGGCCGCAGCCACGGAACCGGCAAGAGTTGTGTAGTAGGGCACCTTGTTCAACAGGGCTGCACGCCGCATGGAGCGGCTGTCTGCCAGGGCCTGTGCCCCTTCTGTCGTGTTGAAGACCAGCTGGACGTCGCCGTTCTTTATGGCATCAACGATGTGGGGGCGACCTTCGAGGACCTTGTTGATCTTCGAACATGCAATGCCTTGTTCTTCAAGGAACTTTTGCGTTCCCGAAGTCGCGATGATCTTGAAGCCAGAGCCTTCGAGAGACCGGACAGCCTCCACAACCGAATTTTTGTCCTGGTCGCGCATGGAGACAAAAACGGTTCCTTCCTCTGGGACGCCGGTGCCACAGGCAATTTGCGATTTGGCGAAAGCAGTGGAAAAAGCACCATTCAGGCCCATAACCTCACCGGTCGAGCGCATTTCAGGGCCGAGAATTGTGTCTACACCGGGGAAACGCGCAAACGGGAAGACCGCCTCTTTTACTGCGACATGCTGGAGTTTCTTCTCGCGCAGCCCGAAGGAGGCGAGGCTTTCGCCTGCCATGATGCGGCTCGCGATCTTGGCAACCGGGTCACCGATTGTCTTGGCAACAAACGGAACGGTCCGCGACGCCCGCGGGTTGACCTCGAGCACGTAGATCTCGCCCTCCTTGATGGCGTACTGGACATTCATCAGGCCGCCGACTTCGAGCGCGAGTGCCATGGCCTTGGTCTGACGCTTGAGTTCCGTGATCAGCTCATTGGACAGCGAGAAAGGTGGCAGCGAACAGGCGCTGTCTCCGGAGTGAATGCCAGCTTCCTCGATGTGTTCCATGATGCCGCAGACGAAGACGTCCTTGCCGTCGCAAAGGGCGTCGACATCCACCTCGATTGCGCCTTCCAGATAGCGGTCAAAGAGAAGCGGGTTTGTGCCCAGAACGGTGTTGATCTGGCCCGTCTTGTCATTTGGGTACTTAGCGCGCACTTCTGCTGGGACCAGCTCTGGCAGCGTGCCGAGCAGATAGGAGTTGAGTGCCTCCTCGTCGCGAATGATCTGCATTGCGCGGCCACCCAGAACGTAGGAGGGACGAACCACCAGGGGTAGGCCAAGCTGACCTGCGATCAGGCGGCCCTGCTCAACGGAATAGGCGATGCCATTTTCCGGCTGCTTGAGATCAAGCTTGATCAGCAGCTTCTGGAAACGGTCGCGATCCTCTGCAAGATCGATCATGTCCGGAGAGGTGCCGAGGATAGGGACCCCTGCTTGCACCAGTGTTTGTGCGAGCTTTAGCGGTGTCTGGCCGCCGAACTGGACGATGACGCCGTGGAGCGTGCCGTTCTCCTGCTCTTTGCGGATGATCTCCAGAACGTCTTCCGCGGTGAGCGGCTCAAAATAGAGACGGTCGGAGGTGTCATAGTCGGTCGAAACGGTCTCTGGATTGCAGTTTACCATGATCGTTTCATAGCCAGCGTCGTTCAACGCAAAGGCGGCGTGACAGCAGCAGTAGTCGAACTCAATGCCCTGACCAATCCGGTTGGGACCGCCACCGAGAATGATGACCTTCTTGGCGTCGCTCGGATTGGCCTCACAGGCTGGCGTTCCCATGAAGGGGGCTTCATAGGTGGAGTACATATAGGCTGTCGGCGAGGCGAACTCGGCCGCGCAGGTGTCGATGCGCTTGTAAACAGGATGGACATTCAGGCTCGCGCGCAGCTTGGCGATGTCCTTTTGATCGTTGTCCGCGAGTGTCGCCAGGCGCGTGTCAGAGAAGCCCATGGATTTTAGCTTGCGCAACATCTCGGTGGTCTGCGGCAGACCGTGTTCGCGGACCTTGGCTTCCATCCCGACGATTTGATGCATCTGCTCGAGGAACCATGGATTGATGGAGCAGGCGCTGTAGATATCAGCCAGGCTCATTCCAAGGCGCATGGCCTGTGCGACATGCAGGAGACGTTCGGGCGTCGGGGTCGAGATCGCTGCGCGTATGGCGTTTGTGTCGTCGCCTTGGCCCAGCCCTGGAATTTCGGTCTCATCGAGACCGTTGAGACCGGTTTCCAGACCGCGCAGTGCTTTCTGCAGGCTTTCCTGGAAGTTCCGGCCGATGGCCATGACTTCGCCGACCGATTTCATGGCGGTGGTAAGGGTCGGTTCGGAGCCTGGGAATTTTTCGAAGGCAAAACGCGGAATCTTGGTGACAACATAGTCGATCGAAGGCTCGAACGAGGCCGGTGTCGCGCCGCCGGTGATGTCGTTCTCAAGTTCATCAAGCGTGTATCCGACCGCCAGCTTTGCTGCGATCTTGGCGATCGGGAAGCCGGTTGCCTTGGATGCCAGCGCCGAGGAGCGTGATACGCGCGGGTTCATTTCGATCACGACAAGCCTGCCATCGTCCGGATTGACGGCAAACTGTACGTTGGAACCTCCGGTTTCCACACCGATCTCGCGCAGCACAGCAATCGATGCGTCGCGCATGATCTGGTACTCCTTGTCGGTCAGCGTCAACGCCGGTGCGACAGTGATGGAATCTCCCGTGTGGACGCCCATCGGGTCCACGTTCTCGATCGAGCAGATGATGATGCAGTTGTCCGCCTTGTCGCGAACGACCTCCATCTCGTATTCCTTCCAGCCGAGCAGGCTCTCATCGATCAGGATCTGACCATTGGGCGAGGCATCGATGCCTGAACGCGCGATGGTTTCAAATTCTTCGCGGTTGTAAGCGACGCCGCCGCCTGTGCCGCCCATGGTGAAGGCCGGGCGAATGATCGCAGGCAGACCGATGTCGTCTAGCGCCTTCATGGCTTCCATGAAGCCGGTCGCGCGATCGTACCCAGTGATCTTGCCCTGCTCATTGCGAATGGCGGGAGAGGAGGCAATCGCGGCGCGCGGGTTTTCCAAACCGATAGCATCCATGGCCGCGCGGAACTTTTCGCGATCTTCGGCCTTCTCAATCACCTCGGCGCGGGCGCCGATCATCTCAACGCCGTATTTTTCCAGAATGCCCATTTCTTCCAGATCGAGCGCGCAGTTCAGCGCAGTCTGGCCACCCATGGTCGGCAGGAGCGCGTCGGGGCGTTCCTTCTCGATGATCTTGGCGACAATTTCCGGAGTGATTGGCTCGATGTAGGTCGCGTCGGCCAGGTCCGGATCGGTCATGATCGTCGCCGGGTTCGAGTTCACCAGAACGATGCGGAAGCCCTCTTCTCGAAGCGCCTTGCACGCCTGTGTCCCCGAGTAATCGAACTCACAGGCCTGACCGATAACAATCGGACCGGCGCCAATGATGAGAATGGAGGAGAGGTCAGTACGTTTTGGCATCGGGGCTCGCAGCGGCCGCTTCCGTGCAGGGGGTACCTGTCGGGTGGGCTCGTTCCATGATGAATGTCAATGTCGGCTGAGCGCGTCTTATAGGCAAAAGCCGGTCATGAGGAAACCCCGTCCATCAGCTTATTTGCCTGTTTTAACCCGGGTTCGGGCATCTAGGTGAAAATAATGTTCGAAACCTCGTTCAGGAGGTTTCTTTTCCCGGCATCTGGGCGAGGACTTCTTCTCCGTTGAAGTCATTAATGCCGGAAGAGAGCGCATAACAGGCAAGACGAATCGATTTTGGAATCTCGACCGCGCGCCCGTCGCGATTGCCCTTTTCATAATACTGGATCATGCGCTTCTTCAGCCCGAGTTGCTCGGCTGCGTCTTTTTGCTTCAGTCCAAGAGACCGACGCCAGTCCCTGAATTGTTCGGGGCTCATTACGGGGCCTTTTGTTTTGGAATTTCGGTCTGTCATTTTCAGAGCGCGTTCATTTTCTCTATTTAGGCATCTAACTTCAGTTCACCCAAGTTTGCCAGTTTTGGCGCCAGCTTTTCGTGCTCGCATTTGCCGCCAATCCTTAGGCCGAGACCGCGCAAGAACAATCTTGAACCGCCTTGATTGTCAATCTTTGCGTGCACCTAGTGCCACAATTGCCGATGCCTGTTGAATATTTGAATAGTTAAAATTTACAATAAAGCTTATTACTCAAGTGTTTGAGTGATAACCATAGGTTCAAATGACTGGCGGGTTTTGTGTGTTGCGCCTCACGTCGTCGCCACATTTGGGGTATAACGCGGCCCGCTTGCCCGGCAATGCCGCTTGCGAGGAGTTCTGAGCCGACACCTTTGGAGAGCGGTTTTGACCTGAAAATCACGTCATCAGGCTGAACCAAGAAATGCAGTGCTGCGACCGCACAGGATATGGAATTGAGCGGAAGTCTAGAGAACATTCGGATACACGGGAGCGTCGTTGGGGGATTGGAAAAATACCTGGCGTCGCTGGGCTATGACGTCCAGGCGCTTGCGCTTGAGCACGGACTGACGCTAGGTCCGCCGGAAGAATGGTCGACGCGTTACATTTCCCTTGTCGAATACTCACAGTTCCTGGAGCGGGTTTCCGGTCAGCTCAATGATCCGTATTTCTCGCTGAGCTGGACCCGCGCGGATCCTGCCGGTGGCATGAAGCAGATGGTGTTGGCAGCGCGTTTTGCGCCGTCACCACTTGAGGCGCTGAAGTTAATGTCGCGGTTTACCCGTATTGCAATCGACTTGAGCATTTGCGACGTGGTGATTGAAAAAGGCACTGTTTCCTACTGCTGGGACTATTCCCCGCTTGTGGTTAAACCCGAGCAGGTCACTGACCGGTTTGCAAGCATTGTCGCGCAAAGGTTCCTGAGAGGCTTTGCAGGTGCATCTTCATCACCTCTGGAAGTCAGCCTCCGGAGGGAGCTACCCAAAAATACATCGCTTTATCGCCAGATGTTGGGTGGGCCGGTGAAATTCGGTTCGGACATCAACAAGTTCATCTTTTCGCGTGATCAGCTCGTTCAGCCCAATCCTGGATATGATGGAGAGATGTTTGAAGCGCTGATCGAACTCTGTGAGCGCAAGCTTGCAGACACGCGCAAGCAGGGTGATCTTGCGGCTCTGGTTCAGGATGTCGTCGTTCATAGAATTGCGTCGGCCGACCTCAGTCTCGAGTTGGTCGCACGTGACCTTGGCATGAGCGGCAGAGTGCTGCAGCGCAGGCTTGCGGAGAACGGCACCACCTTTCAGGAAATACACGATCGAATGCGTCGGGATCTCGCGAGCGAACTGCTGCGCAACACCGGTGCGCCCATTTCCGAGATTGCCTATCGTGTCGGCTTTTCCGCGACAGGCAATTTCACGCGGGCGGCGAAACGTTGGTTTGGTCTGCCGCCCAAACAATGGCGACGGCAAGAGGCCATGGTGCCTGACTTCATGCGCTCAACGATGAAGAAACCCTAGTTCTATTTTCATTACTTGTGATTAATATCAGTATACAGCTTTATGTCGTGTATCCACGAGTAATGATTAAATTCGGAATGGAAAATTCAATATTTAACTTTCTCGAATTCATTAGTTTCATTTCGAATATTCACAGTCGGAAATTCCGTAGAATCGATGTTTAGATTATCGATAATTAATACAAAGTGTTATTCCAGTAAGTTGCTTTGTATTAAAAGAGGTTGTGAGACGTTAATATCTAACTCTATGATTTGATCTGGGGACGAGAATATTATGATCTCACGTGGAGTTTTTTGGCTTTTCGAACGAAAAGCACAAAAAATGGCGCGGATTGAGAACCACAACGTGCGTTCTTGATGGCATAATAAAATATGTGTGAAGACGGGTTTCAGCCAGATTCACTTTTTTAGACCGTTTGAGGTCGAAGAGGTGGAGCTGGTTTTGTGTTGCAAGCTAAGTGGGTACCTGCGCGGCGAAGGTGGGTCGCTGCGTCAGGATGTTTGTTGCATGCCGGCGAGCACAGAACAAAACTAAAAATCGGGCAAGAAATAATGAATAGTGTAGCAACGAACATGGTCGTCGTGCCTGACATAGCGGGACCTGTTCAGGACGAAAATTCAGAAAGCCAGGTTCTGGCTATTTCTGAAATGTCAGAGCTTTTCGAAGTGACGCTTCGTACGCTTCGCTTCTATGAAGAAAAAGGATTGCTCAACCCGGTTCGGAAAGGAGCTCGCCGCTTTTATGGCGCGCGCGATATCGGCCGGATGCGGGTGATCCTTCAAGCCAAGAAAATCGGGTTGACGCTCGCGGAAATCCGCCGTGTCATCAAGCTCGTTGAAAGCAATGCCCCGCGTCTGGAGCAGTTCGCCGAACTGCAATCTATTTGTCAGGGTCAGCAGCAAATTCTGCGCGAACAGAAGGCGATGCTGGATGAACAGGTGGCCGAGGTCGAAGGTGTCCTCGACGCTTTGGATACGCTGGTTGTCGCTGGCTGATCAAGCACTGGCGGTCAGCTAGGCATTCGGGCACTTTCAGGCAGTCCAGTATCTTTGAACTTCAAGATGCCGGAAGACTTCCCCGGACAAGTTTTTGGTGCCGTCAGCACAACGAAAAAGCCCGGCCTCTGTGAGGCCGGGCTTTTTCGTTTTGAAGTGCGGGGTCGCGACTACTTCTAGTGTCAGGCGGCCTTTGCGTCGCGCATATAGTCGGTGAAGCGCTGGAAGAGGTAGTTGCTGTCACGTGGGCCGGGCGATGCTTCCGGGTGGTACTGAACCGAAAAGACAGGTTTGCCTTTCAGCTTCAGGCCGCAGTTGGAGCCGTCGAACAGCGAGACGTGGGTCTCTTCCACAGTTTCAGGCAGGCTCTTGGTGTCCACCGCGAAGCCATGGTTCATGGATGTGATCTCGACCTTGCCCGTGGTGTGGTCATGCACCGGGTGGTTTGCGCCGTGATGCCCCTGGTGCATCTTGACGGTCTTCGCTCCGAGCGCCAGGGCCAGGATCTGGTGGCCAAGGCAAATGCCGAAGGTCGGAATGCCCGCATCAATCACGCTTTTGATAGACTTGGTGGCATATTCGCCTGTTGCCGCCGGGTCTCCAGGGCCATTTGACAGGAACAATCCGTCAGGCTTGTGAGACAAAATCTCCGCGGCAGTTGCATTCGCCGGAAGGACGGTGACATTGCAGCCGGCTTCGGTGAGCAGGCGGAGGATGTTCCGCTTCACACCAAAATCAAGTGCAACCACGTTGAACTCGGACTGTCCGGCCGCACCATATCCCTCGTCCCATTTCCAAGGCGTTTCGGACCAATCGTGCGCCTTGGCTGCGGTCACTTCCTTGGCCAGGTCCATGCCTTCAAGCCCGGGCCATGCGGCGGCTTTTTTCTTCAGGGCCTCAACGTCAAACTTGCCGTCCGGCGAATAGGCGATGACCGCGTGCGGCATGCCTTTTTCGCGGATCAGCGCGGTCAGGGCGCGCGTGTCGACACCCGAAATTCCGATCAGGCCACGGTCTTTGAGCCATTGGTCGAGGTGCCGCGCAGAACGATAGTTTGACGGGTCCGTGACGCTTGCGCTCAAAACGCAGCCGAGAATGCCGGTCTTCGATGACATATCCACCGTTTCGACATCTTCGTCATTAGCGCCGACGTTGCCGATGTGAGGGAATGTAAATGTGATGATCTGGCCAGCGTAGGACGGGTCCGTCAAGATCTCCTGATAGCCGGTAATTGCAGTATTGAAGCAAACTTCGCCTACCGCTTCGCCGGTGGCTCCAAGGCCTTCGCCCTCGATGACACTTCCATCGGCGAGTACAAGGAGGGCGGTCGCAGGTTTCATCGCCCATGCGTCGGCAGTCGTCATGTCTTGTTTCCAGGTGTTGTTGGTGACATCATGCGCTGCAGGTAAGGCTAGAGCGCGCGGGGATCAATCCCGACAGAATGCCGTCTGCATTAAGCGCTGGACTCTATGGGAAGCAGGCACAATCGTCAACATTGATGGTCTGAAAATAAACCCTTACTATTCAATGGCTTGCTTGTATGTGTGTTGCAGGCTCGGTGAATGCGCACTATTGTCCGGCGATTGTTCCGGGGCGGGGTTTGAACTATGCGCGAATTGATTGGAACTGCCCTGAAGGAGGCGCAGGTGTCGAGAGACAAGCGCCGCCTGGCGACCTTGCGACTTGTGCAGGCCGCAATAAAAGACCGTGATGCAAGCGCTCGCGAAAACGGTCGAGACGGCGTTGCTGAGGCCGAGGTGCTTGATATCCTGCAAAAGATGGTGCGTCAGCGCGACGTTTCCGCTCTCGAGTTTGAAGAGGATGGGCAGCTTGAACTGGCCGAGCAGGAGCGCACGGAAGCCCAGATCATTCGCGAGTTCCTCCCGGTGCAGATCTGCGGAGAAGAAATGATGGCCTTGTGCGAAGAGACCGTGAAGGACATTGATGCCCAAGGCTTGCGTGATATCGGCCGCTGCATGTCCGAGCTGAAAGCCCGCTACCCTGGCAAGATGGACTTTGTTCAGGCGTCCTGTTTGGTCAAAGGTCTTCTTCGCAGCGAAAGCAAGGACTGACGGCCTGATCACCTTGCCGGGTGAGATGGGTTGACGACTTTATCCAACACTCTCCACTGCAAGGCGCTGCTCACTGCTGGCATGAGTGAACGGCAGTGGATATGAGCGTCGGTTCACTGTTATTGTATCTGACTGGCGCAGCTTGATGCGCTCATTATCAGGCGCTCGTTGTGGTCGTCTGGGATGTGTTCCTTGAACCCAAAGGCCCGAAACCGGGCCGTCCGGCAACTTGATGCGTTTCGACAACCGCCTTCTGGATGAAATTAGAGCCCGCCTGACCCTGTCCGATCTGGTCGGGCGCAAGGTCACTTGGGATCGCCGCAAGACCCAGCCGGGAAAAGGGGACTATTGGGCCTGCTGTCCATTTCATCAGGAGAAGAGCCCGAGTTTTCACGTCGATGATCGGCGCAACCGCTACAAGTGCTTTGGATGTGGTGCCTCTGGCGATCACTTCCGCTTCGTCACTGAAACGGAAGGCCTGAGCTTTCCCGAAGCTGTGGAGCGCTTGGCTGAACAGGCGGGGGTGCCTTTACCGGCACCCGATCCTCAGGCGGCGCGGCGCGAGCAAAAGCGCGCCAGTTTGGCTGATGTCTGCGAAATGGCTGCCCGGTTCTTCCAGGGTGAATATGCCGGGCCGCGCGGTGTGCAAGCGCGCGCCTACACTCAAAAGCGTGGGCTCTCTGCAGAAACGCTGGCTGAGTTCCGATTTGGATTTGCACCTGAAAGCCGGGATGCGCTGAAGAGGTATCTTGCCGAAAAAGGTGTGTCTGAAGGCTCGATGATCGAAGCGGGTCTTGTGATCAAGCCCGAGGACGGGCGACCTTGTTATGATCGGTTCCGCGGCCGGCTGATGATCCCAATTCAGGATGAGCGAGGACGGGTGGTCGCCTTCGGCGGACGTACTCTCAATCCCGAAGGCCAACCGAAATATCTCAACTCACCGGAGACCCCGCTCTTTCACAAGGGAGTAATGCTCTTCAATGCACATCGGGCACGTGAACCGGCCTTCAAGTCCGGCCAGGCCGTGGTCGTTGAAGGCTATCTCGATGCCATTGCGCTTTGGCAGGCGGGTGTTCATCACGTCGTGGCGACGCTCGGCACGGCCTTCACCGAAGATCAGGTGATGCGGCTGTGGAAGTTCGCGAATGAGCCGGTCGTTTGTTTCGACGGCGATGCCGCTGGCGTGTCCGCGGCCCACCGTGCGATCGACCGGATCTTCCCGGTGCTCAAGAGCGGCTTTTCCTTCCAGTTCTGCTTCCTTCCGGACGGCATGGACCCTGATGACCTGATCAAGCAGAAGGGGCTTGAGGGTTTCGAGAGTGAGATTGCCTCGGCGCAGGCGCTGTCGGAAGTCGTCTGGGATCGGGAAATCTCAGTTGCCCGGCTGGATACGCCGGAGCGCAAAGCGGCTCTCGAGAAGCGTTTTGAAGATCTCATCGGAACCATCCGGGATGAACGTGTTCGACGGCGTTATCAGCTGGATCTGAAGTTCAAGCTGTCGAACCTTTTCTTCCAGCAAGCCCGTCGCGGTGGCCAGCAAAAAGGTGGATACGGCGGAAAGGGGCGGGAACAGGGGGATGCCTTGCCGATCGGGCGTCCGGCTCGAATTTCGGCGCCTGATAGCCCCATGTACGGTACGGAGCGGCTCATCTGCGGGCTCTGCGTGCGTTATCCCTTGCTGCTCGACCGGCATCTCGAACGGATTTCCAGCGCTTTGTTTTCCGAGCAGCTTCATGGACGTTTTCGAGATGCGCTCTGCCGGCTGGTCGATAATCTCGACGAGACCCCGGCGTCCGAGCTCGTGCGCTCTTTCGACGAACCCTTGCACCAACTCTTGTCAGAGGTGATCGAGGAGACGGCCATGCCTGGTGAGACGCGGCAAAGGGCGGGCAGTTTTTCTGCGTTGATCCAACGGTTCCCCTTGCTGAAAACCGATCCGCCAGAGGATTTCATCGAGGCGGTATTTATCCATTTCCTGGATGTGCTCGAGCTGAGGGCTCTCGAGACAGAGCTTGAAACGGAAATGCAGGCAGTGGAAACCGACCTTGATGAAGAGACTTGGATGAGAGTTCAGGCAATGACCCGCGATCTTAGCCGGCGGCGGGAGGAATGCGCCCGGGACGAGGCGGATCTCGCTGAGAGAGCGAAAAAAATCAGGGTCACGTCCCCTCTTGTGGTGGCGCAGAAACCGGACCTTTCGACGTCCGAAGCCGTTGTAGCCGGTCAATAGCGCTTCTTTAGACGGTGAATTTAACGAAAGCTGCAAGTTTTTGGCGCTTTTCCATTGACCGAGGCCGAATCACACTTGCGAATCACAAACGTCGAGCTAAATAGAAGTTCTGCAGCGCAAATACGCTACGGACGGGCCGCTGAGCCCCCGGCGAATAGTCTCATTCGACGCTGCATATCCATACGATCAATCTCGCAGGGAATGCTTGGCATTTCTACGAGGAGGGAGCCGTGCAAGCGAGCGCAGCAAATTTTGGAGGCTGCGTGAAATATTTCACGGTTAATCGGGACTTAAGGGACACAGCTTACAACCCGAATCGATGATTACCCGTCTTGCGGCTGCGCGGCTGACATGCTTGCGCGCCGGGGGCGGTCCGGGTGTAGGAAATTCAGGCGCGGCGCGGCCCCACGGGACCGCGATTCTGGAGCGAAATATGGTAGCCAAGGCGACACAAGCAGACGACACTCAAGAGAACCCAGCAGAGGGCCCTGACGGTCCATTGCTTGACCTGTCGGATGCCGCCGTCAAGAAAATGATCAAAGCTGCGAAAAAACGTGGCTATGTGACTTATGACGAGCTGAATGAAGTTCTGCCTTCGGAAAAGGTAGCCTCCGAACAGATCGAAGACATCATGTCCATGTTGTCCGACATGGGGATCAACGTCATTGAGGCGGAAGAGGCCGAAGAGAACGCCTCGGAAGAGGCTGAAGGTGGCGGCGATCTGGTTGCCGTGAGCTCCGGCGCCGTGGCCAAGACAACAACCACAAAAGAACCAGCCGACCGCACCGATGATCCGGTTCGCATGTACCTTCGCGAAATGGGCTCGGTCGAGCTTCTTTCACGTGAGGGCGAAATCGCGATCGCCAAGCGGATTGAGGCTGGCCGCGAAGCCATGATCGCGGGTCTGTGTGAAAGCCCACTGACCTTCCAGGCGATCATCATCTGGCGCGATGAGCTGAACGAAGCCAAGGTTCTGCTGCGCGACATCATTGACCTTGAAGCGACCTATGCCGGTCCGGACGCCAAGAATGGTCCGACGGGAGACAACGACGACGAGGAAGATTCCGAGGCCAAGCCGGCGGCTGAAGAAACCAAGGACGGCGTAGAGGGCGAAGACCAGACGGAAGGCGACAGCGAAGAGGACGATGACGACGAATTCGAGTCCAACGTCTCGCTGTCCGCGATGGAAGCCGAGCTGAAGCCAACGGTTCTCGAGACCTTCGACCGCGTGGCTGACAGCTACAAGAAGCTGCGCCGCCTGCAGGACCAGCTGGTTGAAAACAAGCTTGCCAACAAGACCCTGTCCCCGTCCCAGGAGCGCCGCTACAAAAAGCTCAAGGACGAGATCATCGTTGACGTGAAGAGCCTGTCGCTGAACCAGAATCGTATCGACGCTCTGGTCGCCCAGCTTTACGACATCAACAAGCGCCTGATGGGCTATGAAGGCCGCCTTCTGCGTCTGGCTGACAGCTACAACGTCGACCGGACCGACTTCCTGAAGCAGTATCAGGGTGCGGAACTCGACCCGAACTGGCTGCGCAAGGTTGCCAACCTTTCAACGCGGGGATGGAAGAACTTCATCGCCAAGGAGAAGGAAACGGTTCGCGAGTTGCGGCAGGAAATCCAGACGCTGGCAACGGAAACCGGCCTGGAAATCATCGAATTCCGCCGCATCGTTGCCATGGTGCAAAAGGGCGAACGCGAAGCGCGTATCGCCAAGAAGGAAATGGTCGAGGCCAACCTGCGTCTCGTGATTTCCATCGCCAAGAAATACACCAACCGTGGCCTGCAGTTCCTCGATCTCATTCAGGAAGGCAACATCGGCCTGATGAAGGCGGTCGACAAGTTCGAATACCGCCGTGGTTACAAGTTCTCGACCTATGCGACCTGGTGGATCCGTCAGGCGATCACCCGTTCGATTGCCGACCAGGCCCGCACCATCCGTATTCCGGTGCATATGATCGAGACGATCAACAAGATCGTTCGCACGTCGCGCCAGATGCTGCATGAGATCGGCCGCGAACCGACCCCGGAAGAGCTGGCTGAAAAGCTGCAGATGCCGCTGGAGAAGGTGCGCAAGGTTCTCAAGATTGCCAAGGAGCCGATCTCTCTCGAAACGCCGATTGGCGACGAGGAAGATTCACATCTCGGCGACTTCATCGAGGACAAGAACGCTGTTCTGCCGATCGATGCTGCCATCCAGTCAAACCTGCGCGAGACGACGACCCGCGTTCTGGCATCCCTCACGCCGCGCGAGGAACGTGTGCTTCGCATGCGCTTCGGCATCGGCATGAACACGGACCATACGCTTGAAGAAGTCGGTCAGCAGTTCTCGGTGACCCGTGAACGTATCCGCCAGATTGAAGCCAAGGCACTGCGTAAGCTCAAGCACCCGAGCCGGTCGCGCAAGCTGCGTTCCTTCCTCGATAGCTGACGGGTCTTTTGTCACGCGATCCTGATCATCAAGACCCGGCGGCAACGCCGGGTTTTTTGTCGGCAGGTGCCGGCGGGCAGGCGAAGGATAAGTCTTCTTCGTCCGCCGCTGCGCCTGTGCCGGGCATGAGAAGGGTTGTACATCTCGATCGGCGGGCCGGTCTCAGTCTTTTTGGTCTGGGTCTTCTTCTTTCCCTATTGCTGCACGTCGGGCTGGCAGTTGTCCTGATCGGCGGCGTAAGCCTGCCCGAAGTTGCCACAGAACCTGAGCAACCGACGATCCAGGTCGAGCTGGTGCCGCCGCCTGAGCCCGAGATCCCTGAACCGGAAACTCTGGAACCTGAAGAACCTGAACCGGAAACGCCTGAAGAGCCGGAACCAGAGCCCGAGGAGCCGGAGCCCGAACCTGAGAAACAGGAACCGGCGGCGGAAGAGCCTCCGCCTCCGCCAGAGCCTGCTCCAGAGCCGGAAGAGCCTGCCGAAAGCGAGGCCGAACCAGCACCAGCTCCGCTCGAGGTGCTGCAACCGGTTGTGGAATTCGGTGATGAGGACAGCAGTTCCGGTGAAGCCCAGGATGGCGATGCAGCCGAGGAACCTGAAGATCCCAGCGATGAACTTCCCGAAGAGCTGACCCTTGAGGAACAAGCAATTCAGGAAGCTCTCGATGAGGAAGCTGATGCTGCCGGTGAGCCCGATGCAGAGCTCACGCCGGAAGCAGATCCAGACACAGAGCTGGAGCCGGAACTTGAGGACGCCGCGTCGGAAACCTTAGAAACTGAAAGTGAAGCCGAGAGCGAGCTAGAGGCAGAAGATGTGCCTGAGGCCGACGAAGGTCAGGAGGAACAGGCCGAGACCGAGGTTGTCGGTGACCCCGGACCTGACCCCGGACCGGAGCTGGCACCTGACACGGAGCCGGAAGACTTCGGAACGGTCGGCCGGATCGTGTCGTCTGCGACGCCGAACCGAAAGCCTGCCGCGCCACCCGCGCGCAGCACGAGCAACGCTGCCGCGGGCAATCGCGGCACTGGGACAGGGCGCGTTGGGACACGTCCGGTCAGGCGGCTCTTGTCCGACGGGATCCTGAACAACGGACGCACGCGTACCGCCATGGCGGGCATGTCGCGCGCGCAGCGGATGGATCTCTTGTGCATGACCGAGCTGCGCGCGCAGCTTCGAGCAGACAATCCTGCACGTCCTCCTG
Organism: Labrenzia sp. CE80; assembly: GCF_009650605.1. NCBI lineage: Bacteria > Pseudomonadati > Pseudomonadota > Alphaproteobacteria > Hyphomicrobiales > Stappiaceae > Labrenzia > Labrenzia sp. CE80. The sequence goes on from NZ_WAJT01000001.1 coordinate 163,504, forward strand.
AAGCCTTGCCGTCGTTTCGCCAACCTGCCGGCAATGTGCTGGAGCCTGGCCTTGCTGCATTTCGCGCCGCAGGACAGTGGTATGACCTTGCGTTTCGTTGCGAGGTGGATGACCGGGCGACGCGTGTCCTGACTTTCAGCTATGGCATCGGCCGCGCCGTCCCGCGTTCCGAATGGCAAAGCCGCGGGTTCCCGAATTTCTAGAATCCGGCAGGGCCCGCAACCTCACGTCTCCCAAGTGAAATCATGATGGTTACGGCGTGCCCGCGCCAATTTCTCCTTGGTGTAGGACCGCGGCAGGTGCATAGGGGGCTGGACGCGAGCCACTTGTTCCTATTTCAAAGGATGCATCAAGATGAGATTTCTCAAGCCCTCTACACCCTATTTGCTGAGTGCCTTGCGGATTGCATCTGGCCTGCTGTTTCTGCAGCATGGCGCAACGAAGTATCTCAGCTTTCCCAAGACCGAAATGTCGGGCGTCGATCCGATGACGCTGGGCGGTGCTGCGGGCCTGATCGAACTGGTTTGCGGGGCTTTGCTTGTGCTAGGGTTGTTCACGCGCCCGGCGGCGTTCCTGGCATCGGGAACAATGGCTGTGGCCTATTTCCTGGCGCACGCGCCGCAGAGCCTCTATCCGATCATTAGTGGCGGTGAGCTGGCAGCGCTCTATTCCTTCGTCTTTGTCTATCTGGCTGCTGCCGGCGGCGGGCCGATCAGCATTGACCGGATCGTCGGGCGCGGATGAACCTTGCCGAACATCTGTCTTGTGATCTGACTTGGAGAGGCGGTCGTTTGACCGCCTCTTTTTGTTTTCGCATCAGCGGCGCGAAAACCGGCTTGACCACCTATTTAAAACTATATAACTAGAAATATAGTTATTTAAGCCTGTCGGGATAACTGATGGATATCGAAGAAGCAAGTCAGGGCTTTGCAGCCCTTGGTTCTGAAGCGCGGCTGGAGGTCCTGCTGACGCTGGTCAAGGCCGGTCAGGCGGGGCTTTCCGTTGGCGACATCCAGAGCCGAACCAGTATGGCCGCCTCGACCCTGGCACATCATCTGAAGTTTTTGGCATCTGCCGGCCTGATCGTTCAGGAAAAAGCCGGCCGTGCCGTGATCAACCGAGCAGCCTTTGACCATCTCGAGGGGCTGGCCGGCTACATCATGAAGGAATGCTGCGCCGACGAGCAGTGCACGCCTGATGGGTGTGCCTCCAACAAGGAGAGTGAAACATGACCGATACCGAGTTTTCTCCAACAAATTCAGGCTGCTGCGCGCCCAAGGAAACGAGTTGCTGCAGCGGCAAGAAATCTGGTTTCGACTGGAAGCCCTGGGTGCTGACGCCCTGGTCGATTGTTGTGCTGGTGCCGCTTCTGGTTTTTGCGCTCGATCCGGAGCGCACCGTTGAGGTGGTCTCATTCGCGCTTCGGGCCTTCGCCGGGACGCTGCCCTATATCGCCTTTGCCGTCCTGTTGATTGCCTGGCTTAAGGCTGCTGGTGCGGAAGGTCACATCTCCAGGGCGTTCGAGGGACGCGAATGGCAGGCGATCGTGATGGCGGCGGTCTTTGGAGGATTGGCGCCGTTCTGTTCCTGCGAAGTCATCCCCTTCATCGCTGGCCTTCTCGCCGTTGGTGCGCCGCTTTCGGCGATCATGGCATTCTGGCTGTCATCGCCGTTGATTGATCCGCCAACGCTTCTGATCACGGCTGGCGCGCTGGGCTGGTCCTTTGCCATCGGCAAGGCCGTCATCGCGGTCAGCCTCGGTCTCTTCGGTGGAGTTGCGGTCGCCCTGGCCATGCGCTGCGGCATGTTTGCGTCTCCTGTTCGGATCGGCTCTGCTGCATCGGGCAGCTGCTGCGGTGCTTCCAAGGCAACGGGCAAGCCGGTCTGGCGCGTCTGGAAAGACAATGAGCGCACCACGCAGTTCTGGTCGGAACTCAAGGCCAACGCGCTGTTCCTCGCCAAATGGCTGGCGCTGGCCTATGTGCTCGAAGCGCTGCTGGTGACTTATGTTCCCGCGAGCCTGATTGCCGGGGTGGTTGGCGGTGAAGGTCTCGTCCCGATCGTGATCGCTGCATTTGTCGGGATGCCGGCTTATCTCAACAGCTATGTGGCACCACCACTTTTGTCAGGCTTGATTGATCAGGGCATGAGCAATGGCGCTGCCATGTCCTTCATGATCGCAGGTGCCGTGAGCTCAATCCCGGCCATGGCCGCTGTCTGGTCGCTGGTTCGGCCGCAGGTTTTTGCAACCTATCTCGGTCTTGGTCTCTTCGGAGCCATTGCCTCTGGTCTCATTTTCCAGATGATCGTTTGAGGAAAGTCGATTTGATGTCTTTGGTTGTTGTTGAAGTCATTGTGAAATCCGCTGAGCATGGCGGGAGAAAGCTGCTCGCTCCCGTCGGCATGCCAACGCCTCATCAGACGGCGTTGCACTTCTCGGTCGAAGGCGGGCAGTTTGATCTGACCGGCGAGACCACGTCAGGTCAGATGACGGCCCTGATCACGCCGGAAGGCGCGGGTGATGATGTCAAACTGGTCTATCACTTCGCCGATGCGGAAGGGATGTATCCAGAGAGCGTGTTCCAACCGCGCGATAGCTGTTTTACCCGGGCGGCGGACGCTCTGGTGACAGATGCCCAGCAGATTGCAGAACAGGCAGTCGATGGTCACGCAGCAATTGCGGCGATCGTTGCGCATACCTCGGAAAAGTTCAGCTACGGGCATGTAGATGTGCGCTTCAATGAAGGCATGGATACGGTTCCGCACCTTGGCTGCGGCCTCACCAAGGGCTCCTGCGTTGACATCAACACCTATCTGATTGCGTCCCTGCGGTCCGCAGGTCTGGAGGCTGGCTATGTCACCGGGTACTTCTTCCCGCAGGAGAAGAACGGCTGTTGTTCTGACATGCATTGCTGGGTCGTGACGCGCCACAATGGTGTGGTGCTGGAGTGGGACATTGCCCATCACAAGAAGATGGGCAAGGAAGACATATGCTGCGGTCTCAATCCCAAGCCAGGTAGTCGCGTGGCTCTCGCCCATTCCATGGGGCTGGACTTTCCTGAGCTCGGCATCCGTGAGGAAAAGCTGATCGCCGAGCCGGTCGTGGTGTCCGATGAGGGAACCATCCGGCTGTATGATCTGGAGATCCGGATGAGGCTGGCAGGGGATAAACCGGGTTTTCCGCTTTCAGACTGATATGTGTCGGGATGCGAGGCATTGTGTAAGCCTCGGCCCGATCTATTGTGACACAGAGTTTCCCATCAATATGGTTGCCCCAATGTCGAACCCGACCACTCTAGCCCTGATCAAATCCTACTATGCCGCCTTTAACGCCGGTGATACCGAGCAGATGCTGTCGATGGTGAGCGATGACATCGCGCATGACGTGAATCAGGGTGCCCGGCGCTCCGGCAAGCCGCTTTTCGCTGAGTTCAACGCGCATATGACGCGTTGCTACAAGGAAGAGCTGACGGACATCGTTGTCTTTGCCGACGAGACTGGAACACGCGCGGCGGCTGAATTCACTGTCAACGGCACGTATCTTTCGACCGACGAGGGGCTGCCGGAGGCGAACGGCCAAACCTATCGCCTACCTGCCGGCACCTTCTTTGACCTCAAAGAGGGAAAGATCGCCAGGATCACCACCTATTACAATCTCGAAGACTGGATCGCCCAGGTGAATGCCTGAGCCTATTTACGCTGGCGGCTGAAGACCATTTTCTGTGTGGTTAGAACGTCGGGTGACCCGGTCCAGGCGTAGGACAAGAGGGCTGGCTCGGTCTTTGAGACCGTGATCCGATGCATGTGATGCGGCGGGTTGAAGATCATGGAGCCTGGCGCATAGACGCCCTGATGGTTCTCCGAGACTGCGCCCGACAGACATATGTAGCTCTCCGAGATCCCGTTATGGGCGTGTGCCGGATAGGTGCAGCCAGGTGCGAAGAGTACGAGGCCGAGGATCACCTGATCGGTCAGAACCGGACCGTTCGGACCGCAGATTTCAGCATAGGCATAGGTCTTCTCCAGTCCGCGCGGCACTTTCTCATAGCCGTATTGCCATACCAGATGATCCTGCACGGCCTCTAGCGAGCGGATCAGCGGAGCCGTGCGCTCCAGTTTTCCCTCATCCAGCGCACGTCTGAGATGGGCGGTCACGGGTTTCTGAGCCGGGCTGTCAAAACGCACCTCGGCATTGCTCTTTGTGACCCGGCTGATGGCCTCTCGCACGGCACGCTGATGGCCCCGGATACGATCGCTGCCGCCTGAGGACAGGAAACGGTAGAGCTCGTAGTATTCACGCAGGAGGTAGCCCCAATCGGGCAAGTCAGAGAGATGACGGTCCGACATCTTGTCTCCAGAAAATTATCCTTGCCAGATGGCACGTTTCAGCATCCTGCAAAAAGCAGGTCGGATCGCATATAGATAACTGTTCCTGTGAGACAATTTGGATTGGCATTACGACTTGATTTGGCTTGCGCGCGACCTCCACGAGGTTAAGCTTCCCGCATAGAACTAGAGAAAGTCACTTCATGAACATCATCGTCGTCGGGGCTGGGATTTCGGGCCTCTCCACCGCCTGGTCTCTGGCCAGGAAAGGTGTAGCTGTCACTCTGCTGGAACAGGGCCCGATTCCCAATCCACTCTCGGCGTCTGGGGATCAACACCGGATCATCCGACGGGCCTATGGTGGGCAGGGCGGATATCAGCGCCGCATGAGTGAGGCCTTTGAAGCCTGGGACGCCATGTGGGACGACCTCGGTGAGAGTCATCTCGTGGATACGGGGTATATGCTTCTGTCGCAGGTGCCCGGAGATGAAGGCGAAGAGTATCGTGACGGCCTGATTGCGGGTGGCTATGCCTTTGAGGAACTGAGCCCGGCCGAGACTGCAGCGCGCTATCCCTTCATCGATGCCGGCACCATCCGCTTCGGCGCGGTCAGCCCCGAGGGGGGCGTGCTCTTGTGTCAGAAGATCGCCGTATCCTTGCGCGACTGGCTCAGGGCCAATGGGTCCGACGTGCGTGAAAACACTAAGGTTGTCTCACTGGATGCGGAAGCCGGACGGGTTCGATTGGAGACCGGCGAGGAACTGGTTGGCGACAAGGTGGTTGTGACAGCTGGCGCCTGGACACTTCGCCTCTTGCCGGATCTTGCCTCCTCGCTGACGACCTATCGTACAGCTGTTGCCTATCTGACACCTCCAGCAGACCTTAAAGCTGCGTGGGAGCGGGCGCCCGTAATCCTTGATGTGGGCGGCAGCGTGGATGGCTATGTGCTGCCGCCGGTTGCCGGAACCGGACTGAAGGTCGGTGCCGGCATACACAAGTACAACTGCGAGCCGGACACGGATCGCAGCGCGAAGGCGGGTGAGGGTGAGACGATCCGCAATTACTTCGCCCCACCCTTTGCGCGGATCGAGAACTACGGCGTTGCCGACGTTGTGACCTGCGCCTACACCTTCACCGAAGACCGGCACTTCTTTTTGCGCGAGATTGGCCGCACCATCGCCGTGTCCGCCTGTTCCGGACATGGCTACAAGTTCGGCGCTGCGGTCGGCCAGCAGATTGCAGGTGGACTGTTGAGTGGTGACATCAATGCGTCAAGGCGTTGGCTGGAAGCGCGGGACTGATCGCACCCTGCCGATTGCTGCGGTCTGGCTGGCATGTGCCGCGCGGCCTGTGCGGCTTGCCGTCAGGCTGTGTCGTGTCTGCGCAGCTCTGAATGCCATGGCCGCATCCCCAAGGTGTCGAACAAAGCCAGAAGGCGCGCGCTCAAAAAGTATACCTGTCAGTGTAGATGTTGTGCCTGATCACGGCCGCGCTCCCGCTTTTATCGCGGTAGGGTGTTGATTTTTCTCGAGCCGACCTTGATGTTTATGCCGAGGGAAGTGGTGAGGAAATTATATGACAATTGAAATCAGGATTTTGAAGGGCGATGAACTTGAGGCGGCTCTCCCGGACCTCGCCAAGCTTCGCATCAAGATCTTTCGCGACTGGCCCTACCTATATGACGGCACGATGGAGTATGAGCAGGCCTATCTGTCGCGCTATGCCCAGACCGAGGGAGCGCTCATTGTTGGAGCCTATGACGGCGACACCCTGGTGGGCGCTGCGACTGGCGAGCCGCTGGAACAGGAAGTGATCCAGTTCCGTGGTCCCTTCGAGGACAAGGGTCTGGACCCGCGCGAAATCTTCTATCTGGCAGAAGCCCTGCTCGATCCTGCCTATCGCGGTCAGGGCATTGGCCATCTGTTTTATGATGAGCGTGAAGCCCATGCCAAGGCGCTGGGGTTCTCGACGGCGGCCTTTTGCGCGGTTATCCGCCCGGACAACCATCCACTGAAACCGGATAACTATTCGCCGCTGGACGATTTCTGGCGCAAACGCGGCTATGACAAACTTGCCGGCGGGATCGTGCATTTCCCCTGGCAGGATGTGGGCGAGGACGGGGAGAGTGAGAAGCCGATGCAGGTCTGGATCCGCTCGCTCTAACCGGTATCTTACCTCTGAAACATGGAACAAAGCCGGAGCCCTCATCAAAGGGGCACCGGCTTTTTTGCTTGTGCCTTACTGGTCGAGTTCCCAGACGATGGTGACATTGGCCGAGAGCGTTTCCTGGCCTGCCTCGATCGGAACGGCAGCTTCCGCCATCATCATTTTGTCCGCGCGCATGGCATAGGGGCGCGGCGCGATCGCTCCGCTTTCAGAGATCGACAGGACCCGGCCAAGCGATACGCCTGCAGCTTCTGCGTAGAGCGCCGCCTTGGTTCTGGCGTTTTCAACGGCAGCCTTGCGCGCTGCGTCCATCTTCTTGTCCGCGTCGCTCACCTGGAACGAAATGCCGCCGACCTCATTTGCGCCGGACCGCACGACCGTGTCGAGAATGGCGCCCAACTTGTCGAGATCGCGCACCTGGATGGTGACACCGCTTGAAACTTCATAACCGACGATCTTCAGTGGCTGGTTGGGATCGTCGCGGCGGTCTGCGTAACGCGGATGAATGGAGAAACCGCTTGTCTGTATGTCCTTTGCGGCGATGCCGGCTTCCTTAATTTTGGAGATGACCTCGTTCATCGCCTGGGTGTTGCTGGACAGGGCTTCAGGGGCTGACTTCGCCGGTGTTACAACGCGTGTCGTCACGACGCCCATGTCCGGGGCCAGAGAGATCTTGCCCTGGCCGGAAATCGTTATGGTCGCCGGGGTCTTGCTCTCATCGGCCTGGGCCGGGACCAGTGGTGCGAGCGCGACGAGCGCGGCGATCAAAAAGGTGCTTGCGGCCTTTCTGGCGCTGGTTCCGCCTTCGTTGCGGCAGGTCTGCGATGGGCGAGAAAGGGACTTAGAAAACACGATCATACCTCACATAAAATCGCGGCGGGGACCGCTTGTCTTTTAACGAGCCCATATTTCAGTCCGATTGCGGCGCGGCAAAGGCGTTTTGGTTCATCTCCGGTTCATCGCCTTCGAGCCTTTCCGGAAATACGGCAATATCGCCATTGGCGGACAGGAGGACCGCAATCGGGCGCGACCGTTCGAATTTCGCGCAGATAATCAGGATCACCACAGTTAGCGGGACGCAAAGGACCATGCCGACCACGCCCCAGATCGCTCCCCAGAAGGCAAGGGAGATCATGATGACGAGGCCGGAAAGGTTCAGGCTCGAGCCCATAAGTCTCGGTTCGATGAGGTTGCCGATCGAAAACTGGATCGCCCCAAGTCCGGCGACGATCAGAATGAAGGGACCCAGCGTGTCGAAAAACACCAGCGACAGAAGCGCGGGGAAGATCACGCTGACGAGCGAGCCAATGGTGGGAATATAGTTCAGGAGGAAGGCGATGAAACCGAAAAGGGCTGCATAGGGTAGCCCCATGGCCCAGAGGATCAGGCTGGTGAGCAGGCCGGTTGCTATGCTGACGACGGTCTTGATGCCGAAATAATGCAGGATGGACCGGTTGATCTCTTCGCGCAGGGCAAAGGCTGCCCGCGCGCGCGCAGGTGTGGCGAAGAGTTTTTCGAACTTGTGGTCGAACGTCGACTGCTCGAGCAGAAGAAACAAGACATAGATGAACACCAGCGAGGCGGACCCGGCGATCGTGGTGATGAAGCCGGCGCCTGCCGTGACCAGTTTCGGCAAGATGGCGTCCGGCAGGAAGTCCTGCAGTTCCAGCGGGTCGTTGAGTTTGATCAGGGCGGCGAACTGATTGAAGACTTCTTCGAGCCGTACCTGATAGGCCGGAGCGTCTCGTGCCAGCTGTGTCAGGTTTTCTGCAACCATGTCCAGAATGAGGGTCGACGCGAGAAAGATCGTCACCAGCGAGAGCGGAAAGGCAATCCAGCCCGGCAGACGCCAGCCGCCGAAGGGAACAAGCTGAAACCCGTGGGACAGGGCATTGATGAGGTACCAAACGATCAGGGCGATGGCGAGGGGTAGGAGCAGCGCCCTGCCTGTGACCAGCAGCCAGCCGACAAGGCAGACCAAGATGAGGCTCAATGTGATGCTGAGCAGCGATGACCGCATGATGTTCCCTTTGGATCCATGGCCTTGATGGCTCTCATCGCTACACGTTTCGGCAATGATTGGAAAGGGATCGGCAGCTTCTGAGGGGCCAGTGGTGCCCGCATGACATGTCGAAACCTAAGCTCTCACACGTAGCCGGCACGAACCATTTTCAGTCTGTTGTGCGCCGTGATTTGCTGAAAGTACACGTTTTCCAAAGGTGGCCATCGGACAACCGCCAAAGCGCTTGCGGCGCAAAGAGGCTTTGGTGTAGTTAGCAGGTGTCCGGTCGCTGAATTGGTTGCAGGTTGCTTCCACATGTCAGTCCGTCGACAGGGCCTGTAGCTCAACTGGTTAGAGCCGTCCGCTCATAACGGATTGGTTGGGGGTTCGAGTCCCTCCGGGCCCACCATTTCCTTAATTTTCAATGTGTATGTAGCTCGCCACGCAAAACTGGAATTTTTGACACCACGATCTGGAATTTTCAGTTTTTTGCGTGATTTCAGGTGCGCTGGGCAGCGAATTGTCGTTTTCACACCCGTTTTCAGGCTTCAGTGCCGATGCAAGGGCGTCTTTTGAACACCGCTTGAAGACTCTTTAAACCCCGTTAAATCGCCATTTATGGCGCCAGATAAGGGCGGAAATTGTGAATTCGCTGCGTTCAGGTCCAAGATCAGCAATGCGGACAGAACGGGCTTTCGTTGCGCAGCCACCAACGTCGGCTCCCGTATCGGTGTGTAAATTGCGCCAAACACTGATTGGGTCTTTTGTGCCACTACGCGGAAATGCCGACTGTTCAGTCGCAGCGCTGCATGGTGCGCCGCTACAGCAATGTGTTCAGCCACGTGTCGTCCACAAAGGTGCGCGAGGTCACCCACATGCTCAAGGCAATCCATCGCCCAATTTCGCCTAGCCCGTATTAAAGAAGCGGCACGCGCCAGATCAAAATCGTTTCTTCGCTGACCTATCTTGGCAATATCAGAAATGGCGCCAATCAATGTCGTGAGAGGACAGCATGCACATAGAGCTTGCCCCTCGAAGGAAGGGGCAAGCGAATGGTATCTGATTATTGCATCGTAGCCAGTTCACTGCAGGCTCGGACCGCATCCTCTGACAACGCCACTTTCGGTTTTTGTTCCAACGAAGTCCGGATTGGTGCAGAGTGCCTGGCAGGTAATTTTTGTTGCTGCTTCAGCTTTTTCAGCCGAAGTCATAAAGGTGACCATGTAGGACTGAGCGCTTGTCCTAGTCTCGATTACATGTGCCTTGGGGTGAGGTAAGGAAAAAGTTCCGGAGATGGCGCAATGGTTCCCAGGACATATTGATTCGCATCGAAGTTTGGACGTGTGATCTCCGCCATCGATTCCCCTGGACGTTACCTTTTCGCCCCACACAAAAATCAACGGAGGTTTCGGAGCGTCACCACTAGCAGAAGCGCTTACTATCGCGCTAGTGAAGGTAAAAAGAGCAACGAAAATTCCAACGAAAACATTCATTTGATAACTCCTAAAGTTGTACAAAAGCAACTATCGTACACGCCTTAGTGGAATACAAGTTATGAGGGTGGTTTCCAAAACTACCTTTAGCAGTGGTTGGGTTCAGCCAAACGCATCAGCGATTTGTACCACTCAAAATCGGCTTCTTGCTCTGGTGTCGGAAGGTTGCAAATATACAAAAGACCGGGCGATGGCGCGATCTTGATTGGCGCTGATTTGCTTGCAGTGTGATCTGGTAGGTCAGCACATAATAGTATTCCATTATGCGGCAGTTGAAAAAGGTGGTTGCCAGTAATCACGAAGAGCTCGGGTTTGATGTCCGCGAATCGTGGAAAAAGTTATGAATTCTCCACCGAATGGGTCGTTGATTCTCGGCGCGACACTGGTCAAATTGGGCTGTTTCCGGCCATTTGTTGCAGTTGCCACGTATGACCGTAGTGGGCAAAGACCGATGTTCCTATTCCTGAGGCACGACCGGCAGCATGTAATGCAACACCACCTTCACCGCCCCTCCGGAGAAACTCCCGCCATTGGCCGTCAGCCTGACCGCCGTATCTGAATAAAACGCCTGCGGCCCGATCACCCCGGCATTGTTGGAGCCTTCCGCAATCCCGAGCGATCCGCCGAACTTGGATGTCTCACCCGATATCCCGCAGTCGTAGGAGGTCGCTCCTGTAATGGTCGTCGTTGTCCGGGTTGAGACGCCAAAGACGATCGCCCGGTTTGGAATGACGATCGACGTGTCGACGCTTGCGCCGGACAAGCCGGTCAATTCTTCCTCAACGGTCCCGATCCGGCTCTCAGCCCCCGATGCAGTCCGTGACACTGTCGCCACCTCCGACAGCAACGCGCCGTAATCCTTCCAGCCGGCAACCGTGTAGACCGCCAGCGTCCCCTCGTCGGCGACATAGGCGAGCATCCCGAGCACCGGCACATAGAAGGCCCACGCCCCGTCCGCATAACCCGCGATCTGGCCATCCCGTCCGGCCCAGTCTCCGCTGCCACCTGTCGCGACCAGATAGCTGTCGCCGTCTGTGGCCGCCGGTGGTGCACTCAAGTCTCGATCAAGGATTACCAGATGCGCCAGGGCGTCCAAGCGAGCCAGCGCCTCATTGTGGGTGACTTCCTTCTGCGCCTGACTGGCGGCGATGAACGGAAACCCAAGTCGTGCCGTGCTGCTCATAGAGTTGCCTCCGCTGGAATGCCGCGCCCGATGCTGTCCGATATCTGGAAGACACGGATGTGGATGGATGATTGAACCGATCCGAAGTCGGCGATCTGGTCTGCTGCCGTGTAGTTGTGTGCTGGCGATGTCAGGCCGGAGACCGTCCGGATCACCGGTCCGCCGCCCAGGATCTCCAGCTCATAGAGTTCGCCTGCCTCAACCAGCGGTACATCAGTGCCGTCTAGCCAGCTGCCATTGCGCCGGGCGCTGCGGATCCAGTTGATCGCCAGATCTCCGGCAAGGTTCCGGGTTCCCGCCAGATGCACTGGCGCAAAAGGCTTCAGAGCCACCGCTTCAAAGGTGTTTAAACGGGTTTTGAAACTGCTGTCCGTTGAGGCTGCAGGTGCCGGCCCATAGCTCCACGAACGCTCAATCCCCCGATCCGACAAAGGCACATCGGCCTGGGTCAGAGCACCATCCAGCAGAACGACCCGTGCGCCAGCGGCGACCGGATCCCGCATGGCATGTTCCGTCCCACGCCGACCGCGCAGGAGACCGGACAGCTGCCAGGTTTGCGACGCGACCAGATCGGCGGTGGCGAATTGCAGGATCTCCCAGTCACCGTCCGCGTTCCGGATCGCCAGGGCGTTGGCCGTTCCTTCAAGAAGCTCGTCTTCGGACCTTGATGCCAGCGTTCCATAGGCGAGCTTCACAGTCAGGGAGTTTGCCCGGTCGAAGCGAAACGTCGTGCCGCTGGCGAGATCAGTGGTCGTCATTCCAAGTGTTGCCGGCGCAATCACGCTGCCGACCGCACGAGATCCCTCCAACACGCGAACACCTGCCCATGGGCTAGCAGTTGCTGCCAGCCATGGCCGGTGCTCGACCTGCGTCTCCTCAATCACCGGCAGATCGAGAACTTCGAGTACCGCCGGTCCATAGCTCGGCACGGTACCGGGCGACACTGGCCGCGATGTCCCGCGCTGGATGGAATAGACAGACCGCTCCACGGCGACGGCCTCACACTGCCGGGCACCTGCATCGATGATCCGCGACAGGCGCAGATCCCGGCTGCGGCCACCTGCCTCCAGCGCCACCGTGTCGGTCGGGTCCAGCCGGATCATTGAGGGCGGCAGCGCAAAGCTAGCCTGTTCCCGTCCGACCCAGCGTTCCAGCAGCCAGGCCTCGACCATACCCTCGGCTTCCGCCGTCTCGATTACCGCAGGTGCAGAGACGCTTTCGATCCGCTCGGACGAGCCGGTCAGCCGTCCGGCATTGGAGCTGGTCTGGCGGTAATCACTCTCCGCGTCGAAATAGGCGAGCGACGCCCGGACCGGCAGATCTGTCTCCTGGGCTCGCGTCATAGACCAGTCGGCCTGTTTGCGATCCGGTGCCGCCAGATCCTGTTCGATGATGGTGGCTTTGGTCGCGCCGCCCCGCGGGACAAAGCGGATCAGGCCTTCGCTTTCGACTGCGTCAAACCTGTAAAGCTGCGCCAATGTCTGCAGCTGGGCACGGGGTGTGGTGATCGACGCCCTCTGCCAGCCGGTGACGACGCCCTGAAGCTGCGAGACGTCGATGTCCGTAAAGCCGACTGACGCGCAGATGTAAGCGACCAGCTCAGCCAGATCGACTGCACCGAACTTGCCCTGGACCCAATGCCCAAGCGGCCAGTTGTCGCCGTCACCCCAGACCTCTGATTGATACGGCCAGGCCGGATATGGCCGCGCGTCCCACGTCCAGAGGAAGGAGCGGGAGAGATCCAACATGCGCTCGCCATAGATGCCGGACACCGGATTGTTGCCTTCCTCCGGATCCCAGTAGCGCAAGACGGTCTCGATGCCCCGCCGCTGGATTGCGTCCGAGCGCTGCCGGTTGGAGAAATACGGCCAGGCGCTTTCCGACGACTTTGGATCGACAAAGACGTTCGGCTGGTTGGTGGCTTTGTCGACGGATGGAAAGCCGTATTCGGTGAACCAGATCGGCTTGGACTGGGGCAGCCAGGAGGTTGGCGACCCGCTTTCGACACCGCCCGGCCGGTCGTTGTGCTGGTTCAGCCACCAGTTCCGGAAATCCTTGGCCCGATAGACCCAAGGCTTGCCGGTTCCATCCGTTATGTCTGTTCGAACCTGATTGGTCCGATCGGCCTCGCTGGCATAATACCAGTCGTAGTCTTCAGCGCCTTCGACGTTGCTCTTGAGATACTCCGGATCATGGATCGAGAACCAGCCGTCCAACGCATCCAGATGCGTGGTGCCATCACGCCAGTCGGAGAGCTTCATGTAGTTGTCGATGGCGACCGCATCGATGTCGGAGCTGGCCCAGAGCGGATCCAGATGGAAGTAGAAATCCCCCGAGCCATCGCCAGCCTCAAAACCGCGATATTCCGACCAGTCGGCGGCATAGGTAAGCGAAACCGAGCTGCCCAGAACCGACCGGCAGTCCGCAGCCAATGTCACGAGTTGATCGACCGCGGGGAACGAATTGGCAGAGCTCTGAACAGTCGTCAGGCCGCGCAGTTCCGATGCCATGACAAAACCGCTGACGGTGCCTGCCTCTTCCGCGTTCAGCGCCGCGCAAAGCCTGGCATAATGCAGCACCATGCGCCTGAGCGACCACTCGGACGGTCCGCTGTAGGAAGTGCTGACCGCGCCACTGTCAGAGTTGATCGAGATGCTGATCTGGTTCGCAGCGACCGACCCGAACAACGCATTGACCTGCGTTCCAGCTGCTGCTGTCTTGTCGACGGTGCCAGGTTGTCCTGGTGCCGGATGGCAGGTGATGCGCCCGCGCCAGGGCAGCACTGCCTGTTCGGCGTCGCCATAAGGATCCGGCAAGCCGTTGCCATCTGGAATATCCATCAGGATGAACGGATACAGCACCACATCGATGCCGCGTGCTCTTAAATCGCGAATGGCCTGAACCACCGACTGGTCCGAGGGTGTCCCGCCATAGGCCGGCCGGTCATCATCGCCTGCGTCTCGCGAGACCACATAGGCGGTGTCTCTTGTCTCGCCATGGACCGACCAGCTCAGGGGCTCGTTGGTCTTCTCGTCGCCGAACTCAACGCCAGGCCGGATCTGGCAAGAGCCGCAGCGCAGATCCGTGCCGAACCAGGCGACCACCAGCAGAACCGATTTGGCGTTCGGACAGGTCCGTTCCAGATCGTCGATCGCCACTGACCAGTCCGTGCCGCCGATCTGGTTGTTGACGTTCTCCGGGGTGGTCGAACCTTCGGTGTCTTCCGAGGTCTTTCTGACAGGCTCTGTAGCATACACCCATTCGCCCGCGCCGGGGATCACCACCATGCCCTGGATCTCGTCTTCGACGGATTGGCCGACCCGTCTGAAGACCTCGAACTCAAGCTGGGGAATGCGGTTGCCGAAGCCTTCCAGCGACAGATCCTCGAAGACCACATAGGCCGTGCCGCGATAGGCGGGCGCGCTGCCTTCCTTTGTCTCGATCAAGGGATCTGGCTGCTGGTCTTCAGACCCGACATGGACACGGTAGGTGATCCCGGTCAGGTCGAGCAGCTTGCCATCGGCCCAGACCCGGCCAATGCCGATGATCGGTCCTTCGGAGAGACCGACCGCGAAATTCGCAAAATACTGATAGGTGGTCGTGCTGACCTTCTGACCACCGCCCAGCCCCTTGCCACCGACAGTCTCGGTCGAGGTCGAGACCTCCATCCTGAGCCGTGTCGCCCAGATCACCTGACCTGCAATCCGCACCCGGCCAAAGACGTCCGGAAGCGCGGCTCCTTCGGTCGACGTCTGCAGGCGCAAGTCCGAGATCTTCGGGCCTTCCACCGACTGGCGCTGGGTTGGTGACAGTGCCGAGACCAGAAGATTGTCCGCATAGGCCCCAGCAACAGTCGCTGCGCCTGAGATCAAAGCCGAGGTAAAGGTGCCCGCGCCAATCGCGCCGGAGAAGGCTGTCGCGGCTGCGCCGAGGACCAAGGTCGCCATCAGCTCACTCCCGGGAACTTGAAGGCGTAGCGGACCTTGCGCCGCCATCCCGGCACCAGTGCGACTTCAGCCACTGGCAGGTGCTCGTGAGCATGGATGATGCGGGGTGCAGGATCATCGATCGGTGTGGTCAGGATGGCGCAGTGTTTGGCAGGCAGTCCGGACTTGAAGGCAAACAGCAGCACGTCGCCTGGTCTCGCCTGATCGACCGAGACCGCTTCCATGTGACGGCAGGCTGCTTCCTTCAGGGTCTCCCGGCCTGACCGCTCGGCCCAGTCCCGCGTATAGGGTGGAGGTGTCTCCGGTTCCGTTCCCATGACCTCGCGCCAGACACCGCACACCAGCCCGAGGCAGTCGCAGCCTGCACCCTTCGTTGCTGCCTGATGGACGTAAGGCGTTCCGATCCAGCTTCGGGCAGCGGCAACAATCTGGCTGCGAAGCGGATTGCTCATGTGAACAGGCTCCCGCCGTCGTTCAGATCGTCCTTGTCCGCATAGCCGATGACGATCTCGTTGCCGGGCATATGAGGAAAGCCGCCAAAGTTGTCGCCATTGGCAAAGCGCGCCTGACAGGTGGCCCAGGTCTTGTCGCAACCTGCCTGGATGCTGAAGCCATCTCCGGTCTGAATGGCGTCGGCCATGGGCAGCACCAGTTCAAGGGTCACCGTTCCATCGGTATTGGAATGCCGTTTAACCTCCATTTGAAGGCCAGTATTGGCACCGCTGGTCCAGGTCACAAGTCCGCGCTGAAACAACCCGTCGTCTTTGCCCTCCAGTCCGGAGGCGGTGAAGCTGCGGAAGTCGAAGGCCGTCACAACCACACCAGCCGAGATCCAGCCAGCCAGGGCGACTTTGCAGTGGCCGTCGCCCAGCTCCCAGGAACAGGTCCGGTCGAACTGACGGCCTGTGGTCTGGCCAAGCCGATGGGCCAACCCGCGCAGTTCCGCCATGAAGGCGGTCGGGCCTCTGGAGATCTCGCCAATGTTGCCTTTGCGTAGAAGCAGGCGGTTGTCCGTCTCTGTCCAGTCGACCAGCCAGACCTCGATCACCGCATCATCCCAAAGGCCACGGGCGATATCGTCTTCGGTGATCGAGGCCGAGGACAGCGCTCCTTCGACGTCCAGATTGTCGACCGCCAGGCCAAGGCTGGACTCGATGGATGTGGCGGTGAAGCCGGTCGCGGCCTCATAGGAAAGACCGGCGATTGTCAAAGACCTATCGTGATCGGTGAACCCAAAGAGCGTGCCATCGCGCCGTTCGACCTTCCAGCATCTGGCGTGGGTGGTGGCGCGGCCATCGAGAGCGGCCTGCATGGCATCAGGGACAGTCTTCATACCCGCACCTCCACAATCGGAATGGCGCGGATCTCGCCGAGGCGATGGATGCGCAAGGTGGTCTGCAGCTGATCCGTGTCGAAGCGGCAGGGCACGTCGAACTCAAAACCGGACGTCACATTGCCGGAGGTCGGGGCGACGTCGAAGGTGATGAGGCCGGTGGTGGTATCGACCGACCAGCCGGCCCCTTGAGCCACCCCTCCAACAGCGACCACGACGGATCCAGCCACCGGCTTGGAGACCTCCCGTCTCCAGGCGCGACCGCCAGAGCTATAGGCCTTCACCAGCTGAAAACTTGTGGTCACGCCGTCAGCTGCCCCGAGGAACTGGTCCTCATCGGAGATCGCTTCAGACGGCTTGCAGGACTTGAAGTCCGACCAGTCCTTGAAGCGGAAGCCGCGCAGGCGACTGGACCGGGCCTCGAAGAAGGCGGTCACATCCGCCAGATCATCGGCGCTCCGAATGCCGGAGCCAACATCATAGCTGCGCCGGCTGTCGGCCCAGGGCGTGTTGCGTTCCTCACGGCCCGAGGCCAGCTCGACAATCTCCGTGCGTCGTTCGGGACCGCCGCTTGCCCCGCGCGCCACGATGACAGGAAACTGAACTTCGTCGAAGTCTGCCATCAGAGCCCCCGCTGCCCACGTGCGGTCAGACGGGCGAACTCACCGGCGATCTGGGTGCGGGCGGCTCGGAAGCTCTTGGCATCCGGCGTGGTGATGTTGATGGTGACATTGCCGCGATCTTCCCCGGCGCTTAGGGCATTCGGCCCTGCATTTTGAGCGTTCCCAAAACCCGCCTGACCGACAAACCCCGGCAGGCTCATCGGGTTCGTGGTGACCAGACCGCCGGACTGATAGCCCCTAAGAGAACCCTTGCGCATGGCCTCAAGCACCGGCACGCCGATAGCCCGTGTCGACTTCGCATCGAAGACATATTCGTTCTTATGGACAAACCCGGCGATGTCATTGTCATTGCCGGCAGGCGTTGCGCCGCCGATGTCGTAGAGGCCCAACGTTGCCGCGGACACTACGCTCGAAACACTCGACCCACCCAAGAGGCCAGACAGCAGTCCGCCGGCAGACGACAGGGTCGGGAGATTGCTGCCGAAGAGCGCATTCTTCAAAGGATTGGCGGCGCCCAGCATCAAGACCATCTGGGAGAGATCAGAGGTGATTGCCTGGATGGCACCGGAGAGGTCACCACTCGCCAGTCGGTCCACCAGCGTATCAATCGCGCTCGTCCCGGCCGAGCGAACCGTGTCCCAGGCCTGTTGGTTCTGCTCTAGCGTGCCGGTGCTGTCAGCAATCGCCAGCGCATTGGCTCGAATGGCTTTTGTGGCAACGCCACTGCGGGCCGCCGTGTCATCCAGCGTGATTGTCAGTTCGGGGATGGTCCACGTCAGCTCTTCGACGGCCTTTTCCGTGTCCTGGAAGGCATCGGCCACCTTGGCCACCTCGGCGCTGTGCGCCTCCATCACACCCGTGCCGGTCTGCCCGAGAGCCGTCAGCGCCCGCTTGGCTTCTTCCGCCCCTTGGCTCACCCCGCTAACGTCCAGAGTGGCCAATATGTCCAGCCGCAAGGTCATGGCTTCCCCCTAAACGTCTCCGCCGTCCCGGACTTGATCCGGGACCTGCCGCAAAGCCTCTCCTTCGTCATCCCCGCCTTGTGCGGGGATCCACTCTTTTCCGGAGCATTCGCGACGGCGGCAAGGCGCGTGCCTGTTGGGCACTCAGGGGCTCAGCGGCCCTCTGGCGCTCGGTTCCCAGTCTCGCGCGCACGAGCCTTCCAGAACACCCGGGCGGCTGCGCGGGTGAACCGGCCTGAGGACTGGGATTTTAAGGGGAAGCGAGGGGCTTGGACGTCCCCCGGGTGGGGGAGGAAGCGCAGCCTCGCGCGCGTGAAAAGGAGCATTTCAAATTGAGAGCTGCGCGCCTACAGTCTCTTAGGTTGTGCGGGGAATTCTAGAAATTGGTGTCTTCTTGAGCTGCTCCGCGGGGCCTAGGTCGTGACCGGATTGTTTGAACACCAATATGGTGAGTATGGAGGTTTTGAGCGCGCGATGGGGATAAACGAACGTACTCTCGTGTCCAAATTGGCATTTGCTTTTTTTGGCGACGCATCGGCAGCTTCTCTACAAAAGCTGGAAATGGAGTTTATTGGCTTTGCACAATCCTTTGCAAAAGAACGCTCGGATAGTCCAAGTGCAGAGCAAATTGGGGAGTGGATGAAAGGGCGTCCCCTCAGGAAAGTCGGGCACTATCGGTTTTTCAAGTTTGTGGTCGAGCAGAGTATCTCCAACAGAGAGTTCTACGCTTCTTTGACGCCGGATCAGAAAAAGGTTTTCAAACAAATTGACCGGCTTCTGGCCAAACGTAGTTCCCCATTTGAACCGTTGGAATTCGGCCCAAACGGTGCTGGCAATACCGGTACGGTCAAATGGCTGGAGTTGAAATTGATTTCGGCCTCTTTAGCCGAGAATCTTGCGTCTGTACGCGACGATCTGGAACAAGAGAGACCCAACCATCCTGAAGGAATTCTAGCGATTGAAAAATCGATTGAAGTGATTGAAATGGTCGAGGGACATCTCGGCAGGATTGACGCTGCGCTCGTTCCGCTTATCGTCTCGAATACGCTGAATGATGATGATGATGTGTGTAGCGTCCTCGATCAAGTCGCCGAAGAGTTCAAGAACTGGATTACCGAGAACAAACCGGAAGTCGTTGACACCGTGATGCGGCTGACACCTGCGACGGCATTCTTGGGAATGTTGGGCTTGGCAGGTGCCAACATGACCTGGGCTACGCCCATGGTGCTTGCCATTTGCGGTGGCAAATCCGTGGTCGAAATTCTGAAGAACATCAAGAACTAGGCTCGGCGGTGCCGCCGGTTGACGTTTCGTGAGAATTCGTTCCCGGCGATCATGGGCTCTCTGGCGCTAGGCGCCCAGTCTTGCGCACACGAACCAGCGCTAACATCTGGGTGGGAGGAAACGCAGCCTCGCGCGCGCTGGAGGAGGAGAATGTGTAGGGAGAGATACGGCGCTAGTCACTCGCCGAATTTCCTGCCGCGCGTTTCTTCATCGACACAGATCATAGCTACGAACGTTACGCCTCCGAAAAATAGGGGCACCCACGGTCAATCGAGGATCAAGGTATGAACAGAGCGATCTAAAAAACGCGGACTCCGTGGGGAGCAGGTCAATCGTGCGCGCGACATACATCCATTTCTTGACGGGCGCTATCTATTCATTCGAATGAGCAATTTTATCCTTTGCGAGCCACAGGCGAATAGAGGCGACAGAGACGCCTACTTCATCGGCAATGGCTTTTTGAGACATTCCTTCATCGATCATCGTCTTAATGTTACTCATCATTGTCGGCGTATCCATGCGAGGTTTACCTTTCACACCTTTTTTGGGCTCAACTATCTTGCCGGTGACTTCGCATTCAATGAGCCAATCTCCCCACCTTTTGAGTGCATTTCCTGTCCGTTTCAATGAACTTTCCGACCAGGCCTCGTTGAAATGCTCTGCTATTAGTTGTGCTAGTTGGGGACCAGTCATTGTACGGTCATGTTTTAGCAAACGGACTACTTCGATAAGACTAGGCTGCCTAACCGCTGCATTATGAAGGCGCTCTAGCTCTGCAGCGTCAACCTCGTCGCCTTCAGCTGCAACGTAGTTCCAAGAATTCTCTAGCTTTACTATTAAACCAAATCTGGAGAGTGTATTGAAGGCCTTCGTATAACCGGCAGATTTAGTTTTCAAAGGATCAACGGCTGTCTCTTGTTTCATAAGTTTCAAGACTTCAAGGGCGCGCGGTGGAGATGATTCGCCATTAAAGGGGCCTGTTGACCTTCGCCTACGCTGCTCCGCATAGGACAGGTCAACATCGCCAGCATCCGAGAGGCACCATCCGCTGGTTGTCACTTGCAGGAAGCCAGCGGTCGCAAACCAAGTCGTCAATTTTCTAACATGACGCACTAAGTTCTTTTCATCGTAATCGGGTATGGAAGGTATTCGTGCGAGGGCCTCGCAAATCTCAGTTTCTGTAAAGCTACCGTCCCTCTCAATACTTTTTAGCTCCCACAACAGCGTATGCTTAGACAAAATGCTTCGAACCCGACGTACTACGCTTTTGGGATCTGATGGTGATAGGCCTTCGCTTAGGATTGGGCGCGAGTATTCGCCACTTGCTACACCTATTATGAATAGATCTCGAACAATATTTGCCACAGTTCGAGGCGCGAGTTGAACACGATTAGCTAACTGCTCGAAGGAACGTTTTTCGTTGGGACGAAGCTCGTCGGCAACGGACAATAATGACGCAATTGAAGGTGATGCGGGCAAAAACGAGAGCGGTAGGCTTGGAACTGTTCCATTTAACAAGAAGTCTCTAAAAATATCCCAATAAATATTTAAAACCTCCCCGCTACGCGTAACTAAAAGCTGGTCTTCAAGCTGCGATAGAACTGCCTCTCCATAGCCTTCAACAACTTCGTAAGCGGCTACCGGAGCGTTCTCCGCGATAAAACTCAAAGCACTTTTTTGCTTATCAGTCAGGCCTTGCAAATCTTTGGAAAATAAGCTTTCGACGCTTAGGTTTTCAACGCTTGCTTGATCCTTGTGAAGTTCTTTGACCTGGTGTAGCAGGTGAATACAAAGCTTCTTAAGATGCCAAGGATAACCGCGAGCCGCTTCAACCAATTGACGCCTCGCTTCGATCCGCAGTTTTTCGTTTAGCTCTTTCTCAAACGTAGTGAGGGCGGTGTTAACTTCTGATGTTTCTAGCGGTTTTAATGAAAACTCTTGCCGATAGTTGACTAAGCTTTGCCACATAAAATACGCAGGATGATCTTGCTGGACGGCGAAGTTACTACGCCATGCAAACCCCAGTACCAATGGGCCTGCTTCGGATACCGCAGACATGAAAAGATCATGTGCCGCTGAGAATACATCAGCTAGTTCAGGCTTGGCGTAGATCTCTTCAAATTGGTCAAAGATTATACAGATTGCCTGTTTGTTTTTACGTACCGATTTCAGAAAATTGGTAACTGAGGGGCTCGACAATGGATGTCCAGGATTTGTGATATGAAATTCTGAACCATCATCATCGCCAAAACCAGAATTCCGAGCTTTGCTAAGACTTCTTACCAAAGCCGCATTTATATAGTCTCTGGATTTCGCTGCTCTACAGTCAATCGCTATTGCAAAATATTTCTTGTTGAACGGCCTCTGCCGAGTTCTTCCGCGAATACCTGTAATTAATGAGCTTTTTCCGATGCCACTTTCGCCGGTTATGGCGAATACATGTGGCCCCGAACCGCTTTCTCGAGCATCCTCTAAAAGTTCGAAAATTTCGGCTAGCTCTTTCTTTCTTCCTGCAAAATCTTTTAGCCGAGCAGGGCGAGGATCGCTCCAACGTTTACCTTCGACCGTTTCAATGACTGGTATCGCTTCTTCTACGAGCTTTTTCTGGGTTGCCGTTTGTTCGTTAATCAGGCCAGAAACAAAAGACTTGCCCGCCCATGAGCTATCAAGTTTCGATAGGCGGGTGAGAAGCGCTCGATCGTTTATGATCGATAGATCTGAGGCGTTAAAGGCGTAAACTTCAGACGCAACGCCACCGATAAATCTAGGTGTGGTCCAAAATCTTCCGAATTCTGTGACCAAAAGAACCCATGTGGCTTCTTCGTGGCCCGGCTTTGTATGGTCGTGTAATTGCAAAGCATTTGGGTTTTTTACCAACTTTGCATTTATAAGAAGATTAGCTAGTTCATCCTCGTAATGTACTTTGAGCTTCGCTCGTTCTGGTAAAGGTTTTTGTGTCCAGTTGTGTAGATATCCTTTTGCATCTTTGCTAAGTGGACCTGTGGAAATTAACCACCCTTGCGTATAACCTTCTCCATAAACTACCCCGATAAGATTTGTCAGCTCTCTCTTCGACAATGGATCTCGATGTGCCTTGCATTCCATGTAAATGGTTTCACCTGTACTAGGATCTTCGCAGTGCAAATCGATCTCTGAAGATGCTGTGCGCAGCTCTTCGATAATCCTTAGGTCCCGAGTAGCAGCGAACTCTCGTGAAAATTCCTGTAGTAGGTCCCCCTTTTTTTTGTTTGCACCGCTGGTTTCCGGCGCTTGGGCGACTTCTATGCGCATAGTTTTCCTATCCCAAGTTTTCACTTGCAACCAATGTGCACGGATCTAGATTGCCAATCAATCTTTGGCTGTGGAGGGGCGCTACACGCGGCCTGATCCTTCTAAATTTCCCTCGCCGCCCGGAAACGGCATGGATCCCCGATCAAGTCGGGGATGACGGTCTGTGGGTGTTGTGGCGCTGAACCTCCCCACCGCTCTGCACATTACTGGATCCCGGATCTCCGCTGCGCTGCGTCCGGGAAGGCATCAAAAAAGCCCCCCTCTGCCCCTTCTCAGGGGCATCTCACCCTCAAGGGGGGAGACAACAGAACCGCGCGTCATGTGCGCTCCCCGTTCAGGATCGGCAGGGCCGCACGCTCCATGATCTGGAGATCTGCCAGCAGGCTCTGCCAGGCGCGCCGGCTGCGGCCGCTGAAGGCTGATTTGGCCGCTGTGTAATCCAGTCCCAGAAAGGCAAAACCAGCTGGCCCGGCTGCCACCCGCCACTGGGTCTCCAGAGACAGAAAAGCGGTCACGCTCCGCCAGTTGCAGCGCCAGACGTCAAAGGCTTCAGGCTCACTGATCTCGGCAGCGGGAACGGCGACGCCCAGGGCGGCGAAGTCCGAGGCCGTCTCGCGATCCAGCTGTAGAGACACTTCGGGATCAATCAGGCCGCGCCGTGCGAAGGCCCAGGCCCGCGCGGCCGCCATCAGTTTTTTACCTTTGGTGCCTGAGTGTTTTGAGCAGCACGGCCACTGCTGGCTTCCAGATAGGCGGTGTAAAGCGCCAGCCGCACATGGGCATAATCAAGACAGCGATCGCGGGCCTCATCCGAGAAATCGGCTTCGGATCCCTCGTCGTCCTCAACGCCGCGCCAGTCCGTCCAGACCTCCTTCAGGACGGCGTGTTGATCACCGCCTTCGCCATCCAGTGCTGCAAGGCGCTCGCTGCCAATCATCAAAAACTGGGCTTCAAAACTCTGGTCCAGGACCTTCCCGGGCTTCTCCGGATCCGGCATTTTGACCGTCACAGGCCACCAGAAGGCGTATGTGTCTGACAGGCGGAATTGCATCAAAGCCTCCTACTTCACAGTGATGACGAGCTCGTCGTCTCCCGCGTCGGGCACGAACATCAGCGGCAGGGAATAGTTGAGAATGTTCTGGCTCTGGCCTTGGCTTGGCTTGGCCGCCCGATCTGCACCTTCGGTGCATCCACCTGAACGATGTGCCCGGCCGTTGTCCCATGAACCACCTGAAGGGCATCCAGTGTCTTGGCGGTTGCCACGTCGAACCAGTTGATGGTCACCATGGACTTGGCTTCCACGACTGCGGTTCCAGTGCTCTGCCGATCGGTCAGCTGCATGCGTTCATCACCGATCAGAAACCGCGGTTCGACCTGGACACCCAGATCAATCGAGATGCTTTCCGCAATCCGGTCAGCCCCATGGAGTGACAGGCTGGTTGCGGCCTTGGAGACAGGCACCGGCTTCTGGAACGCTGACAGATCTGCCGCCGGCAGAGCCTGATCGGTGACCGTGCCGAGCAGTCCCATGATGTTGAACCTGAAACGCGGGATTTGGCGCGGGGCGAATTCCACCTGGAAGGTTCCCCGGCACCCAAGCGCAACATGGCGGACGCCGTCATGGTGGTAGTAGATCGAGACAGCTTCCTCGCCGTCCGACACCGGTTCATAAACCACCGACACACCCGGATCGATGGTCTCCGACAGACCACAGGCGCGCAGCAGAACGCCATAGCCAGGCACGTTCCCGGCAGCGCCCGCGCCGGCACACTCCACGGCGAACTCCAGCTGCATGTAATTGCCGGTCAGCTCGATGCCCTGGTGACCCAGATGGGGCAACAGCAGATCACGCGACACATCCTCGCCCGCCAGCGGTGTCAGCGTCACATCCGACAGCTGGATCGCGTTGGCGGCCAGGGGAACACTGTCTGTGCCATAGACCGTCTCGATCTTCGCGAGACAGGCGAGCTTCTTGAACTTGCGCATAAGCTAGGTCTCCTGTGATGTCGTCACGGACGTGTCGCGCTTCGGCCCGTTCAGCTTCTTTGGCTGAACAAAATTGGAATGCTCCTCCGAAGCAGGCGCGGCATCAGGTGCGACGGCCGGTCGGCCTTGCGGTGCCTTCGGCGCCGTTTCCTTTTCCCTCACAGGCTTCCCTGTTTTGGGATCGCGGATGTAGCGGCCACCAATGCGAGGCTGATAGGTCTTGCCGATCATGGCTGTTCCTCCAGGTAGGACGCAGCGGCATAGAGGTCCTCGAACCAGACCGTGCCGCCGCGCGCTTTCAGTAGCTTGCCGGAGATGTGGGTGAGCGGCTCTTCAGCTGCCTCTGGCTCAAAGCCGATCAGCTGCGCCCGAACGAAGCTCTTGAGATCTTCGATGTCGTCGGCGGCAGCGCCTCCGCGCGCGTCGCTCAAGTTGTCTGCAATGATGACGACGGCCACATCGGTTTCCAGCCGCTGCAAAACGCTGCCATTGATCCGCTCGTTGTCGCCGGCGACTTCCTCGGCCACCATGACAAAGGCAGCGGGTGATCCGAGCCGGCGCTTCTCGACAAGCGCAAAATCAGCTGCGCCTGACACGGCTTTGAAAGGTGTTTCAACGGACTTCAAACGGGCAATAATCTCCGGAACCAGGCTCATGATGCGGCCCCCCGATCCACATCACTGATAGCGGCCTCAAAGTGCGCCTCGGCGATCGCAAGGATTTCTGTCTGGTCGGTGTCGGAAAACCCAAGATAAGGCCGGGCAGGGATGACGATGGTCCGCGCGCCATAGGTGACAGGCCGGTCATAGGCTCGCTTGTGGGCTTGTCTGGCAAAGCGCGTTTGACGTCCCACTTTGCGAAACCGCACCATCCGCGACTGGGGATATTGGGTGACCGTTCGGCCAGCCTGATGAATGGCGGCATAAACCAGGTTCGTCCCAACCGCCGCCTCATCCGAACTCGCCTCGCTGATGATCGAGGAATAAAGGCGATTGCTGTCGCGCAAAATTTTCGGCGTGACTGGCGCGTTCTTGCGGGATCGCTTCAGGCGTGCCTTTGCTGTCCGTGGCGCGTGCCGCTGCCAAGGCGTGCCATCCGGGGCCCTCTCCGTTTCGAACCGACGTTGCACGGAAAACAGCATGGCGCCGGAGATCTCCGCCATCAGCGCAGACGTGTCACCGCCAGCATCGGCAACGCGGGTCAGGACGGCATTGACCTCGGCATCTTCAATGGTGATGGACTGACGGACACCGGTCATGAGGCCTCCTAAAAGTCCGAAAGACTGCCACGGGAAAAGACCCGGTCTGGGGCGGACACCTGGACCTGACCGTCGCCATTCTGATCCGGAGCAATCCCGGCGGCATCGAGTTCAACGAGGCCCTTGGCCACATCCTTCAGCCAGGCAAGCGCCTGTCCGTAGTCTCTCGTGACCGGATCGTCCTTGTCGGTTCTGCGTCCATGGAGGAAGTAACGGGCGATATCGACGACGGTTCGGGTCAGGACGTCGTGAACCGGGTCGAGTGGCAGCCGGTATCGTTTGGCAAGGTAACTGTCCGCCAGGGCTTCTGCGTCACTGAGCGCGGCCGTGACCACATCCGCATCGATGGTCGATGCGGGCAGGTTGGTCCGGTCGGTGAGCTGGACCAGCTCTTCTTCACCGAACCGGTCGATCAGATCCTGTTGCGTGGCATAGGCCATCAACCATTCCCCATTTATTAAGCGCTTTGCGCTTCGGGCTCTTCGACCACCAGGCTGGGATCAGCCTTCAGGATCGCGATCTGTTGCGCGTCAAAGGCGTCAGCCGGATAGTCGACCGGCTCGGCTGGATGATGAACACCGCAGCGGCGGAACCCGGCCTTCGGCTTGGCGGTGATCCGCAGGACCATCTTCGGTGCTGACACAGGTTTGGCAGCCGGGGACTCTTTTGCCTTTGTGGTTTTTTTGGCGGCGGGTTTGGCAGCCGGTTCAGGCGTTTTGGTCGATGGGGCACCTGTTGCCGTCGTTGTCGCCGGGACATTCGTTTCATCGGACATGGCCGTGGTCTCCAAAATGATTGAATTGCGAAGGGCATTTCGGTGCTAAGCGCCGCAAGGCCGACTGGCCGCCACGGCTTATGCCGTGCCCAATTCGGGACAATGGCCGGAGGACTACGCCCGTGAGGACAAGACAAACCACCGCGCTCGTTTCAAACTCAAGCCAGCCAGGGCACGACCATCACGTCGGCGGTGCCATACCACTGGTTGGTTTCTCCGCCGGTGGTCAGCTGGTTGCCGACAAGCTTGCGGGCCGTGCCTTCGAGCGACGGCGGCACGATCAAAAGCCGGGGCTTGATGTTAAGCGGCTTGCCGTAGTCGGCCTTCAGGCTGTGCAGGGCAACGCGGGCGGCCTCATAATGGGCAGCGTCCAGCGTCTGCTTTGAGCCCCAGGCCATCTGCCAGAAGCCGTATCCGACGTTCGCCCGGCCATCGAGGCCATAGAGGAACTGCTTTTTCATGAAGACGTTGTCGTCGTCTTCCCGGTCCTTGCGCACCAGGTTCCCGAAGGCCTTCCGTTCCTGGTAGATGATCGGCTTCAGCGCCTGGCTCGCATCGATCAGGTACCAAGGCGTGCCAGAGCCGCCGTCCGTGTTGGCGACCGAGGTGACATCGCCATTGGCATCCAGCACCGGGTGATCCGTGTCGAAATAATACTGGCCGTCGTAGCAGGGTGTGGAGAAACCGGCTGGCAGCATCGGCCAGACCAGCTCGTCCGGGAATGTTGTTGCGGACATGCCCAGCTGGGTGAAGACCGGCGCATAAATCCCCAGGTTGTCGTCGTCGAAATCATCCCGGTCCACCTCGATGGTGTTCTCATAGGACTTGTTGCGGATCGAATAGCCGTGCTTTTGCAGGGAGGCGATCACACGGTCGCCGACCCATTCGCGGAACCGGGGGAACTTGCCCAGCCAGCCATATTCGTTTTCGCGGGTGGTCGAGGTGACGGTGGTCGCCACGCTGCCATACATGGAGGTGGCCTCGGTGAGGCCGCGCTGGAAAGATGCGTTGAAGCCGATATAGGCCGACTGCAGCGTCTGGCTGTTGATGTCCATCTCTCATGAACTCCGTTCGTTGGTGCGGGAGGGCCCGCCTCTCATCTCATTGTCGGCAGGTCCCGGCTCAAGGCCGGGACGGTGAAGCTTGCTTGGTGCCGCCCCGGACCTGATCCGGGGCCTCGCTTGCTCTAACGGAAGTCGACCCAGACGCCCTGGGCGTCGACGTCGAAGATGGTTCCAGCTGCCGAGCGCGTTCCGGTGCCATCGGTGAGTGCCACGGTCTGATCGTCGACGCCGTAGCAGGTCTTGCCGATGTCACTGGCGGTGATCTCGTCGGCTGCAGCCGAATTGGCGAAGCGGTAGATGCCGACACCGACGCGCACGTCGAGGTCGCCATCAGCGCCGGCCGAATTGTCCATCCGGCCTTCGCAGCGACCGACCGCCAGCAGCGTTGTGGAGGTCGTCATGGGCACAGCGAGGCGGGTTGCGTTCAAAGCAACCAGCGCCCCGGCGTAGATCACCGCGGAGGCGGCAACCGGGAACTCGCGCCGGTCGCCGGAGCGTTCCCTTGTGTTGCGGTCTGTAGCGAGAGCAGTCATCAGCCGAGGTCCTTCTTCGAGGCGATCATAGCGTCCGCTGAAAGACCCATCTGGGCTACGACCTGCAGGTCGCTGTCATCCAGGGCCGGATCGCCGGTGTCTTTTTTCGCTGAACCCAACTGTGGGCCGGTGAGGGTGGGAGCCGAGGCGGTGAAGGTCTCGAACTTGGCCGGATCTGCTAGGCATAGCTCCATGCCCCAGTCCTTCAGCGCCGGGGATAGTTTGCCTGCTTCGATCGCGGCTGCGACCAGCTGCCCGGCCTTCTCGCTGTCATGCTCTTGTTTGAGAGCCTTCAGATCGGCCTGCATGGCGGTGACCTGGTCGATGGGAACGTATTTGGTCGGATCGGGCGTCGCTGTCGCCGTTGCCAGTTTGATCGCGGCGGTGATGTCATCGCTTGTGGCCGTGGGCTTTAGGCCAGCAGCGGCGGCAATCGCCGCGTGGCTCTGCTGTGTCGCTACGATGGCGGCAAGGATCTCAGCCTCGCTCGCCGTCTCGGCCAGGCCGAGCGCAATGGCAATCTGTTCCATGGGGGTGTCCTGGGTTTGAGCGGGATGAGGAAAAGTGGACGCCGGTTTTCCGCCCGCATTCCGCTCCATTGAAAATTTGGATGGTGAGAAACGGGCGGCAATCGCCTCGAGATCCAGCGCCGGCATGTTGACCAGGGCCGCATTGCGCAGGGCCATGACCTTGCCCGTGGTCTTCTCGACGGTGAACAGGGGAGAGATGTAGCGGTACTCGCGCGCCTTGATCGCGGCGCTGGCCGCCTCGGTCCATTCAACCTGGCCATAGATGCCGTCATCCCGGATCTCGAAACGCTTGATCCAGCCGGCCGCCCTGGCGGTGCCGCCAACGCCCTCGACCGCACCGAAGATACTCTGGTGATCGTAATCGACCATCATCTCGGTGGCGGCGAGCAGGCTCTGTGTGTGGGTGAGGATCGCCTGTAGCGCGGTACTGTCGCCCGCATGGAATGGACCGCGCCCATCCCGGCAAGTGAAGCTGCCGGCGGGCAGAAGCTTGATCCAGGCCGTCATGTCTGAAGGCACGGCGACGGCGTCGCTGGCGGCGATCAGGTGGGTGTCAGGACGGGGACTGTTGACGGTGGTTGCCATGGGTGCAACCATCGCAACCGAGGCGGGAAGACGTCATTCCCCCAGCGTGTGGGAAGTTTTGGCCTGTGTTTTCTGAACGGCTACACTAGGATTGCAATCCGCATGGCAATCGCGTTGGTTGCGGTTGGCCTGTGTTTTCTGAACGGCTACACTCTTGGCCGTCGCAGCCTTTGCGATTGCCGAGTTGCGGTTGGCCTGTGTTTTCTGAACGGCTACACTAATTCTCTGGCGAGGCAGGTGACCAGGACAGTTGCGGTTGGCCTGTGTTTTCTGAACGGCTACACTTGATGCAACTCACCGTCGCTCCGCCTGCATGTTGCGGTTGGCCTGTGTTTTCTGAACGGCTACACTCTGCCAGGGTCTCGTAGTAGCCAGTGTTCCGTTGCGGTTGGCCTGTGTTTTCTGAACGGCTACACTGTTAGTTTACTTGTTCAGCGCCGCGGAAACGTTGCGGTTGGCCTGTGTTTTCTGAACGGCTACACTGCACCCGCTTCGCCCAACCGACAACAGTCCGTTGCGGTTGGCCTGTGTTTTCTGAACGGCTACACTCAAAAGCGCCAATGAGCGCAGGGCGTTCTCGTTGCGGTTGGCCTGTGTTTTCTGAACGGCTACACTAGATGGAGGTCCAGTTCGCTGATTTTAAAGGCGAGTTGGGCCTCCAGCCGCACAAAATTCATGGCAATCCCATTAGAAGAGAGCGATCTGACACGGATTTTTCTTGCGTTCTCGGCGCGATTGATCGCTGAAACGGACGATGTTTTCATACTGACGATCCGTAAATTGAAATATGAAAATGTCACCCCGGTCGGGCAAGTTCGATTCGATGCGCCGCACATGGGTTTCGAATTGCTCCTGTCCGTTCACTAGCCTCAGGTAATTTGAAAACTGGCTCATTTCAAAGCCTTGGTCCAGCAGAAACTGGCGGAATTTGGTGGCTGCCGCCCGTTGTTTTTTTGTCTCCACCGGCAGGTCGAAAGTGACAAGCATCCACATCAGCCTATAAGCGGACAAATGGGTTGGTTCGGTCCGCTCTCCCCGTTTTTGCGTGTAAAGGGTGGTCATGTTTCTTGCTGCCCTCTATGTCCAAGGCCGGACAGAACTAGCGGCGAGGGCGACGACGGCAATTCAAGCTTTCCGGAGCCATCCTGGTACACGGCCGCCAATTGCTGGGCGAGGCGCGTCACATGCACATAGAGGGGACTGAGGCCCTGCGAGCTCTCAAGGTCGAAAGATGTGAGTTCGACAAGAATTTGTTTCGCTTCTTGCGTTACCTCATCCTGCCCTTGCTGACGCAGGTTATAGACTAACCGATCCACCAAGGGTCTGTAGGGTTCCATTAGGTCGTCGGCTAGCGCGAAGGAATTGCCCCGGTTGGAATGATGCAGCCCAATGGTTGGATGAAGGCCAGCCGCGCAGATCGCGCGGCTGACAATCGCCCGCAGAATGGTATAACCGTAGTTGAGCAGGGCATTAATGTCATCGCCTCCCGTGTCCCGGCGAAAACCAGGCCCCATCATTGCTCGCCAGTACCGCCGCGCTGCCTGGGCCTCCACATTTTCTGGATCGCCAGAGCGCACCTTGCGGGCCAGCATATCGAAGGCGCCAGCTTCAGCCCCGGTAGAGGCAAGGATGGCGCCTTGCATTTGAATCTTCGCAAACACGATGTCGCGCCAGAGCCGTTTCATCAGAGGTTTTGGGGCGTTTGCCTGAGCATTCAGCTTTGCTCCCTGCGCGTGATTGCCTTCAATTGGCCAGACACAGGCGACAGGTGCATGGTTCTGTGCGCAAAGAACGATTGGAACAGAGCGTTCCGCAAGCCGGGTGAATACTGTGTTCGACCAAGTTAATCCGTGCGCATGAGCGATAACCCCGTTGATATCGTCAAGCGCGACGCGACCCTGCTCCTCGCGGTCTTTCGAGACGGTGAGAAACCCTCGATGGATGGCGACGTGAAGGCCATCGGAAGATAAATCTACCACACGTTGCATTATTGGAAGATATCGCCGAATGCGGTCGGCCACTTCTTATATCTTTACCCTTGGTTAATCAGGCGATTTTTCCCACCAAGCGCCAGGGTCGAAAACCTGTCCGATTTCGTCCACGCGGACCTGACGCGCCCTGTCGCGTTTAAGACTGGTTGCGCTCCGATAGACATATTTGAATGGGTCGCTCTTATCCGAGTCACGGCTTTTGAGCGGGCCAGCTTCATTGTGGTCGCAAAGTGTGAGGGTCCCGCTTTCGGCGAATTTGACGACTCTGCAAAGCCGCTGGCCATCTTCTGTATCAAGCACCAGGCAATCGCCCTGCTGTAAACTCAGAACTTTCTTTGCTGCCGGACTGTTGACTTTGACCGATGACGTCCAGCCTGGTCGGTGTGCATCGAAGGTGGAGACCACTTCCGCCTTCCATTTCCCATCCAAGGTCTGCCAGACGTCGTATCGGTGGTTGCTGTCTCCTTTGTAGCCCTTGTAAGGCCTCCCGTACCTGTCACGCACCGGAATGGTCTTCAACGGCTCGACGATCCGCGCATGGCGGATGCCCTTGAACTTCACGTCGGTCTCGACGAAGTTTTGGACCGCAGCCTCAAAGGCTTTGCCCTCCAGATCGCGCGTTGCTCCGTAAAGCCTGTCGCGAAGCTCTGAATGGTCATATTCGTTGGTGCGGATCAGCATGATGTCGGCGGGCTTCGTAAAGCTGGAGATGGGAATCCTGCGCACCACCAGCTCGTTGCCCTTGCTGTCCTTTTCTCCGGTATAGCCATAAGCCGTGTCATTGTGCAGCTTACCGGCCGTCTGACCCCGCCCTTTGTCGTAGCCAGCGCGCGAAACCGTGCCGTGATCGGGTTTATGGCTGACCACGATGGCTTGCACCTTATCGCGCAGCTCATCGCGAAAGTCGGTCCACGGTTCGGCCACTTGTCCCGCCAGGCGCTCGGCTCCGTCGGCCTCCGCTTTCGCCGATGCACTCGCTAGCCTCTGGATCAGTGACCTTGAGGTGCAGGCTATTACGGCGGCGTCAATCGCATGGTGGCGGTGGTCCATCCGGTTTTTCGGTTTGGCCGGATCGGTGTAATTGTGGTCATGGAGGAGCTCGTTGAGACCCCAGTTCCTGCGCAGCATTTCGGTCATGCGGCCGGGCAGGGCGCGCACCCGGGAGTGGCGGCGAAACACACCGTCGATGTCCGTCTCTTCCGCGTCGTAAAGCTGCGCCAAATAGGTCAGGGCCAGCCGCGAGATATATTGCATGTCAGTGACTTGCCGGGCGAGGAACTCCGCCTCGTCGCCGAAGCGCGCCATGGCGTCTTGCGCGAAGCGCCAACGCTTGTTTTTCGGCAGTACGATGGCGCGGGCAAGGATCTCGCCGTAACGGTCCCGCCATTGCGGCACGTCGGCCGGAGGCAAGCTGCCCTTCTCGCGGTTGCAGGCGGTGCAGCACAGGATCTTGTTGCCCTGGCTGTCATCCAGTGTCTTCGAACGTGGCAGGATGTGATCGACATCGGTCTCGCCGTTGAACAGCTTTTCCGCGTTGATCGCGTTGCCGCAATAAATGCAGGCTCGGTTGAGCGGCTGGTCTGGGTTCAGCTCTTCCCAAAGCTTAAGCCGCAACCGGTTGTAACCATTATCAGTTTGTTTGTGCGTTTCGGTCAGGGCTTGCGAACGTTTGATTGCCGCTCGCGTATTCTCGCCGATCCGTTTGTTCGCCTCGTTGCGTTTTTGCTCGTTCAATTTTAGGTCGCGGCCAAGCTCGATGGCGATCCGATCTGGTTTGCCATGCTTTTTGATCAGCGCATTGACTACCCGGCGGAGCTGGTTCAGCGCGATATGTACCGTCGGATTGGTGATCCGCCCCATCGCCTCGTCCCAGGCAGGATCCTTTTCGTCCACCTTCTCGCCGGTGCCCGGCGGGATATGCCGTTCCAGCACTTCCTGATATTTTGGCAGAATAGACAATCCTAACCGGTTTGGATCGGTCTCCGAATTCGTCCGTCCATAGGCCCGGATGGCGGCCTCCGCTTCGGTGATAACTAATCCCTTGTCGTCGACCCCGTGCCGCATTTCGTCGATGAGGGTGGCAAGCGCTGTAGCCCCAAGGCGGCCGAAGCCGGTTGGCATGGGCTTATCGGCAACATTGCGCGCCCTGTCTGCGTCCAGTCCGCACTCGAAACGCAGCCAGTCGACCAGCTTCTCCGTGTCCGTCGCTGTGCGCAGTTTCTCGGTGATTTCCGCCTGGCGTTCCAGCGGCAGGGTGCTCCAGGTATTACCGAAACACTCCGGCTGCGACAGGCGGAAGGCGACAACGTCACCGTCAAGATCCTTGCGGTTGTCGCTTTCCTTGTTGAACCGCATTTCCTTGCCGAGCTTCAGTGCCTTTCGCAATTTGGAAAAAGGCGCTTTGCCCTGTTTGGTAAGGCTGGTGCGCAGGAGCAGCACCAGTGTGTCCCGCTGATCCGGGGAAAGTTTCCAGTGCTGCTGATCCTCGTCGACGATCTCCAGCTCGTTGATTTCCTTCAACAGGCGGAAGGTCTGGAACAGGGGATGGGCTTTCGGCGCGCGGCTTTCCGCCGGATTGTAGGAGCATTTCCCCGGCAGCACCGGCCTCAGTGGCCGCTGATAGAAAATCGCCTCGCGGAGTTCATCGACAAGCTCATCGCTTAACAGTTCTGGGTGGAAACTCTGCTGCTTCCGCGTGATCCTGTCGAATTCCCGCTCCAGCACCGCGCGGGAGGGATAAAAACTGTAAGCCTTGCCGTCGCTGGTCATCCGCGCCCGCACCGATAACCCAGCCAAACGCCGCTTGTGCAGCCATTCGCCAAAGCTGCGGGCGTCATCCTCCAGCATCTCGGCTTCGAGTTTTGTAATCGCCTCGGCGATCTTGCCTTGTTCGGCGTCGTTACTGTCGGTTTTTCGGTTGGACTTGAAGCCCCGGCGCTGGTTGAGCTGAAACAGCACTCGGCCCAGCTCGTAAGGCGTCAGGACGGTGTCCAGAGCCTTGGCCCGCAGCGCGTAGACGGATGTTTCCAGATTGCCGCCCGCGCTATCCGAAGTTTGTTTAAGCAGCTTTTTGCGCTCGTCTTCATCTGCGGGCATGAGCCCGCTGTCGGTCAAAAGCGCCAGCAAACGTTTGCGCCGCTTCAGGTAACGGTCACGCCGACGTCGCATCCCCCGAGCCTCACGCCGGGCAACCGCGAGTGAGGTCTGCGATTTCGGATCGCGCCCAGCCATTTCGGACTGGGAGAAAATCCGAGCGCCTATATCGACGATCCGTCCTTGCTCCCTTTGGCCCGGTTCTCCGGTGGTTTCGATAAGGGCCCAGCCGAGTGAGTTCGTACCGAGATCAAGACCAAGAGTGGTTAAGATTTTCATTTCGCCCCCTAGTTGTTTTTAGGATTGACGAAATTTAGGGAATTGGCAATAATTCGATTGTTCAGAAAACACAGTCCAGCCGTTAACAAGCTGAGATATGCACCAGATAAGGCCAGCGCTCCGGCGCTGGCTTTTTGTTATCAAATTTAACCCGCCTTAAAACACCTCAGAACGCCCGCCAGCATTTTCCCGCGTCGATGATGCCCTGAACCCCTCCATCGCGCTCCACGGCCGTTTTTCACAGCTCTCCAAATTCCATCCCAGTCTCTGCCTCGAGCCGCCGCGCCGTCTCCGCGTGCCCCGCCTTGCCCGGATTGTAATCCCACCCGGGATCCGCCCCGTCCGGAACCTGGCGAACTTCCCCGGTCCTCTTGTTCGTCCAGGCCCGCATGGTCACCACCGGCGCTTCGAACCGCAGCACGTCACCAGCTGCCTCTAGCTTCGCAATATCCCGCTCCGACAAGCTCTGCAGGGTGCAGCGGCAGTTCCAGCCGTTCGGCGGCGCAAACACATCCCAGAACGGATCATCGACTGGCAGCACCAGATTGTGAAGCCTTTGATGCTCTGGCCGTGTCAGCCCGTCCTGAACCGCTACATAACGAAGATAGGGCCGCGCCACCTTCAGCCGCTCGAAGTGGCTCCAGTGCCCGGTGGCATAAGACACCCGCATGTTCACATCGAAGATCGTCCGGAGTCGCCGCAAGGACCCGAGCCGGACACGCACCTCTTCCCCGGTTTGCGGATCAACCTCGATCGCTTCGCCCCACCAGCCCTTGCGGACCAGGAGCGGTTTCAGCTGGCGGGAGAAGGTCTCGAAGGTTTCTCCTTGTTCAAGGGCAGTTAGAAGCGCGTTCCAGATGTCCTGAAGAATGTCATGGCCGGCGGACTTGGCGACGGTGAACATGGCGGCGTGATCATCCGCATAGACGTCCTGCCAGGCGAACGTCGGCGACAGTGTCTTTCCCCGCGCCTCAAGCGCCCGGATTGCATCGCGCGGCGGCAGGGGCAGAAAGTCGACCATGATCAGCTGACATCCTCATCGGTTTCACCAGCAAGCCGTGCGGCAAAGCTGAGCCGCGCCAGCGTGTCGGCAAAGGCAGTCACCCCAAGCACCTCGATCCGCCGCTCAAGGATGGCCTTTGCATCCTCCAGGCTTTCGGCTCCGGCCAGCTCTTCATCCAGGCCTTCGATCACCGGCCCGACCAGCGGCTCCCAGCCATGATCGTCCAGGATGGCGTTCACCGCCCGGTCGACTGCATCGTCCGGGCGCAACACTTGTGCCCCGGCTGTGACTGTCCGCAATGCGATCGCCTGCGTAGAAGGATCTTTCTGATCCTGATCTTCGGGCGCGGAACTTCCTGCTTGCAGCCCAAGCAGTTCCTCGTCCGGATCAGGATCAGGCAATCCCAGATGATCGCGCATGGTCGACATGCCGACCTTCAATCCCATCGGCACCAGTG
Source organism: Labrenzia sp. CE80 (assembly GCF_009650605.1). Classification (NCBI taxonomy): domain Bacteria; kingdom Pseudomonadati; phylum Pseudomonadota; class Alphaproteobacteria; order Hyphomicrobiales; family Stappiaceae; genus Labrenzia; species Labrenzia sp. CE80. The sequence goes on from NZ_WAJT01000001.1 coordinate 199,668, forward strand.
CCACCACGTTCTTGACTAGGGCATCCGTGTCGATCTCATCCGGTCGCCCGATCGAGATCTTCGGGTAGCTGCGCCGCGGCCCGAAGTTGAGATCGATGAGCGCCCGCACCAGGTCCCGGTTCAGCGTTGCTGCAATCTGCCGGGCATCCGCATCCTCAATGTCGGCGCGCACCTCGTCATGCACCCGGCCCACTGCATGGCCACCAGCGATGGCATCGGTCGTTGCCGTCTGGCCCAGCACCAGCTTGGAGACCTGCCGGTCCAGCCAGTCGGCGCGCTTTTCATAAAGCTCATGCGAGCCGGTGAGGCTGGCCTCAATGAACTCGATCGCCATGCTTTCGGGAACAACCGCGGCGAAGTCCGTGCCGATGTTGGCAACGGCGCGCAGCAGCTTGTCCTTGTCCGCTTCGCTCGCTCCGGCGCCGTATTTGCCAAGCCTCAAAGGCTGGCCATAGGCCTCAACGAAGATCGCCCAGTCTTTCAGGGAGAAGGACTTGAAGAGGAAGGACCAGGCAGCGCCCCGCGCCAGACCGCCCCGGATTGGCAGCCCGGATTTCGCCTTCGCACAATGCGTGATCCAGCCATAGGGTTTGAGGGGCTCGTCCTGACCGGGCGCGCGCAAGAGCAAGGTTTCGCCATCCTCATCGTCAAAGCGGAACCAGCGTGGATCGCCCCAAGCATGAAGGCGGTTTCGCGCCAATGCGCGGTCTTGCGGCCTGTCCCGTGAAACGGATGATGCATCGCATCCAGCATGTCGAATTGGACAGCGGGTTTCGGCGTTGCATGGGGCAGGCGAGGGGGGCAAACTCGGCTGGTCGCTGCAGGTGCTGTTGAAGCCGCTGCGTCCGAAACCGGACCTGCCGTATCATCGGCGCGGGCCACCTTACGCGGCCTTGGTTGCTGCGGTGCCAGAAGAGGAGCACTCAGAGCACTTCTTCGGGCTAGCAGACTCAGCTTCGTATTTGGTAGACAGAATGCGGGATGTTCGAATGGGGTAGCGGTCCGGAAAGAGAAGCTCGACCGGTTCGCCAAGAAACTTGGCCAGGGCTGCTTCTGCCTTGCGATGGGTTCTTGACCAGACACCCCGGAATGATTTGGGATTAATGCCTTCTCGCTCTGCGAGAGCCGTCAGGGTCATGCCCTGGCGATGCAATTCGGCTTTGATGGCGTGTTTATCCCATAGTTTTCCGGTCATCGGATATCTCCGGCGGCGCCGGCCTGTAAAAACAGACGGCCTATGTCGAGGTGAAAACGCAATCGCGGGCTGCATGTGCTGCCTTCTACAACCAGGTATTAAAACAAATATTGGGCTTTGTAAACCCAATTATTGTTTTTATTAGTTCGGCGGTTATGGCGCGACCAGAGACAATAAAAACAGAACTGGCCCAACGCCTTCGGGATGTTCGTCATCGCTTGGGCGATCCGGTGCGAGCTGAGTTTTCGAAAAAACTTGGTATTGGGCAGAGTTCTCTGGCGAACTACGAGCGCGGCGACAGCGTACCGGATGCCAATGTTCTATTGGCTTATCGCGAGCAGTTTGGCGTCAATGGAGATTGGCTGATATCCGGCCACGGTCCGATGTTTCTGGACGGCGGCCCGCCCGAGTCCGATGCATCCGTTACCGACGATGGCAAGCCGATGGTCCAGTCTAATATCTTCAAGGAAACCGGTAAGCTGGTTCACGAGAGCCACAAGGCGAAGGGTGTGACGTTGCCTTCTGATGCGCATCTGGCCGAGACGGTGTCCCGTTACAATGAGTTGGTGGCAGCTGCCAGAAACCCGGCCGATGAGAGCGAGCTTAGGGCGCTGTTCCCCTGGCTTGAGCTAAGAATTTCGCAGGATCTGGAAGAAGCCCAAAACGCGCCAGGCTCCGGCAAACGTTCGGGCTGATGTTGATCAGAGATTGTAATTTTTAACATTGCAATTATTACTATATTTTAAATAGCGCGCCGGACCGTTCCGCCGAAACTCAATGATCGTTCAGGGGAAGTTTAGCCAGGATCCTGTGTGCCTCGACCATGTGTTTTCGGGCAAGGGTCTCGGTGGTGCCCGTGACCCGGGCGACCTCCCGAAACGACATCTGTCGCATTGCCTAACACGTTGGCGCTTCTGTTTTTCGTAAAGCTGTAAGGTTGTTAGCAGCTTTCTGTTGAGTAAGGTAAAGCACTAGCTATTTTAGGTTGCTTTCATGCATTTACATCGATTTAAGATTGGCTTTGAAAAAGGGTGAGTGAACGCATAGTTTTGGTAAAATTTATGCAATAACTTGTGTTTTGATTTAATTTCCACACTGAATTCGATCAGATCGCATATCTAAATATCAGAAGAATGCAATTATTGATTGGTGTGGAGTTGTAATATAGTGCGTGTTCTTTATTTTTTGTCAGTTCCTCTGTTTTTCTGTTCTATTAGTGTGATTTTGCTAATATTTATGATTCATAGGGATGGTGATGTTCAGTCATTTTTTTTATTTTTATTTTTGTTGTTGTTTGAGATTAAATTTTCTCTCGATGTATTGAGCCATTGTTCAAAAAAGCAGACCTATAAACGCGTTCTCCCTCACGTCGCACCTATCGTACTCTTTCTTACGGCGACTTATGTCTTCTCTTGGTGCTATGAATTCGAGAGTGTTTCGGGAACTATTGCGATTCTCATGCTAGCATTGCACATTTTATTTAAGTGGGTGCAGGTTTTATTGCATTCAAGTGATATTTCAAAATCTGACACATTCGTTGCAGTATTTAAATATGGGCGATTATGGGATCAGAATATTCCATCTATATTAGGTTTTGAAATTCTCTTTAATAATTGCATTTCAATAATACTTTATAACTTTTTCTTTGTAATTACGCTTTCACCATTCTTTATATATGGATTTAATACCGATGGAGAGTTTTATAATAGTTATAGATCATTTATTTTTATTGCAATTCAACCGTTATTTCTATTGATTTATCATACGTCAGTAATTTTTTTGATGACGTCCAAAGGGAAGATATGTAACTATAAGATGTAATAATTGACAGTGAAGCTAAGGGTTCAATTGTGTCAAGCAACACCGCTACTGCTGGTCATGTGAGCTCAGGCGTTAACGCCTATTCTGGCGCTATCGCTGGTTGGACGGGAGCCTTGGTAAAGGTGGCAGGTCTTCTGCGTTACGCTGTTCTTCTTCGCAAAAGCTAGTAAGAGAGTTTAACCGGGGCGCGAGATGGTATCGAATGGCAGGAATGCTCATATCAAGTCCAATCCTTTAAACGATACCGACAGCCCTTCAGCGACGATGATGTGGTCATAGATTGAGATTTCAAAGACCTCCGCCGCCTCCACAAGCCTATGTGTCATCAAGATATCGGCCTGCGACGGCGTGGGATCGCCTGACGGATGGTTGTGAACGAGGATAAGTGCAGAAGCGTGATGCATGAGCGCGCGACGCATAACTTCCCTGGGATAGACCGGCGTATGGTCGACGGTTCCCTCCTGTAAAACCTCGTCGACAATCACTTCATTTCTCTTGTTCAGAAAAACGACGCGGAACTGTTCGCGGCGCAGGTTGCCCATCGCTGTCTGGAGGTAGGTGAGAAGATCCGTCCAACACTCGATCACGCATCTGTTGGACACCTCGGAACGGGTGCATCGCAAGGCACACTGGCGCGCTATGACCAGTATATCTGCAAGACGCTGGTCGACCCCCTCAACTTGCAAAAGTCTGTGCCGTGCTGCGCTGAGGACGCCCGGCAGGGATCCAAAGGCCAGAAGAAGATTGCGAGCGATCGTATGGGCGCCATCCGATCTGCAGGCTGGTTCCAGGAGAAGGGTTAGAACATCAAGGTCAGATAAGGCGTTCGCGGTTGATTTTCGGCATCTGAGCTGAAGCTCAAACCTGGAACTGAAGTCATGCTCAAATGCCAGCAGTTCATTTGCCGTCGCGTGTTGTCTCCAAACCTCATCCGACACCAGACGCCCCCCAACTCACACCGCAACTAACGCTAAGGCTCTTCGAAAGTAGCTCTACTTTTAATTGTATATCGACGAGATTTTTAAGAAGTACAACTTAAAATTGCCGTACAGTTACATGCGTCATTTGCAGTCGATAAAAATCGGAAGGACGCAGAATATTATCTGGCCGCCGGTCACATAGCCATGTGAGGCGAGTCCGGAGGAGAGAAGATTTCATCGGCGCGGCGAACGCATATGGCACCTGAAGATGAGCAGAGCTACGAGCAGTTTGTGAAGGCGTTTCGACGCTATTGCCTCATGCGTCGTCAGCTCACTGTGTTTCAGGCAAAGTCGAAGGACGCGATCCGAGACGAGCGCTACAGCGACGCCGAGTATTTCATTGCCTGGATCGAAAACCTTGAAGTGACTGCCACCGATCATCGGGAAAGTATGCTCGAGGCCTTTGGAGAGCTTGAGGTGGATGCACAGGCGGAAGTCGTCTGCTTGTTGAAAACTGAGCTCAATCGGCGGCATCAAGTGTAGAGCCATCAAGTTCTAAAATGGAGGTGATCTGCGGCTCGGAACCGCAAGGTTTAAAGAGGTAAAGATCTAAGAGGTAAGCGTTCTGCAGAGTCGGAAGCCGATGCTGCTGTCCCCGAGCGCTGGTTGGCCCCAGCTGCGGAAGGCCGAACGGAGGTCCCTCGGACTGTTGATCCAAGAGCCGCCGCGCAAGACGCGAAGGGAGCCGTCGTCGGTCTCATAAGCGCTGCCGAAGCTTGGAACTCTGCCATAATCATCTTCGAAATGGTCCTCGCACCACTCTTGAACATTGCCATGCATTTGCCTCAGGCCAAAGGCGTTCGTCGGGAAATCCTCGTGATCGACAGCAACAGTCTTTTGCCGATATTCACCTCTTGGAGACCCATTGTAGGTGAAATTCCCATCAAAATTCGCTTCCTCGGATGTGAGGAAGGCTCCGGTGGGCGAGCTGCTGGCTCCAACCGAGGGACTGAACGACGTTGCATTCTTCCCGCTTTGATCCCCGCGGCACGCATATTCCCATTCTGCCTCGCTCGGAAGCCGATACGGCCCTTCTGCATCATCACCTGTTTCGCTGTTCAGCCATGCAACAAAGGCTCGCGCGTCCTCCCAGGAAACGTTGATTACCGGGCGGCTACCCCGACCCCAGCCTTCATCCTCTGGCCTCTCTCGCTCCATAGCGTCACAATAGCGGTCGTATTCCTCAAACGTCACGGGATATCGTCCGATCGCAAATCGACACTTAATCGTCACTCGATGCTACTTCTCGTTATCCACACGCTCAGGCTCACCCTCCGGAGAGCCCATCAGAAAACCATTCGGACACGCAGGAATGACGACCATTTCCGGACACCAGGGAGCGTCAAGTTCGCGGAAAATTGAGCCGGCTGGTGCAAGATCCGGTCTTCGGCCAATGGTGGCGCGCAGCGCACGAATGCCACGGCGCAGATCATCATTGCCGTCACTCTTTTCAACGCAGGCAATGCCAGCGTTGAGGATACCGAAGCGGATCGCGCATTTGACCTCCGCAGCCTCAAGATCCCCTTTTAATTGGTTCAGGGCCTTCGCGATACTGTCGGCTGGTTTTTCTTCCAAGCGTTTTGTGATTTCATCTAGCGCAAGAGAGATTAACCGCAGCATCTCGCCATCGAGCTCGACCTTATCTCCTGTCCCTTCTTTCAAACGATGAACTGCTTCCCAAAACTTTCTTAGATTGGGCGGCATGCCAATCGAGGACAGTTCGGCTTCAAACCTGTCCCCGAACAGGTCGACAAGGTCAAATTGAAGGCTCGCCGCCGCCAGGATATCCACGTCATCGGCGTTTTCAGCATGCTCATGTGCCGCAATAGCCCGGCTGAACTGGGCCTCCAGGATCGGAATGTAGTTGCCGTGTTTACCGGTCTCGTCGGTCTTCAAGCTCGTGAGAACCCGGTCCCGAAGGAGTTCCAGCGCCTCAACGGATCCGAAATCTTCCCCTTTGTAAGAGCTTGCGGCAGATTTGACGACGGTGCTTTGCTTTGCCTTCGGTAGAACAGGCTCCTGAAACGTCAGCTGACCATGTTCGGCAGCCTCTTTATAGGCTTGTTGGAAGTCTGCGAACTCACAGCCTGCCGGTTGCTGCTCATTCGCATACCTAGGGCGGAAAGAAGGCCACTTTTCTGCCCACCATTGGATCCAGGGATCGTTCCCGCCGGCGGAAGTATGCTTCTTCAGAAAGTCGTCTGTTGGGGCAAAACCGAACAGGCGCGCGATATTGCGTACGGCCTCCGGATCCGGATTGATGTCGCCGGTGAGCCAATTGCCAAATCGGGGGGGCTTGATTCCCAATGCCTTGGGCAAGTCCCCATCATCGCCAAATGTCGGAAACCCGTCAGGAAGCCAGACAGCTCCGGTATTTCCGGTCGCCAGGCTCCTTAGCCATTTCACCTTGGCGCCGAACTCTTGAATAGACGGATTAGCCAAACCTGCCCCTTTTGCACTCTCGCCGGAGCATTGCTTTTGCCTGAGGTGGTTTCAAGAAATTTTTCAACTTCCGCGCATTCCATAAAAATTGAAAATTCAAGAAAGCGACTTGAATTATTCAACTGTGACAGTTTGAAAATTCAAGAAAAATATATTGAATTCAATAACTTAAGATCGAAATCGCGAATTACTAGCCGTATGTATTGGGTGTGAACCGGTTCACTTCATTCCTCGAGTTTGGAGATTAGGACATGACCCAGAAATTCAGTTTCCTCTCACGTGCAAAGGGCACGCTTCAAAGTGCCCTTGTCCCGCTTGCCCAGACGGCTTTTGAGGCCATTGGGCTTGATCTCGACCCGGCCTTGCTGAGCGTTGCCGCGGTTATCGTGTCTGCCTGGCTGGTGAATGCGGCACTGGCCGGTGTCAAACTTCTGGCGCGCAAGTTGCGCCGTCCTGGTCAGTAACATTGCGTTGCAATGGCAGACCGATGCAAATCCGGTTGGGGCACTCGCGCTACCTGACCGGATTTGTTAGCTTTTCTGCCGTGGATGGAGGGCGAGCGTGATTGAAGTACCAGGATTGAAGGAAAAGCTGACCTTCTTGAGAAAAACCCTTCCTCAAAAACTGGGTGATGATTGCCCATCAGACTATCCGTTTTTCAAGAACCAGGGTGATCTGGCCAAGGTGCTTTGCATAAGCGCAAGCGGCTTGAGCCAATACATCACCGGTTCGAATGATAGTGTACCGGCAAACCATCTTCCAGAAAAAATAGAGCGGGCCATCGCAGTTCTCTATGGCTTCGCACCGTCCGATGCCGATGCTTCTTCCGATGACAGCTGGTCTGACTGGATGCAGGAACACTGGCCTGGCTGGCGCAGTGAAGATGAGAATAACGTTCGCTTTGAAGAAGCGTACGAGCAGGCGCTCATCAGTGGAACGGTCCACCCGGACAAGAACGATCCCCGTCTTGATTTGTTTCTTGAAAAGGGGCGCCGGCAGACCAATACTCCTGCCAACGATGTTGGACCCGGGCCACGGACCTTTGCCTCGGCCGTCCAATCTCTGGCCGATGAGCTGGCAAGCCACGCGGCATCGGTTCGAAATACCTGCCGGGAGATTCCTGCGTTGAGCAACGCGTTTTCCCCCGACAGTCGACAGATCCTGGAAGAAGCTCTTGACCGTCTACTGGGTTTGCTCAGCGTCAATCCAGACAACTGGGACCGTTTGGATGCTGACACCCTGGAAGAAGCCTGGAAGGATATCGAGTCCCTTTTTCCCGCAGGGGAACCGGCTGAAGCCGCAGAACTATTTGAAAATGGCGTTTTTGCCGGTTTGCTGAACCTTCTTGCAAGGCTCATGGATGGCAGGTCATCGGCCCCGGGACAGGTAATAAATCTGAGCAATGACCTGTCCCCGTTGTTCAAAGAGGCTTCTAAGGAAATTGAGATCGCATTAGAGAGGAGCCATCCTGATCGAGTGGTCCGGGTCTTGGTAAACCTCAAGACCTTTGTGCGCCGCAGTCTCAAACAGAGTAAGGTGGACCTCAATAAACTTAGCGACCGCGCCAACACGCTTCAATCCGAAGCCCCGCGCCATCTAACCCGTATAAAACGGCTTATCTCACTTGCCTTCGGTCGTCGGCTTGATATTGCCCCTGATCTTTGTTGTTTTTTGGAGTTTGACGCGGATTGGTGCCCTGAAATGATCATCATTCCTGCCTGTCCGGAGGGGTTTTTGATGGGCTCGCCGGAGGATGAGCCTGAGGATGAGCCGGAACACTTTGATAGTGAAAAACAACACCGTGTTACGATTGACCGTCGCTTTGCGGTTGGGCGGTATCCTGTGACTTTTGAGGAATACGATCGTTATTGTGATGCTACGGGGATTGAAAAGCCCGGTGATAAAGGTTGGGATCGGGGGGGCCGTCCGGTGATCAATGTCTCCTTTCAGGATGCACAAAAGTATGTTGAGTGGCTAAATGAGGAGACCGGCGGCAGTTCGGAGGGGCTTTACCGACTGCCGAGCGAAGCGAAATGGGAATATGCGGCGCGGGCGGGCACCCTGACGGCCTATCCCTGGGGCGATAAGTGGGACAAGTCGATGGCGAATGGCGAGGGGGCTATTGGGAAGACCACGGATGCTGGCTCTTATCCTTCGAATGCTTTTGGGCTATTCGACATGCATGGCAATGTCCGGGAATGGTGCCAGGATCATTACGAGGAGGACACTAGCAAAGTTCCATCAGATGGGACCGCACATGAGACAGGCGATGCCTCCTCCAATCGCGTCCTGCGCGGCGGTTCCTGGTACGACTATCCGAGGTACCTCCGTTCGGCCTGCCGCGTCAGGAACTCCCCAGAGAACCGGGGCGGCAATATCGGTTTCCGTCTCTCCAGAACGCTTACCCCTTAAATCTTTACCTCTTTATATCTAGCGGGTCCGGGCCAATTGGCACGTGGTTATGCCAGACCTGAAAAATGTTCCATAAATGACATTATCCGCTTCACGGTCTCGGCTTGCACGTTCGAACGATCAGTCGGGAGGGGCTTGATGCCGCCAATGTGCTGGAATTCCGGACTTTCCGCGTTTGCTCACAGATGGCATGTGCGCTGTGCCAACTTCGTTTTGCCTGGACCAGTTTAGGATGGGAACGAAAGCTCTTATAAACCGCCAATAATTGCCGTTTTAACGCCATTTGAAATTTAGACGCGTCGCCAGGCAGGGCGGTATTTTGGGCGTTGACGAAGGGATGCTTGTGTCAAACAAGCGTGGGGCCTCGGGTCACTGGAAACTGGCTATGCCTCTGAACCCGCAAGCCTTTCCACCAAATCCCGCCTTACCCCGGTTATTCCCGTCAATTCCAATTCTGAGTGTCAAACAACAGTGTAGCTTGTTGTAGCTCGCCACCCAAAACTGGAATGTTTGATACGGTGAACTGGAATTTTCACTTTTTGGGGTGGTTTTAACTGCGCTGGGCGGCAAAAGTCGCCTTTCACTATCCGCTTTCACGCTTGAGGGCCGATGCGACTGCGCTTTTTGAACAGCGCTTGAAGACCCTTCAAACCCCGTTAAGTCGCCATTTATAGCGGCTCATACGCCGCTCGGAAACTACCGCGCATGCCCCGCAGCCTGACCGAGAGCTGCATAGATCGGTCGGCCACTTCCTACTTTGGCTTGTTGCAATAGCCTGATTGAAGGCCGGGTTGGGTGGAAAGTGGTCATTCGCTGCGGCAATCCCAACCAGTCGGTGGTGCCACAAAGCCGAGAATGACCGCACACTGTGGTCCAGCGTTCGGGGCTGGCTCACCCGCCGAGCATGCACTAAGTTTCCAAATGGACCAATTCGGTGGGGTCGATCAGAGGGCGGGCTCGAAGGCTCTGGCAACTATGTCGAAGTCATCAAACCTGACGGGGTTAAGAAATTATAGCTTTGTCTCTGGCTTGCCGGTGACAACGGACGATGTGGTGCGTGTGGTGACGTCCGCGGGCGCCGGTTACAGAGACTTCAAAAACCGCGACAGGGCCGCTATAGCCGCCGACATCAAGGCCGGTTTCATCAGAGCTGAACGCGACGCTGAAGTTTACGGGGATTGACGCATGAAAAGAATTGAAACACTACGCGAAAAAATGGCCGAAGAAGGCGTCGATCTGATCGTGCTTGCACCGGGCGCACATCTGGGCTGGCTCACCGGAATACGCCCGCATGCGGATGAGCGCCCGTTGCTGTTTTGTGTGACGGCCAAGGACGCAGGCTTTCTGATGCCATCCTTGGAAGCTGAAGATGTGCGTCGACAAACGGATTTCCCCCTTTTCGAATGGTCCGATGCAGAGGGGCCTGAGGGTGCGCTGGAAAAGATGTTCGAGACATTTTCCATTCAAAGTGCGCGCTCAATTGTGATCGATGAAGCGATGCGTGCCGATCATGCTGGGCTCATTCAAGACCGGTTGTTGAACGCCAAGCGGCAGTTTGGGGAATCCACCCTCGGTGCACTGCGCGCCCGCAAAGACGAGGATGAATATGCCAAACTGAAGCGTAATGCCCAAATCGCTGATCGTGCCATGCAAAAGGCCTGGGACATCATGCGACTGGGCATGACTGAATTGGAAGTCGCAGCCATCGTGCGCGATTGCTTCAAAGAAGACGATGCTGTGCCGTTGTTCACGATTATTGGCGCTGGCGGAAACGGAGCGATGCCGCATCACCATACCGGCGACACCGTCCTGAAAGAGGGCGACGCCGTGGTCATGGATATTGGAGCTGGCCGGGATGGGTTTAGTTCCGATATTACCCGCATGGCTGTGATAGGCACACCACCCGATGGCTATTTGGAGGTCCATGCAATTGTCGAAGCCGCGGTTCAGGCTGCAATGGCCGTGGCACGTCCGGGCGTAAAGGCCCAAGTGCTGGATGATGCCGCGCGCAAGGTGATTACGGGCGCAGGCTATGGCGAATATTTCATGCACCGATTGGGTCACGGCATGGGCGTCGAAGTCCATGAGCCGCCCTTCATTAGCGCCTCGTCACAGTCCGTGCTTGACGAAAACATGGTCTTTTCTATCGAGCCGGGCATCTATCTACCTGGTCGTTTCGGCCTGCGTCTGGAAGATATCGTCATCATGCGGACGGACGGTCCGGAGATTCTTTCAAGCTTGCCTCGCGATGTGCAGATAATCTCCTGAAACAAGGCCTCTCGAAAAGTGCAGTGATCATCAAGATGTTTCTTGAGGGCGACTTTTTCTGCTCATTGGCCAATTTCCGCAGCTATTGCGATTGTCCGGTTTGATGAAGCCACACTGCGCCGCCTGACTATAGGTCAACGGCAAGAAAGTGCCGAAACTTGCCACCTCACTTTTGCGGCACCACCGGCAGGAAGTAGTGCAACACCACCTTCACCGTCCCGCCGGTGAAACTCCCGCCATTTGCAGTCAGTCGAACCGGCGTATCGGAATAGAACGCCTGGGGCCGGGTCACCCCTGCATTGGTTGATCTTTCGGCGAGCACGAGCGATCCGCCGAACTTGGATGATTGCCCTATAAGGCCAAGAATGACCGCAAATCATGGTTCAGCGTTTGGGCCCAACTAAACCTAACCCGAAAGGTCGAGTGAACCCCGGACCAGCAACGGGGTGACCTCCAGACCGCATCACCGTTCTCGCATTGCGTGAGTGATTTGATCGATGACGGGTTTGATCAGGTAGGACAGAACTGACCGCTCTTGCCGTTAACGTCATAGGCAGTCGCGGAAAAGCCGACGCTTTCTGAACCGTCTGGCAGGGCGAGACCAAGTTTTGGATATGGCGCGTCAACTCCAGGAACGGAAACACCTATGCCTTGATTGTAAGCATCCATAGCAAGTAAGGCATAAATTGCATCACCGGGCAGCAAGGTCATATCGAATTCTTCCTAAAAGAACCGTACATCAAAGAGCGGTAGAAAGGTTTTGGATAGGTACGCGAGTATTCACCTAGATAACGCTCAATGTAGTTCGTGAGCCAAGGCAGGTGCTGACCGATGCCGGTGGTGATCGGGGCATCGGTAAACGTAATCGAAGCGTTTATGAATTTGATGTTACTTCCAAATGCGGCCTCTAAGTCGTCAGGATATACACGCTCAACACTCGTCTGATCCGCCAGATCCTCGAACTGAACCATAAGAGGGATATACTGCCGTGGAACGTTACATGACCCCGACAGGCTGCGGAACTTTCTCACGTAGGCAGCGAAATTCGTGCCATTGCGCTTTAAATCGCAGGACCTATTTACAAGAGAACGGAAACGCTCCCCCCAGTTGCTAGTGGGAAAACTTCCATCTTCAGTCGGGAGTTCCATCAGAACAAACAGTGTACCGCGGCCCGGCAGGTCTAGGACGAGTGCCTGTCCCTTGATCCGATATCCAACGCGCGCGTTTCCGGGTAGATGAAACGGCCACGTCGATATCGTCAGCTCCTGAACGACACTTCCGGTGACTGGCTCACCATCAACCTCGACAGTCACATCGAGCCGGTAGCGAACGACAGCGGTCGGCGCGAACCAGGACCACAGGCCCCATATTATTGCGCCAAAGCTCAAAAGGATAATGAGGCTACGCCCAAGGCAACCACTTAAGCCCTTCATGGAAAGCCGACTTTCTGCCGCGCGTTATGCATTTCCAGAATCACTGGCTTACCCCACAATCGTGCTTCGCCGCCCAGCACAAGTCTGAAAACGGTCCCAAACGAGATTCAAGGCTTCGACATTTCTGAAGCAATTTTCAGAAATCTTGCATAATTGCAATGGCAAAAATTTCAATCTCTGCGTGCCATTTCAAAATGACGCAGAGATGCGTCGAAAAAAATATGCGTGTGTAATCAGCGCGTTCATCTTACTTTGCGACTTCCCACTGCATAAGAAGGCCCTCAAGAGTGCCGATAATCTCTGCGTGCAAACCAACGGCGTCGAGCGGCAGAGAAAGCAGTCCGGAAAGCTCCCAATTTCTTAGATCAAAAAATACCGAGCACATGCGTCGCCGATCAGTTTCCTTTTCATTTACACATCTGAAAAAAAGATGATAATCCTCGTTTGAGTAATAATAATAAACTCTTAGTCGCGTTTCCTCCAGAAGATAGGCATTAATACCATTTTTATATTCTGGCTTTTCATTCATTCTATTTAATGTGCTTCTGTATCTTAGCTCTGGATTGTATCTCCTTTTCAAACTATTTGCGTAACTCTGCATTGAGTCCACAAATATGAGCCATTCATTGGGTTTCGGATCAGGGTGTGCTTCATCTGGCGGTTGGAAGGGTTTGCGTATGGAGTGATTTTTGTCGGGAGCCTTTCCATCAGGTATCCAGAATTGTATGGGCAAATTCGGGTGATCGCGGTGGCAACTTTTCATGTCGGGCGAGGGGCGGCCCTTAAAATATTTCCACGGCACTGCGAAGCGGTGCGGTCCGAGGTCGACTAGAAAAAGCCTTGAAGGATCCAGTGACTTGCGCCCGTACCCTACGGGCGGCTCGGGTGGTTTGACACATGGAACATCTATTTTTGCCAGATCCTCCGCGGACAATGCATGGGCATGCTGCGTTGATGTGCCAAGAGCCAGCCAAAAGAGGCCGAGCAATATTTTCAAAGCTTGAAGTTGCTTGATGCTCATTCCGCTATCGTCTTCATCTCAATAGGCCTCATTCTTCGTGCTTGCGCACGCCCCTCAGGGCACATGGCAGACGTGTGCGTCGCATCCCTGCATGTCAGGTCTTTGGCCCCTGAAGCGCCAAATTGAAAGTGATTGAAATTCTACCTATGTTCCTACCAAAAGCTGATTTTATGCGTCGAATGGACCCCATTCGACGCAAGTTCGCGCGCGAGCCCCTTGAGCCAAGGCGAAATCACAAAAGGATTTGGAATTTCGACGTTTACAATAGTACGTTTTCAAGAATCCTGCATAATTGCAATGACAAAAATATCAATTTTTGCGTGCCATCTCAAAATAGTGCAGAGACACGCCGAAAATTAATTATGTATGCGTAATCAGCACGTTCATCGAATTGACGTACCCATACCGAAGTGGAGCAAGTAGGTGCTCAAAACGGAACACCTAATCAATAGACACATCCAATCTGCGCCGTGCCCGAGAGCTGATCTCGGCCGGGCGCGACGATTACAATCACAATCGCTCACATACGAGCCTCGACGGGCTCACTCTGTGGGAGTATCATCAGCGGTCAATAGAGGACTAAAAAACGGGGGCTCCTTGGGGAGCAGGTCAAGTCGATGCGGGATTGAATAGCCGTGGGCTTATCGCGTCATTTGAACTCCGCATCGATCCAATTACTTCTTGCGAGATACAGGGAATATCTTTTTACCATGATATCTCCTGTAGTCTGGAGATATTGTTATGGGCTCATTCCCCAAAGAGAGTACCATAACTTCAACCCCATTTTGGACAATCTTATAGTCGCCGGGCTTGATGTTTTTAAGTGTCAGGGTCTCAGGTTGTACGGGTCGGCAATCTCTTTTGACGTATTTCGAATTCAACGTGTATTGAAAAAAGCCATCTACATGGATTTTGTTGCTGTCGCTATCCAGCTGCGTCGAAAAATTCGAAGTTAGGTTTTTCGCTGAACTGGTGAGGCAAAACGGCCGAATTAAAAAAGACACCATCTGCGCTGCAGGATTCCAAGACAAAGACAAACGCCCTCTGCCGCCTAACAAACGTGGATCGGCGATGAGCTTTCCAACTGTCTCTTTTATAAAACGCTTCGCATTGGCGCTTTGCTTTGTAGTATCTCTTGTTAGATCAACTGGCTTCTTAATATCTGCCGCATCCAGTGTGAGCGTTCTGCCGGTCTCACCGTTCAGAACAACCTTGTAACTTCCTTGAGGCACATCAAAAAACTCATAGGTTTTATATCGGCTTCCCATACAGTCAGCTGTTGTGAAAAGAGGTTTCTTGGTGATTGTTTTGCCGATGTAACTGCCATTAATCCGCAGCTCTTTCGCCTGCTTGTCAAAAGCGAGGCCCACGTTTTCTTTTGTAAATCTAGACGGATGTGTTGCTACGCATCCGGTTGATATCTTTACTGTAAGCTTGCCTGTATTCGACTGCCAGAGAGCTGTGTAATTTGTTAGCATCTTTGAATAGCCTTCAGGCGGCTGCAAATTATCAGCATGGGTGTTTGCAGCTAGTAGAATAGATGCCACAGTCAGGGTCGAGAAGAGTATCCGCAACATAAAAACGTCCTTTAATTTGTATGGTGAATTCAACCTACAATCCAGGACATGGAGCTGCACTGGGGTGAGCACCCCATACTCACGGCCACCCGTTTTTGCGTCTTGAGGTCGGGTTCATGACGCTATTTGAATAGCGTTTGGAGGCCTTTTAAACCCCTTTCAATCACTATTTGAAGCGCCAGATAGGGGTGGAAATTATGAATTCGCTGCACATAGGCCCAGGTCCGTAATGCGGACGAAGCTCCCGTTTTTTCGGAGTTGCATAATGTCCGGTATAGCGAAGCCTTTCTGATACGAAGAAGCGAGAGCGAAGCGCGTGCTAGAAACACAGATTTTGATTTTTCTTGGCTACAATTGCCTCAAGCCAGTGCGCGCACTTGCTCACATGGGGCAGATCATGGGTGTCGCTTCGGCGGAGGAGCCAAATCTCTGCGCTTAAATCGGAAGCCGTTTTCGTCTCGACCCGTACGAACTGATGATGATCGCCCACAAACTTTGGGAGGGCTGCTATTCCGAGGCCAGCAACAACCGCATCAATCTGAAGTCTCACGTTTGCTGTCTGCATCCAAAGCGGCGCATGATCGGTTGTGTCCCGAAACCACTTTGACGTGCCCATGTGATCAAAATCATCGCTCCATCCGATCAAACTGTGATCTGCAAAACTGTCTATGTCGGGCCCACATTTGCGGTCCGCGAGATAGTTCGGCGCTGCATACAAAGCGCGCGAAAGCTCGCCAATTTTCTTTGCTGTATAATCCCCGCCATCAGGCCTCGCGAGCCTTACGACAAGATCATTAGAGCGCTCCGCCAGTCGGTTCGTGCGCGCAGCGTTCGAAATATCAAGCCGGACGGATGACGTGGCGCCTTCGACATCAGCGAGGCCCGGCACGATTACATAGGCCCCTAGCAGTTCGGGTAGCGCGATCTTTACACGTGGTTGCGGCGCGTCTTGAACCGACGTGGCATGGCGTTCAAGGAACCGCATTTCAGCGGCCACGCGTTCCGCATGCGGTCGCAAGGAGGCTCCAGAAGGTGTCAGTACGTAGCCGCTTTGTAACTTGCTAAAAAGAACAACACCATAGGACGCTTCAAGCTCCCGTATCCGCCTTGCGACCGTTGAAGGGCTTGTTTTCATTATCTGAGCAGCTTCGGTCAGGTTGCCTGTTTTCGCTGTCACAAGAAAGTACCGGACATCGTTCCAATTCACGCGGCTTCTCCTTGATGAGTTCAATGCTGCAGCATTCCGATTTTTCATAAATAAAAAAAAGGTGCGCATATTTATGCATATCGTTACCTCTGCATCTCGGCCAGTGTGGAGTCATAATCTAAAGGGGACAGATATGAATCCGAGCATAGACTGGTCGCTCTGGCTTTTGACGATGATGCCGCTCATTTTCAGCGCAGGTCCGGGGAATATCATGGTTGCGGCCGCTGGGGTACAAAGTGGTTTCAGCGGCTCACTAAGTTTTATTTTTGGGCTGGACCTGACATATTTTATTTTGTCGATGACGGTCGGTTTGGGACTTGGTGATTTGCTTCAGGCATACCCAAGCGCAGCGAAATATCTGAGCTTTTTCGGCATTGCCTACATTGTCTACCTTGCAAGCCGCTTTCTGCGATCCTCAACGATTGGAACCGCCAACACCGTAGTGTCGTTCGGGCTAAAGGACGGGATGCTTGTTCAGATCACCAATACAAAAGGTGTGATCATGTTGATCGTGATGTTCTCAGAATTCTCACGCACAGGATCACTCGGCCACGTCCTGATACTCAGTGTGGCGTTGGTTGGATTAAACCTTGTCTCACATCTTTTATGGGCAAGTGCGGGAGGCATCATAAGAAACGTCATGGAGTGCCATCCGCAGGTTCTGCAGATACAAAATATGATCTTCGGCATCATGCTATTAGGCGTCGCGATATGGTTGATGTTCCGTTGATCAGAATACATCACAAACGAGCTATTTTGGCATTCTCGCGATAGCGGAGTTTAGCTGCTTCACCGGATTTCGGTCACTATGGACGCTTTCCGATCATTTGCTGCAGTTTCCACAAATGACCATAGTGGACCAAGACTGAAATTCTTATTCTGCCGGCACCACCGACAGAAAGTAGTGCAGCACCATCTTCACGGCTCCACCGGTGAAACTCCCGCCATTGGTCGTCAGCCGTACGGCGGTATCCGAATAGAACGCCTGCGACCCGATCAGCCCGGCATTGTTGGAGCCTTCCGCGACCCCGAGCGATCCGCCGAACTTGGATGTCTCACCGGATATCCCGCAGTCGTAGGAGCAGGCACCGGTGATGGTGGTCGTGGTCCGTGTCGAGACGCCAAAGACGATCACCTGGTTCGGTATGACGATCGACGTGTCGACGCTGGCACCGGACAAGCCGGTTAGTTCTTCCTCAACGGTGCCGATCCTGCTCTCTGCCCCTGAGGCGGTCCGCGACACCGTCGCCACCTCCGACAGCAACGTGTCATAATCCTTCCAGCCGACACCCGTGTAGACCGCCAGCGTCCCCTCGTCGGCGACATAGGCGATCATCTCGAGCACCGGCGGATAGAACGCCCAGGCCCTGTCTGCATAGCTTGCAATCTGACCATCTTGCCCGGCCCAGTCGCCACGAGAGAACTGCCGCCCTCGCTGGCTGCCGCGTCCTATGCCGTCAGAGATCTGGAATATGCGGATGCCGTTTGATGGCTGTGATGATCCGGAGCCGGCGATCTGCCGTGCTGCGGTGCCGGTGTGCCCCGGCGTCGTCAGACTAGAGACAGCCTGGACCACCGATCCGCCATCAAGGAGCCCCAGCTCAAAGGTCTCTTGCTGCTCTACGAGGGACACGTCATTCTGCATAGGCTCTAGTGAGTGATTGAGAGCCCTGAGGGGGGCGAGATGCTCGATGCGTTTCCTTGGGCCCGACCAAGGCAATGTTCTTGGGCTATTTGAGGAAGGCTGCGTTGTGTTTTGGAGAAGGGGATTTGCCCGGCTCCACAAGAAGCCGGGCTTTCGGTTTCAACAACAAGGTCTGACGAAACGATCGCATATGCTGCAGGACGTTCTGCGGGTCAGCTTTCACCGAATGCCGGGACCACCTACCTTTGTCTTGGTTTGTTATTCGGCGGCGGCCAGGTCGCCGCGCTCGGCTGCACCGACCTCGCCAAACCGGCCTGCATAGGCCTCAATCTCGTCAATTGAGAGTCCTGAAACGGCCTTCCATTGCTTTTGATTGTATTCTTCGGTTTCTAGCTCAGTCCAGAAGCTGTCGTTGAGCCGGTTGATCATGTTGAACATCGCGCAAGCCATTGAGATTTCCACGATCTCGGTATCCGTGAAATTGGCCTTCATGTTCTCCCAAGTCTCTTTGTCGCGTTGCGCGGTGTTCTGGGTCATGGCTTCGGACCAAGCAATCGCTGCCCGGTCGCGCTCGTTGAAAAGAGGGTTTGTCTTGTAGCTGTCGTCCATCATGGCTTCGAGCTCTTGGTCCGAAATGCCCAGGCCCTGACCAAATACCGATGTGTGGGCGGTGCAGTATTCGCAGGCATTGACCATTGATGTCTTGATGCATGCCAGTCCCCGCAGCCGGGAGTCTGTTGTTGCGCCCAGATCCGGCTGGCGGACCGCGGCAACAAGGCCGCCAAACCAGCGGGCAAGATAGGGACTGTGCGTTGCCAGAATTCTCTGGAGGTTGGCAGTTCTTCCCAAAAATCTGTCCGAGGCTTCGTAGACTAGTTTTGCGGTTCCGGTCGCTTCTTCATGGCTCAAGCCCGTAAGTCTTTGTGACATCATATTCCTCCCTTGAATTTTTCGGCGCAGGCAGGCCGTCTACGTTGTAGCCAGCCTCTCATGAACTTTATCAAAAGCATGGGCAGTGTATTCGTGCACCTGAGGCTTCTCGGTTTTAATCTGGAAGAGCGCGTAAGTTTGAGCCTATCTTGCGGCTGCAAGACAACTTCACGTTATCCTCCGATGTTACCCGGGTTGTCGTCGCCAGGTTGACAGGCGTTCCTCGAAAAGCCTTTGAAACTCTACTTGGTTTGCTCCTCTCGAGTTGCTTCTGATCTTAAAAACTTAGACCGGACAGGAATATTGGAATAGGCGGAAAAATCGGGAATTTTTGATGCGTGTCATCACATTCTTTGATGGAAGGGCATGTTCAGATTATCCCGTCCATGCGCTTCGTGTGACTTTGACCGGCATCGTCGCGTAGCTTGGAATCTGACTGTCCCTTCCAGCCCAGTTCGGTTGCCAAATCGGGCTGCCAAATTGTAGTCGCCGTCTTTAAACTGCCAAATCACGCCCAGAACTTGTTTGGACAGGGTCAGGTGCCGGCTTCCTAACTGTGTCCTTCACCGCGCAGGTGGCAAGACTCCCGTCAATGACCTTCCTCTGGTGAAACTTTGCATGCAAAGCGACCTCCGCTTCGTAGGTGAGTTCACTTTACGGCTCACTACACCTTGTCAAAAAACGAGTCATTTAACTCAGCAGAAGGCTCAAATAGCGGCTGCCAGTTGCCTAGGAATGCGCCAGATGACCTTAGATGGCGCAATTGATCAGCAGACCGCGACGAATAGACGGCCCTGCAACGGGTCGGGGCGTCCACAAAACGGCCACATATCGTGAATTTCCCCGAAGTTTCTCCCGCAGAGTGAATGTGGCATCCATTTTGCCACGCATAGTCTCGAGAGCTCGCGGCGCGCTTTGGTTCGCCCGGCCCTAGAGTGTTAAAAAGGATATGCATATGAGCGGAAACGCAGCACGATTGAACGCCATTCATTCCATCGCCACCGCGCCTGGCTATGAGTCGACCATTGACTATGCAGGCAGCCCAACCAGCAGTGTTTGGGGCGAGAATGTATTTTCCCTCAATGAAATGGCGCAGCGTCTGCCCAAAGCCATCTTTAAATCACTGAAGAACACAATCACTTCAGGCGAGCCTTTGGATATCTCGACTGCCGATGCGGTTGCCGAAGCAATGAAGACCTGGGCCCTTTCCAAGGGTGCTACGCACTATGCGCATGTCTTTTATCCCCTGACTGGTCTGACTGCTGAAAAGCATGACTCATTCTTTGATCCGGACGGTGACGGCGGAACGATAGCCACTTTCTCCGGGACGGCCCTGATCCAGGGTGAGCCGGATGGTTCATCCTTCCCCAACGGTGGTATTCGCCAAACATTCGAAGCTCGCGGCTACACGATCTGGGATGTCACCAGCCCGGCCTACATCATCGAGAACCCGAACGGCACCACCTTGTGCATTCCAACAGCTTTCGTGTCGTGGACGGGTGAAGCGCTGGACAAAAAGACCCCGGTTCTGCGGTCCATGCAGGCGCTCAACGAACAGACCCAGCGTGTTTTGAAGTTCTTCGGGACCGACGGACCTTTCGTATCGGCGACAGCAGGTGCCGAGCAGGAGTATTTCCTGGTCGACAACAACTTCTTCTACGCACGCCCTGATCTTTTGGCTTGCGGACGCACCCTGTTCGGCGCGCCCCCGCCCAAGGGGCAGGAGTTTGACGACCACTATTTCGGAGCCATCCCGGAACGCGTTCAATCCTTCATGTTTGAAGTCGAGCGCGAGTGCTTCAAACTGGGCATTCCGACCAAGACCCGCCACAACGAAGTCGCTCCAGGGCAGTTCGAGATTGCGCCGGTGTATGAATACGCCAACATTGCCACTGACCATCAGCAGATGATCATGACGATCTTGAAGAAAGTGGCGAACAAGTACGGCCTGGCCTGCCTGATGCACGAAAAGCCGTTCGCGGGCGTCAATGGTTCGGGCAAGCACGTCAACTTCTCGATGGGCTCCTCCAAGGCCGGCAACCTGTTTGATCCAGGCGACACACCTGCGGAAAATGCGCAGTTCCTCGTCTTCTGCACCGCCATGATCAGCGCGGTTTACAAGCACGCCAAGCTGCTTCGTGCGGTGGTTGCATCGGCCTCCAACGATCACCGTTTGGGTGCCAATGAAGCACCGCCTGCCATCTTGTCCATCTTCCTGGGCGACGAGCTGAATGACGTGTTTGAGGCAATTGTCAGCGGTGGCTCTGTTTCTGCCAAGAAAGCCACACTCAACCTGGGTGTGGACGTTATTCCAACCATTCCAAAGCACTCCGGCGACCGCAATCGGACAAGCCCGATGGCCTTCACCGGCAACCGTTTTGAGTTCCGGGCAGTCGGCTCCTACCAGTCGATCGCTGGCCCAATGGTCGCTATGAACGCTATCATGACAGAGGCGCTCGGCGAGGCGGCCACCTATCTGGAAGGTGCGGACACCAGCTCACCTGAGAAACTCGGCACCGCTGTAGAGGGTTACATCAAGAAGGTTTGGGGGGAATGCTCAACTGTTGTGTTCAACGGTGACGGTTACTCTGACGAGTGGCACGCAGAGGCAGAAAGCCGCGGCCTGCCAAACCTCAAAACGACCGCCGACGCACTGCCGGTTCTGCTCGAGCCCAAATACACTGAACTGTTCGGCAAATACGGCATCTTGTCGGAGCGCGAACTGCACTCACGCTATGAGGTGTATGCCGAGCAATACATCGCATCGGTCAACGTTGAATCCAATCTTGTCGTTGAGATCGCCAAAACGGTCGTGTTCCCTGCAGCCGTCCGTTATCAGGGGGAATTGGCCCTGAGCCTTGCCAACCTCAAGGCTGTGGGCATTGAGGCTGATTCCGAAACGCTCAAGAAAATCACGGCGCTTATCGCGGATTTGCAGTCTGGCATCGCTGACCTGGAAGCGTTGAAGGCAGCCGAACACAGTCAAGGTGATGTTGGTGTGCATACCCTGTTCATCAAAGACAAGGTGTTGCCTCAGATGCTTTCTGTTCGCGCTACCGTTGACGAACTTGAAAGCATGGTTGCCGATGATCTCTGGCCGCTTCCGACGTTCCAGGAAATGCTCTACATCAAGTAAGCGGTACTTGCTTGGCGATTGATCAAAGTATGGCCCTGGCACCCTGCGGATTGGGTGCTAGGGTTCATTTTTTCAGCTAATTTTGCGGGAACGGAAGTGTCCTGCAGCCATAAAAGCTACGCTTCGTTGCTCGTAAGAGCGTGCGTCCAGTTTGGGGTCGTTTCGGACATTTTCTGTGTTCTGCACGCATGCCTCTTTTGGATGGAAACAGACCAGGTCATTCCAGAAGCATTAAGGACATGAAGGCGTTCAGTGCGGCCTTCACGGACCTGTCTGTAAAATTCCCGCCATTGGTTTGGCCTTCAGTTGCCACAGACAGTTGTCACCGTCTGTGGCTGCTGGTGTGGGCTGTCAGATTGCTGTCCGGCGACTTTCAGACAGATAGGCTTCGCGCAGTGTGCTGGACACGGCGCCGGGCACTCCATCGCCGATCGCAAGGCCATCGACATCGACCACGGGATTGACGAAGCCAGACGCTGAGGTCGAGAAAGCTTCCTTCGCGCTTTTGAGTTCCTCGATCGTAAAGGCCCGTTCAACCACCTTCATCTGGTGCAGCTTCGCGACCTTCAGGACGGCGCTTCGGGTGATACCATGCAAAATGTCGTTGGACAGCTCGCGGGTGATGATTTCGTTGTTCTCGGTGACGATATAGGCGTTGTTTGACGAGCCTTCGGTGATCTTCCCATCACGGCAAAGCCATACATCATCGGCGCCGGCCTTCTTAGCACGGGTTTTCATCAGGGATGAATAGAGCAGTTGCACCGTCTTGATGTCAGATCGGCCCCATCTGAGGTCATCGGCCAGGATGATCTTTTGTCCACGCTGTGCGAGCGTGCTAGTGATGAGGGACTTGGCCTGGGTGAACAAGACAATGCTCGGCTCGCCGGTCATTTCGGAAAAGTCAAAGTCTCGGTCCGCAGCGCCGCGAGTGAGCTGCAGATACACCAGACCTTCCTCGAGATTGTTCTTCTCGACCAGGGCCTTGTGGATTGCCAAAAGATCTTCGTCGGCATAGGGAAGAGTCATGTCCAGCTCGTGCATCGATCGCTTGAGGCGTTCCATATGTGCTTCGAAGTCTAGTAATTTCCCGCCCAGCACGGCGGTGACTTCATAGACGGCGTCGGCAAACAGAAATCCGCGATCGAAGATCGAAATTTGGGCCTGGTTTTCGGGTAAATATACGCCGTTCACATAGACAGTGCGCATGAGTATTTCCTGAGGTCGATTAGAGAATTTGGCCAAGGAATTCCTTGGTCCGTGGGTCAGAGGCATTTTCGAAGAACGTCTCGGGCGGTCCGTGTTCGACAATCACGCCCCGGTCCGTGAAATAGATGTGGTCTGCGACTTCACGGGCAAATCCCATCTCGTGGGTGACAAGGATGCAGGTCATTCCATCTGCGGCGAGTTCCTTGATGGTCAACAACACTTCCTTGACCGTTTCCGGGTCCAGGGCTGCGGTGACCTCGTCGAAGAGCATGACGTCCGGGTCCATGGCCAGGGAGCGGGCGATCGCCACACGTTGCTGCTGGCCTCCCGAGAGCTCGCCGGGGTAGGAATCTTCTTTCCCTTCCAGCCGAACCTTCTTGATCAGGGCGCGGGCGCGGACCTCGACTTCGTCCTTGGGCTGTTTCAGCACCTTGATCGGCGCCATCATTACGTTTTCCAGCGCGGTCTTGTGTGGAAACAGATTGTACTGCTGGAACACCATCCCGACCTTTTTGCGCAGCTCCAGCTTGTCGAGCTTGGTGTCATGCACCTCCTGGCCCTCGATGGTGATCGAGCCGGCCTGAATGTCGTTCAGGGCATTGATACAGCGGATCAGGGTCGATTTGCCTGACCCGGAGGGGCCGATGATGCAGATCACCTCGCCCTTCATGATGTCCATGGAAACGCCCTTGAGCACCTCCAGGGTTCCAAAGGCCTTGTGAACGTCCTTGATTGACACGATGGGTTGTTGGTCTGTCCAGTCTTGATCTGACATGCGTATTACCCCTTTACGGCGTATTTCTTTTCCAACCGCAGCGTCAGCCGGGCAATCGGATAGCAATAGGCGAAGAAGATGATCAGCGCGAAGCCGAAGAACGGCATCAGTAGCGACGGGTTGTTGCCCTCGGCCTCCATCGCCTGGCGCGACAGGGTGACAAGTTCCGTGACGCCCAGAAGCGAGACGAGGGGCGTTGCCATGGTCATGATGGCGTACCAGTTCATCCAGGGCGGGATCATCCGTTTGAAACACTGGGGCAGAATGATCTGCCACATGATCTGACGTTTGCTGAAGGCCAGGCTTTCGGCAGCTTCCCACTGTGCGGAGGGTACAGACTGGATCGCTCCGCGCACGATTTCAGCCAAGTTGGCCATGACCGGCAGGCTAAGGCCAAACACCGCTTTCATCCAGTCCGGCACGGCGATGTAAGTGCCAGCAACGCGGATTTCAAAGGGAAGCGTAAGCATCACGATGAACAGCAGCACCAGCCAGGGTGAATTGCGGAAGAGCTGGACAACGAGCCAGGAAAATCCACGGATGCCCGAGTTGTCGGACACGCGGCCGAGTCCGAGGAACAGGCCGGCGATGGTCCCGAAGAGCATCGTGAAGAAGCTGATGACCACGTTCATCAGGAAGCCCTGCGTGATCAGCAAAGGCAGCCACTTGGCCATGATATCCATGATCTTTTGCGCCGAATAGACGGTCTGCGCCTCAACGACCGTTGGCCAGATCAGAAACGCAGCTGCCATCAGCGGCAGGACCCAGACGGGCATGCGGCCAAGCCAGCGGGAAAAGCCAAGTGCGTCAGGACCTTGATACCTGGGTTCCAGGATCACGGGCAGGTCGGTGGATGTGTTGAAAGACCTGGTCATCGGCGCGCCTTCCCAAAGCCGGGGACAAGCAGTTTTGCTTCCCAGCGGTTCATGCCAAAGGCCAGTACGCCGACCAGCGCGATATAGGTGAAGAACAGCACGGTCATAGCCGCGTTCTGTGCCGATGCATAGTCGTTCCAGATCGACACCATCTCGTAGAGCAGCTCGGGTACGGCGATCGCAATCGCTTGCGTTGTCGTCTTGACCAGGTTGATCAGATTGTTGTTGAGCGCCGGCAGGCTCACACGCAGAGCCAGAGGAAAGGTTATGTTCGTGTAGGTTTGCGCGCGCGTGAAGCCGAGAGACTCTGCGGCTTCCAACGTCGACTTCGGAACGGCTTCAATGCCCGAGCGGAAAATCTCCACATTGAACGCGCCTGCGAAGAACGACAGTGAGATGATGGCCCAGCCGACATTCGATATGATCGGTTGCTCGGTCCAGCCGTCTGGTCCGGTCACGGTTGGTGTGAATTGGCCAAGCGCGAAGTAGAAGAACAGGAGCTGGATCAGCGGTGGGGTGTTGCGAAAGAACTGAATGTAGCCCTGGACGATCCAGCGGATCGTGCGCGATGGAGACCCTTGCGCCCAGGCGCCGACGACGCCGATGATGACGCTCAGGATAACGCAGGCGACTGATAGTTGCAGGGTCACAAAGAACCCGCTGACCACACGGTCCCATTGGGCCGCTTCGTGGAAAAAGATGAAATTCCACTTCGGATAGGTGTCCGCAAGGGTGCGGAAAAAGTCTTGGATGGTCTC
This sequence comes from Labrenzia sp. CE80, assembly GCF_009650605.1. Taxonomy (NCBI): domain Bacteria; kingdom Pseudomonadati; phylum Pseudomonadota; class Alphaproteobacteria; order Hyphomicrobiales; family Stappiaceae; genus Labrenzia; species Labrenzia sp. CE80. The sequence goes on from NZ_WAJT01000001.1 coordinate 225,349, forward strand.
GATCATGGGGGACCTCAGCAGGCGAGACGGGAAGGGCGCCGTCGATGACGGCGCCCCCACTCACAGCGAGGCTTACTCAGCCAGCCAGTCTTTGAAACGAGCCTGCTGGGCTTCGAGGAATGCGCTCTTCTGGATGCCCCATTTTTCTTCCAGCTCAAGCAGTTTGCCAGACTGCAGCCAGTCGTACTGCATGCCGGACATGAAACGGCCGAAGACACAGCTCTGCTCGCCGAGCGGCACAGCCAGTCCCCAAGGGTTGTCGTCTTCGGTCTGCAGCGGCATTTCGTAGTCGTCGTATTCGCCTGAAGCGAGGTCGGCGGCGATCGAGCTGTCGTCGTAAACCCAGGCTACGCATTTCTTGTCGCGCAGTGCCTGTTTGGCTTCGGCATTACCGGTGAAGGCAATGATCTTCGCGCCGTAACGCTCTTCAACGATCTTGTTGTAGAAGGCGCCTTGTTTGCCGCAGACCGGCTTGTCTGTCAGATCGGTCCATTCGGTGATGCCGAGTGCCTTTGGCGCCATGATGTTGGTGCCGGAGGTGTAGTAGTTCGGCTGAACAATGCCCACGATCGCGCGGCGGTCGGTGCGGTCGGACATGGTGGCGATCATCAGATCGATCTTGCCCTGTTCCAGAAACTGCATCCGGTTGGAGGACTGGACGCCAACCAGTTCCAGCTCGACACCCAAGGTCTCGGCCACTTCGGCAGCCATGTCGGCTTCCATGCCGACGAGCGCGCCGCTGCTGTCCAGAAAGCCCCAAGGCTTGGTATCGGCTTTTACGCCGACAACGATCTTGCCGCGCTCGTTGATCTTGTTCCATGTGTCGTTGGTGCAGGCTGCAAAAGCGGTGCCGGATGTGGTCGCAACGACGGCTGCAGCCGTCAGCAATGCTGTAAGTGTCTTCATGGTGTTCTCCTGTTGGAAGGCAAATTTTTTGCTCTTATGGAAAAATACTGGCAGGAATTCACCGCGTGATCTAATGCTGTTTTTTGATGGGTTATGCAATAAAGGCATAAAGTTGGAAATCACTTGGCTCGAAGACCTTATCGAACTTGATGCAGCGCGGAATTTTTCTGTTGCTGCAGCTGCACGCAACATCACGCAGCCTGCGTTTAGCCGCCGCATCAGGGCGCTGGAAAATTGGGTCGGGACCCAATTGATTGATCGCAGCGCATACCCGGTCAAACTCACGCAAGCTGGCGAGATCGTGCTGGAAAATGCGCGCACGCTCTCAAGGGAGATCTACCGGTTACGCGACGAGTGCCTCGACCTGTCGAGCCCCGGCGCCGACACATTGAGCGTCAGTGCAATGCACTCCATTGTGCTTAGCATTTACCCGGAATATGCGCTCAATCTGCAACGTCTCATCGGTCCCTTTGCCACGCGGATGACGGCGACCGACTATTACGATTGTCTGGAGAGCCTTTCGCTTGGGCGGTGCGAACTGGCTATTTGCTATGCCCATATTCTGGGGCCGAAAATACAGAGTTCTGGTCAATTCCAGACGCAAGTGCTGATGAAGGACTCTCTTGTCCTGGTCACAACACCAGATCTCGCAGAAGGTATGGAGGCGGCACTTGCAGCACCGTCTGGCGGCTTAGCATTGCCCCTGGTGTCTTATTCATCGGGCTGTTTTCTTGGCAAGATGCAGGAGGTCCTGACGAAGCACTACAATGCGCGTGGTCTTGGCTTTCATACGGTTTTCGAGAATTCGATGTCCGAAGCCGTCAAGCGCATGATCTTGGTCGGCGCGGGTATCGGCTGGCTGCCGGAAAGCGTCATCAAGGATGAGCTGAAGCACGGTGCGCTTTCGGTTCTGACGGAGAGTGCCGCTGAGCTGGAGCTTGATGTGGTCCTCATGCGAAAACACGCTACGGGATCGCCGCTCATGGAGCGCGTTTGGGATCTCGCAGTCGCGGGCGCTGTATCGCAGGAATAAACATCCGCTTTTTTGAGTGGCTCAAGTCATCAAGGAAAGGCACCAAGCTGCGGCTGAGTGCTAGACAAGTACGTCCATTTTTTCCTGAACGCCGACGCCGAACACACGCTTGTAGCGTGCGATCTCGTCCTCAGGACCCATGGCCTTGTTCGGGTTGTCACTGAGTTTCACTGTGGGCTTGCCGTTGGCGGAGTTGGCCTTGCAGACCAGCGAAAACGGAGCGAGTGAGTCTCCATCTGTGAGGCCGCGGAAGTCGTTGGTGAGCAGAGTGCCCCAGCCGAAGGACGTGCGGACGCGGCCGGCGAATTGCTGATGCAGCTCGATGATCTTGTCCGTATCCAGGCCATCTGAGAAGATGACCAGTTTCTGTGTAGGATCTTCACCCTTCGATAGCCACCAGTCGATGGCTGTTTCCGCGCCGGTTGCCGGGTCGCCGGAATCGATGCGAATGCCTGTCCATCCGGCCAGCCAGTCGGGCGCGCGGTCGAGAAAGCCCTTGGTGCCGTAGGTGTCGGGCAGAATGATGCGCAGGTTACCGTCATGCTCGTCCTGCCAGTCGCGCAGAACATCATAAGGCGCCTGGGCAAGTTCTTCATCCGAGCTCGCCAAGGCGGAATAGACCATGGGCAGCTCATGAGCGTTGGTGCCCACGGCCTCAAGATCTCGCTGCATGGCGATATGGCAGTTGGAGGTTCCGGGGAACTTGTCACCGAGCCCTTCCATCATGGCTTGAACGCACCAGTCCTGCCACAGATAGGAATGGCGGCGGCGGGTTCCGAAGTCGGCGACCTTGAGGCCTTCGAGGGGTTGCAGGCGCTTAATCTTTTCCCAGAGCTTGGTCATCGCGCGGGCATATAGGACCTGCAGCTCGAACTTCTTCATGGAGTTGATCACGGCGCGTGAGCGCAGCTCCATCAGAATCGCGAGGGCCGGGATTTCCCAAAGCATGACCTCGGGCCAGGAGCCTTCAAAGCTGAGCTCGTACTGGCCATCATGCTTTTCCAGGTGATAGGCGGGAAGGCGCAGGTTTTCGAACCACTCCATGAAGTCGGAGCGGAACATTTGCCGTTTGCCGTAAAACATGTTGCCGCGCATCCACGTGCTTTCGCCGCGCGAAAGGGACAGGGAGCGCACATGATCGAGCTGCTCGCGCAACTCGCCCTCGTCAACCATTTCGGCGAGGCGAATATCCTTGGAGCGGTTGATCAGGGAGAAGGCGACCGTGGTGTCTGGCTTGTTGCGATACACCGATTGGCACATGAGAAGCTTGTAGAAATCCGTGTCAATAAGCGAGCGGACGATCGGATCGATCTTCCATTTGTGATTGTAGACACGGGTTGCGATGTCGACCATGTGCTTGGTTTTTCTCCATTCGGGGCTGTCATAAAGCAGAAATACAGCCCCGATGACAAGCCCGGTTCGCGCCCCTCCGTCAGTTGAGCGGCCGGCCGAGCGTAAGGCCATCGATCTTCTCGATGATAGACGCTGCGTCCATGCCGAAATGGCGATAGAGGTCGCCGATGCTTCCGGTCTGGCCGAAGTGCTCGACGCCAAGCGGGATCGTCTGATGGCCGACAACGCTGCCAAGCCAGGACAGGGTTGCAGGATGGCCATCAATGACGGTCACCAGTTTGCAATGCGCAGGCAGGCCACTCATCAGCGTTTCGATGTGAGAGTGGGCTGCTGTGTTGCCGCGGGACCGGGCACGCTGGGCAGCGGTCCAGCCCGCGTTCAAGCGGTCGGCAGAGGTTACAGCAAGAACGCCGACATCACGCCGGTTGCCCGCCAGAAGCCCTGCTGCCTTGATCGCTTCAGGGGCCACCGCGCCCTGATAGGCGATGACAACCTCGCAGTTGGGGCCGGGCTTGCGCAGCCAGTAGGCGCCGTCAATCGCCCCTTGCCGGAAAGCATCATCAACGCGTTTCCCCGGCTGCTCGATCGGATTGGTGGTCAGCCGCAGATAGACCGATCCGCCGGTCTCGTCTCGCAGCCAAGTACGCTCGTCCGGGTCGCCATCGCCGTCGCGCTGCAGGTAGTCAAAGGCCCACTCCATGATGACAGCCAGTTCATCGGCAAAGGCAGGTTCGAAAGCGGCGAGGCCATCCTGGCTCATGCCGATCAGTGGTGTGCCGATGGATTGATGCGCGCCACCTTCCGGGGCGAGCGTCGTCCCCGATGGCGTGCCGACAATCATGAAGCGGGCGTCCTGATAACAGGCATAGTTCATGGCATCGAGACCGCGGCAGACGAACGGGTCATAAACGGTACCAATGGGTATCAGGCGTTTGCCGAACAGCGAATGGGAGAGGCCCGCCGCGCCCAGCAGCAGAAACAGGTTCATCTCCGCAATGCCAAGTTCGATATGCTGCCCGTCCGGGGTGAACTCCCACTTTGCCGTCGATGGGATCCGGTGTTCGATGAAGGCATCGCCCTGAACGGTGCGGGCGAAGAGCTTGCGCCGGTTGACCCAGGGCCCGAGGTTGGTGGTGCCGGTGACATCAGGGGAGGTGGTCACAATGCGCTCGGCGAGTTTGCTGTCGCCCTTGGACAGGTCGTCGAGGATCTTGCCGAAAGCCATTTGGGTCGATTGATCGCGGTCTGTGGCGAGTTCGATCGCCGGGACGGAAATCTTGTCATCCTGGTAGCGCCGTGTCCCTTTGGCGAAGAACGGCACCTGGTTCAGGAAGGTCTTGAAGCTCTCCGTGTCCTCAACAGTGGCGAAGGGGGCCCATTCCTCGCCGGTGGCGACGCCCATGTGGGTCTGCCACTCGGCCATCTGGGTCTTGTTCATCAGGCCGCCATGGTTGTCCTTGTGACCGGCAATCGGTGTGCCCCAGCCCTTGATCGTGTAGGCAAGGAAACAGGTCGGACGGTCGTGGTCGATGGCGGCAAAGGCCTCGGCCATGGTCTGGGTGCAATTGCCGCCGAGATTTTCCATCAGCTCGGCCAGCTCATCGTCGCTGCGCCGGTCGATCAGTGTGGTGACATCGCCCTGGTCGCCAAGGTCGTTCATCAGCCGTTGTCGCCAGACCGCTCCGCCCATGAACGTCAGCGCCGAATATTCCTGGTTAGAGCAGTTGTCGATCCATTGACGCAGCTTCTCACCGCCCGGCTCTTCAAATGCTGCCTGCTGCAGGGCGCCGAATTTGACGCGCACCACGTCCCAGCCGAAAGCATCGAAGATCTTCTCGACCCGGTCAAAGAGGCCTTCGCGCACAATGCCGTCGAGGGATTGCCGGTTGTAGTCGATGATCCACCAGCAGTTTCGCAGATCATTCTTCCAGCCTTCCTGAAGGGCTTCATAGACATTGCCCTCATCGAGCTCGGCATCACCGACAAGCGCAATCATGCGTCCCAGCGGGACGCCGCCTGACCAACTCTTTGCTGCGATGTAGTCCTGGACGAGCGACGCGAAGGACGTGATCGCGACACCCAGCCCAACCGAACCGGTCGAAAAGTCGACGTCATCTATGTCTTTGGTACGGGACGGGTAGGATTGGACACCGCCGTAACCGCGGAAATTTTCCATCTTCTCGCGGGTCTGATTGCCCATCAGATATTGCATCGCATGAAAAATCGGCGAGGCATGCGGTTTGACGGCGACCCTGTCTTCGGGGCGCAGTGCAGAAAAATAAAGCGCCGTCATGATCGAGACCATGGACGCGGAGCTCGCCTGATGTCCGCCCACCTTGATGCCGTCGGCCTTCGGGCGAATGTGATTGGCATGATGGATCATCCAGTGTGAGAGCCACAGGAGGCGTTGTTCGACAGTTTTTAGGTGATCCATGACGTTCTCCGCATTTGGTGTTCCAAGGATTCTAATCAAACGTTGGGGAAGATTTTCGGCTATATCACTCGCAAATACGCTTATGCGGGATATAATTCTCTCCATGATGAAAAAAATTAGAGAATATCTTCAAGATGGATGAGTTTGACGCTCGGATACTGCGTGCGCTGCAGGCAAATGCACGTATGTCCCTCAATGAGCTGGCTTCTCTCGTTGGCTTGAGCCCTACGCCAGTTGGACGCCGGCTTCGCCACTTGGAAGAGGCGGGAATTATTGAGGGCTATTCAGCGGTTTTGAACGAGGCGGCCCTCGGTTTCGGTGTGTCTGTCTTTGTCTCCGTTCAGCTCGACAAACAGGTCGATGAGGCGCTGGAGATCTTCGAGAACGCCATTCAATCCTTTCCCGAGGTCGTGGACTGCTGGCTGATGACGGGCAACCGGGATTATCTGCTGCGGATCGTCACCACGGATCTTTCGGCCTTCGAGCGCTTTCTGGTCGGAAAGATGACCAAGGTCGAAGGCGTATCCTCCATCGAATCCTCGATCCCCTTGCGCCGGGTCAAGACCGGACTGTCCCGCTGCGTTTGAGCGGCGACGATCCTACTCGTCCAGCAGCAGTCCGCTCGGCACGTTTTCGGGAACCCCGAAGGGGGGATTATCCAGTGAGCTTCCGGTCAGGGCATTCAGGAAGGCAACCAGCTCGCTGATATCCTGATCGGAGAGTTCCGTCGGCTGAATGTCCAGGTGACGTTTCTGCCGCGCCAGTTCGCGCTTGTCCTGCCAGATAACAAAGTCCGTGGTTGCCAGCCACGGTGCGGGCGGGAGTTTTGCGTCCTCGGGCTTCCAGGCGGCGAAACTTGCAACGGGATCGGCATGATGCCTGATGATGCCCTCAAGCGTCGCATAGGCGCCATTGTGGCCATATGGCTGGGTGATGGCGACATTGCGCAGCATGGGTGTGCGGAACCTGTAGGCATCTTCGAGGCGATCGCTCTCACCCATGAGACCGACATCCCTTGCGGTTGGGTCGAAGCGTCGCGTGCGGCCGGGCCCAAGGGGAGGCAGGGCCAGGGCATGAAACTTCTGGTCGCTGAAGAGATTGCCTGAGTGACATGTTGCGCAACCCGCCTCACCGTAAAAAAGCGACATGCCCCGTTGCTCGACGGGGTCCAAAGCATCCGTCTCGCCCGCCAAAAAACGGTCGAACGGGCTGTCGAAGGATTGCCACTCCAGCGCCATGAAGGCGGCCAGTGCATTGGCGATTTCAACGATCGTGACCTGCTCCGGCTTGTCGATGTGATCGAAGGCTTTCACGAGAAGCGCGCCATACTCGGGGTTGGTGCGCACGCGTTTGGCCAGGATTGGCCATGCTGCGTCTATCCGGTCATGAACGGCACCGGCGATTTCGTTTTCTCTCGGATTTCCGGCCATCTCGAACTGTGCGACCAGGGGAAACAGGGCCTGCACAGCCAGTGGCGAGCCGAGACCGTCGGGCAACCACTCTTCAGCGGGGGAGTTGAAGCCGTTTCCGTAGATATCTTCCGCGCTCAGGCGACCGTCGTGAAAAAGCACCTGAATGTCTTTGGCCCCGAGATTCCAGAGCGCCGGCGCGTTGCGTGGGATGCGCTTGCGAATACGGCTGTCGCCCGTGCCCGCGTGGCGGGCGGGTCCCAGACCGACGCCGCCCTCTCCAATTCCAAGTGAAAGGCCGTCGGAGGTGCCGAATTCGGGATGATGACAGGTGCTGCAGCTGATATTTCTGTTGCCAGACAAGATCTTGTCGTAAAAAAGCAACTGACCGACCGCCGCCTGATCCTGGTCGAAGGGGAGGAAGTCCTTCTGGGAGAGAGGCGGAGGCATTTCGGTTGCGCCCGCCGGTTGGATGACCACCGTGAAGGCGCAGGCAAGAGCTGCCATGAGCGATGGAGGAGTTAGCCTTTGAAACACAAGACCCTTTTGGCGACCGGATGGCTGATTTGCGCTGTCCTGTCTATTTGTCCAGCGCGCGCGGAGATCGAGGCGGCGCGCGACCTTATGGAAGAGGGGAACTTTACCAAGGCGATGGAAGAACTGTGGCCGGCGGCGCGGTCCGGCAATGCGGATGCCGAGGAGCTGATCGGTGTGATGTACGCCATGGGACTTGGGGTCGAGCGCGACGATCAACGGGCGTTCGAGTGGTATCTGCGTAGTTCCCTGAAAGGGCACCCGGGCGCGCAATCGGGCATTGGTTGGTACTACGAGGTTGGCCGAGGCCTGCCGGCTCCGGACCTTGTGCGTGCTTACATGTGGTACACGCTCTCGGCGATCGGCGGTGATCCCGACGCTGCGATCTCTTTGGAAGAGGTGGTCAAAAAGATGACACAGGAGGAGATCGAAAAGGCGCATGTTCTCGTCAATGACTACAAGGTGTGGATGTATCCGTTCCGGTAACGCCCAGCGCGGCTTTGCCCGATTAAGCTTCGCTGCTGCCGCGCTCCTAGGTCAACCAGGAACGTTGAGATCGAAGACCACAATGCCGTCAGCGCCGCCTTCGCAGAGATCACACAGACGGCTGCCAAGAGCGCGATGGACCGGGTGGTTGGCGTAAGCCTCCAGTGCGGCCGCATCCTGAAAGCGGATGACAAAGCCCTCGTCATAGGCCTGTGATTTCTGTTCGAAGTCGAGGTTTGGTCCGAATTCGAAGCCAAGCACGCCGTCCAATGCAACGCTGAAATCCTGCAGTTCCTGAAAGATCTTGCTGCGCTCGGCAGGCGGGCTGTCAGCGCGAAAGTCGCAGAAAACACAATGCAGGATCATCGAGCACTCCAATGGCGGGCCAAAAGGTCAGCGGTACGAGCAAAAAAGGGCGGGCATTGGCCCGCCCTCTTCGCTGGTATCGATCAGCTTTGAACGGATCAGTTCAGGTCGGCGTCGCGGTCTGCGTTGATTTCCGCTTCGGCTTCGGCAACTGCGTCTGTCAGAGCGGTGAAGACCTCGTCACCACGGGCGACATTGCCTTTGAACCAGTCATAGACCGGGCTTGCGGCTTCCTTGAAAGCAGCTTTCTGCTCAGGAGTCGGAACGTAGAGATCGCCGCCACCGGCCACGAAGTCTTCATAGGCCTTGATCGACTTGCGCTTGGGCGAAGCGAAGGTTGCCTGCTGCAGGGCATAGAAGCCGTCGACGACAACGCGACGCATCTCTTCCGGCATGGCGAGGAACTTCTCGTTCGACATCCACCACAGGGCACCCATGTAGGCGTGCCCGTCGAGGGTGACATACTGCAGGCCGGCCTCAGGGAACTTCATGCCCATGATGTCCGTGATGCCGTTCTTGGAACCTTCAACAACGCCAGTCTGGAAGGACGTGAAGAGTTCCGGCCACGGGATCGGGGTCGGCGAAGCGCCCAGTGCCTTGACCAGCTCCTGCGGCAGATCGGCAACCACCGTGCGGATCTTCAAGCCCTCCATGTCGGCAGGCTCAGCAACGCGGCGCTTGGTGTTGGCAAAGTTGCGCCAGCCACCGGTGTTGCCGATGGTCATCAGGCGGATCAGGCCGTCGGAATCTTCCAGAGCCATCTCCCGAACCTTGCGGGTAAAGTCGCCGGACAGAACCTTTTCGGCAACGCGGTCGTCAGCCATCAGGTATGGCAGATCGAGGACCTGCACATAGGGGAAGATGCCCGATGCACCGCCAGAGGTGGAGATGTAGACGTCGATGACGCCGCCCGCGACGCCCTGAAGGCATTCAGCACCATTGGAGCATAACTGGGTTCCGATGAAGAGTTCCACCTCGATAGCGCCATTGGAGGCGGCTTCGACATAGTTCTTGAAGACGACGAGGCCGTCGTAATCTTCATCATTCTCGTTGGAGTTTGCCGTGGCGCGGATGGTGTAGTCAGCAGCAACAGCGCTGAGCGCCGAGCCCGCCAGCATGGCTGCGACCGTCAAGGTCTTCAGTGTCTGTTTGAGCATTTAAGTTCCTCCCTTTGTGCTCAGGTCAATCAGTTTGCAAATCCGGTAAGACGCGGAATTGTCATCGAAATCGCAGGAATATAGGTGATCAGGAAGATCACGACCACTTCCACTGCGAGAAACGGCAAGATCGCTTTGGAGATGGTCTCGACCCTTTCGCCCGAGACGGATGCTGCGACGAACAGCACCAGTCCCATGGGGGGCGTTGCCAGACCGATGGTCAGGTTGACGCTCATGATGATGGCGAAGTGGATCGGGTCGATGCCAAGGCTGACGAAGATCGGCCCGAGGATCGGGCCAAGAATGATGATCGCCGGACCGGCATCCAGGAACATGCCGACGACGAAGAGCAGCAAGTTGATCAGGAAAAGCAGGATCAGCGGATTTTCCGAAAGGCTCAGGATGAAGCTCGCCAGCTGTTCGGGTGCATGGGACAGGCTGACCACCGTCTTGAAGGCCATGGCAGCACCAACAAGCAGCAGCACCACGGCGGAGGTTATGCCCGCGCGTGATAGCACATCCGGCAGGTCAGACAGGCGCAGGGTGCGCAGCACGAACAATCCGATGACAAGGGCGTAGGCAACAGCAACAGCCGCTGCTTCTGTAGGGGTAAATACACCGCCTAGGATGCCACCGAGAATGATCACCGGGGTCAGTAGCGGGAAGAATGCCTTCAAACTGGCCTGGCCACGTTCCGACCAAGTGTGTTTGCGGGTCGCGACAGGAAAGTCATATTTGTCTGCGAGGACCTTGACCATCACCATCAGGCCGGCGCCGACCATAATGCCAGGTACGATGCCCGCGAGAAACAGCGCGGCTACGCTTTCGCCCATGACATAGGCATAGATGATCATGATGCCGGAGGGCGGAATGATTGGCCCGATGACCGAGCTTGCCGCCGTGATGGCGGCAGCAAAACGGCGGGTGTAGCCCTGCTTTTCCATGGCCGGGATCAACATGGAGCCGAGAGCCGATGTGTCAGCAACGGCAGAGCCTGAAAGACCTGCGAACAGCATGGACGACAGCACATTCACATGGGCAAGGCCGCCGCGCAGATGGCCCATCAGCGCCTGGCTGAATTCAACCAGACGCATTGTAATGCCACCTCGGTTCATCAGTTCGCCAGCCAGCATAAAAAACGGGATCGCCATCAAGGGGAAGCTGTCCATGCCATTGTAGACATTGCGATATAACAGCGTGATGTCGCGCTCTTGGCCGTTCAGCCAAAGAAGCAGGCCAGGGGCGGCAAGCAGCCCGAAGAAAACGGGAAGCCCGATGGCCAGGAAGACGAGGAATAGAGGCAGGAACCAAACAAGCATCATTCGGCTCCTGATGTGCTGGACGTCAGGATTGGCTTCAACCGGTCACGTCCTCCGAAGAGGGCAACGAGCGTGCGCAGGATCAACTCGATATTGACTGAAATGAGAAGCACGATGCAGACGAGCATGGAGGCCATCATCCAGCTGCGCGGTACGCGCAGCCACTCGGATAGGTCGAGACTGACAGGAACGAAGAGCGATGCTGTGGCAAAACGCCCGCCAAATCCAGTGACCTCGCTCCAGCCGATCTTGACGGCGGTCAGGAGGACGGCGAGACAGATCGTCAGCAGGAAGAGGTTGAGCAGTGTTCCAAGGGTTCTGGGCAGCAGGTTGCACAGCATGTCGATCGCGACAAAGCCACCGCGCCGGAAGGCCGTCGGTGCCATCAGACCTGTCATCCACAGCATGCAGAACCTGGCGGCCTCATCCGGCCAGGGTAGGGCGTTGTTGAAAACGTAGCGAAAGACGACCTGAATCAAGATGGCTACCACCATGGCGGCGACAGCGATTACGCCAATTGCACGTCCGATTCCCAGGACTTTTTCATTGATCCACCCAAGCGGCGATATGATCGCCAAGACTATGCCCATTGAGGGCCCTCCCACTTATTGGCCTGTCCTCCAACCGGCCTTTTATTTTAGACGCGCGCAAGCATTTTTTTGCGCGCGTCGCTTTATTTTTCGTCTGCCGCGGGATGTGCCGCGTGACCGAGCTTGCCTGCAAAGAAAGTCAGGGCGTTGCCTTCGCGCATTTCGGCGCGAACAACCCTGCCGAGCACGATCAGGTGATCCCCACCTTCATAGGCCGCAACGCGGGCACATTCGAAGCGGGCCAGGCAGTTTTCGATCAATGGAACGCCCTGTTCATTGATCGAATGTTCCAGATTTTCAAAGGTATGGGCGTTTTTGGCAAAGCCCTGGCAGAGTTCACCCTGCTCATGGCTAAGCACATGAATGGCGTAGTGTTCGGCCGTTTCGAAATAGCTGAAGCGGCGCGATCCCTTGTCCGGTGCCCATAGCACAAGTGGCGGGTCCAGAGAGACCGAAGAGAAGCTGTTTGCGGTGATGCCGACGGGTCCGTCCTGCGAGGCCGTGGTGATAACGGTGACGCCGGTGGCGAACCGACCGAAGGCATCCCGAAGCAGACGGGTGTTGTCGGTGTCCGGGGCGAAGCTGACGGGATGGCTGCTGTTCTGCATGTTCATCAGGGCACCTCTGTTCCAAGGGCGGCTTCGTAAAGCCGGTACCAGCTTTCACGGTCGAGTTTTACCTTGAGAGCGTCGGAAATGCGTCCGATCCGGTCCAGGTTGTTGGTTCCCATGACGGGGATCAAACGGGCCGGGTGGGCGAGAAGGAAGGCAACGGCAACGGCAGACCGGTCGACGCCAAATTCTGCGGCCAGGTCATCCATGACCGCACCAAGCGCACCTTCGTCCTTGATCAGGGTGCCGCCACCGAGTGGTGACCATGCCATGAGCTTGGTGCCGAGCTTTTGATGGAATGCCAGATCGCCATTGGTGAAAGGTGAGATTTCGCCGAGGCTGATCTCGATCTGGTTGGTGACCAGTGGCGTGTTCATGGCAGACTGCAGCAATTCCCAGTCCCACGGGCGGAAGTTGGAAACGCCGACGCTGCCGACTTTGCCGCTCTTGACGAGGGCATCGAGTGTCTGGCCAGTCTCGTGATGGTCCATCAAGGGATCTGGGCGGTGGATCAGCAGTAGATCAATGTGCTCGATCCCCATGTCCTTTAGCGACATCTCGACGGATTTCTCGATGTGCGCACGTGAGGTGTCGTAGTGCTTCACCTTTGCCGAGGCATAGCGGCCCATCGGCGCGACAATGTCGCATTTGGTGATGATTTCCATCTTGCCGCGCAGGGAAGGGTTGGCCTTGAGGGCGGCGCCCAGAATGGCTTCGGCCTGATAGCCGCCGTAGATGTCGGCCTGATCGAAGCTGGTGATGCCCTGATCGAGACAGCTTTGGATCTTAGCTTCAACATGCGCGGGCGAGGTGTCTGCATCGTCGCCGATGCGCCACATGCCATAGACAAGCCGGCTCAGTTCCAGCGCTGGTGAAAGGGGAATGCGGTCCATTAGCGGCGAACTCCGTTTCCGAGCGGTGTGGCCGGCGTTTGCGCGGGCACCCGTCCGTAGGCATGTGGCAGGGAGCAGGTCTTCATGTTCGGCAGCACGCGGGAGCCGAAATGTTCTGCTTCTTCAATGTGAGGGTAGCCAGAGAAGATGAAGGCCCGAATGCCCATCTTCTGGTAAGCTTCGATTTTCGACATGACCTGATCGGTCGATCCGACAAGAGCTGCACCGCAACCGGATCGGGCGCGACCGACGCCGGTCCAAAGGTTCGGTTCGATGTAGCCGTACTCATCGGCGATTTCCCGGTTCTTGGCCTGGTGGCTGACGCCGAGAGAGCTGGAGTCTAGGGCGCGTTCGCGGATGGCCCGGCCATAGTCGTCGTCCAGCTTGGAGACGATATAGTCGGCGTATTCCTGTGCTTCTTTTTCCGTGTCGCGTACGATCATGTGCACGCGCAGACCGTAGTCGAGGGTGCGGTCATAGCGCTCGGCAACCGCGTTGACCGCTTTCATGCGGCCTTCCAGTTCCTCGACCTTCTCTGGCCACATCAGATAGACGTCACAATGTTCGCCGCAAAGTTCCAGAGCGTCCGGCGAGTAGCCGCCGAAATAGAGCAGCGGGCCGCCTGTCTGATAGGGGCGTACCGGATCGGTTGTCAGCCCGGAGAACTGGTAGACATCACCCTGATGGTTGATCTCTTCCTGCGTCCAGGCTTGCTTGAGGATCTGTACGACTTCGCGTGAGCGCTGATAGCGGTAGCTGCTCTCAGCCTTTTCTCCCGGAAAATCGGAGCTGATGATGTTGACCGTGAGCCGGCCCTTCAGCATGTGATCGAGTGTCGCGATGGTGCGCGCCAGCATGATCGGCTGCGTCTCGCCGCAGCGTACGGCAGCGAGCATGTTGATGGTTTCCGTGATCGGCGCGCAACCGGCAACGAACGACAGGGTGTCCTGCCCTACCTGATAGGAGGATGGGCACAGAATGTTACGGAAACCCTGTTTTTCAGCCGTCTTCACGATGTCCGAGCAGTGTTCCCAGGAAGAGCGCAGATGACCTTCCGGGACACCCAGAAACTGGTAGTCGTCCGAGCAGAGCGCGGCGAACCAGGATACCTCGGCTGCGTCCAGATCTGCTGATGTGACCGGCACGACTGTCATGCGTGAATTCCTCCCGAAAGGACTGTTGCTTTTTTTCTTGCGTAGCAGGAGCATTGATGTAAATCAATAGTGTATCAATTTCGAAAGTGACAGGTCGACGCAACCCATGGCGGGGGCTCCCCACAATCCCAATGCATTGCCGATCTACATTCAGATCAGCGAGCTTCTGATCCGCGATATTGCGGCAGGGCGGCTGATCGATGGCGAGCGTTTGCCTCCAGAACGGGACCTGGCCGCAGGGCTCGGGACCTCTGTTGGCACCCTGCGCAAGGCGTTGGCGGAGCTGACCAAAAAGGGTCTGCTGGAGCGGATACAGGGGTCGGGCAACTACATTCGCCAAAAGGCACAGACTGAAAGCGTCTATGGCATGTTCCGGCTGGAGCTGCCCGAAGGTGGCGGGCTTCCGCGCGCCGATGTGCTTGAGGTAGCTCATCTCGAAAAGCCGAAGGACTTGCCAGCGTTCGGGACGTCGACCTTTGCGTCGCGCGTGCGTCGCCTGCGCTACTTGAATGACACGATCATTGCGGTGGAGGAAATCTGGCTTGATGGCTCGGTGGGAGAAATCCGCGCCGAGCAGCTGTCGGATTCGCTCTACCATTACTACCAAAAGCAACTGGGTTTCTGGATCACGCATGCGGAGGACAGGGTCGCCATTGGTGAGGTCCCCGACTGGGCTCCTGCTGCTTTCGAAAAGCCGGCTGGGACCATCACCGGCTTTATCGAGCGCTACAGCTGGGTGGAAGCGGCTGAGCCCATCGAATTTTCCAGAACCTGGTTCGACACGGACAAGGCGCTCTACGTGCAGCGCCTGAAATGAGGAGTTGAGTATGTCCGGCACGATAAACTACGGCGTTATTGGCTGTGGGATGATGGGGCAGGAGCACCTGCGGAATATCGCCTTGCTGGCGGATACGCGCGTTGCAGTGATCTTCGAGCCCGATGATGAAATGGCCAAGCGCGCGCTCGAGTTCGCGCCCGATGCGGTTCTCGCGCCCTCCGTCGAGGGGCTGCTCGAGGTTGAACAGCTGGACTGTCTTCTGATCGCCAGCCCGAACCATTGCCATGTGACCCAGATGGAAGCGATCCGGGCGCAGCGCCCGCTGCCGCTCCTGGTCGAAAAACCGCTCTTCACCGACTCTGCCGACCTGGCGCAGATCGAGGCCTTCAAGGCGACCTATCCTGCCCCGGTCTGGGTAGCCATGGAATACCGCTACATGCCGCCGGTCGCAGCGCTTTTGCAGCAGGCTGACGATGCAACAGGCGGCATTCGCATGCTGACCATCCGCGAGCACCGTTTTCCGTTCCTGGAAAAAGTCGGCAACTGGAACCGTTTTAACCGCTATACCGGCGGTACTTTCGTCGAAAAATGCTGCCATTTCTTCGACCTGATGCGGTTTGCACTGAAGTCGGAACCTGTGCGGATCATGGCATCGGCGGCTCAGTCCGTGAACCATCTGGGCGAGGCTTACGGCGGCGAAACGCCCGATATTCTCGACAATGGCTATGTGATCGTTGATTTCGAGAACGGCAGCCGGGCGATGCTGGAACTCTGCATGTTTGCAGAAGGATCTCGGTATCAGGAAGAGATTTCTGCCGTTGGCCCGGCGGGCAAGATCGAAGCTCTGGTTCCAGGACCAGGCCGCTTCTGGCCGGAAAACCTCGGCGAACCTCCGGTGCCTCAGGTCATCGTCAGTCCTCGCGATCCAAAGGGGCCGCGCAGTCTGGAAATCCCAGTGGATCCGGCCCTTCTGGATGCAGGCGATCACAACGGCTCGACCTTCTACCAGCACGAGGGCTTCCTGAGACTGGTGCGCGGGGAGCAAGCCAGACCAGATGTGTCTCTGGATGATGGCCGCATGGCTGTGCTGATGGGCATTGCCGCCCAGGAGTCTGCCCGCACCGGACAGGCGGTTATGCTTGCAGACAGCGCTAAGCAGTCAGCAGCCTGAAATTGGATGGCGCTTCGGCGTCCTTTCTTCTTCATCCGAGCCCGAGACAGACCGCAGACTTCGGCGGTCTGTTTCTGATGTTCTGACACTTGCGGTTTTTTGCGTCTTGACCTTCCAGTAGATGGAAGCCCTATCTGTTTCCTGGAACAGGCTCACAGGAAATGGCCCAGGAAATGAAACGCGAAGACAACAGCGCAGAAACCGCATCCCATGCCGCATGTTGCGATAGTCATGAAGTGCAGGCGTCCGACTCAGGTGCGGTGGCCATTGATCCTGTTTGTGGCATGACGGTGAAACTGGGTGCGGGAAAGCCAAGCCTTGCCTACAAGGGCAAGGACTATCATTTCTGCAGCCAGAAATGCCACGACCGCTTTGAAGCGGATCCCTATTTCTTCCTCTCCGGCAACAACAGGCGAAAGCCGCAGAAAGCGTCGGCCAACGCTCTGTTTACCTGTCCCATGGATCCGGAAATCATTCAGGAAGGGCCGGGAACCTGTCCGATCTGCGGCATGGCGCTTGAGCCGATGAGCGGCGCGTCCGACGAGCCGAACCATGAGCTGATCGATTTTACGCGGCGCTTGTGGGTCAGCGCGCTGGCTGCGGTGCCGCTGCTTCTCCTGGCCATGGGGCCGATGGTGGGCCTCCCGATCCGCGACCTCCTGGGCGAGACCACCTCGGTCATCATCGAGTTCTTGCTGGCAACACCGGTCGTTCTTTGGGCCGCTGCGCCGTTTTTCCAGCGGGGCTGGACGTCGCTGAAGACTCGGAACTTCAATATGTGGACGCTGATCATGCTTGGCGTCGGTGCGGGCTATCTCTACAGCACCGTTGCAACGTTTTTCCCCAGTCTGTTCCCTTACGCCATTCGAAGCGATAGCGGCAATGTGCCGGTCTATTTCGAGGCGTCGGTGGTGATCGTTGCGCTGATTTTCGTCGGTCAGGTGCTCGAACTCAGGGCGCGTGAGAAAACCGGCGATGCGATCCGGGCTTTGATGGATCTTGCCCCCAAAACGGCGCGCCGGATTACACCCGAAGGCGATGAATATGACGCGCCGCTCGAGAACGTTCTTTCAGGCGATAAATTGCGAGTGCGCCCGGGAGATAGCGTGCCGGTCGACGGAGAGGTCCTCGAAGGCCGCTCATCGGTGGATGAGAGCCTGATCACCGGAGAGCCTGTGCCTGTTGAGAAAGATACCGGCGACACGGTCACGGGCGGTACGATCAACAAGAACGGTACGCTCGTCATCAAGGCTGTCAAGGTCGGCGACGAGACGGTTCTGGCGCAGATCGTTGATATGGTTGCGGCCGCGCAGCGTTCTCGAGCTCCGATTCAAGGCCTGGCGGACCGGGTTGCGTCTTACTTCGTGCCGGCGGTGGTGGCCATCGCCGCGATTGCCTTTGCCCTGTGGTGGGCGGTTGGCCCTGAGCCAGCGTTTACCCATGCCATTATCGCCGCCGTCTCTGTGCTGGTCATCGCCTGTCCTTGTGCTCTTGGTCTCGCGACGCCTATGTCGATCATGACGGCGACTGGTCGCGGTGCACAAGCCGGTGTGCTTATCAAGGAAGCGGCGGCGCTCGAACGTATGGCCAAGGTCGATACGCTCGTCGTCGACAAGACCGGCACCTTGACGGAGGGACGGCCAGTTTTGAGCGATGTGGTTTCGCTCGGTGCTGCCGGTGAAACGGATCTGCTGACCCTTGCGGCCAGTCTGGAGGCTGGGTCGGAACATCCGCTCGCCGAGGCAATTGTTGGCGGCGCCGAGGAACGCGGTATCAAGGCGGAGACGATCGAGGATTTCGAGGCGATCACGGGCAAGGGTGTCATCGGCCGGTTGAAAAATGAGCCGGTGGCGCTGGGAAACGCAGCGTTGATGGCGGACCTTGGTGTCAACAAATCCGGTGCAGGAGACGCGCCGACCGAACTCTCCGACGCAGGCAAGACCGTTATGTTCCTGGCTCAAGGTGGGGCGCTCATTGGTTTTGTCGCTGTTGCCGACCGCATCAAGCCAAATGCTGCCGAGGCCATTCGGGCTCTGAAAGCCGAAGGCTTCCATGTGGTCATGGCCACCGGAGACACGGAACGCACCGCAAAAGCGGTGGCTAACGAGATCGGCATAGATGAGGTGCGCGCGGGCGTTCTACCTGAAGGCAAGCAGGCGCTGGTCGACGAGCTTCACGCTGTAGGGCGTTCTGTGGCCATGGCTGGCGACGGGGTCAATGACGCGCCAGCCCTCGCTGCAGCAGACGTGGGAATTGCAATGGGAACGGGGGCCGATGTGGCCGTGGAGAGCGCCGGTATTACCCTGCTTCACGGAGATCTGGACGGCATCTTCAAGGCGCGGCGCCTGGCCAAGGCAACGCTTGCGAACATCCAGCAGAATCTCTTCTTTGCCTTCATTTACAATTCACTAGGTGTTCCCATCGCCGCAGGTGTTCTGTTTCCGCTTACTGGCATGCTTTTGTCGCCGATGTTTGCTGCCGCGGCCATGAGCCTGTCATCGGTCTCCGTCATTGCCAATGCCCTGCGCATGCGCAGACTGAAGCTGTGAGGAGAACGCCATGAACATCAGCGCTGCGGCCCAGCTTGCCAATCTCCCGCCCAAGACAATTCGCTACTACGAGGATATCGACCTGTTGCGCCCAGACCGGTTGGACAACGGCTACCGGGATTATTCCGAGAGCGATGTGCATCGCCTGCGTTTTCTGCAGCGGTCGCGAAGCCTGGGCTTTACGATTGAGGAATGCAGGCTCTTGCTGTCGCTCTATGACGATGACCGCCGGGCAAGCGCTGACGTCAAGGCGATTGCGAATGCCAAGATCCTGGAAGTCGACCGGAAAATTGCGGAGCTGCAAGGTCTAAAGACGACCTTGAGTGCGCTCGCACGCGATTGCCACGGCGATGATCGACCCGAGTGTCCGATCATGGATGATCTTGCGGGGCATCATGAACAATAGGATCCCGATCGCCATCGCCGGTCTTATGCTTGCCACCGGCTTGGTCTGGCGGTTTCTGGCAGCGCAGCCGGAGGACGAGCCGGATTTTGGAACGCCGCTGGTTGAGGTGCAGGTTCCGCAACTCTTAGGCGTGGATATGGAAGGCAAGGACCTTTTCAACGATAACTGCGCAACCTGTCATGGAGCAAATGCCGCCGGCCGGGAAGGCGTGGCGCCGCCGCTCGTTCACCGCATTTATGAGCCTGGACATCACGGCGACGAAGCATTTGTCCTTGCAGCCCTGAGAGGCGTTCGTGCGCACCATTGGCCTTTTGGCAACATGCCGCCGGTCGAAGGCATTACGCAGGAAGAGGTGGTCAAGATCACCGCTTATGTACGCGCGCTCCAGAAGGCAAACGGCATTTTCTGAGGGTACCAACAACCTTGGCTGTCATCGCGTGATTGTCTGAGAGGAGAGATAATGAGCTTGGCGAAATTGAGTGTCGTGACCGCCATCGTCTGCGGTTTCTCGTTGTTTTCGGCAGATGCGCCGGTGGAGGCTCATGGCGGTGCAAAGGGCGTCGTGAAGCAGCGTATGGACGGGATGGTGGAAATGGCGAAAGCCATGAAAACCGTCGGCGGGATGATCCGCGGCAAGGCGCCTTATGATGCGGCGGAGCTGGCGCGAGCGTCCCGGATTCTGGGCGACCATGGTGGTTCGGCGCTGACGGCTCTCTTTCCGGAGGGAAGCGTCAAAGCTCCCAGCGAGGCCAAGCCCGAGATTTGGCAGGATTGGGCAGACTTCAAGGCTCTTGCAGACCAGCTTGAAGCCCGCGCGGTTCTCCTGGGCGAAGTCTCCGGGAATGGTCTGGGGCCGTCAGCCGAAGCGGGAGTGCCGTCTGTTCGCGAGGTCTTTGGCATGATTGGAAAGACCTGTTCGTCCTGTCATGAAAAGTATCGGCTGAAAAAGGACTAAGGCCATGCGCATTTCTCGGCGTGACTTCCTGGCAGGGGCTGGTTCATCTGCTTGTCTTGGTATCATGCCCGCTGCGGCCACGATGGCGCTCGCGGACGACGGATTTGTCGAACTTACGGCAGGCTCCTCTCAGCAGAAAATCTATCAGGAAAGCGGACCGGCTTCGTCGCTCTGGACCTACAACAGTGGCGTGCCGGGGCCTGAGATCCGGGTGAAGCGCGGCGAGCGGGTCAAGGTTCGGCTGATCAACCAGTTGGAAGAGCCCACCTCCATCCATTGGCATGGTGTGCGGATTGACAACGCGATGGATGGCGTCTCCGGACTGACGCAAGACGCTGTACCTCCAGGCGAAACATTCGAATATGACTTTGTCGCCCCCGATGCCGGCACCTATTGGTACCACGCTCACAACAAGAGCTGGGAGCAGGTTGGGCGTGGCCTCTACGGTCCCTTGATTGTCGAGGAAGAGGATGGGGCGTTTGGAATTGATCAGGATCTGACGCTGATACTTGATGACTGGCGGCTCGATAGAGAGGGGGCTCTGGATCTCGAAAGTTTCGGGTCGCTCATGGACTGGTCTCACGCCGGGCGGCTGGGAAACTGGCTGACCGTAAACGGGCTCAGCCTGCCATCTTTTGACCTTGTAGCCGGGGCTGCTCATCGCGTTCGGTTGATAAATGCCTCCAACGCGCGTGTTCTGGAGCTGGATCTTTCCGATCTTGGCGGGAAGCTTATCGCCCTAGATGGTCAGCCGCTGAAAGAGGCGATGGACGTTCCAAGTGGCGGTTTTCTTATGGGGCCTAGCCAGCGTGCGGACCTGGTGGTGGTGCCAGCCGAAGGCCGTGAACTCGCACTGAGAGAGATCTCGGGCGCCGATCCGTTTGAAGTGGCACGCTTTGCCATCCTGCCAGAAGGCAATGTTCGTGTCTCGTATCCAGCGCTCATGGCCAATGCGTTGCCCGAACCGGATCTGACGTTGGCGCGCAAGCTTGTACTGGATATGTCAGGTGGCGCCATGGGAAAGATGGCAGGCATCACGCACGGCGGCAAACCGCTGACACGCGAAAGAATGCGCGAGACGGGTCAGCTTTGGGGCTTCAACGGCGTTGCCGGTATCCCGAAAGTACCGTTTTTCCAGGCCTCTTCTGGAGAGACTGTTCTTCTCGAGATTGTCAATGATACAGCCTTTCCCCACGCCATGCATACGCACGGCCATCACTTTCGTATTGTCGAGCAATCGCGTTCTTTGATTGAGGACACGGGAGCTTTTCGAGATACCGTTCTGGTCGCTGCCGGAGAGACCGTACGAATTGCATTTGTCGCCGACAATCCAGGAAAATGGCTGCTGCACTGCCATATGCTGGAGCACGCGGCTGCTGGAATGACGACCTGGTTCGAGGTTCTTTGACGGTTTCAAGTCTCAGACGCCGCCAGGTTTTCCGCTGATGCTCAACACACTCAATACAATTTTTGATGGCGTGGCTTTTGCCGACAAGGGCGGGCATCCCATGCTTGTGAACGACAAGTATCTCGCGATCTATGTGGAGCGAGCACGAGTTTCACGATGGCGAGTCGCACAAGATCTAAAGGGCGTGCACGGTCGATAGGGGATGATCTCAATTTACTCCGAGGTCATCTCCTGCAAGTGCCAGAATGATGTGCTTTGGAACCATATGGATGAATTGGTGCGGTTGCTGGGCCGGGAAGGCGTGGCACTGCTGCTCGTTCACCGCTTATGTACGCGTACTTCAGAAGGAAAACGGAATTTTCCGACAGGCGCGCTGACGCCGATTGGGTTTGTCGCGGACAATTGGGGGAGATACCTAACGTAATGTCATATGCACGAACACGCGGCGAGTGGATTGAGGTCGACTGAATTTGTTTCCTGCGGGAGTTCCGGTTTTATTTATTCGTAATATTTATTTAGGTTTCTTTTAGTTATTATTACGTATTATAGTATTAATACATAGATATTTATTACATAAATCATCTAAAGTAATTATTTTTTATAAAAAATTTGGATTCTCTCGATATTTTTATTTATTGTATTCTTATTGAGGGGGAGGCGAATGCCGCATTTTGTCCATGGGAACTGCGATCCTTGGGTTCTTCTGCAGTGCCTCTCGTCAAGTGTCCATCAGGGTATTTCGGTGATTGATAAGGATCTCAATCTAGTTTTGCTCAATCGCACCGCCCGAGAGCTGCTGGACTTGCCGGAAGACCTGCTTGTCGATGACCCTAGTTTAGCGAGTGTACTGCGATACAACGCTCATCGCGGAGATTATGGACCAGGCGATCCAGACAAACAGGTCGCGGAACGCATAGAGCTGGCGAAACAGTTCGTGGCGCATGATTTCGTGCGTGAGCGGCCGGACGGTACGCTTTTGAGGGTACAAGGCACCCCAATGGACAACGGTGGCTTCGTGACGATCTACACTGATGTCACCCAGGAGAAGCGGCAGGAGGAAGAGCTCAAAAGCGCACGTCAGAAGCTGGAGGGCACGTTGTCCCGGCGTGATCTTGAGCTCAAGTCCAGCCGGGACCTGATGCTGAATGCCATAAACGCGATTTCCGACGGGCTTGCTGTGACCAATAAAGACGGTCACGCAGTGCTGGTGAACGACCGGATGCGCGAGATTTACCCGCAGATTGACAAAACCATCGAGGAAGGAGGAACGATTGTCGACATCATACGAACCGTGTTTCCCGATGAGCCAGAGCGTTCTCTCGATGAGTTTACCGAAGACCCTGAGATGTGGGTGGAGCGAGAGTTTCCCGATGGCAAGTGGTACAAAATCACGCGTGCCAGGACCTCTGATGCTGGACTCATTTCTGTCTATTCAGATGTGACGTCCTACAAGCAACAGCATGCGGTTCTTCGAGACCATACCGATGAACTGGTGCGCCTCCTGGGGCAGGAAAAGAAACTGACCGAGATGCAGCGGGAGTTCGTCTCTATGGCCTCTCACGAGTTCAGAACGCCTCTCGCGATCATCGACAGCAATGCGCAAAGGCTGAAGCGCCGGATCGACAAGTTGGAGCCAGAAATGGTTCTAGACAGGGCAGGACGGATCCGCGAAAGCGTCGAACGGATGCAATATCTGATCAATCGCTTTTTGAATTTCTCCCAATCCCAATCCGAGGTTGGCGGAATGGAACTGCAGATCGCGCCGACGCAACTGCGCGAGCTAGTGGAAACGGTCTGTTCGGGTCATCAAAGTGTCGCTAAGTCGTTCACCATCCACACGGACATATCCGGCCTTCCTGAGACATCTGAGATTGACCGTGGTCTCGTCGAGCAGTGCCTTTCAAATATTGTCTCGAACGCAATCAAATATTCCCCAGAGAGAAGGGATATCTATCTGGAGGGCAAAGAGGATGAGGGCTTCGCCGTCATTTCAGTGCGTGATGAAGGGGTTGGAATTCCAGAGGATGAAATTCCTAAGGTTTTCAATCGTTACTTCAGGGCATCGACGTCAAGTGGGATCGCCGGCACGGGCATCGGTCTGAATATGACTGAAATGATCGTCAAGAAACACTTTGGGAAAGTCGAAGTCGAAAGCAGGGTTGGCGAAGGTACAACTGTGACGTTGAAGTTACCGATCAAAGCCAAACAAAAAAGGGGATCAGGCAAGGGCGAGGTCTCAGGTGACCTGGCGGGTGCGGCTTGAGGGGGGAGACGAACTAATGTCAGAAAAAACGACAATCCTGTGTGTTGAAGACGAAGCGATGTTGCTCGAAGACCTCAAAGAGGAACTTGAGGATGCAGGATACCGCGTCCTGACCGCAGAGAACGGCGCCGCCGCAATGTCCGTTCTGGGCGATGAAAAACCCAACCTGATCCTCTGTGACATGATGATGCCACGCATGGATGGCCCCGGATTACTGACACATATTCGGAAAAATCATCCTAAACTGAATGATGTACCGTTCATTTTCCTGACGGCAAAAGCGACGCGTGAGGATTTGATTGAGGGAAAGCGTCTGGGAGTGGATGACTACCTGACCAAGCCGGTGGACTATGATCTGCTTCTTGCCACCGTTGAATCCAGTCTAGGACAGATCAAACGGATAGAGCAGCGGAACAAGAAGCAGCTTCTGCAGCTTTACAATTCCTTTCAGAAGCAGCGGGCAGTAAAAAGTGGCAAGGTTCGAGTCTCGTTTGTGACAGGCAAGCCGGATAGTATCGTTCCCTTGACCTCGGCCCTGACCGAACTCGGATGTCAGGTCTCCATGATCTCCGAAGATCAATTGGCTCGACAGAGCTTCACACTGGACGATGTCGATATCTTATTCTTAGTCTACAGTAAGATTGTTCACTACTATCTGAAGTTTGTTACAAGTGGGAAGCCAAAAGACTGGCGTGGTGAGCTTGTCTTACTAACCCCATCGAATTTTCCTCCGGACAAAAAAGCGTCTCTGGTTGAAAATGGTGTCGAAGACTACATTGAATATCCATATCCGCCAGTCGAGATATTCAAATTGGTGATGAGGCGCATTCAGGGGAAAATCCCCGAAGGTCAGTCCTCATCCCGAGAGGGCGCGTCCGCCTCTTCGTCGTCCTTGTAGGAAATCAGGAATGTCCAGACCGCATAGCCTGTGATGGCGAGGGTGATCCAGCCCCAGTTGTTGTTGCCGTGATAGAATTCGAGCCCCGCCCAGCTGGCGCAAAAGGTGATGATGGCCAAGCGCCGCCAGAGTGGTTTGAAGAACGGGTTGTCGGTATCGGATATCATGCGCCACCTTGCTGTTTGGTCCAGAAGCCTAAACGATCGCGTCTTGATTTGCACGTTGTCCTGTCGCTGGCGAACAGGTTCTTGAAGGCCGTTGCTGGCTGTGTGACCTTGCCCTTCGCAGAGTTGGGAGGGGGCGGTCATGAAGTTTTCAGCAAATCTCGGGTTCTTGTGGCACGACCGGCCTTTGCCGGAGGCCATAAGGCTTGCTGCGGCCGCCGGATTTGACGCGGTTGAATGTCATTTCCCTTATGAAACAGACCCGGCAGAGGTGCGTGCGGCGTTGTCTGACACTGGATTGCCGATGCTCGCGCTTAACACCTCACCCGGCGATCGAAGCACAAGGGAGTTCGGCCTTTGTGCATTGCCCGGAAGGGAGGAAGATGCGCGCCGCGTCATCAGGCAGGCTGTTGACTACGCGGTACTTATTGGCGCGCGCAAGGTGCATGTCATGGCAGGTCTGGCGAGCGGAGAGGTGGCGCATCGCACTTTCCTCTCTTCGTTGGCATTCGCGTCCGACCTGGCGGCAAAGGCGGATCTGACGGTGTTGATCGAACCGATCAACACGCAGGATGTTTCCGGATACTTTTTGAACACCACAGATCAGGCGCTGGAGATCCTTGCGAAGCTCGACCGGCCGAACGTGAAGCTGATGTTCGATTGTTATCATGTGCACCTCATGGAGGGCGATCTTGGCTCTAGGTTGAAGGCCAGCCTGCCGATGATGGGGCATGTCCAAATCGCTGCCGTGCCCGGAAGAGGGGAGCCCGATCAGAGCGTGATCGACTATGTGGGGGTTATGAAACAGCTTCAGCAGCTCGGCTATGACGGTTTCATCGGCGCTGAATACAGACCGCGCACCACCGTCGAAGAGGGGCTTGGCTGGATGCAGAAACTTCGACTTTGAGCTGACCACGTTTGACCAATGTCATCGACCGATCCCCGCGACCCGTGGTGAATGGGAAAGTCGCCCAGACTGCAATCTGACGAGGGCGGTGGCATCGTCCAGGATTGAGGGGTGTTCATGCGTGGAACCTGGCTCATTGCAATCTATCTCGCGATCATCCTTCTGCCGTTGATACTGGCAGCTGTCGGGGCCAAGCCACCGAGGCCGGTCTGGGACGAGATTGCGTCAGGGGCAGGCATGGTCGCCTTCACGATCCTGCTTGTAGAATTCCTGTTGTCGGGCCGATTTCGAGCCATTTCGAGCGGTGTCGGCATGGATGTTACGATGCGGTTTCACCAACTGTTTGCCCGTTCTGCCCTGGTCCTGGTCATCGTACACCCCTTTCTATACACGACGCCCTTTGGCTGGTCTTTGCCTTATGATCCAAGCCGGCAATTGACACTCTCGCAGCCGGGACCGGCTTTGATGGCGGGGGCGGCTGCCTGGATTCTTTTGCCGTCCTTCGTGCTGGTTTCCATCGCTCGATCTGATCTGTTCAAACGCTATGAAAACTGGCGCTGGGCGCATGGTCTGGGAGCTGCGCTGATCGCGGGACTGAGCTGGTATCATGCTACGCAGGCGGGCAGGTATTCGTCTGACCCGGCGCTCTACTGGCTTTGGACGGGCCTGTTCGCTGTCGCGATCTTGTCGCTTGCCTCGGTATACGTGCTGCGCCCGATCACAAAGCTTCGGCGCCCGTGGAAAGTCTCTGAGATCCGCAAGGCTGCCGACCAGACATGGGCAGTCGACTTGGAGCCGGTAGGTCATGACGGTATCAGCTACAAGGCCGGTCAGTTCTTCTGGCTCAACATTGGCCACAGCGCGTTTTCACTCCCGGAGAACCCCTTCTCTGTAGCCTCTGCGCCTGCGCAAAAAGGCAAGCTGTCTTTTGTGATCAAGGAGCTGGGTGATTTCACCTCGACTCTGGGCAGCATTCCTCAGGGCACCAGGGCCTATGTCGATGGACCTTTCGGTCACATGACGATCGAGAGACGGCATGAGCCGGGGATCGGCCTGATTGCCGGAGGCGTGGGCCTCGCACCGATGCTGTCGATCTTGCGCGAGCTGGATGCGACCGGCGACTCGCGGCCCGTCAAGCTGGTCTATGGCAATCGCATCGAAGATCAGATCGTGGCGGGTGAAGAACTCGATCACTATGCTCAACGCCCTGAGATCGATGTGGTCCACGTGATCGCTGAACCGCGCGATGACTGGTGCGGCGAGACTGGGATTCCCGATACTGCGTTTATCAGGCGGCACTTTGGGCGTCCTGAGCAACGGGACTGGTTTTACGTTCTGTGCGGACCTCCGGCGATGATGACCGGCGCTGAAGAGGTTCTCCTGGCTTTGGGCGTCGCGCCCGAACATATTCTGTCGGAGCGCTTTACCTATGATTAATCGTGAACCGGGCAGGGGCGTTAGAACGCCGACACGCAGTCGACGAATGGTTCGTTTTTGGTGGTGGATGAATGGTATTGCAATCCTCGCTCTTGTTGCCTTTGCGTTACGTGGGGTCTTGGCGATTTAAAGGGCAATTGCGTCGGCGATTTGCCTTGCCAATGGCTGAAATCCGGTTGAAAGTCAGGGCCTTCGCGCGTTCCGTGCGCTGATCAGACCCGCTAGACCCTTGAACCAGGCTCGCCTGAATGCTGTCTTCTCTCGATCTCCTAACCGCAAATGACGCCCGCGGCGTTCACGCCCCTTCCTACTATGCAGCAACCGCAAATCGCCAGACCAACCACCCCGAACTGACGGGAGAGACGAGCTGCGATGTCTGCATCGTTGGGGGCGGTTACACCGGGCTGTCGAGCGCGCTGCATTTGGCCGAGCGCGGCTATGACGTCGTCCTTTTGGAGGCAAATCGGGTTGGCTGGGGGGCATCCGGTCGCAATGGCGGTCAGGTCGGCACCGGACAGCGTGTTGACCAGACGGTTCTGGAAAAACGTCACGGTCTTGAACCGGCGAAAGTTCTTTGGGATCTGGCGCTCGAGTCCATGGATGTGACGCTCGGCCTGATCGGCAAGCACTGTATTGAATGCGACTACACGCCCGGCGTTCTGCATGCGGATCATCGCAAGGACTATGTGCCGGAGACCAAGGCCTATGTTGAACATCTGAACACAGTCTATGGCTACGACAAAGTTCGTTTTGTCGACACAGAGGAAGTCCGGCAGATGGTCGGCAGCCCTTGCTATCACGGCGGCTCGCTCGACCTGGGCTCAGGGCATGTTCATCCGCTTAATCTGGCGCTCGGCCTTGCAGCTGCTGCCGAAGCGAAAGGCGCGCGACTGTTCGAGGCCACCCGTGTGTTGTCCTACACACCGGGCGAGACGGTTACAGTGCAGACCGAAAAAGGCACTGTGCGCGCCAAGCATCTGGTGCTCGGCTGCAACGGCTATCTCGGCAAGCTGGACAAGCAGACGGCGGCGCACGTATTGCCGATCAACAACTTCATCGTTGCGACAGAGCCATTGTCGGATGCCGATGCGAAGGCTTTGATCCGCGACAATGTGGCAGTCGCTGATAGCAAGTTCGTCATCAACTATTTCCGCCTGTCGGCGGACAATCGCATGCTGTTTGGCGGCGGCGAAAACTATGGCTATCGCTTTCCCGAAGACATCAAGTCCTTCGTGCGAAAGCCGATGAGCGAAATTTATCCGCAGCTCAAGGATGTGCGCATCGACTACGGTTGGGGCGGAACGCTGGCGATCTCACCCAAGCGCATGCCGTATTTTGCGAGAATTCATCCGAATGTTCTCAGTGCATCCGGGTATTCCGGTCATGGCGTCGCCATGGCAACCTTCGCCGGCAAAGTGCTGGCCGAGGCGGTTGATGGCACGGCCGCGCGGTTCGACGCCTTCGAGCAGATCGGCGTGCCTGCCTTCCCGGGCGGTGACAAGCTGCGCTACCCGTTGTTGGTCCTGGCGATGACCTGGTACTCGCTGCGCGACAAATTGGGAATCTGAGATCCATGGCGCATATCGGCGAACAGGACGGAATTTCCATCGGCAGCTATTGGGAAGCCTCTGTCGGCAAGATCAAGGAAGACCGGCAGCTTGTTGGAGAGGCGCGCTTCGATGTTGCCATTGTCGGGGCGGGCTATACCGGCCTTTCGGCGGCTCTTCGTCTGGCCGAGGCTGGGCTTTCAGTCTGTGTCCTGGAGGCCAACCGGGTTGGCTGGGGCGCATCCGGGCGCAACGGCGGTTTTTGCTGCACGGGCGGAACCAAGCAATCCGACGCCCAACTGATCTCGAAGTTTGGGTTGGAGGAAGCCAAGCGCTTTCTAGCCTATCAGCTTGAGGCCATCGACACGGTCGGCGATCGGCTCGCCCGTTGGAACCTGGACGCTGATCGTCACTCGAAGGGCGAGATCATCCTGGCTCATAGGCCAAGAGATTATGCCGGTTTTGCTGCGGAGGCTGCCTTCCAAAAGGAGACGTTCGGTGTCGAGGCGGCGGTTCTTGGGCCTGATGAGTTGAAGGAGCGGGGACTTGGCGGGCCCGAGTTTCATGGCGGTCTGCATCTGCCTTACGGTTTTGCGCTCAATCCGATGAAATATGTTCAGGCACTGGCCGCGCAAGCCCGCCGCCGCGGAGGCCGGATCTTTGCCCATACGCCTGTTACCCGGTTCGAGCAGGATGAGTCGAACTGGCGGCTCACGACCCACTATGGCAGCGTGCTGGCGGAAAAAGTTATCCTGGCAGGCAACGGCTATTCACGCGAGAACGCACCGAATTGGTTGAGTGGTCGGTTGCTGCCGGTGATGTCTTCGGTTCTGGTCACGCGCCCCTTGAGTGATGGGGAACTGAACGACCAGGGTTGGACGAGCGACCTGATGGCCGCCGACACCCGCATCCTGCTGCACTATTTCCGCCTGATGCCGGATCGGCGCATGTTGTTCGGCACCCGTGGCGGCATTTTTGAAACTCCGGACAGCCTCAAGGCCATGCGGGCTCGGGGCAGGGCGGATTTCGACAGGATGTTCCCGGCCTGGGCTCACGTGGAGGCCGACCACCAATGGCATGGCCATGTGTGTCTCGCGCGGGATCTGAGTGCCTATGTCGGCGCCGTTCCAGATATGGATGGAGTCTTTGCCTCGCTGGCCTATCATGGCAGTGGCATTGCGATGTCGTCACTCTCTGGCGAAAAGGTCGCGGATCTGGCGCTCGGCCGGATCAAGCAGGTAGATTTGCCTGCGGTGATTTCCAGGCCCTTGCGCAGATTTCCATTTCCTGCCCTGCGCCAGGTCTATCTGCAGGGTGCCTATTGGGCCTACGGGCTGAAGGACCGCTGACGCGCGCGGTCTTTTCCGACTTCAGACGTCATCCCAGCCGTGTGCGGGAATCCATTGGTTCTTGTATCAGTAGGAGAAGCGGAGAAATCGAGGTGGGGTTTGGCCAGTTCATACCTGATCGGCGGGCAGTCGAGTGGCTTGGATCCCCGCACAAGGCGGGGATGACCGTTTTTGGACGAGGGAGGGGATGGGGATATCAGAGGTTGCAACCCTCCCGGCCGTCATTGCAGGGCCTGATCCTGCAATCCACGCCGTTTCGTATCTCCAGATCGAAGCGGTGCTGCGTGGCAGCGTCATGGCAGGGATGCCATGGTCGAACCATGGCCTGACGGAGCTAAGGGTAAATGCCCCACGCGTAATGCCTTCCCTGCACAGGCAGAGATCCAGTAGATGCAGACGCTTCGGCCTACACCGTGAGATGCCGGCGTACTGGGTCCCGGATCTTCGCTGCACCCGTCCGGGAGGGCATTGAGAGCGTTGCAGAGCTTGGTTCAAGTCGTAAAAGCCAGCTCAGAATCTGGGAGGACGATCCGGCTATTTACCTATGATCGACAGACCGAATTTTAGGCGACGACGCCGGAAATTGAGATCGAGACAGAGGTTTCGACGGAAATGCTGCTCATTGATACGGTGACGCTTGAACCACTTGTGCCGCCAGCCAAGTTCGTTCCGGCAGGTGATGCATAGCGGCCTACGCCGAGGAATTGCTGTAGGTCGTCATCGTCGAGGAGTTCAAAGCCCTGGGCTAGATTGTTGAGCAGCGACTCCATTGCCTCTTGGACTTCTTCGTCCTCCTTGTCAACAAGCGTTTCAAGCTGTCCGGCCAGCAGGTCGATTTTTTCGAAGATCTTTGTGAGCGCCTCGTGCTCGCCGCGCAGTCCCTCGATCCGGTTCTGGTGATGGATCGAATCCGACTGATGTTGCATCTCGGCGTAGGCATAGACAGAGGCCTCGCGAAAGGCGACTTCGTTCCTCACGAGCAGCTCATTCTGGAGTCTGTCTATGAAACCACTGGATTCTAGGGCGTCGTAGATGGAGGTCAGGGTTTCAAGTGCCGTGTCGTCTTGTACCGCGCTCTCTGATGAGTTGGTTGGTGTTGTTTCTTCCAGATCAGTCGGCTGGGACTGCGAATTTTCCGCCAGGGAGCCTGTTTCAACCGCCTCTGGAGTTGCCGGTGTAAGGTTTGTCTGGAGAGAGGTGCTTAAGTCGGCTGTAATGCCGAGGAGGTCATCGACAGAGATCTCGGATGAGCCGGACGCTGTGCCAAGCGCCGCGACCGTAGCGTCAGCGGCGACATCAACGGCCCGGTTCGGCAGGTCGGGCCCGATCTTTTCCGCGGCCTTGCGCAGTTCAACGCTCGCGGTCCTGAAATCCTTGGAGATCTGCTGCAGTTCAAGCAGAATGCGCTTGGCCTTTTCCGGCGTCGCAAATTTCAGACGTTCCTTGATGGCTGCGATCTGCTGGGACATGCGCTCGATGCGCATTTCGCGCTCGGTATCCGCACCGTCCTTGACCGCTCGGGACAAGGTGCTGTTGAGATCGACCGCATCCTTGTAGCTCTCGACAATGTCGTCGGCCTCGCTGTTCTCCTGTCCTGACAGTTCGGTCGTCGTCGCGATGAGCGCTTTGGCGCGCTCTTTGTCGGCGTCGTCAGCCTTCGTCCGGTCTTCCTCGTACTGGTTACTGGTTTGATACCCGATTTGTGCACTGGCTGGGAGCTCGGCCGAGTCGGGCAAGCGACCGCGCATCTGCAGGTTGAAGGCCTGTTGCTGGGAATTTTGAATGATTGAGAAGACGGACATGATCGGCCGCTCGTGCTCTGAAACCTCCTGAATATTGCGGATCATTGGCTTAACCGAGGGTTAAAAGTCCATTCTTGGTTGTGGGGCGATGGGTGAATTGACCCGTGTTTTGCCTTCTGAGCTGCGCAGACAACTCCGGCAATGAAAGCAACGAGCGGAGAGAGTAAAATCAGATGTCCTAATCCTGTCCACTCTCACGCCCTTCACTAGCTTGCCAATCGGCAGCCTGCTTCACTTACTGTTGTCCGAAGGGTCCCCAGCAGGGTTTCGAAATCCTCCTTGCGGGGGGAGGACTTGCGCCAGACGAGGCCAACGGTGCGAGCGGGTTGGGGGCTTTCAAAGCGTTGCAGGACAACCCGTTCGTCGCGCACTTCCACTTCTGCGCAGATTTCGGGCAGGAGAGTGACGCCATAGCCAGCGGCGACCATCTGCATGACGGTTGAAAGCGAGGTGGCGCCCAGGGCGTTCTTGCCCGGCGCCGGCAGGTTCTGGCAGTAGTTCAGCGCCTGATCCCGCAGGCAGTGGCCTTCCTCCAGAAGCAGCATGTTCTCGCTTTCCAAGTCCCTGGCCGAGACGCAGGCCGTTGCATCATGGCTGCTGTCGGCCTTGCGGGCCAGGAGGAAACGGTCGGTGAAGAGCGGTTCGCTGACCAGCGCCGGATGAAGGACCGGCAGGGCAACGACGATGGCGTCCAGATCGCCGGCTAGAAGCTCCTGGGTCATAGGATCGGTCAGGGTCTCGCGGATGGTAAGTTTCAGATCCGGATGAGAGATGCTCAGCGCCGGCAGGATACGCGGCAGAAGATAAGGTGCGATGGAGGGAATGATGCCCAGACGCAAGGGTCCGGCAAGAGGCTGGGACATTTGATGGGCATAGTCGGTGAGGTCCCGCACGTCGGTGAGAATCTTGCGAGCGCGCGCGGCAATTTCCTCTCCCTCCCGCGTCAGGCGCACGGAGTTGGGCTGACGCTCCACCAGCTTGACGCCCAGCTCAGCCTCCAGATCCTTGATCTGCATGGAGAGCGCGGGCTGTGAGACTGAAACTGCATCGGCCGCCTTGCGGAAGTGCAGATGTCTGGCGAGAGCTTCAAGATAACGAAGTTGGCGAAGAGAAATCATAATCAATAAGATAATCTGATCGTATCTTAGAATCAATCCAATTGGACCTGATCGCTGGCCGCACCTATCTTCTGCTCAAGCCACTGGAGGTGCACGGGACCGAATGGGTTTCGGCCAAGGCATGGACAGCACCATCCGCATGACATTTTGTCATGACAGGGTGGGTCCGGTCGGCGCAGGAAATTTGAGACTGTCGATAAGGATTGGAGAGGACTATGGACGTGAAAGCGGATAAAATGGGCGGCTGCCCAGTGATGCACGGCGGTAACACGGAAACCGGTGCATCCGTCATGGACTGGTGGCCAAAGTCGCTGAATCTGGACATTCTTCATCAGCAGGATACCAAGACCAATCCACTGGGCCAGGATTTCGACTACCGTGAGGAGCTGAAGAAGCTCGACGTTGCAGCGCTGAAGAAAGACATGCATGCGCTGATGACCGACAGCCAGGACTGGTGGCCGGCTGACTATGGTCACTACGGCGGCCTGATGATCCGTCTGGCATGGCACTCCGCTGGCTCATATCGTCTGGCTGATGGCCGTGGCGGTGGTGGCTCCGGTAACATCCGCTTTGCCCCTTTGAACTCCTGGCCGGACAACGTCAGCCTCGACAAGGCGCGCCGTCTGCTTTGGCCGCTGAAGAAGAAATATGGGAGCGCCGTTTCCTGGGGCGATCTGATCATCTTGGCCGGAACTATTGCCTATGAATCGATGGGCTTGAAAACCTTCGGTTTTGGCTTTGGCCGTGACGACATCTGGGGTCCAGAGACTGACGTCTACTGGGGCGCAGAGAAGGAGTGGCTGGCACCGTCCGACGGACGCTACGACGACGTTGGCAAGCCAGACACGATGGAAAACCCGTTGGCTGCGGTGCAGATGGGTCTGATCTACGTGAACCCAGAAGGCGTCAACGGCGTTCCTGATCCGCTGAAGACAGCCGAGCAGGTTCGCGAGACCTTTGCGCGTATGGCCATGAATGATGAGGAAACCGCTGCTTTGACGGCTGGTGGCCACACGGTGGGCAAGGCGCACGGCAATGGCGATGCTTCTACGCTCGGAGCTGAGCCTGAAGCTGCAGGTCTTGAAAACCAGGGTCTTGGTTGGGCCAACCCGGCGGGCACTGCAAAGGCAAGCGAAGCCGTCAGCTCGGGTGTCGAAGGCGCTTGGACGACCAACCCGACCCAGTTCGACATGGGTTTCTTCGATCTTCTGTTTGGCTACGAATGGGAACTGACAAAGAGCCCCGCTGGGGCGCAGCAGTGGCAGCCGGTCGGAATCAAGGAAGAAGACATGCCGGTCGACGCGAGCGATCCGTCGGTGCGCCGCATGCCGATGATGACCGACGCCGACATGGCCATGAAGATGGACCCAACCTACCGCGCGATCTGCGAGAAGTTCATTGCCGACCCGGAATACTTTAAAGACACCTTTGCCCGCGCCTGGTTCAAGCTGACCCACCGCGACATGGGTCCGCAGGTTCGCTACGTCGGTCCGGATGTGCCTAGTGAAGTTCTGATATGGCAGGACCCGGTTCCCGTTGGTGAAACGAACTACGATATCGGTGGCCTGAAGTCGAAGATTGCAGCTTCCGATCTGTCCGTTGCCGAACTGGTTTCGACCGCTTGGGACAGCGCTCGGACTTTCCGTGGGTCCGACAAACGCGGCGGTGCGAATGGTGCCCGCATCCGTTTGGCCCCGCAGAAGGATTGGGAAGGCAATGAACCGGCCCGTCTGGCCAAGGTGCTCTCCGTTCTTGAGCCACTGGCTGCTGAGTTTGGTGCGTCCATCGCCGATACCATTGTGCTGGCTGGTAACGTTGGAATTGAAAAGGCTGCTGCGGCTGCCGGATACGATTTCGCTGTTCCTTTCGCGCCGGGCCGTGGCGATGCGACCGACGACATGACGGATGCAGCTTCCTTTGAGGTTCTAGAGCCGCTCGCTGATGGTTTCCGGAACTGGCAAAAGGCTGACTATGTGGTCAGTCCGGAAGAACTTTTGCTCGACCGCGCTCAGCTGATGGGCCTCACGGGTCCGGAAATGACGGTTCTGCTGGGTGGTCTGCGTGTTCTTGGTACCAACCATGGTGGTTCGAAGCATGGCGTCTTCACAGATGAGGTTGGCGTTCTCAGCAATGACTTCTTCATCCACCTGACAGACATGGATCTGTCCTGGAAGCCGGCAAGCAAGACAACCTATGATATCTGTGACCGCAAGTCGGGGGATGTCAAATTCACTGCAACCCGTGCCGACTTGGTGTTCGGATCCAACTCGATCCTTCGCGCTTACGCAGAAGTCTACGCGCAGGACGATGCCAGCGAAAAGTTCGTCGAAGACTTCGTGGCAGCCTGGGTGAAGGTTATGAACGCAGATCGTTTCGATCTGGCCTGATCGGAACCTGCATGGCCGCATGCGATATTGGCCAACGCGAGGCCAGACATGATACCAATGAGGGCGGCCTTCACGGGCCGTCCTTTTTTGTCTCAGCCGATGGAAATCAGAGATCCGTTGAGCGTCGATCTGGATGACTGCGCTGTTTATGCCAGCCGACGGTCGCCTCTGGCACCGAGTCATTGCTCGGAAAATAGGGCTTGATGTCGATCAGCGGCGTGCCGTCAAGACAATCAAGACCGCGGACCTTGAGCGTGCAGCCGTTGACAGAGATGAGTTCAACCACGGAGAGGGAGACGGGATTGGGCCGCACTGGTGATCGCAGAGCGAAGCATCCGTGGGTAACGCTGTCGAAGGCGGGCGCCTGTATGATGATGTCGCGCCTCGCTTCATGCATCCAGTAGAGGATGATTAGGTGCGAACAGCTTTCGACAGACTTGAGGCCGTCCTGATAACGCGGGTCGAGATGGACTGTGCAGGTGTCCTGCGCCTGCGTGCCGCTTTTGGGGCAGGCATGATGGTCCTGCCAGAGCGTTGTGATATGGCCAATGAAGACCAGGCCAGCATCGGCGGGCATGTCTTCCGGATCTTGGGCAAGGGTCTTTTCGCCGGCTCTGGCGGAATCTGGCATGATTTGACCTTTTTCAAGTTGGCATTGAATTGAGTTCCTTTGTCAGGCTTCGCGCAAGCCTGCTGAGTGAAACAAAGAGAAACAAAAAAAATGCTTCGGAAATATAACAATGAAATTCGCTGATTGGTTGGGGTAAAATTCCTTATTCTTGTTTTTGAATCAGTAGGTTACGGGTAAATTTGTCAATGCTGATAGAATTGTTGTCAAATTTTAGCAAAAGACAAATTTATTTCTCCCCTTTCCGTTTTTTCCTTCTTCAAAACTCATCTTCATGTTCGCCTGACGGAAACTTCTCAATCAGGTAATGCAGCATGACACAGGCGTTGAAAACCGAACTGGTGAATTTCCAGGAACTGGATGGCGGGGCAGACAGCTCTCGCAGCGCGGAACTGGCCCGGCATGTGGCAAGCCTGTTTGCCTACACCTCGGATCGCTGCACAGCGGAACAGGTCGACATCTACGACAGTGTCCTGTTGCGATTGATCAGTATGGTCGAGGTCGAAGTCCGCAGCTTCGTGGCTGAACAGATGGCTGGCCTGCGGCGGGGGCCGGAAGGGACCATCCGCAAGCTCGCCGAAGACGAAATCGTGATCGCTGAGTCCATTTTGCGGTGTTCAACGGTTCTTCGTGATGCGGATCTTGTAAGTATCGCAGAGAATAAAGGCGATAGTCATCGCCTTGCTATTGCGAAACGTGAAGTTCTTTCCGAAGCCGTGACTGAAGTTCTGGTGGACCGCGGCGACGTTCATGTGAAGCGTCAGGTGGCGGGCAATTCCGGGGCGACGTTCTCGGATCGCACCTTGATGAAGCTGATCGGCGACTCCACCGCTGACGCAACCATTCAAATGTCGCTGAGTGAACGAGCAGATCTGGCCGAGCACCACATCAAGCAACTTGTGCGCGTTGCATGCGAAGAGGTTCGCAAGGCGCTCGTGAAGCGCGGCGAAATCGCCGATGCCGCAAGGCTGCCGGAAGCCGCTGACATTGCTGCCCAGCGGATGACCAACGAGTACTGGCTTGCCCGCTATGACTTCGAGACGGCTCGCAACCGGGTCCTGCTCCTGGCAAAACGAGGCATGGTCACAGAAGCCACTTTGCGTCGCTTCGCCATCGAAGACCGCTTCCCTGAATCGGTTGCAGCCTTTGCCTGGATGGTCCGTTGCGGGGTTGAAGAGGTCAGCCACTGGATGGTCCGCGCAGATCCGGAACCATTTCTGATCATCGCCAAGGCGAGTGGCCTGTCCTCTATTACGGTCAATTCCCTGCTCTCAATCGGCCCATGGCGCCATCGGCTGACACCGGAGATACGTGCAACATCCATGAGAACCTTTGACCGGATGAGTGTCGGTGAAGCCGAGCGCCGGATGGCGCATTGGGGGAATATCATGCTGAACTAGTGTTCGGCCTATCCCTTTGTCTTTGCTCAAGTTGTGCATTGGCGGCGGTTCGGTAAACGGACCGCCGTTTTGTTTTGGCTGGACGTCATCAACCTGAAACCTTAGACAAATCAGAATGCCGGGCGTCAAAAGGGGACGGAAATGACTGCAAGAACGGAGATGTTGCATCGCGCGATGCTAGAGACTCCATTACGCGTAATGGGGCTTTTTATCCTTCTGGTCGCTGGAGTTTTTTGGCTTGGGCTCCTGTCTTCCAATGCCGATGCCCAAGGCGCTATCGGTATCCTCACGGAATTCTCGCAGGACAAGACTGAAACTTCGACCGCCCCTGAGGAAGCTGCTGACGCTGATACGGCTGTCGCGGCAGAAACCCGGTCGATGGACTTTTATGTGGCGCGGGCCATGAAGGCGCGAGATGTCGTCAAGCAGATCCTTCAAAGTGCGCCGGACCTTCATGAAACCATGGGCGCGACGCTTCGCTCCAAGGGTGGGCATGGCGATATGGGCTGGCTCTGGGCAACACTGCCTGGTGCTGGGTTGGCTCTCCTGCTGGGCCTGGCGTGCTATCGTCTTGTGCTCATGTGGGGCCGTAAACACTTTGCGCACCGCTACTTTGAGGGTGTTCAACCACGGGCGGACAGGATCAGTTATCTGTTCCTGCGCGCGCTCCTCATGTTGGCCGGACTCGTTGTCTTTGCCGGTGTTTCTGGCATGATCCTTCTGTTTTTGAATACGAGTGGACCTGCGAGCGCGCATCAGACGGCAGTTGTCATTCTAAGCGTGACAACACTGTTCTTGGGATTGCGGATTGTGTTTCTCAATCTGCTGGTGCCCAACGTACCAAGTCATCGCGCCTTCGCTCTTTCCGATGCAGACGCGCGTGGCCTGTACCTGAGCCTGATCGCAGGAACTGCTGTTTCAGCTGTAGCCCTCGCCCTTTGCACATGGATGGACAAGCTGGGTCTGCCTAAGGATGCGCACAAGCTCGCTCTGATTGCTTCAGCGTTATTGTCCTGTCTGATCCTTTCATCCATCGCAGTTGCTTACAGGAAAGCTATCGGTGCGCTGATCCGCGGAGAGGCGGGTGATGCCGCTGACTTGTGGCGCCGTGTGCTGTCCAAGTCCTGGCATTTGATCGCTGTGGTCTATTTTCTGGCTGCCTGGGCCATCTCGTCGATCCGCATCCTTCTGGATCTCCCTGACGCAACCGGACTTGTGGTTGCGCCGCTCCAGGCCTTGCTTATGGCAATCATCGCCTATGGCCTGCTAGTGTTGCTGATCGACCGCGTGCTGCTGCCGCGTCTCGATACCGCAGAGGTTCAAGCCACGATTGTGGCTGATATCGAACGGGCGGAAGCCACGGAAGGCGAGGGCGACTTGGACCCGCAGGCTGCGCTGTCTCAGGCTGAGGCAGAAGCTGCCGATCTTGAGGCGCATCGCTCACCTTACCGCCATTTGCTTGATCATGGTGCATCCATTCTCTCCTGCTTTGGCGGTCTCGTGATCCTTGCCCGTCTTTGGGGCGTGTCGATTACCGATGGATCGACCTATGTCGGCGGCACGATCGAAATCCTGCTGATCATCTTCCTCGGCTATATGGCCTACAAGGCGGTCGAGGTGGCGATTGACCGGCGTATTGCCAAGGAGGGGCCTAGCGAGGAAAAAGACGAAGAAGCTGAAGTTGGGGGCGCGGGCGAAAGCCGCATTGCGACCCTTCTACCTATCTTCCGCAACTTTCTTCTGATCACTATTGTGGCCATTGCGGCGATGGTGGTCCTGTCCGAACTGGGTGTGAATATCGCTCCGCTCTTTGCAGGCGCCGGTGTGGTTGGTCTGGCTATTGGCTTTGGCGCACAGACACTTATTCGGGATATCTTTTCGGGTGCTTTCTATCTGCTCGACGATGCCTTCCGGAGAGGGGAATACATTGACATCGGCAGCGCCAAAGGCGTTGTTGAACGGATTTCCATCCGCTCAATGCAGCTGCGGCATCACCGCGGTGCCCTGACAACCATCCCCTTTGGCGAAATCCAGCATGTGGAGAATTTCTCCCGCGATTGGGCCATGATGAAGTTGGCATTCCGTGTGACCTACGACACGGACGTGGACAAGATGCGCAAGATCATCAAGAAGTTCGGGCAGGAGCTTCTCGACGATGAATACTATGGTCCGATGTTCCTGCAGCCGCTGAAGTCGCAGGGTATTCTGGCCATGGAAGATTCTGCGATGATCGCGCGGGTCAAATTCATGACCAAACCTGGCAAACAATTCGAATTGCGTAAGGTCGTCTATGCCGGACTTCAGGATCTCTTTGAAAAGAACGGGATCAAGTTCGCGCATAAGCAAGTTACTGTCCGGGTAGCCGGAGGGGACGAAAAGGAAGACGAGGAGAGTGGAGGCGCGCCTAGTGCGGCAGTCAGGGCAGCAGCTGCAGGCGCCGCTGCCGGGATGTTGGATGAGACGGACCTTGGCGGCGATGATTCAGCCGATCAGCTCTAAACCTGTAACTTTCGCGTAGATAGCAAACCGTCGCCTGGGTGCTGCCAGGCGGCGGTTTTTTATTGCTAGCCCTGCCAGAAAGGCTTTGCGAGTTCACGGCGCAGGCTTTCACGATCATAGCCGGCGTCCTTCAGGACGCTGTCTGGCTGCCCCTTGAGTTCGCGTTCCAGTTTTCTTCGGCTTTGCCAGCGTTGATGCCAAAGGGCCAAACGCGACCTAGTGGTTGGGGCACCACCAGCTTCCCTGGTGTCTTCTGGGTTGCCGGTTGTGTGAGAAAAAGTTGACGGGTTGTCACTGCTGGCGACAAGCGTCAGGTGAGTTTGTGATTGGGGCCGAGCTTGCTTGAAGCTCATATTTCTATCTGTTTTTATAGCTGTGAGTTGCATTTTCTTTTCCTCTCTGCACGTATCATGTCAGGAGAGCAGGTTTTTCAAAACCGAATTAATCTCGCCAATATGTGAGGAAAACGAACCGATGGGTCGCAGACTCCTACCGCCACTATCTGCTTTGCCTGCCTTTGAGGCCGTCGCGCGGCTTGGCTCGATGAAAGCCGCGGCTGACGAATTGGGCCGGACCCATGGCGCGGTCAGCAAGCAGGTGGCGCATCTGTCGGAGGACCTCGGCATTCCGCTCTTCGCCAAGGAGGGGGTTGGTGTCGTTCTCACCCAGGAAGGACGAGACTTCGCGGCCACTGTTGCTGACATCCTTGATACATTGGCCGAGAGTCGCTCGCGGTTTCAGCGACGAGCAGATGATGCGGTCATTGAGATTGGCATCAGTGCGACCTATGCGATGCGCTGGCTGATGCCGCGCATGCCGGATCTCTATCAGTCCGTGCCCGGCATCGAACTGAGCTTTCGCATGACTGGGCGCGAACAGGTTCCCAATCGCGAGCTTGACCTGATCCTGACCTGGGACCGGTTGAACTGGTCGGATGGGTTTTACGAGGACCCTCATATACGTACGCTAGGCGAGGTGTCTTTCGGTCTTGTGCATGCGCCTGCGGTGGTGCTTGAAAAGACATCGACCGGGTATCGCTGCGACACGCGTTTTCTCCAGGAGATCGCGCCGCACACCTGGGCGGGCTGGGAGGAAATAACGGGCATTCGCGTCTCGGCTGAGCACGACCAGGCCTTTCCGCATCTTTTCCTTGCGATCGAGGCGGCGGTGGCCGGCCTTGGGGTTGCTCTTGTGGAGAAGCGGTTGGTGACGGAGGAACTGACCTCGGGACGCCTTGTCGCTCCTTTCGGGTTCCATCGTATCGAGCGTGGGTTTGGTGCGATCATAACAGGCCGAGGCCGGGATCGCGGCAAGGTTCAGGCGCTTTTGGACTGGCTTGAGCGTCAAGACTGAGCATGTTTTAGGTGCGCCTAACCTTTTCTAGAGCCTTTCCTGCTCAAATTATCTCGTGCTGCGCTCCGGCGAGGTCGCTGCTTTTCCGCGTGCCTTGTGATGAGCGTGGGCCATTGTTCCTGATACATGCCCTTGAATTGAGTGAATTTATCGTATAAAGATATCTTTATATCAAAATTCGACTTAGCAGACTTGGATGGCTTGATGATCGATCAGGACACTTTATCGGTTGAGGCGACGCTGGGTTCGCTGCGTGCTGTGGGCGAGGCGACGCGCCTGCGCCTTGTTGCTTTGCTCGGGCAAAGTGAGTTGACCGTCAAGGACGCGACCGCGATCCTCGGTCAAAGCCAGCCTCGCATCTCCCGACATCTGAAATTGCTGGCGGAAGCCGGTCTGATCCTGCGGTTTCCGGAAGGTTCCTGGGTCTACTATCGGCTGGCGGACGGACCTGCAGCGGATTTTGCCCGCGATCTGGTCAAGAGGATATCGGCGAGCGACCCGGTATTGACCGCAGACCGGGAGCGCTTCCAGGCGATCCGCAAGGCGAAGGCAGAAGAGGCAGCGGCCTATTTCGCGGCGAAAGCCGCGACCTGGGATACGGAGCGTTCTCTTCATGCAGCTGACAGCGACGTCGAACAGGCGCTTCTGGCGGCGCTCGGCGAGCGCCCATTCCAGAGCTTTCTGGATTTGGGAACCGGGACAGGGCGGCTGCTGGAGCTGCTTTCCGACCGCTATGTCTCGGCGCTTGGAATTGATGCTTCCCATGACATGCTCTCCGTAGCCCGGGCCAATCTGGCGCGCATCGGTCTGAGCAATGCTCAGGTTCGTCATGGCGATATCTATGCACTGAATGTTCCGCCGCGGTCGTTTGACGTTGTGGCGATCCATCAGGTGCTGCACTTCCTTGACGACCCGGCGCGTGCGCTTGCGGAGGCGGCAAGAGCGCTGCGGCCTGGTGGCCGGCTGCTGATCATCGACTTTGCGCCGCATGAACTTGAGTTCCTGCGGGAAACCCATGCGCATCGACGTCTTGGCTTTGGTCATGACCAGATGAAGCGTTGGCTGGAAGCTCTGGATCTGGAGATGGATCAAGTCACCGACCTGGCCCCCCAGTCCGACGAAAACACCAATTTGACTGTGACACTGTGGCTTGCCCGGGATCCGCGTATCGTGACGGACCTGCCGGTGGCCGACCCGACCCGAGAGGTTGCCTGAGCATGACACGTACATTGACCAAACGGCGTTCGCGCCAGGCGAGCGTCGCGCCGATCACTGCGTCTTTCGAGTTCTTTCCGCCCAAGAGCGAAAAGATGGCCGAGTCGCTCTGGACGACCGTTGAGCGTCTTGCGCCGCTTGCGCCGTCCTTCGTTTCCGTGACCTATGGCGCGGGTGGATCGACGCGGGAAAGGACTCATAAGACTGTCGAGCGCATTTTGAATGAAACGGACGTCCTGCCGGCGGCGCACCTGACTTGCGTCGGTGCCTCCAAGGCCGAGGTCGACGCCATCATTCAGGATTACTGGGACATGGGCGTGCGCCATCTGGTTGGTCTGCGCGGCGATCCGCTTGAGGGCATTGGTGCAATCTATCGTCCGCATCCGGAAGGTTACGCCTATGCGTCTGATTTGGTCGCGGGGATCAAGTCGATTGGTGACTTTGATGTGTCCGTGTCCGGTTACCCGGAGCGCCATCCGGAAAGTGCGGGCTGGGACGTTGAAATCGACAATCTGAAGCGCAAGGTGGATGCAGGTGCAGACCGGATTATCACCCAGTATTTCTTCGACAATGATCTGTTCGAGGCCTATCTGGAGCGGATCGCGAAGGCTGGCATCAGCATCCCGGTCATTCCTGGAATCGTGCCGATCCACAATTTTGAGCAGACGATGGTGTTCTCTGCCAAATGCGGAACATCGATCCCTGACTGGCTGGCACGGCGCTTTGCCGGTCTGCAGGACGACCCCGACACGCGCAAGCTCGTGGGAGCTGCCGTGGCTTGCGAACAGGTCATGGACCTCGTCGACCGGGGTGTCTCCGACTTCCATTTCTACACCATGAACCGCGCCGATCTGACGTATGCGATCTGCCACATGCTCGGCATGAGCAATCATGCTCCTGAACAACAGGCCGCCTGATCGGACCGGAAGGGTAATCTTGTGAAAAAAACTGACGTGTTTGATCGCCTGACCGAGGCAGCAGCTTCTCGTATTCTGGTCCTCGACGGGGCCATGGGCACCGAGATCCAGCAGTTGAAATTCGACGAAGCAGCCTATCGCGGAGCCCGCTTTGCCGACTGGCAATCGGATGTGAAGGGCAACAATGACCTGCTGAGCCTGACCCAGCCAGATGCAATCCGGCAGATCCACGTTGACTACCTCAACGCGGGCGCAGATATCGTTGCGACCAACACGTTCTCTTCAACCACCATCGCCCAAGCCGACTATGGCATGGAAGAGCTGGCCTATGAGCTGAACGAGGTCAGTGCGCGGCTCGCACGCGAGGCTTGCGATATCATCGAGGCGCAAGAGCCTTCGCGCAAACGCTATGTCGCAGGCGGCCTCGGACCGACCAACCGGACGGCCTCCATCTCTCCAGATGTCAATAATCCAGGCTATCGGGCCGTGAGCTTTGATGATCTGCGCATTGCCTACGCCGACGCCGTACGCGGTCTGATTGCGGGCGGTGCAGATCTGATTTTGGTCGAGACGATTTTTGACACGCTGAACGCCAAGGCGGCGCTTTTTGCGATTGATGAAGTGTTCGATGAAGTGGGCAAAAAGCTGCCTGTGATGGTCTCGGGCACGATCACTGATTTGTCGGGACGAACCTTGTCCGGCCAGACGCCGGAAGCCTTCTGGAACTCGGTTTCTCATTCCGAACCACTGACCATCGGGCTCAACTGCGCACTCGGTGCCAGGGAAATGCGCGCGCATGTGGCCGAG
The DNA here is from genome assembly GCF_009650605.1 of Labrenzia sp. CE80. NCBI lineage: Bacteria > Pseudomonadati > Pseudomonadota > Alphaproteobacteria > Hyphomicrobiales > Stappiaceae > Labrenzia > Labrenzia sp. CE80. Next base: position 269,552 of record NZ_WAJT01000001.1, read on the forward strand.
CTTGGACGGGTTGCGGACACGCTGGTCTGTGCCTATCCGAACGCGGGTCTTCCCAATGAATTCGGCGAATATGACGAGAGCCCAGAGCATATGGCCGGGCTTATTCAGGAGTTTGCAGAAGCGGGGCTGGTCAATGTTGTCGGCGGTTGCTGCGGCACGACACCTGCTCACATCAAGGCAATCGCGGAAGCCGTTGAAGGGCTGCCGCCGCGTGCGATTCCGGATGTGCCGCGGCACATGCGCCTTTCCGGTCTCGAGCCTTTCGTGGTTACGCCGGAAGTCAACTTCGTCAATGTGGGCGAGCGCACCAACGTCACCGGTTCGGCAAGGTTCCGCAAGCTGATCAAGAATGGTGACTACAACACAGCGCTGGAAGTGGCACGTGACCAGGTGGAGAACGGAGCCCAGATCATCGACGTCAATATGGATGAAGGGCTGCTGGACTCAGAAGAAGCCATGGTCACCTTCCTCAATCTGATTGCTGCGGAGCCTGATATCGCGCGCGTGCCGATCATGATCGACAGTTCCAAGTGGACTGTAATCGAGGCGGGTTTGAAGTGCATTCAGGGCAAAGGCGTCGTCAATTCCATCTCCATGAAGGAAGGCGAAGAGGCCTTCATCGAACAGGCGAAACTGGTCCGGCGTTATGGCGCGGCAGTTGTTGTCATGGCGTTTGATGAACAAGGTCAAGCAGATACCTATGAGCGCAAGATCGAGATCTGCGAACGGTCTTACAGGATTCTGACCGAGAAGGTTGGCTTGCCGCCGGAAGACATCATCTTCGATCCGAACGTCTTTGCTGTCGCGACCGGCATCGAGGAACACAACAACTACGGCAACGACTTCATCGAGGCGACCGGCTGGATCCGTCAGAATCTGCCGCACGCTCATGTCTCCGGGGGCGTCTCCAACCTGTCGTTCTCTTTCCGGGGCAACGAGGGCGTGCGCGAGGCCATGCACTCGGTGTTCCTCTATCATGCCATTGCGCAGGGCATGGACATGGGGATCGTCAACGCCGGACAGCTGGCCGTCTATGACAAGCTCGAGCCCGAATTGCGTGAGCTGTGCGAGGACGTTGTCCTCAATCGTTCGCCTGAAGCGACCGACAGGCTTCTCGATGCTGCCGAGCGCTGGAAAGGCGAGGGCGGCAAGAAGAAGGAAGCCGACCTGACCTGGCGGACCTGGGGCGTGGCCAAGCGTCTTGAGCATGCGCTCGTGAATGGTATCGACGATTATGTCGTCGAGGACACCGAGGAGGCGCGCCAGAATTTCGACCGGCCACTGCATGTGATCGAAGGTCCGCTAATGGACGGCATGAACGTGGTTGGCGACCTTTTCGGATCCGGTCAGATGTTCCTACCGCAGGTGGTCAAATCCGCTCGTGTCATGAAAAAGGCCGTCGCGCATTTGATGCCCTTCATGGAGAAGGAAAAGGAAGAGAAGGGCCTTGAGGGTCATTCTTCCGCTGGCAAAATCCTGATGGCGACGGTGAAAGGTGATGTCCACGATATCGGCAAGAACATCGTCGGCGTGGTTCTCCAGTGCAACAACTTCGAGGTAATTGACCTTGGGGTGATGGTATCGGCGGCCAAGATTCTTGAAACGGCGAAGGACGAGAAAGTCGACATTGTCGGTCTCTCCGGCCTGATCACGCCCTCTCTCGATGAAATGTGTCATGTGGCGGCCGAGCTTGAACGTGAAGGTCTTGATGTGCCGCTCTTGATCGGCGGAGCGACAACCAGCCGTATTCACACGGCGGTCAAGATCCACCCGAACTACGAGCGTGGCCAGGCGATCTATGTAACCGATGCGGGCCGTGCGGTCGGTGTGGCGTCCAGGCTGATGAGCGAAGGTCAGCGGGCACCTTACTATGCCGAGGTGCGTGAGGAATACGTCAAGATCGCTGAGGATCATGCAAAGAGCCGTGGTGGCGCGCAACGTGTTTCCATCGACGCGGCACGTGACAATCGTCTGCAGCCGGATTTTGCCGCTCATGCGCCGGTCAAGCCGTCCTTCCTCGGAACGAAGTCGTTTGACGCTTTCCCACTTGAAGAGCTCGTGCCGGTCATCGACTGGACGCCTTTCTTCTCAACTTGGGAAATCAAGGGCCGATATCCGGATGTTCTGACGGATAACCGCTATGGCCCTGCAGCGAAGGCGCTTTACGACGACGCCCGTCGCATGCTGGACGAAATCGTCGAGAAGAAACGTCTGACGGCACGCGGTGTCGCTGGTTTTTGGCCGGCAGCAGGCCGGGGCGACGATATCGTCCTCTTTGCGGATGATGCACGGACGCAGGAGCGGGCGACCCTGCACAGCTTGCGCCAACAGATGAGCCGGACGTCCGGCGGGCGGGCCAATGTCGCACTGAGCGACTTCATTGCGCCTGAAGCGAGCGGTGTTTCTGATTATATCGGCGGCTTTGCGGTGACTGCTGGACATGGCGAAGAAGAGCTCGCCGCACGGTATGCCCGCGAAAGTGACGACTATAACAAGATCCTCAGTCAGGCTCTTGCCGATCGTCTTGCTGAAGCCTTTGCCGAGAAGCTGCATCAGATCGTGCGCAAGGAACTCTGGGGGTATGCCGCCGATGAGACGCTTTCAAATGAAGAGCTGATCGCAGAAAAATACCAGGGCATACGCCCTGCGCCGGGCTATCCCGCGCAGCCGGATCACACGGAGAAAGCGACCCTGTTCGAGCTTCTTGACGCGGAAAAAGCGACAGGTATCCGACTTACGGAAAGCTATGCGATGGCGCCTGGATCTTCCGTTTCTGGGCTCTATTTCGCGCATCCGGAAAGTCATTACTTCGGCGTTGGCAAGATCGAGCGGGATCAGATCGAAGACTATGCAATGCGCAAGGGATGGGATGTTGCCCTCACCGAGCGCTGGCTGGCTCCGATCCTGAACTATGACCCGCGCCGGCTTGAAGCGGCTGAGTGATCGTAGAAATACGATGGAACGAACGCAGTGTTCACCAATCCGGGCCTAGTGGGTCCGGATTGGTCATACTATTTCCAGGGCGAAGCGGTGCATTGCACCTGCGCTAGTCCATGGAGATACGAATGTCCGCAAGTTCCAAGACAGTATTGAAGATCGATGCATCGGCGCGCAAGGAAGGGTCCATGACCTGCGAACTGGCCGATGAGCTTGTTGCACGCCTGGTCGAAGCTCGCCCACAAGACAAGGTCATTACGCGCGATGTGGCGGCAGGTTTGCCGTTTCTCTATGAGGTGTGGAACCGAGCGAACTTCACCGATGCAGCCGATCGTAATGATGAGCAAAAGCAGAAACTCGCGCTTTCTGACACGTTGATCGAAGAACTGCGCAGTGCAGATGTCCTGGTCATTGGTGCGCCAATCTACAATTTCGGTGTTCCTGCAACGCTGAAGGCCTGGATCGATCATATTGCCCGTGCGCGCGAGACATTTCGCTATTCCGAAGCGGGGCCGGTGGGCCTTTTGAAAGGCAAGAAAGCTTATGTGATTGTTGCATCCGGTGGCACCAAGGCTGGGTCCGAAATTGATTTCGCAACAGGGTACATCAAGCATGTGCTTGGTTTTGTCGGAATCACAGATGTGACGCTGATCGCGGCTGACCAGTTGATGGAAAACGCCGCTGACAAGCGCGTCGCAGCGTTGGGTCAGGTGCGCGAAGTTGCAGCTGCTGCCTGAGCGGACGTGAGCCGAAGGTTGCCGTTTAAGGCCCGCAGTTCCGCCCTATCAATATAAAAGGGCAGTGAGGGTTCTTCCGTCACTGCCCTTTTGTAAAAACTTCATGCCACTTTTTTGCTGAGAAACAGGTTCTGTCTCAGGTGACTTTTAGTTGTGACCGCTTTCAAACGATCCCCAGCACGATCGCGCCTAAAAACGCGAATGCTGCGAAGAATGCGAGCATGTTTATGTTGCGTGTCAAGGTCATGTTGGTCTCCCAATAACCGCTCCAACCCAGAGCTGATATTAGGCGAATACAGGGTTAACACGAAAGAGAAAAAGTTGCTGCACTGCAAAGCGTATGCATTTCGTTTGTTCTAAAGTCGCGCGACATTCAGCATATTTCTTTTTAAATCAGCATCTTAATGTATGTGGCCGCCTTGTGAATATCTAGTGACGGCTCTGTTTTCGCAAATATTCATTGAATAATACGATAGGGAATTTTTGTGTTCACTTGCCTCTCTTGGGGCGTTGATATTTTTAACTATTATTTGTTTGAGGGAGAGTAACCTTCCTCAAGGTAGTCTATTATTAAATATAAGATGTTAAGCATTTTAGTGAAAGTCAGCTGGTCAGCTGAACGAGAGGTTGCGGATGCTGAGTTTAAGCAAGCTGGCGGAACTTGCCAAAGATGGCAGCAAGGGGGGGCGGAAGAGTCTGATCAGCGCATTGATCGACTTGTTCGTCACGCCGGAGCGCGAGCATGCCGAGCAAGTCAGCATCATGTTCGGCGAGATCGTCATGAGCGTTCTCGACCAGCTGGAGGAAGAAACGCGCATGGCACTCGCCCAGAGAGTGGGGACGCTGCCAACGGCGCCCCGTGATCTGGTTGTCAAACTGGCCGCTGATGAGTTCAAGATTGCTGAGCCGGTCCTTAGGGAATCTCCGCTTTTGACGGAGGCGGAGCTGGAGGCGATTGCTCTCGACGGGTCGATGGAACACCTCGAGGCGATTGCGACACGCGATGTCCTGGATGAAAAAGTGACCAACGTTCTGGTGGACCGCGGCAATCGAAAGATCCTCGAGAGTGTTGCCAACAACGAAAACGCTCGGATGGCTGACCAGACTTTTCTGAGGCTCGTCGAAAAGGCGCGTGCGTGTCCCGAAATCCAGGAAGCGCTCATCCAGCGTGAGGACATGCCGGCCGAGTCGGCCAAATGCCTTCTGAGTTTCTTAAGCGAAGAGCTGACGGAAAGGGTCAAGGCGCTTGGCGGTGACAATGTGCTCGCCGAAGTGATGGCGGAACGCGCCGCCGAAGAAGTGAAGGCGCGCGCCAGCCATCTTGAGGCCAGCCGGAACGAGGCTGCCGAAATCATCGACGCCGTTGCCAACAAGAAGAAAACCCTGGACGAGGCGGTTTCCCAATTTGCCCGGTCCGACCGGGCTTCAGAGCTTGGGATTCTTCTTGCAAAAGTGGGTGAACTTCCGGCTGCCGCTGTGTCACGGCTGATCTACAGTCCGTCGGACAAGCCGCTGATCATTCTTTGCAAGGCGCTTTCGGTTTCTGAGACAGCCTTCAAAGACATTCTGACCATGCGGGCCAGAAAACTTCAAAGCGGCGGCCTTGAGCTCAACGATGCGATCAATCGCTACGCGGCCGCATCTGTTGCCGGCGCAATGCAATCGCTGGAGGCGATCCGTGCGACTGGCGCGAACATGGCCAAGAAGGACGAGCCTGAAGTTGTCGAGGAGCGTGGTGCCTTCATGCGAAGCAAGAAAAAGCCGAAAGCGGAATAGCCCGCTAACCTCTTCCTCAGTTGCGCTGCAAGCTGGCAGTCATAGCTGCCGCTGTCATTAAAAATCCACCACCAACGCGATTGACCAGGCGCATGAACGCAGGTGACCGCATCCGGTTGCCGACCGCGGATGCGGCCAGCGCATATATTGCCGCATTCAAGACACCAAGCACCACGAAGGTCGCGCCGAGCAGGAACAATTGCGGAGCGACAGCTGCATCAGGGGCGATGAAGTGGGGCAAGAAAGCCATGAAGAATACGATGCCCTTCGGGTTCAAGGCTGTTACCACATAGGCATGCAGGAAGACCTTTCGCGCTGGCGCTTCAGCAACTTGATGCGGTTCCAGCGCTGTAGCCCGGTTGCGCCACATCTTGATGCCGATCCAGAACAGATAGATCGCTCCCACCCACTTCAAAATGTCGAACATATAAGCCGATGTCGCCAGGATTGCGCCTAGTCCGCAAAGGGAGGCCGCTGCAGACGTCGCGTCGCCAAGTCCGACACCCAATACGCTTGCGGAGGCTGACTTGCGTCCTTGCGCCAGAGCGTAGCTGACAACCAACATGATAGTGGGTCCCGGAATCGCCAAAACGATCAGGGTTGCTATGACATAGGCTGAATAAAGTTCGAGTGTCATGGTCGAAAAGCTTTGCGAAGTGGTTCACTGTTGCGAACAGTAACGCCTTCCGAACAAGGATGAAATGTTGATTTTCACAATGCGGCTTAGAGGCAAACGAATGCAAGAGCTACGGCATGGTGTGTGGGTCCAGGGCATGCTTTTCCTTGCTGCTCTCGTTTTTGCGGGACCTGGATCTGCAATCGATGCACCGGTTCCTGTTTCCAAGCCATCTATCTCGACGGATGAAGATGGTGAGCTCGCAGATGATGAGACTGTGAAGGTAGAGAACAAGGGCAAGAGCGCCGCAAACGAGGCAGCGTGCGAGATCGAGCTTGCCAAGATCGAGATCGTCGAAAGCGTTGAGGGCGAAAATGGCTGTGGCATTCCGGCCGCAGTTACCCTGCTCGCGACGACCGGTCCTTCGCCAGTCAGCTTGTTGCCGCCTCCGACCGTTGGATGCGCGTTTGCTGGCAAGTTTGCGGAGTTTCTTTCCGGGCCTGCGGTGAAGCAAGCGGGCGGGGAAGTTGGAAGTGATCTTACCGGTCTCAGGGTCGGGCCCGGATATGTTTGCCGGCGCCGGAACAATCTCCCTGATGGGAAATTGTCAGAACATGCAAGGGGCAAGGCGCTGGATATCACCACCTTCGTTTTTGCAGATGGCGTGGAGGCTTCAGTTGCCGAGGACTGGGGCAAGGACACGCCTGAAGGTCGGGCGTTGAAGCATCTTCATTCCGGCGCGTGCGAGGTCTTCACCACGGTTCTGGGGCCTGATGCCGATCCCAATCACCGCTCTCATTTTCATGTCGACATAGGGTGTCATGGACGCAACTGCACCTACTTGATCTGTCAGTAGCTCGGTCGGGGAGAACGTACAAGAGTCTGCCGGGAGACCGGCAGACTCTTGCTTCTGTCAGTGTCGGTAGGTGGGTCTACCTATCCCAGATATCGGGCCGGGGGCTGGTCACTGACAGAATTTCTGTTCACCTCGGTAGGTGGTGTATGTTCCTGTCGACGGCTGGAAAGAACGGAACTTGTTCGAGCAATAGCGATACCAGGCTGGGCTCCAGGGCTGGAGGCCATAGCCAGCGCCATGAACGTGTCCAGGAGCCGGTGCTGGCGGATAATAGTTTTGGGCTGGTGCTGCATAGCTGCGCTGGCTGGTCGCGCCGAGGATGATGGCGCCTGCGGCCAGGCCGATGATGCCGGCGGCGACAGCTGCTCCTGCATTGTTGTTGTGTTTCTTCGGTGCATGGCCGCGATGAGGACGATGATGGCCGTGGCCGCCAGAATGTTTGTTCCAGCCTTTGCGAGGGCCGGCTTCGGCCATGGAGATTGCCGGCAGCAGCATGGCGCCGGAAAGGGCAACTGCGAGAATGCGCTTGGTCTTGGTCATGTCATGCTCCTTCGTCTTCTGGGCGGCGCCTTGGCGTCTTTGCCGTGCACCTCTTGATCTGATGGAGGCACTATGACGTGCGGCCACTGAACCGGTTCTGAGACTGGCATTCATCTTCCGTTCAGGTTTGAAGACTGGGAAGTTTCGCTCATCGCCCGGTCAGGATATCAAGGGACTGAGGGAGATTCGGCGCACAGGAGAATGGACATGACCTCTGAAACGGGCGGCAAGAAGAAAGACGTCCTCCGGGAAACCGATGATGAGGCGAGGCGGCTTGCCCGGGATTTGATACGCACTGCGCGTTTCGGAGCGATTGCGGCCCTCGAGCCTGAGAGTGGCCATCCCCTGGCAAGCCGGGTCGCCGTTGCAAGCGACATGGACGGGACGCCTTGCATCTTGATCTCGACTCTATCTGGTCATACGGCTGCGCTGCATGCCGACCCGCGCTGTTCTCTTTTGCTTGGAGAGCCCGGCAAGGGAGATCCGCTGGCACATCCTCGCGTGACCCTGTTTTGCCGGGCAGATCGGCTCGAACGGGGAGGTGCGGATCATGAGCGCGTCCGCCGCCGTTATCTGGCGCGTCACCCGAAAGCCGCGCTTTATGTTGATTTCGGCGACTTTGCCTTCTTTCGGCTGAAGGCTGAACGGGCGAGTCTGAACGGTGGTTTCGGCAAGGCCTATGCCTTGAATGAGGGCGAATTCATCTTGCCCGAAGAAAATTGGTCCGATCTTGCCGGTGCAGAGGAAGGGGCCGTTGGCCACATGAATGAGGACCATGGCGACGCCATCAAGCTCTATGCCGAAGTTCTTTTAAAGCAGCCGGAAGCGAACTGGACGCTGACGAGCCTTGATCCGGAGGGGCTGGATCTGCAGGCTGGTGATCGGACTGCGCGGCTTTGGTTCGACGAGCCGCTCACCAATATCGCAGCGCTTCGGCCGGTCCTCGTGACCTTGGCGAAATCTGCGCGGGCGTTGCAGGAGGCCGGTGCGACTTCCTGAGCATTGATCTCAAGCTGCGCGGATGGTCGTTAGGAAACGATCCAGCTCGCCGTTCAGCGTGTCAGATTGCTGGGCTAAGTTTGTTACGGTAGACATCACCTGTTCGGCGCTTGCGCTGGTTTGGGTGGCTGCCTGACTGACATCGGAGATGCTGACGGAGATATCCTCGCTGCCGGCGGCGACGCCGTTCGTATTGCGTGCGATTTCATCTGCCACCGCATTTTGTTCTTCAACTGCTGAAGCGATTCCTGTCACCTGCTGATCGATATTCGAGATCGCCGTCACGACGGCTTTGATGGAAGAGAATGTGCGGTCCGATCCATCTTGAAGCTGGGAAACCAAATCGCTGATATCTTCAGTTGCTTTTCCGGTCTGGTTCGCCAGCGCTTTGACTTCTGCTGCAACAACTGCGAAGCCCTTTCCAGCCTCGCCTGCGCGAGCGGCCTCGATTGTAGCGTTCAGAGCCAGCAAATTGGTTTGTTCGGCGATATCATTGATAAGCTTCAGGACGTCGCCGATCCGCTGAGCTGCTTCCGATAGGCTTGAAATTGAAGCGGTAGAAGTCTCAGCTTTGTCGCGGGTCGTAGCGGTTTCGCCCATGGCCAGTGTCACTTGCCGACTAATCTCCTGTACGGAGGATGAGAGTTCTTCCGTCGCGGCGGCAACGGTCTGAATATTGGCCGAGGCTTGGGTTGCACTGGCTGCGACCGTGTTGGAGCGTTCCGAGGTTTGGACAGACGCAGCGGAAAGGGAGTGAGCCGTGTCTTCTAATTCGTGGACCGCAACGGAGATTTCGTTAGAGACTGTTTTTACCGTTCGCTCCAACTCATCCGCCAGGCGCATGGTTGCCTCTCGCTTTTCCTCCGCGATTCGTTCTTCCTCTTCCTTGGCCTCCAGGCGAAGCCTCTCTATCTCGATCATAGTCACCTTGAATTTCTCAAAGGCTTCAGCGACCTGTCCGATTTCGTCACGGCTTTTTACTTCAATTGTCGCATCAGTGTCGCCGCGGGCAAGGTTGGTAAGGGCAGCTGCGACCGCGCGGAGCGGTCTGGCGATGCCAATTGTTGCGAACAGGTAGGCTATGGCGGCCCCGGAGAGAGTCGAGATTACTGATAGGATTGCGAGTTGCTGAATGCCCTCCTTCTCATGGACGACTGCCAGGCGTGTCGATTCGTTGGTCGAGTTTTCGAGCTCTGCGAGGAGGCTGACCAATGCATGGTCAAGATGTTCTTCCTCAATTTCGACTTTTTCAGCAAGACTGCTGGCTTGCTCTAGGTTGCCTGTTTCGATTAATTCGATGATCTCTTCTACGTGTTGGTCGAAGGCTGTGTGCTCTGCTGCGATGGCCTCTAGTCGAGAGAGGATTGACCTAAACTTCTCGCGATCTGCATCGGCCGAAGCGCTTTCAAGGGCCTTTTCAGCAAGATGTTCACTTTCCAGGATTTCATCGTCCACTTTATGTGCAAGGCGCATGAACTCCTGCTCAGTGTGGAGTAAAGCCGCATGATCCCTTTGATCCTCGACACCTCCCATCCGCAACATTCGTTCCAAGAGGATGGCCTGCTGGAGCTGATGTGATGTCACTGCGCTAACCGCTTTTGTCAGGGGTATGTCGTTGTCCGAGATTGAACTCAATTCCTGACCGATGTTGTTCATCTGTATGATGCCGATTGTCGCGACTGAAATTGTTGCCACGCTGACAAGGCCGACGAGCGCAAGAATCTTGGTTGAAACTGAGCGAATTTGGAAAATGCGCATCTGTAAAAGCTTTCTTGTGCAAGAGCTTCAGATCGTAAGTTTCACACAAGGTAGAGTTTAAAATATTTACAACCCGTGAATGCTTCATGCGTAATTTTATGCAAATTATCAAATGAATACGGATTTATAGTTACATAATTATTGCAATGACAATTTTACCTAAAGTAAGAAATTGTAGTATTAAACTATTATCGCGCAATAGAAGACCTTTTTAATTGTAGAATTTATTTCAAGTTAATATCCTTTTTGAATCATATTGTGGTGTAGGGATCTCATTATAATTTTTTATCTGACTTTTTATTTTCTGAATGCTTCTGAAGGCGCGAACGCATTTCTGCAGTTTTTAATGTATGCAGAAATGCGTTCGAACTGGCCTGTCTTTTTTCTTGCTATTTAATTTAGGCTTTCCCCCAACCGCCTGCGGTTGGCGTGATTACCGTGACGGCTTCACCGACCTCGAGAACGGTCTGGTCGCAGCCCTCGAGCTTTTCGACCTTGCCGTCCAGGCGCCGGACTTCGGTGCTGCCCAGTTCGCCGTTCTCACCGCCGGCCATGCCCTTCGGCTCGATCGTGCGATGTGAGGCCAGGATCGCGCAGTCCATTTTCTCTAGGAAGCGAAGCGTGCGCCTGGTGCCGTCACCAGCCTGCCATTTGCCCTTGCCGCCCGAGCCCTTGCGGATGTGGAAGTCTTCCAGCAACACGGGGAAGCGGAACTCCAGAACTTCCGGATCGGTCAGGCGCGAGTTGGTCATGTGAACATGAACACCGTCGGTGCCGTTGAAACCCGGGCCTGCCGGAGAACCGGAGCAGATGGTCTCATAGTACTGGTATGTGTCGTTGCCGAAGGTCAGGTTGTTCATCGTACCCTGGCTGTTCGACATGGCACCAAGGGCTGCAAACAGCGCATTGGTGACGTGCTGGGAGGTTTCCACGTTACCGGCAACCACAGCAGCCGGGTAGGAGGGACGCAGCATGCAGTCGTCCGGCAGCACGATATTGATCGGCTTCAGGCAGCCGGCGTTCATCGGGATGTCGCCTTCCACCATGACGCGGAAGCAATAGAGAACCGCCGCGCGGGTGACAGGTTCCGGCGCGTTGAAGTTGTTCGGTTTCACAGGTGATGTGCCGGTGAAATCGACCGTTGCTTCGCGGCTTTCCTTGTCGACCGTGATCTTGACCTTGATCACAGACCCCTGGTCGGTCGGGTATTCATACTCACTGTCGGTCAGGGCGGAAATCACCCGACGAACGCTTTCTTCTGCGTTGTCCTGCACATGGTTCATATAGGCTTGAACGACATCCAGACCGAAATGACCGACCATCTTGCGCAGTTCCTGCGTGCCCTTCTCGTTGGCCGCGATTTGCGCCTTGAGGTCGGCCACATTCTGATGCGGGTTGCGGGCCGGATACTTGTGATCTGTCAGGAGGTGCACCAGCTCTTCTTCACAGAAGCGGCCTTCATCGACGATCTTGAAGTTGTCGAAGAGAACGCCTTCCTCATCGACCGTCGTGGCGCGCGGGGTCATTGACCCAGGGGCCGAACCGCCGACATCGGCATGATGCCCGCGGGAGGCTGACCAGAACAGGATTTCCTTGCCGTTATCGTCAAAGACCGGGGAGACAACGGTAATGTCCGGCAGGTGCGTTCCGCCATTGTAGGGAGCGTTCAGGGCGAAGACGTCGCCCGGTTTGATCTTGCCCTTGTTGAGCTTGATCACGGTTTCGACCGAGCGGTCCATGGAGCCCAGGTGCACCGGCATGTGCGGGGCATTGGCAACAAGGGCACCAGAGGCATCAAAGACGGCGCAGGAGAAATCTAGACGTTCCTTGATGTTTACCGAATATGCAGTGTTCTGCAGAGTCACGCCCATTTGTTCGGCGATGGACATGAAGAGGTTGTTGAAGACCTCCAGCATAACGGGATCCGCATGGGTGCCAATGGCGTCGGTGCGATCAAGCGGAACCACCCGGTTCAGGATCACATGATCCTTGGCGTTGATTTCCGCTTCCCAGCCCGGTTCGACCACGATGGTCGCATGCGGCTCCATGATCAGGGCTGGGCCGGCGACCCGAATGCCCGGCTTCAGCACATCACGGGAGTAGATGCTGGCGTCATGCCATGCGCCCTCGGAGAAGAAACGTGTGGCCTTTGTTGCTGCGACATCGCCCGAGGCCAGGCTGTGGTCCGGTTCGGCGATCCCGGCGCCACCGCCGAAGGTTTCCACTTCAAGGGCTTCCACGACGACCGGCTTTTCCTCATAGGCAAAGCCGAACTGCTTCTTGTGGGACACTTCGAAGGCTGCGCGCATCTCAGCAACGCTGCTCAGCGCAACGGGAAGAGGCGTGTCTGTTCCATCATAGCGCAGATGTGCAATTGCGCGGGTCTCGCGGCCGTCAGCGCGGATGCTTTGCGCTTCCAGCTCTGCCTCGGTCAGGGCTGCGAGTTCATCACGCAGTTTGCCAAGTTCAGGGATCAGGGCGTCATCCAGCGTCTTGACCACAGCCTGTTGACGGTTGGCGCGAATGTCCGCCAGACCCATGCCGTAAGCCGAGAGAATGCCGGAAAACGGATGCAGGATCACAGTCTTCATGCCGAGGCTGTCGGCGACGCGGCAGCCAGCCTGTCCACCGGCTCCGCCGAAGCAGGTGAGGGCGTATTCGGTGACATCATAGCCGCGCTGGACCGAGATCTTCTTGATCGCATTGGCCATGTTCTCGACCGCAATCTTCAGGAAGCCGTCGGCGACATCCTCAGGTGCGCGGCCGCCGCCGATTTCCGAGGCCATGGCGGTGAATTTCGATGTGACCGCATTCTCGTCCAGCGGCTCGTCCCGGTTCGGCCCGAAGATCTTCGGGAAAAACTCAGGCGCAAGCTTGCCGGTCATCAGGTTGGCATCAGTGACGGTGAGGGGGCCGCCGCGGCGATAGCAGGCAGGGCCTGGGTTGGCACCTGCGCTGTCCGGACCGACCTGGAAGCGACCGTCCTTATAGTGCAGGATCGAGCCACCCCCTGCTGCGACCGTGTGGATCATCATCATCGGTGCGCGCATGCGCACGCCAGCAACTTCAGTCTCGAAGGCACGCTCGTAGTCGCCATCGTAGTGGCAGACGTCGGTTGAGGTGCCACCCATATCGAAGCCGATGATCTTGTCGAATCCGGCCATGCGCGAGGTTTCGACCGCGCCAACGACGCCGCCTGCTGGGCCGGAGAGAATGGCATCCTTGCCCTGGAAGAGATCGGCTGCGGTTAGGCCCCCGGAGGACTGCATAAACATCAGGCGCGGGCCTTCACCCAGCTCGTCCTGAACCTGTTTCACATAGCGGCGCAGGATCGGAGACAGATAGGCATCGACAACTGTTGTGTCGCCGCGGCCCACAAGCTTCATAAGCGGTGAGACCTTGTGGGAAATGGAGATCTGCGGGAAGCCGATGTCTCTGGCGACTGCGGCCAGCTTCACTTCATGGTCGGGATAGGCATAGGCGTGCATCAGGACAATCGCGATGGAGCGGATGCCATCGTCAAAGGCTGCCTGCATCTGCGTGCGGGCACCGTCTTCATCCAGCGGAGTCTCAGCAGTGCCATCGGCGCGTACGCGCTCGGTGATCTCGTAGACTTTTTCGTAGAGAAGCTCGGGCTTGATGATTTCCTTGGCGAAGATGTCCGGACGGGCCTGATAGCCGATTTCCAGCGCGTCGCGGAAGCCTTTGGTGATGAAAAGCGCGGTGCGTTCACCTTTTCGTTCGAGCAAGGCGTTGGTTGCGACGGTCGTGCCCATTTTGACCGTGGCAATCTGTTCTGCCGGAATAGGCGCTCCCGCTGCGATGCCCATGAGTTCGCGAATGCCTTGGATCGCCGCGTCGCGATAGGCTTCCGGGTTTTCAGACAGAACCTTGTGCGGGTGGATGCTGCCATCAGGCGCGCGGCCAACGATATCAGTAAAGGTGCCGCCGCGATCAACCCAGAAATCCCACTTGGCCGTCATCTTGAAAACCCTCTTGTTATTTCCGGACGCCTTTTGATCCGGTTTTGGAAAGTGATGAACTTGAGCCTAGAACAACGATGAGAAAATGTCGATAAATTATCGATGTAATTTCTTGTTGGACGTTTGAAAGTTAGTTGTGCAGCAACCTCGACCAACGCTCTTAGTCACCACTTTCGGCTTCAAAGCGAAGCAGGGTGAGGCCGCTCTCGCCCCAGCCGAATGAGCGCCAACTGCCGGTCTCTTTAAACTGAGACGGCATGCGCTCCTGGAGCTCGCTCATTTCGGAGCGACTTGCGTGGGCGAAGAGCAACCAGACCGCGGGCGGTAAGCTGTTCGCTGACAGGTCCTCCGGGTTGGCCAGCGGCTGAAAGGCCGCTTGGCTACGCAGGTAATAGTCGAGCGCGGGCGCGGAAAATCCATTGAAGAGATAGAGTGCGTCTGTGTTCTTTCTCTCTGTGAGATAGATGGACGAAATCTCCCGCCATTCGGGACGGATCTTCTGGAGCAACGTGAAGCGCAGCGGATGGACGGTCAGTAATACGACCGCCGTAAGCAGTGCGACCGGCCCCAACCTTGGTAAGAAACGGCAAGCACCGGCGCTGGCAAGCAGGATGAGTACAGGCCAGGCGGCAATCAGGTATCGATCGAAGAGGATGGGCCTCAGCGTGATCGACAGGCCATAAGCAATGATAAATGGAGCTATGGTGAAGGCAGCCAGGAGCGCTGCCGCGCGGTGATCCACATCTGTCTTCGCTGACTGTTTGCGCGTTGGGATCAGGACAAGAAGCGCGGTGGCGGCAAGCGCGAGGAAAAGCGTCTCGGATCCCGCCATATCGCGCATCATGGTCTTGAGGAAAGGCCCGTCGGGGTAGGCTATCCAGAAGCCATTGTTGACTACATCCTTGGCCCGTACGGCGAGGACTGCGAGCCAGGGCAGGAACAGGAGACACGACGTGCAGAAGGAAGCAAATGTGCGGGTATTCGCATCCTGGTAGCCAAAGGACTGGGCCCTGACTGAGCGCACCTGCCAGAGAAGCAGTAGCACGCCGATGCCAGCCATCGAAAAGGCTGCATAGATGTGGCTGTAAAGAAAGAGCGCGCCAAAGACGGCCGCGAGAATTGGCCAGCGTAGGCGATCTCCCTCAAGGGTTCGCACCAGAGCGATCAGAAACGCCAATCCGGCCATCGCGAAAAGCGCGTACATGCGCGCCTCGGTCGAATACCAGATATGAAAAGGCGAAATCGCGAGGATGGCTGCGGCAAGAAGGCCGGTGTTTCGGGTGAAGACCAGACGCCCAAGCTCATAGACGAGCCAGATCGACAGGATTCCGGCGATGGCTGAGGGGAGGCGCAGCGCCGTTTCGCTGTCTCCAATGATCGGCATCGTCAACCAGAGCAGCAGATTGTGCAGAGGCGGATAATTGTCGGCTGCGACCAATGCGATCAGCTCGGCAAGGCTTCCTTTTGATTGGCTCCATGACACAGCTTCGTCGTACCAGAAACTGGTGCGATCAAGGTCCCAGAGACGAAGGGCCGCGCCAACAGCGATGATGCCGGCCAAGGCCAGTTTTTGCAGACCGAAATGCTCGCGCCCACTCTGCCCGTTGATTTCACTCTTCATGCTTCCTCCCCAAGGAAAGCGGAGAGTGACAGAGGTTCTAGCGAATCAAAAGGGGCATTTCCTGTAGGTCCGTCCAGGTGAGATTTCCCGCTTCATCCTGAAACAGGGTTGGGAAGTGGCCGGGCACTATGATCTTGCCGCGCCGCAGAACCTCCTGGATCGACGCCTTGCCGCGTTTTTCCGGGTCGATCTCCATGTCCGGGATGCCGCTGAGTGCTTCCCGGGCGGTCTTGAGGGCATCTGCGGCCAGAACCACCGGGCCGTCCTTTGTCTCCAGCTCAAGGGAGACATGCCCGGGTGCGTGGCCGGGCGTCGGGAAGATGGTCACTCCGGGCAGAACTTCCTTTTCGCCCTCAACCAGGTCAACTGAGCGCTGGGCGAGAAGGGCAGGCAGGTAGCGCGGCGTCGCCGGGTCATCGGCAAAAGGCGCCTCTATATAGTCTGCTTCATCGCGGCTCATCAGGATCGGAGCGTTCGGGAACAGGTCCATGTTCAGGACATGGTCGAAGTGGGCGTGAGAGAAGATGAGCAGATCAATGTCCGCAGGACTCAGTCCGCGTTTGGACAGTGCGTTCAGCAGCAAGCCCCTCGTTGTTCCGTGGCCACAGTCGAACAGCGCGCGCTTGCCGCCGGCCTCCACGAGGCAGATCGAGGAAATGCCGAAAAAACCGCCTTCGAAGGCAAGGCTTGAGCCCGGTACGAGGACGTCATGGGTGGCTGGCATCTGAGGTTCCTTCATCTCGCTGTGCAGGGCAGTTTAGGGTCATTGATGATAATTTGTCGATAAATTGTTGATGTTTGAGAATTGTGGGTCTAGCGTAGGGGATCACGTTGCGGCCCAAAAGGGTGGCGCGTGAGCAATGAGGACAAAGTCCCGCTTCCAAGAGGAGAATAACATGCTGCATTCACGTCGTATTTCGGTGGCGGGCGCCCGTCTGGTCGCTGCCGCTGCCTTTGGTCTTGCTGGTCTGAGCCTTGCTTCTGCCGAGACCAAGTGGGACATGCCAACGCCTTATGGCGATAGCAACTTCCACACTCAGAACATCGCAAAGTTTGCCGAGGAAGTCTCGGACAAGACCGGTGGGTCCCTTACGATCCAGATCCATTCTGCCGGATCCCTGTTCAAACATCCCGAAATCAAGAACGCTGTCCGTAAAGGTCTGGCTCCGGTTGGCGAAGTGCTGATCTCGCGCCTGTCCAACGAAGATCCGGTTTTCGGCGTCGACAGTGTGCCTTTCATGGCGAACTCCTATGACGCTGCCTGGGACCTGTATCAGGCGTCCAAGCCGGTCCTGGAAGAAAAGCTCGCTGCCCAGGGCCTGCAGCTTCTCTACACTGTGCCATGGCCGCCCCAGGGCATCTACGCCAAGAAGGACATCAACACGATCGATGACCTGAAGGGCCTGAAGTTCCGTGCCTACAACGCTTCCACAGAGCGTCTGGCCCAGCTTGCTGGTGCTGTTCCGACCCAGGTTGAAGTGCCTGATCTGCCGACCGCTTTCTCCACCGGTCGCGTGGAAGCCATGATCACTTCTCCTTCGACGGGTGCAAATGCAAAGGCCTGGGACTTCCTGGACCATTATTATGACACTCAAGCCTGGCTGCCGAAGAACATGGTCATCGTCAACAAGAGTGCTTTTGATGGTCTGAGCGATGCGGAAAAGGCTGCCATTCTGGAAGCTGCTGCCACTGCGGAAACGCGCGGCTGGGACGCGTCCAAGGTTGAAACCGCTTCCAAGACCCAGATCCTGAAGGACAACGGCATCGCCGTTGCTGCACCGTCTGACGCTCTGCAGGCCTCCATGAAGGAAATTGGCGCAACCATGGTCGGCGAATGGAAGGAAAGCGCTGGTGCAGACGGCGTCACGATCGTGGACGCTTTCTCCAAGTAAGCTCTTTTCGAGTTGGCCGGTTCTTCGGGACCGGCCATTTTTCTATTCCTGCCGGCACTGGAGACCCTGCCGATGCGCGCCTTTCTTGACGGGCTTTACCGGCTCGCGGGCGGCCTTGCCGCTGCATGTCTTGTTACCATCGCTGTTCTGGTCGTTGCCCAAGTCGTCGGCAGGTTGATCGACGGCGCCCGGAAAACCGTCGGGCTCGAGCCACTCGGCTTGCTCGTGCCTTCACTGGCGGAGATTGCGGGCTTTCTACTGGTCGGAGCGTCTTTTTTGGCGCTGGCCGCCACTTTGCGGATGGGGGACCATATCCGCGTTTCCATCCTGCTGCAGAACGTGCCTGCAAGTGCTGCCAAGATCCTGGAGATCTGGTCGCTCGCGGTAGCGCTTGTTCTGATTTCCTATTTCGGTTGGCATGCAGGCTGGCTTGCCTATGACAGCTATGCCTATCATGAGGTTTCCTTTGGTATCATTCCGATCCCGCTGTGGATCCCCCAGGCCATTATGACCATCGGCATCGGTGTCTTCGCACTGTCTCTTGCGGACGACTTCCTGGCTGCGCTGACTGGCCGGTCTCCAAGCTATGCGAGCGTCGATCGTGGTGACGCCATCGAGGGAGTTGAATAATGGATCTCTCTCTCGTTGCTTTTTGCCTTGGCGTTGGAATGCTTGCGGCGCTTGCCACCGGCATCTGGGTTGCCGTCGCCCTGTTCTCCGTTGCGCTTGCCGCAATGATGCTCCTGGTTTCGGCTCCGACCGGCCCGGTTCTCGCGACCACTGTCTGGGGCGCTGCCAACTCCTGGGACCTGACCGCGTTGCCCATGTTCATCTGGATGGGGGAGATCCTGTTTCGATCCCGCCTGTCGGAAGACATGTTTGCTGGTCTGTCGCCTTGGATGCGAAATCTACCGGGGCGCCTCCTGCATGTGAATATTCTCGGCTGCGGGATCTTCGCCGCGGTGTCGGGCTCCTCCGCCGCCACAACGGCGACAATCGGGAAAATGTCCCTGCCAGAGCTCAAACGCCGCGGTTATGATGAAGTCATGGCCATCGGCACGCTTGCGGGTTCCGGTACGCTCGGTCTCCTGATCCCGCCTTCGATCATTCTGATCGTTTACGGGGCCGCCACCGAGCAATCCATCGCAAGATTGTTCATGGCAGGCGTTCTGCCGGGTGCGATGCTTTGCGTGCTCTTCATGGGCTATGTTGCGGTCTGGGCGCTGTTGAACCGATCGAAAATGCCAGAGCGGGAGGAACAGATGCCCTTCCTGGAAAGGCTCAAGGCCACCCGGCGTCTGTTTCCCGTCATCGGCCTGATTGCAGGAGTGATCGGCTCAATTTACGCCGGCCTTGCGTCTCCGACAGAGGCCGCCGCGATCGGCGTGCTTCTCTCTCTCGTATTGTCCTGGGCGTCAGGAACACTGTCCCGAGAGAGCTTTACCAGCGCGCTGATGGGGGCGACACGAACCTCCTGCATGATCGCGTTTATTCTGGCTGGCGCTGCCTTTTTGACCGTCGCCATGGGCTTTACCGGCATTCCACGCGAACTTGCCGGCTGGATCGGATCACTTGGTCTTTCGCCCCTGCAACTGCTGGTCGCCCTGACGGTTTTCTTTGTGGTTCTTGGCTGCTTCCTGGATGGCATTTCGGTTGTCGTTCTGACCACCTCTGTGATCCTTCCGATGGTGGAACAGGCCGGCATGGATCTGATCTGGTTCGGCATCTATCTGGTCTTGGTGGTTGAAATGAGCCAGATCACGCCGCCTGTCGGTTTCAATCTCTTTGTTCTTCAAGGCATGACGGGACACAATATCTTCAAGGTTGCGAAGATGGCTCTTCCGTTCTTCCTGCTGATGATCCTGGCCGTCGTGCTGATCGTCGCCTTTCCGGGACTTGCTCTGTGGTTGCCTGAAACCATGCTATCCAACTAGCAAGAATGAGGAGATTCGGCAGCTTCTTACGCCGGATGGAAGAAGACGAAGAGGGTCGAGGCATGAGTGAGGACAACACGCGGGAGCGGCAAGGCATCGGGCCGGTGGTGTCGGCAGCTCACTTGGCTTCCGGCGCCATGCCTGCGCTGTCGGAGATTGAGTTCGCTGTGACCATGATGGTGAATGCCTATCACCGCTGGATGGTGCGTTGCATGGCCGCCAGCGGCTCCGAGGGCCTCAACGCGCTGGATGTTCAGGTGCTGCATTCCGTCAACCACCGCGGACGGGCCAAGACACTCTCCGATATCTGCCTCGTGCTGAACATCGAAGACACGCATACTGTCACCTATGCGTTGAAGAAGCTGGAAAAGGCCGGGCTTATCGAGACCGGACGCCGTGGCAAGGAAAAGACCGCCGGGATTACCAAGGCGGGGGTCGAGGCGTGCCTCGAGTACAGGCGCCTTCGCGAAGCGCTCTTGGTCGAGCCCATGAAGGCTCTTGGTCTGGATGAAACCGAGCTCTCCAAACTTGCCGCCACGTTGCGGCTCGTCTCCGGCAATTATGATCAAGCGGCCCGCGCAGCTGCGGCCATGTAGGTTCGTTTAGCTCCAGGGACGGCACAGTTTCTCTTCGAAGCAAGGAAGAGGACATCTTCTTTGCGATTGTATTATACAAGAATTCTTGTATTATCGAATTATGAGAGATGATCTGGCCGTCGAGAGCCTTTCAGCACTTGCCCAGGAAGATCGCCTGGCTGCGTTTCGCCTGTTGGTGAAGGCGGGGCCGAAGGGACTTGCGTCTGGAGAAATCGCCGAAAAACTGGCGATTGCGCCGACACGAATGTCCTTTCACCTCGCGACGCTTGAGCGAGGCGGGCTTGTGGTCAGTCGCAGAGAAGGCAGGCGGATCGTCTACTCGGTATCTTTTGACAGGATGCGCGGACTTCTTGAGTTCCTCACCGAGGACTGCTGCGGCGGGCATCCTGAAATTTGCGGCGTATCGCGCCGCCTCAATGAAGAGGACTGCTGACCCGATGGCCATCACCATCTACCACAATCCGAAGTGCGGAACTTCGCGCAACACGCTTGCCATGATCCGCGAGTCTGGCGAAGAGCCGACGGTGATCGAATATCTCAAGACGCCGCCAAGCCGGGATGAACTTGTGGACCTGATCAAGCGCATGGATATTTCCGTACGTGATCTCTTGCGCCAGAAGGGCACGCCATATGACGAGCTGGGCTTGTCGGATGACAAGTGGTCTGATGATCAGCTGATCGACTTCATGATGGAGCATCCTATCCTGATCAATCGTCCGATCGTGATCACGGACAAGGGTGTTGCGCTCTGCCGTCCATCTGAAAAAATCCTGGAGTTGCTGCCGGAAGGTTCGGTCGGAACCTTCACGAAAGAGGATGGTCAGGTCGTCAATGGCGAGGCTGGTCAGTGAGTGATTTGCCGAACGACAAGCAAGACCTCCCGGCGCTGAATTCCGATTTGCTGCCGGGCGTTGATGAAGAGCGGCTTTTGGCGCCTGCGATGGCGGACCATGCCCCGCGCGTGCTGATGCTCTATGGCTCCCTGCGAGAGCGGTCCTACAGTCGGCTTTTGACGCAGGAGGCTGCCAGGCTGCTGACGATGCTTGGCGCAGAGGTGAAGATCTTCGATCCGTCAGGCCTGCCGCTTCCAGATGATGAAGGCCCCGAACATCCCAAGGTGCAAGAACTTCGGGACCTTTGCGCATGGTCGGAGGCACAGGTCTGGTGTTCTCCCGAGCGTCACGGCGCCATGACAGGGATCATGAAGGCGCAGATCGACTGGGTCCCCTTGAGCCTCGGGGCGGTGCGTCCGACCCAGGGCAAGGTGCTGGCGCTCATGCAGGTGTCCGGTGGTTCGCAGTCGTTCAATGCGCTCAATCAGATGCGCGTTCTGGGCCGTTGGATGCGCATGGTGACGATCCCGAACCAGTCTTCCGTTCCAAAGGCGTTTCTGGAATTTGAGGAAGATGGCCGCATGAAGCCGTCGTCACTTTATGATCGCGTCGTTGATGTTATGGAAGAGCTGATGAAATTCACGGTTCTGTTGCGTGGCCGTTCGGACTATCTGGTGGACCGCTATTCTGAGCGCAAGGAAACAGCAGCCGAGCTGTCCAAGAGGGTCAATCAGCGATCCATCTGATCTTCGCGGGCTACTTCGCCATCGCCGAGGCAATCACGCGGTGGCGCTGCCGCGTTTGCGTGGTGATAGGTTTGGCTCAGGTTCCACGGACTCTGGTTCGTCCGCCACCTGGCTTGCCGCGGGCGCATCGGCTGGCTCGCTGACTTCCATCCGCTTCAAGGGCGCCGGGATCGAGGATGTTTCGGACCAGCGCGCACGGTGGATTTCATGCGCCTTCACAGTGTCCGGGCGGCCGAACAGATAGCCCTGGACCAACGTGCAACCGGCGGCGCGCAGCAGCGTGACCTGCTCCTGGTTCTCGACGCCTTCAGCCGTGATCGTGACATCAAGCGAGCGCCCCAGACCGATGATCGACGTCACGATTGCGTCGGTTCCTGTATCCTTGCCGAGGTTTTTGATGAAGCTCCGATCAATCTTGATCTTGTCGAAGGGAAAGCGGCTCAGATAGCTGAGGGAAGAGTAACCTGTGCCGAAATCATCCATCGCGATCGAAACGCCCATGGACCGAATGTGGTTCAGCGTGTCGACAACCGCATCCGTATTTGCGATCAGCAGACTTTCGGTGATTTCAATCTCCAGCCGTGAGGGATGAAGCCCGCTTTCTTGTAGCGCCTGCGCGACCTTCAACTCCGTAATGCCGGGGCTGAACTGCGCGGCTGAAACATTCACTGCAACCCGCAGGCTCTCATCTTCCCACGTGGCTGCTTCCTTGCACGCATGGAAGAGCACCCAATCGCCGATTGCTTCGATGAGGCCTGACTCTTCGGCAACCGGAATGAACAACTCGGGAGAGATCTGACCCTTTGTCGGATGCTCCCAGCGGATCAGGGATTCATAGGCTTTCAGCTTGTTGTCGATCAGGGAATATTGGGGCTGGAACAGCACCTCGAACTGGTCCAGGCGCAGTGCCTTCGTCAACCCTTCCTCGATTTCCTTACGCTTTTGAGCGTCTGAATCCATTTCCGCTGTGTACCAGCAAAATTGCGAACGACCGGAGAGCTTGGCGCGATAAAGAGCCAGATCGGCGCAATGCAGCAGCCGGGAGGAGCGCCAGCTACCGTCGCTTGCGCGGG
This sequence comes from Labrenzia sp. CE80, assembly GCF_009650605.1. Classification (NCBI taxonomy): domain Bacteria; kingdom Pseudomonadati; phylum Pseudomonadota; class Alphaproteobacteria; order Hyphomicrobiales; family Stappiaceae; genus Labrenzia; species Labrenzia sp. CE80. Next base: position 292,449 of record NZ_WAJT01000001.1, read on the forward strand.
CAATGCCGATGGAAAGGGAAATCCGCATTTCCTTGCCATCAATTATGCAAGGCTCCTTCGTCGCAGCGATCAGGTCGGAGGCGAGTTTGGTCAGGCGGGCAACGTCCGAGACGGATTTGATCATCACGGCGAATTCATCACCGGAGAGGCGCGCGACAAGATGGTCCGTGAAGACAGATCTGAGCCGGTCGGCTATCACCTGAAGGAAAATGTCGCCGGTACCGTGACCGTGTGTGTCGTTGACTTCCTTGAACTTGTCGACATCGATCAGCATCACGCCCATGTTGCTTGCCTTGGCATGCACAAGGCGGAGCGCTTCGGTGAGCTTCGCGCTGAAGACTGCCCTGTTTGGCAAGCCGGTCAGCGGATCATGATGCGCGAGGAACTCGATGTCCCGCGTGGTCTTGACCTGGTCACGGAAGCGTATCCACAACAAGAGACCAGCGATCAGGAAGGATGCGATGCAAAGCGTCGCGGTTATGTAACCGATGATCTTGGTGATCATCTCAAGACCTGCGATCTGTGGCTCGTGATCGGCCACGATGATCAGGGCGCCATCGCGCTTGCCATTGGAGATATGCGGAACGATCACAAAGGAACGTGTATCCAACAGACCCGACCAGTTTTCGTAAAGGTGGGTGAAGGGTCTGGTCTCATTCGCCAATTCCGCCAACGTCTGGCGCATTAGGCTTTCCGGCAGGCCCGAGCTCTTCACGAAGGCAGCCAGAGGTTCGGACAGAGCCTCGCCAGGCCGAAGGTCGTCTTTTCCAGCGACAAATACGCTGTCTATGAGTGAGGGCGCCAATGCGCCTGATAAGGATGCGTTCAACATTGTGGACGGGACAGGATTCGGCGTTTCCTTTGTAACGTGCTCCGTCGCTGCTTGCTGGGATACGGCCTCATTGATGCCCGGGTCGGAGAGACGCATCCCAAGTGTGGGATCTGGTATTGTATCTGGCTTTGAAACAACCTTTTCAGACTGCACTACCGTGTTGCGCTTCTGGATCAGAGCATCAAACTCTTTTGTTTGCCCGGAAGACGCGATTGCAGGCAAAATCTGCGCGAGCGCGTTGTCTACATTGCTCGTGACGAGCCAATCCTTCATGGCACGGTTGACCCCATAAACGCCAAGCGCGAGCCCGACGATCAACGACGCCGTTACGAAGAATAGTACAATTTTCCTGCGCTGTGAGATCTGTCTCATGCGGCTCAAACTCTGTAAAAAATCACAATTGATGAAAAACTACATGTGATAGGTTTAGTCATAGTGAATCTCCATACCAACATTCCGGGGTATCTTTGCTTTCGCGGCGATTTGACCAGAGTTTGTGGCTGCGCTTCCAATCCATTGGTTCTCTGGGTAAGACTGTGGTTGTAAACAGAGATTCACGTATGATTCCGCTCTCCTCCAACGCATGTCTTTTTGAGAACCCGGTCAGGAGTCTTCCTTGAGCGTTTGGAGCAGTCTTGCCAGCATTGTATCGGCGATTGGTTCGGGCGGTGCTCAGGTCGTCGACCGCCTTGTTCAGTTGGTGCTTGCAAAGCCCGAAGGTGCCAACACGGTTGGTTTTACCGTCGCGATGATCGCGCTTTCCGCCAAGATGGCGAAGGCGGATGGAGTGGTAACTGCGGACGAGGTGCTGGCCTTTCAGGAGCTTTTCGATGTTCCCGAGGGAGAAGAGCGCAATGTCGCGCGGCTGTTCAATCTCGCTCAGGAAGACGTCGCCGGTTTTGATGTCTATGCCAAAAAGCTCGCGGATCTGTTTCCCTATGACAGGATCACGCTGATCGACATTCTCGATGGGTTGTTCCACATCGCCAAGGCCGATGGCGTCGTTCACGAGAGCGAGGTCGCCTATCTGGCGCGTGTAGCGGAAGTCTTCGGTCTCGATGAACGCGAGTTCAAGCGGGTGCTGGCGCGCCATGTACGCGAAAGCGGCGATCCCTATGCGGTGATCGGACTTGGTCCGGAGGCGAGCGATGCTGAGCTCAAGACGCATTATCGCAAGGAAGTTCAGGAAACCCATCCCGATCGCCTGATCGCCCGAGGGGTTCCTGAGGAATTTGTCCGTATCGCAAATGACAGGCTGGCGGCGTTGAACGCAGCGTGGTCTCAGATTTGTGCAGAAAGAGGTCTATGAGTGTTGCCACTGATACGGGCGTGACGGCCCGGGTCCATCCGTCTCCCAATCACGGAGAGCGCGCACCGGGTTCGCGGATCGACATGTTGATCCTCCATTACACCGGCATGCAGGATGCAGACAGTGCACTTCGGCGGCTGTGTGACCCGCGCAGCGAAGTCTCCGCGCATTACTTTGTCTACGAAGACGGAAGCATCCTCCAATGCGTGCCCGAAGCTCGCCGTGCCTGGCATGCAGGCAAGGGCAGCTGGCAAGGCCGGGCAGACATCAACTCCAGATCCATCGGCGTTGAGATCGTCAATCCGGGGCATGAGTGGGGCTATTGCGACTTCCCCGATATCCAGATTGACGCGGTTGCCAACCTATGTGCCGATATTTGCCGCAGGCACGATATCCAACCGCGAATGGTGCTTGCGCATTCCGATGTTGCGCCGGGGCGCAAGGAGGACCCAGGCGAGAAGTTCCCTTGGGCCGAGCTGACCCATCGTCAGGTCGGTCATTACGTCGAACCAGCGCCAATCACGAGCGGTCTGTTCATGCAACTCGGCGAGAGTGGCCAGCCTGTTGAAGCTGTTCAGTCCATGCTGGCCCTTTATGGATATGATGTCGGCATCACAGGATCTTTTGATGAGGCCACGCAGGCAGCCGTCACTGCGTTTCAGCGCCATTTCCGTCCGGCGAAGGTCGACGGTGTCGTCGATCAATCAACCGTAGAGACCTTGCACAAACTTCTGAGCGCCCTTCCGGCGCTTTGAAGTCATCAAGCCTTCGCTGGAACCATATCGCAGGTCTCTCAGGCGTCCTGTCCGCGTTACCTGCAGCTGCTGGACTGACTGCGCCGGAACTGACGTCTTTTTCGCGAGACTTTGAATCAAGTTCAAAAAGACGTTTCATTCAATCATCGCACTTTGGCCTCTTCTGGACAGGTTTCTGCTGTATTTCGGCCGCAATCTGCATGATTTGCGGGGAAAATGCCCGAAACAGAACTGTTTTTTCGTAATATTTTGAAACATTTCGTGATCTGCAGCGGCTGATTTTCGTCCCATACGCGGGCCATTCCTCCACCGCACAAACGAACTCATTCTATCACCAAGAAAAATAAGGGCTCGACGCAATGTTGAAGTCGACGAAGACGCTCGTAAGAGCAGCCTGCCTTACCCTCTCCACGCTGGCTGCCGTCGGTCACGCCAATGCATCTGCTGGTGCGATTGTGCGCCCGGAGCCGATCGTAAAGAAGAAGGCCGTCAGTAAAGACGATGTGCCTGTCGCGTTTGACGTGAAACGCAGCAGCGCCGACATCATCCGCTCGGTCAATGCGGGCAAGTCGGTTACTGAAGACGCCAAGGAAACGAAGACAGCCAAGACGAATGCTGTTTCCAAGACACGCCACAAGAAGACCGTTTCGGCACGCAAGTCTTCCTACACCCGAATGATCCAGGCAGCTGCGCGCAAGCACGGCGTTCCAATCAAGATTGCGAAGGCTGTTGTTCAGGTCGAAAGCAACTTCAACCCACGTGCTCGGGGCGGCGCAGGTGAAGTTGGTCTCATGCAGATCAAGCCGGCGACGGCACGCGGCATGGGCTATCGCGGCTCAACCCGAGCTCTTTATGACCCGGCGACCAACCTAGAATGGGGCATGAAGTATCTCGCGGGCGCCCACAAGCGTGCATCGGGTGATGTCTGCGGTACGATCCTGCGTTACAACGCTGGCCATTATGCTAAGCGCATGAACCCGATCAGCCGTCGCTACTGTTCCAAGGTCAAGACCATCCTGGCGTCTAGCTAAGGGGTTGGACTTCGAGTCCCTTGGGCTCATGAACCCTGCAAGACAATCGGAAACGGAAAACCCCGCGTAGCAGCGCGGGGTTTTTGCATTTCTCGCAGGTTCGCGAGATTTGATCGTATTGTCATGCGAATTTGCGCTTGGCAGCCTGAAGGGATGCTGGAACAGGCTGATCCGGCTTGATATATTGGTCCGCCAGCGGCTGACCAATCGCGGTTGCGACCGGAAGAACACCTGCCCAGATCTCAAGCTCAAGGTCTTCCTCGTCGTCGGCTGGCGGTCCCGACCGGACCTTGGTCGCCACGTGTTCGATTTCAACAGCGAGAATTCCTGTCGCCTTGAGCTCTTTGGCGAGCATGGGTCGGCTTTCGTCCCAGCGTCCCGGGAGCATGTGATCGGTTATCGCTGCCATAGCTTCTTCTTTTTCTGCATCGCTGTTTACCTGCCGAGCCGTCCCGTGGACGACTGCGCTGCGGTAGTTCATCGACAAGTGAAACGCTGCGCGTGCGACAACGAGACCATCCAGCAATGTCACAGCCATAGTCACGGGCGCGCCGTCTTTTTGGCTCTTGACGATACGGGTTGTACTGGCGCCATGAATGTAGAGCGTGTGCTCTTTGCGGGCGTAAACCATTGGAATGACCATCGCCCTGTCTTCGGCCAGGAAGCCGAGGTGTCCGATCAGCCCCGCGTCTAGAATGGAAAATGCGAGATTCTGATCATAGCTGCCGCGGTTCATCTGCCTGATTTTGGCGTAGGCAGGCCGATCCGATGTGCGTCCGTTGGCGGGCTGCTTGTTGGATACCTGTTCGACGGGCTCTGGCTGGCTGGGACTGTCCATGATTGTCTCCGATAAGTGGCTTGAACTTGTCAGACACTCATTTGCGGCATAATCTGGTTCTATCATAGATCCGGATTTTAAAAAATGAAGGTACCAGATTTGCCGGAAGGGGTGTTGAGCCTCGATCGCGCCAGTTCGCTTTCTCTGAGCCAGCAGATTTATCGCCGGATTCGCGCCGCTGTGGGTAACGGTCAGTTGAAGCCAGGAATGCGTCTGCCGTCTTCCAGGAAGCTTGCCAATCGGCTTGAGGTTTCGCGGAATACGGTGAATGCGGCCTTTGAGTTGCTGCAGGCGGAGACCATCATAACCGTCGAGCCTGGATCCGCACCGACGGTTTCCGGCGGAGTGCGGATTGACGGAGCGCCGGCTCAGCGCAACGAAGCCTCTGTTCGTGGCCAGCTATCTGCGAGAGGGCGGTTGCTTGCTGAACACCTGCGCGGTGACAGCTGGGCCTTCCGGCACGGTGCCTTGCAGCCTGGCGCACCAGCGCTGGATGCTTTTCCGCACGATCTTTGGGGCAGATATCTTCGCCGCGCCGCGCGCTCCAATCCGTGTGCTGAACTTCTTTATGAGAACGCAACAGGTCATCCGGAATTAACGCGCGTTCTGGCTGACTATCTGGCAAGTGAGCGAGGGGTAAGGACAGAACCGGACCAGATACTCGTCACGAGCTCCATGCAGGCGGCCCTTTCCGGACTGGCGCAAGCGCTTGCAGACCCTGGCGATCATGCCTGGATGGAGGATCCTGGCTATATCGGCGCCCGATCTGCTTTCAATGGGGCGGGATTGAAAGTTTGCGGCATCCCCGTGGACCGGGAGGGAGCCGTTATTGAAGCCATGGTGGACCGGCGTCCGTCTCCGCGTCTTGTCTATGTCACTCCTTCGCACAGTTATCCTTTTGGCAATCGTATGCCGCTGTCACGGCGTCTTCAGCTAATCTCTGGTGCGCGCGAGATGGGGGCAATTGTCCTCGAGGACGACTACGATAGCGAATTCCTGTTTGAAGGGCGACCGATCGCGGCCTTGCAGGGGCTGGCTAGTGCGGGAGAGGTGATCTATCTAGGCACTTTCTCCAAGAGCTTTCTTCCGGGGCTTAGAATTTCCTACTGCGTCCTGCCAACGCCGCTGGTTGAGGGCGTTCGGTCTGTGTTCCGGCAAACGGGGCGTCTGTCGAACGTTCATGCACAGATCGCTCTCGCCGACTTTATTTCGTCGGGCGAGTACAGGGCGCATCTCAAACGCATTCGAGATCTCTATCAACACCGCGGCCTTGCCTTGGTCGAGGCGCTGCGGGGACGCCTTGGCAACAGGGTTGAGGTGGATACGCCTACGGGAAATGTTCAGGTCGCGGTCCGCTTCCGCTCAGAAATAGATGATGAGAAGCTTGCAAGAGACCTTCAGGCCAGGGGCTTTGCTGTCTCGCCATTGAGTCCCTGTTTTGTGGAGCGTCGCCCGGAAAAAGGGCTCGTCATCGGCTTTGCCGCAGCAACCGGGCAACAGATCGCGCAGTTTACCGATCTTCTGGCAGACCATCTTGGGGGCAGCTGAATTTGCTCATGTGTCTGCGTGCTTGCTTGACCTGGTTCCCAATCCCACATAAGGCAGCGAAGCCAGTCGGCCGGACAGCCGCTGCCGCAAGTGCCGAAAGGCCGCGGGGGAGGAAAGTCCGGGCTCCAAGGAAACACGGTGCCGGGTAACGCCCGGCGGGGGCGACCCTAGGGAAAGTGCCACAGAAAGCAAACCGCCCCGAATGCGTTCGGGGTAAGGGTGAAAGGGTGGGGTAAGAGCCCACCGCGCGGCCGGCAACGGACGCGGCACGGTAAACCCCACCGGGAGCAAAACCGAATAGGGGCGACGCGGGCTCAGAAGCGATTTTGAGACCAGGCCGGTTTCCGGGCCAGTCGCTCGGGTAGGTTGCGAGAGGCGTTCGGCAACGGGCGTCCCAGATGAATGGCTGTCACGTATGAGGCTTCGGCCTCGTGCCATACAGAACCCGGCTTATAGGCCGACTGGCATTTTCATCCCAAGACTACCGTTCAATCCGTCTTGAGACTCAACTCTCTGTCCACAGATTTGCATTGCAGCCCAAGGCACTGTCTGAACTCTCCATGGGGAGTTTAACGAGGCTGGGGACTCCGATTCTCCTTTATTGTCAAGCCTTCGTTAACCATAGGCATGTCATAACTGACGCATGGGCATTAAAGGGTGCGTCAGACGGTTTGAATCCGGTTGATTCCATTGACCTCCCATGAAATCCCATGTTATCCCATAAGAACCCAGAACGGGGAGCGGCGTCCCGTATCGTGTTGGCGCCGACGGATCAGATGTGAACCGTCTCAGGCCCAAGGCCTTTCTCTTCGTGTTTTGGATGATTTTGGGGTTCGTCGGGCTGTTTCAGCCTGTCCAAAGGGGAATTCATGGCCGGCTTCGTGTCGCACTTTACCAACCGGCTGGATGCCAAGGGTCGCGTGTCGATCCCTGCACCCTTCCGTGCGGTTCTGGCGCGCGACGGATTTGAGGGCCTCTATTGCATTGCCTCTCCCCACAATCCGGCGATTGATGCGGGCGGCAACGAACTTCTCGGCGAAATCCAGAACCGCCTTGATGCCTTCGCGAAGCTGTCTCCCGACCATGACGATCTCGCCATTGCGCTCTTCGGCGCGAGCGAGACGCCGAAAATCGACAGCGATGGCCGCATGATGATCTCCGATCTGGTGCGCGAGAAAACCGGCGTGACTGATCACGTCACGTTCGCCGGGCTTGGCTACAAGTTTCAGATCTGGGAACCGGAAAAGTTCCGCGAGTACCGCGCAGAGGCCACCAAGCGCGCGCTCGCAATGTTGTCGGGTCCAGTTCCCCCGACGCACCTGCCAGGAGGGTCGGCATGACGGCGCGCAGCGAACAGGACATTGCTCCCGACGCTGGCGGACCAGCGCGCCATGTGCCGGTCCTCCTCGAGCCGGTTTTGGAGTATCTGGCGCCCAAGCCTGACGAAGTCATCATCGACGGAACATTCGGGGCTGGCGGTTACAGCCGTGCTCTGCTGGAACGTGGTGCGCAAGTGATCGGCATCGACCGGGATCCGGATGCAATCAGGGACGGGCAGGATCTGGTTGAAGGCTCAAACGGCAAGCTGACGCTGGTTCCCGGACAATTCGCCGACCTCGACCAGCACGCGCGGGCATGCGGTTTCCAGGGCGTCGACGGTGTTGTTCTCGATCTTGGCGTTTCATCCATGCAGCTCGATCAGGCCGAGCGCGGATTTTCCTTCTTGCGCGATGGGCCGCTCGACATGCGCATGGAGCAGGCGGGGCCGTCGGCTGCAGAGGTGGTCAGCGAGTTGCCGGTGCGCGACCTGATCCGGATCATCGGCCTGCTCGGCGAAGAAAAGCGGGCAACCAGTGTGGCGCATGCCATCGACAATGCGCGCAAGGAAAAGCCCTTCACGCGAACCATTGAGCTCTCCGCCTTGATCGAGAAGGTGCTGGGCCGTAATCCGAAAAAGGCTCAGATCCATCCTGCGACTCGGACTTTCCAGGCGCTGCGAATCTTTGTGAATGGCGAATTGCACCAGGCGGCCAAGGCGCTGGGTGCCGCCGAGCAGATCCTCAAGCCAGGCGGGCGTTTGGTGCTCGTGAGCTTCCACTCTCTGGAAGACCGGATCGTCAAACGCTTTTTTGCTGATCGCAGCAAGACGCGCGGTGGCGGTTCGCGCCACATGCCGGAAGAGGATGTGCCGCCGGCCACATTCGAAATGCTGAATCGCAAGGCGGTCGATCCGACGCCGGCAGAGGCGGAAGCCAATCCGCGCGCACGGTCCGCAAAGCTCAGGGCCGGAAAGCGTACGGATGCGCCCGCCCGATCACTCGATATTCACTCCGTTGGTGTGCCGAGGCTCGCCGCGTTTCACGGGCTAGGGGGCTGACCATGGTTCGTTACATCAACATCTTTTTTATACTTCTTGTCGTTGTCGGCGCGGCTGCGGTTTACGATATGAAACTTGCGGCAAAGAAATCGGCGTCTCATGTGGCCGAACTGCAGCGAGAGATCGATGCAGAGCGGGAGGCGATCCGCCATCTGAAGGCGGAGTGGAGCATGCTCAATCAGCCCGAGCGTCTCCAGCGCCTTGTCGAACGCTACAACGAGTACCTGCAGCTTCAGCCACTCGATGTTCATCAAATTGTTTCGCCGGAAGAGTTGCCGGCACGACCGGTCATGCTTGAACCGATCGGTGGAGAAGACCCTCTGGGGGGCTATGCCGGCTCTTCATCGGTGATCAGGTGAGGACACGCTTATGACGATGACAGCGGAAACCACCTCATTCCTGCAAGTGCGGCAGCGCCGCCCTCGCGCAACGGTTGGTTCGATCTCCTCCGGGGCTGTGAAGTCCAGGGTCTATGTGGCCATGGCCGCCTTTGTTTTTGTTTATCTGGCCATTGGTGGACGGCTGGTGCTGCTGGCGCAGATGGATGAGGCGCCATCCTCTGCCTGGATCTCCGCGCAGGATTCCGTTGCTGCTTCGCGACCTGATCTGATTGACCGAAATGGTGAAATTCTCGCAACCGACATCAAGACCGCTTCGCTCTATGCCGAGCCACGCCGCATTCTGGACGTCGATGAAGCCGTCGAGGGCTTGATGAAGGTTTTGCCTGAACTCGATGCGGATGTGGTGCGCCGGCGGCTAGACAGCCGCGCTGGCTTCGTCTGGCTGAAGCGCGAGTTGTCTCCCGGCCAGGCAGATGCCGTTCATGACCTCGGGTTGCCGGGCATTGGCTTTCTATCGGAAAGCCAGAGGTTCTATCCCGGCGGTCCGACGGCCGGTCATATCGTCGGGTCGGTGAATGTCGACAATGCAGGTCTGACCGGCATCGAGAAATACATCGATGGCGAGTGGCTTGGTGATCTGCAGGATCTCGGATTTGCCTCTGATCGCTCGATGGAACCGGTTCAGGTGGCCATGGACCTGCGGGTTCAGCACGTCGTACGCGACGAGTTGATGAAGGCAATGGATCGCTACAAGGCGATCGCCGCCGTTGGTATCGTCCTGGATGTCAAAACCGGCGAAGTCGTCGCCATGTCCTCGCTGCCAGACTACGATCCCAACAACCGGTCGCAGGCGCTTGAGCAGGATCGTCTAAACCGCGCCACCGGCGGTGTGTTCGAGATGGGGTCGGTGTTCAAGACCTTCACCACAGCGATGGCGCTCGATTCGGGCAAGGTCGGCATCAACGACAGCTTCGATGCGACACGCCCGATCCGCGCCGGCGGGCGTACGATCACGGATTTCCACGGGAAAAATCGTATCCTGTCGGTGCCCGAGATCTTCATTTATTCTTCGAATATTGGCACCGCGAAGATGATGCTGGCCACCGGGATCGACAAGCAGCAGGAGTTCCTGGGCCGCTTGGGATTGACTTCCCGCCTTCAGACCGAGCTTCCCGAAAATGCCAGACCTCTGCTGCCGCCGAAATGGAATGAACTTGCAGCCATGACCATTTCTTTCGGCCACGGCATTTCGGTGACGCCGATGCAGACGGCAGTGGCAGCCGCTGCGCTCGTCAATGGCGGTACGTTGTTGCAGCCAACGTTTTTGCCACGTTCCCAGGAAGAAGCTAAGAAATTGGGAAAGCAGGTGATTTCTCCTGAGACAAGCCGCATCATGCGCTATCTTTTCCGCCTCAATGTTCTTCGTGGTTCCGGCCGTCGCTCGGACGTTCCAGGCTACACGGTTGGCGGCAAGACCGGGACCGCAGAGAAGATCGAGAACGGACGTTATGTCTCCGACAAGCGGCGGAACTCCTTCCTGTCGGCCTTCCCGATGGATGATCCGCGCTACGTTGTTCTGACCGTGATTGATGAACCAAAACCGGAGCGCAGCGGCGTTGGTGCCACCGCCGGCATGAACGCTGCGCCGATGGTCGGAGCCATCATTCGCCGTGCCGCACCAATGCTCGGTGTCATGCCGCGTTTCGGCGAGGGAGAAGAACCGATCGAAATATCCTATTAAGGGCGAGGAAAGACCGGCGGGGTCGCAGCCGAAATCCGGTCTTTCCAACATCGCTTGAGACGACGCACAAACCGGACTGACGTATGATATGCAACTTGAACAACTCGCCTCGGGCCTGACGGTCGCGGAAGCATCCTGTCCGGAGGAATTCGGCGGGCTTTCCATTTCCGGGCTGACGGCCGACAGCCGGCAAGTGAAGCCGGGCTTCCTCTTTGCCGCCCTCAAGGGCGTGCAGGTTGATGGTGCCCGTTTCGCGCCCAAGGCTGTCGAGCAGGGCGCGGTTGTCATCCTCTGTGCGCAAGACATCGTTGACCAGCTTCGCAACGAGTTACCGGACACTGTCGTCGTTCTTGGCAGTGAAGAGCCGCGCCATGCGCTCGCGCTGATGGCGGCACGTTTCTACAACAAGCAGCCCAAGGTCACAGTTGCTGTCACAGGCACCAGCGGCAAGACCTCCGTCGCCCATTTTGTGCGTCAGATTTTCCAGTCGGCCGGCCACGCGGCCGCGAGCCTTGGAACCATTGGTACTGTGACGGCCGATGGACGCGTCTATGGCGGACTGACGACGCCGGACCCGGTGGCGCTTCACGCCGAGCTGAACCGTCTGACTGAAGAGGGCGTCACCCATGCGGCTCTCGAAGCCTCCAGTCACGGCCTTGACCAGCATCGCCTCGACGGTGTGCGTATTGCGGCAGCCGGGTTTACCAACCTTGGCCGTGACCACATGGACTACCACCCGACGATCGAGGACTATCTCGGCGCCAAACTGCGCTTGTTTAAGGATCTTCTGCCAACAGGCGGCACGGTGGTCGTTGATCCGGGTGAGAAATACGCTGATCGTGTGATCGAGGTCGCCGAGGCTCGCGGGCTGCAATTGCTGACCGTTGGTGAAACGGGCAGGGATCTCAAACTGACCGGCTTGCGCCAGTCTGGCTCTGCTCAGGTTCTGACGCTTACGACCCCACGCGGTGATTACACAGTCACGCTGCCGCTGATCGGTCGCTTCCAGGTCTCTAATGCCCTGATTGCAGCGGGGCTTGCTATTGCGGTCGGCCACGAGACTGGGCCGGTCCTGCGGGCGCTTGAGAATCTCAAGGGCGCGCCGGGGCGTCTCGAATTTGCCGGACACGCCCAAAACGGTGCCTTGGTCGTGATCGACTATGCGCATAAACCGGACGCTTTGGAAAACGTGCTGGCGGCCCTGCGTCCAGTCGCGGAGGGGAGGCTGTCAGTTGTGATTGGTGCAGGTGGTGACCGGGATCCCGGCAAGCGTCTGCTCATGGGCAAGGCCGCTGCGGAACGGGCTGACTTCGTCATCGTCACCGATGACAACCCGCGCAGCGAGGACCCTGCGGCGATCCGAAAGGCGGTTATGGAAGGGGCTCCTGAAGCACTGGAAATCGGTGATCGGGGCGAGGCTATCTTCGAGGCGATCAAGCGCCTTCAGCCGGGGGATGTTCTGTGTGTGGCCGGAAAAGGCCATGAAACGGGCCAGATTGTCGGCGAGACCATTCTTCCCTTTTCCGATCACGAGGCCGTGGCTGACGCTATCGCCAAGGGAGGTAACGAATGAGCGAGCCGCTTTGGAACCTGACAGACTTTCTGGACGCTACAGGCGGTGAAATGCTTGGAGAGCCCGGTGAAGCGATTTCCGGGATCTCCATTGACAGCCGCACCCTGCAACCTGGTGAAGCCTTTGTCGCAATCAATGGTGATCGTTTTGACGGCCATGATTTCGTGGGAGCGGCTCTCGAAGCTGAGGCATCCCTTGCTCTTGTTGCAGCCGAACGTCTGGATGATCTGCCAACGAACGGCCGCTATGTCGTTGTCGAGGATCCCTTGGAAGCCCTTCGCCTGCTTGGCGTGGCGGCAAGGGCCCGGACCGAGGCCCGGATCGTTGCGGTCACGGGCTCTGTTGGCAAAACCGGGACCAAGGAAGCCTTGCGCTTGTGCCTTGAGCGGTCCGGCAAAGTCCACGCATCAGTTGCTTCTTTCAACAATCACTGGGGCGTGCCTCTGACGCTTGCCCGGATGCCGGCAGATACGGAGTTCGGCGTTTTTGAAATCGGCATGAACCATGCGGGCGAAATCACGCCGCTGGTGCAAATGGTACGGCCGCATACGGCGATCATCACCACGGTTCAGCCGGTACATCTGGAATTCTTCGGTTCGGTTGAAAAGATCGCGCAGGCAAAGGCCGAGATCTTTTCGGGGCTCGAGCCGGGTGGTGTCGCCATCCTGAACCGGGACAATGCCCAATTTGACCTGCTTTCCTTTCTGGCCACAGCAGCCGGAGTTGCGAAGGTGAAGACCTTTGGCGAGAAGGCCGGTGCGGACACGGTTCTGGAAAAATCTTCGCAGCAAGTCGGTGGATCAAGCGTTCAGGCGCGTATTCTCGGCCAGGAAATCACCTACAAAATCGGAGCGCCGGGACGCCATCACGTGAAGAACAGCCTAGCTGTTCTGACCGCAGTGGTGGAGTTGGGCGGAGATCTCGCTCTGGCCGGTCTTGCGTTGTCTGAGATGCATGCGCCGAAGGGGCGCGGCGAGGTGACGACCCTGCAGACCCCGGGTGGTTTCATCGATCTGGTGGATGAGAGCTACAACGCCAATCCGGCCTCCATGCGCGCCGCACTTGCGGTGCTCGGCGAAACTCCGGTCAAACGGCCCGGGCGGCGCATCGCGGTCATCGGCGATATGCTCGAGCTGGGTGCCGATTCAGACGCGCTGCACGCTGCACTCGCCGAACCTCTTGAGGACGCCGGGATTGATCTTGTGTTCTGCGCCGGGGCGCATATGCATGCGCTGTGGGAGGTCTTGCCCAAGGCGATGCGCGGGATCTACTCCGATGAGGCTTCCGGTTTGGAAGACACACTGCTTGCAGACGTTCGCCCTGGCGACGTCATCATGATCAAGGGATCACTCGGAACCCGCATGGGACCGTTGGTCGAGGCCTTGAAAAGGGAATTTCCGCCAGCGGACGAAACCGAGGCGGCTTGAGGACGGCTGAATGTTTTATTTTCTCGGCGAATTCGCCGACCAACTCTCTGCTCTGAATGTTTTCAGGTACATCACCTTCCGAACCGGTGGTGCGATCATGACGGCGCTGCTGTTCGTGTTTCTGTTCGGGCCCAAGATCATTTCAAGTCTGCGGATGCGCCAGGGCCACGGTCAGCCCATCCGTGAGGACGGCCCCGCAGGCCACCTGCTGACGAAAAAGGGCACGCCAACGATGGGCGGCCTCATGATCCTGTCAGGGGCCTTGGTTGCGGCGCTGTTGTGGTCGGACCTGTCCAATCCCTACGTCTGGATTGTCATCGCCGTGACCGTCGGCTTCGGTGCCATCGGCTTTTACGATGACTATCTGAAGGTGACAAAGTCCTCCGACAAGGGCTTTGGCGGCCGGGCTCGGCTTGGTCTGGAGTTCATTATTGCCGGCGCGGCTGCCTTCGCCGTTACCGTTCTGGACAATGAACCGTTCTCGACATCGATTGCCTTCCCGTTCCTGAAGGACCTGACACTCAACCTCGGGATCTTCTTCATTCCCTTCGCAGCCTTCGTCATGGTTGGCGCAGGCAATGCGGTGAACCTGACCGACGGGCTCGATGGTTTGGCGATTGTTCCGGTCATGATCGCCTGTGCGTCCTTTGCCTTGATTGCCTATCTTTCGGGCAACGCGGTCTTCGCCAACTACCTGCAGATCCATCATGTTCCAGGTACCGGTGAACTGGCGGTCATCGCCGGCGCGGTGATCGGCGCGGGGCTCGGTTTCCTCTGGTTCAATGCGCCTCCTGCTGCGATCTTCATGGGGGACACGGGGTCCCTTTCGCTTGGCGGCATGATCGGTGCGATCGCGGTGGCCACAAAGCACGAGATCGTCCTGGCGATCATTGGCGGCCTGTTCGTTCTAGAAGCGGTCTCGGTCATCGTTCAGGTTGTTTCTTTCAAGCTGACCGGCAAGCGGGTTTTCCGTATGGCGCCGATCCACCACCATTTCGAATACAAGGGCTGGACGGAATCTCAGGTTGTCATTCGCTTCTGGATCATCGCCGTCGTGCTTGCATTGATCGGCCTTGCCACGTTGAAGCTGAGGTAAGCGCTGATGATCCCGCTCACGTCGTTTTCAGGCAAAAAGGTTGCGCTCTTCGGTCTCGGTGGATCGGGGATAGCAACCGTTCGTGCGCTGATTGCGGGTGGTGCTGATGTCACGGTCTGGGATGATGCAGAATCCCGTGTGAACGCAGCGGTTGAAGCCGGCTTTAGGGCTGAGGACCTGCGCGAGGCAGATTGGTCGGGCTTCGAGACCTTGGTGCTTGCACCAGGGGTTCCGTTGACTGATCCGGCCCCGCACTGGACTGTCGACCGGGCGCGGGATGCGGGCATCGAAGTCATCGGCGATGTGGAGCTCTTTTGCCGCGAGCGGCGGAAGATCTGTCCCGATGCACCTCTGATTGCCATTACCGGGACGAACGGCAAATCCACGACGACCGCGTTGATCGCGCATTTGCTGCGGACGCTCGGGTTCGACACGCAGATCGGCGGCAACATTGGGACGCCCATCCTCGATCTGGAGCCGCCAACACCGGCGCGCCACTACGTGATTGAATGTTCGTCCTATCAGATCGATTTGGCACCCAGCCTTGATCCGACCATTGGCGTCCATCTGAACCTGTCACCCGATCATCTCGACCGGCACGGCACGATGGAGAACTACGCCGCCATCAAGGAACGTCTGATCGCCGGTTCGCGGATTGCCGTTGTCGGTGTCGATGATCGCATGTCCGCTGAAATTGCGGATCGTCAGGATCTTGCGCGCATGCCGGTGCGCAGGATTTCCGGCGAGATGGAACTGCCGGACGGCGTTTTTGCCAAGGGTTCGGCGTTGATCGAAGCCAACGACGGTGCCCAGGTCAAGGTCGCCGACCTTGGTGGGATCGACAGCCTGCGCGGGCAGCACAACGGCCAGAACGCAGCGGCTGCCTTTGCATCGCTCAGCGCTCTTTGCATCGAAGGCGAGCGGATCGCAGAAGCCTTCCGGAGTTTCCCGGGTTTGCATCATCGCATGGAGCTGGTTGCGCGCTCCGGGCGGGTTCTGTTCGTCAATGACTCCAAGGCGACCAACGCAGATGCTGCGGCTCGGGCGCTTGACAGTTTTGAGCGGATCTACTGGATCGCGGGCGGCAAACCGAAGGCAGGTGGCATTGCCCCGCTCGATGAGTATTTCGGAAAGATCGCCAAGGCCTACCTGATTGGTGAAGCTGCCAAGGATTTCGCCAAGACCCTGAAGGGCAAGGTAGACACCAAGATCAGCCGGACGCTGGCAAAGGCCGTCGTCCAGGCGGCTGCAGATGCCTCCGCCGACGGAGCGTCCGAAGTTGCTGTTCTCCTGTCTCCCGCTTGCGCGTCGTTCGATCAGTTCCCGAATTTCGAACTGCGCGGGGAAGCCTTCTCCAAAGCGGTGCTCGAGCTTGACATGGTCCGAAAAAGCCGAGAGGTCGCCTGATGGTTAGCCGTGCAGATCGCAGCCGCGTCGCCGAGTGGCTCTGGACAGTGGATCACTATCTGCTTGCGGCCTTCTTTCTGCTGATGTTCGGCGGTGTGGTCTTGTCCTTCGCGGCCAGTCCGCCGGTCGCCGAACGGCTCGGAGTTGAAACCTTCTTTTTTGTCAAACGCCAGGCGATCTACCTGATCCCGGCGATCGGCATCATGCTGGCTGGGTCGTTGATGACGCCGCGCATGGTCCGGCGGATGGCGCTGGCGGTGTTTGTCGTATCGGTGGTGATGCTGGTCGCGACGCTGTTTCTCGGCATGGAAGCCAAGGGATCCCGCCGCTGGATCTACATCGCCGGTTTCTCGTTGCAACCTTCGGAATTTCTCAAACCTGCGTTTGTCGTACTGATTGCCTTCCTGTTGTCGGAGTCCGGACGGCGTAGGGAGGTGCCGGGTGTGTTGTTCGCGGTGCTTTTGTTTGCAATGTGCGCGGCGCTGCTGATTGCTCAGCCGGACTTTGGCCAGACCATGCTGCTCGGTCTGGTGTGGGCCGGCCTTTTCTTTCTCAACGGCTTGCCGTGGTTCGCAATCGCGGGACTTGGTATTGCGGGCATCAGCGGTCTCATGGCGGCCTATTTCTTCCTGCCGCATGTGACCAACCGGGTGAACCGGTTTCTGGATCCCAGTTCAGGCGATACCTATCAGGTGGACACGGCGATTGAGTCCTTTCTGGCGGGCGGCTGGTTCGGACGCGGGCCGGGCGAGGGGACTGTGAAGCGGATCCTGCCTGATAGCCATACAGACTTTATCTTTGCCGTTGTGGCGGAAGAGTTCGGGATCATCGTCTGCCTGTTTCTCGTGGCCGTTTTTGCTTTCATCGTGATCCGAGGGCTGTCTCATGCAAGCCGGGATCAGGATGCTTTCAGCCGTCTCGCGACGGCGGGTTTGGTCG
Source organism: Labrenzia sp. CE80 (assembly GCF_009650605.1). Lineage (NCBI taxonomy): Bacteria > Pseudomonadati > Pseudomonadota > Alphaproteobacteria > Hyphomicrobiales > Stappiaceae > Labrenzia > Labrenzia sp. CE80. The sequence goes on from NZ_WAJT01000001.1 coordinate 309,663, forward strand.
TTCTTTTCGGGCTTCAAGCCACTATCAATCTTTCCGTCAATCTCAATCTGATGCCGCCTAAGGGCATGACTCTTCCGTTCATCTCCTATGGCGGCTCTTCGCTGATGTCTTCTGCAATGGTTGCCGGGGCCATTCTGGCCCTGACCCGCAAGCGACCTCGCCCCTCGCGCGGAGATGTCGTGACTGTCAGCCGTCTGTCCCCGTCGAGCCTGATGTAAGGACACAAGCAGGAAGCCAATGACTAAGACCATTTTGCTAACAGCGGGCGGCACTGCCGGCCACCTCTTTCCTGCCCAGGCGCTTGCCAGCGAACTTGGTCGTCGCGGCCATATTGTTGAACTGGCAACAGATGAGCGCGCCGACAAATACGGCGATGCGTTTCCAGCGCGAAAGGTGCATATCGTTGCGTCCGAGACGCTTCGCGGCAAATCTCCTGTCGCACTCGCCAAGACGGCACTCAGCCTGTTTCAGGGAACGCTGCAAGCACGCGGGATCGTCAAGCGACTGAGACCGGATGTCGTGGTCGGCTTCGGCGGCTATCCAACCTTTCCGCCCATGTTCGCCGCGCGGCTGACCGGAACACCATCCATCCTGCACGAAGCCAATGGCGTGATGGGCCGGGCCAACAAGATGCTGGCACGCGGGGCGACCGCAATTGCGACGAGCCTGAAGCTATCTGGTCTTCATTCGGCTCTCTTGGCCAAATGCGTCCAGACCGGAAATCCCGTTCGTGATGCGGTGGTCGAGGTCGCCAAAGCGCCTTATCCGGCATTGGGTCCTGAAAGCCCGTTCCAGCTTCTCGTGTTTGGCGGATCTCAGGGCGCGCGGTTCTTTTCTGACGTGCTGCCGCCGGCGCTGGAGAAACTGCCTGATGCTCTGCGGCGCAAGCTGAAGCTGGTGCAGCAGTGCCGTCCTGAAGATCTGGCCCGTGTCGACAAAGCCTATGCGAACATGAAGGTGAAGGCAGAGTTGCAGTCCTTTTTCAAGGATATGCCAAAGCGGATTGCAGATAGCCATCTGGTGATCAGTCGCTCGGGTGCGTCCACCGTGAGTGAGCTTGCCGTCATCGGCCGGCCAGCAATTTTGATCCCATTGCCAGGTGCGCTTGATCAGGACCAGTTGGCCAATGCAGAGACGCTGGCGGCCGTGGGCGGCGCTTGGCCGATCTGGCAGTCGGAGCTGACGCCCGAAAAGCTGGCAGATGAAATCGCGCGCCTGATGAGCGCGCCAGATGTTTTGAAACAGGCGGCAGAGGCCGCTGTTGGCGAGGGCCGACCGGATGCCGTCGGCCGTTTGGCCGATCTCGTGGAGCAGGTCGCCGCTGGCGCAAACACTTTCAAAGGAGACGGCACATGAAAATGCCGCAGGATATCGGGCCGGTGCATTTCGTCGGCATCGGGGGCATCGGCATGAGCGGCATCGCCGAAGTGCTGAAGACGCTTGGCTATACGGTTCAGGGCTCGGACATGGCTGAAAACGCCAATGTTGTCCGCCTGCGTGAGCATGGCATCAAGGTGATGGTCGGTCATGCTGCCGAGAATCTTGGCAATGCCGAAGTTCTGGTGGTGTCTTCTGCGATCAGGAAGGACAATCCGGAGCTGGTCGCCGCGCGCGAGCGCTTGATCCCTGTCGTGCGCCGGGCCGAGATGCTGGCCGAGCTGATGCGATTCAAACAGGCCATTGCAGTTGGCGGCACTCACGGAAAGACCACGACCACATCCATGATTGCAGCGCTTCTGGATGCGGGTAGTCTTGATCCCACTGTGATCAACGGCGGCATCATCAACGCCTATGGCACAAATGCGCGCATGGGCGGCGGCGACTGGATGGTGGTCGAAGCCGACGAAAGTGATGGCACCTTCGTGAAGCTGCCTGCTGATGTGGCGGTGGTGACGAACATCGATCCTGAGCATCTGGATCACTACGGCGACTTTGCCGGCGTTCGAGCGGCCTTCAGCCAATTTGTCGAGAACGTGCCTTTCTATGGCTTTGCGGCCATGTGCCTTGACCATCCTGATGTGCAGACCCTGATCGGCCAGATTGAGGATCGCCGCATCGTCACTTATGGCACAAACCCCCAATCGGATGTCCGGTTCACGGATGTCTCGATGGACGGCGGAAAATCCACATTTTCTGTTGCGATCCGCGACCGGCGCAGTGGCGAGACCGTCGGGCTCGAAAATCTCGTTCTGCCGATGCCCGGGCTGCACAATGTTTCGAACGCAACGGCTGCCATCGCTGTGGCCTCACAGCTGGGCGTCGGGCCGGATGATATTCGCAAGGGTCTTGCCGCATTCGGCGGGGTCAAGCGACGCTTCACGCATACGGGCACCGCGGGCGGGGTCGACGTCTTTGATGACTATGCCCATCATCCGGTGGAAATCCGCGCGGTGCTGCACGCGGCGAGGGAGTCGGCCAAGGGCAAGGTGATTGCCGTTGTTCAGCCGCACCGCTACTCACGGCTGGAAAGCCTCTTTGATGATTTCTCAAGCTGCTTCAACGATGCGGACACGGTGATTGTCGCACCGGTGTATGCAGCAGGAGAACAGCCGATCGAGGGAGCGGGGCATCTCGACCTCGTGTCCGGTCTGAAAACGCGTGGACACCGTTCTGTGTATGCGATCGAAGGGCCGGAAAAGCTGGCTGATCTGGTGCATGAGCTGGCGGCACCTGGCGACTACGTCATTTGCCTCGGGGCAGGGAACATCACTCAGTGGGCCTATGCCTTGCCGGATGGTCTCAGGCGCTTGCAGGGGGGCGGTGCGTGAGTTTTCCCGACCTCCTCGAACTTCACCCTGACCTCGGCGAGGGCATTCGCGGCAAACTGACCGCCAATCAGCCGCTGTCGGCGGTGACCTGGTTCCGCGTCGGCGGTCCGGCGCAGCTCCTGTTCCAGCCTGCAGATGAAGCTGATCTTGCAACTTTCCTGTCCCGGCTTCCCGAAGACATTCCTGTCCTGCCGGTTGGCCTTGGTTCCAATCTGCTGATCCGGGACGGCGGGCTTGAAGGTGTCGTGATCCGTCTCAGTGCCAAGGGGTTTGGCGGCATCGAAGAGGTCGGAACCCATCGTCTGAAAGTCGGTGCTGCTGTGCCCGATAAACGGCTCTCGGAGGCTGCGGCAAAGGCTGGTCTTGGCGGTTTTTCCTTCTACACGGGGATCCCTGGTGGCGTCGGAGGTGCCTTGCGCATGAACGCAGGCGCTCATGGCACGGAGACGCGCGACCGCATGGTTGAACTCATCGGCATCGACCGGCAGGGCCGGCGCCATGTGCTGAGCAATGCGGACATGAACTATGCTTATCGGCACTCCGAAGCGCCGAAGGACATGATCTTCACCGAGGCGGTCTTCGAGGGCGAGGCCGTATCGGAAGAGGTGATCCGCCGGGAGATGGACGAGGTTGTCGCGCATCGCGAGCGCGCCCAGCCGATCCGCGAAAAGACCGGTGGATCGACCTTCAAGAATCCGCCGGGCACTTCTGCCTGGAAAGAGGTCGACGCTGCGGGTTGCCGAGGTCTGACCGTAGGCGGTGCGCAGATGTCCGAGTTGCACTGCAATTTCATGATCAACACGGGTCAGGCCACCGGCGCCGACCTTGAGCGTCTCGGCGAGACCGTCCGCAAACGCGTGTTCGAGCATTCGGGCATTCGTCTTGAATGGGAAATCAAGCGGCTTGGCCATTTTGGTGAAGGCGATGCGATCGAGCCCTTTTTGGGTGCATACAAGGAGCAAGGCTGATGTCCGGCAAACATGTTGCTGTCCTGATGGGCGGCTGGGTCCATGAGCGGCCTGTCAGCCTTTCAACTGGAACAGAATGTGCCGACGCCCTTGAAAAGGCGGGCTATCAGGTCAGCCGGATCGATGTGGACCGTAATATTGCGGCTGTTTTGAAGGAACTGGCGCCCGACGTGGTGTTCAACGCGCTTCACGGTCCTTTCGGCGAAGATGGATGCATTCAGGGCGTTCTGGAGGTGCTTGATATTCCCTACACCCATTCGGGTGTCATGGCCTCGGCGCTGGCGATGAACAAGATCAAGGCCAAAGCGGTCATGTCGTCGGCCGGTGTTATGGTTACTCAACACTTAATTGTGAATCGTCACGATGTGGGTAATCAGCACCCCATGGACCCTCCATATGTGATCAAACCGATCAACGAAGGATCGAGTTTTGGCGTGCTCATCGTGAAGGAAGATCAGGCCCATCCACCACAGGAGCTGACCGGCTCGGATTGGCCGTATCCTGACGTTTTGATGTGTGAACGCTACATCCCCGGGCGGGAGCTGACTTGTGCCGTAATGGGGGACCGGGCCCTTGGTGTGATCGACATCGTCCCCACCGGTCCAGGCTTCTATGACTTCGATGCGAAATATGCGGATGGAGGATCAAAACACATCCTTCCTGCAAAAATTTCACCGATTGTTTACCAAGAAGTACAGACACTGGCACTGAAGGCGCATCAGGCTCTTGGTTGCCGTGGTGTTTCGCGAGCGGACTTCCGATTCAACGAGCGGGAAGACGGCACTGGCGAGCTGATATGCCTCGAAGTGAACACACAACCAGGCATGACGCCTACTTCTCTGGTGCCCGAACTCGCGGCGCATGAGGGGATCGGTTTCCAGGACCTGGTCAGTTGGATGGTAGAGGAAGCAAGTTGCTGTCGCTAAGGCGCAAATATGAACGAGACGAGCTCACTCCGATGGAGGCCGAACTGGCTCCGCGGGGACGCGGCGTGTCACGTTTGCACCGGCAGCCAGTCTGGCGTGCGGCGGGTCGTTTGGCCCAGCTGCCGAGTTGGACCGGTTCTGCGGCGGCGCTCGCCTTTTTGTCCCTCACCATCGGCTACGGTATCGTCCTTGGCGGCTATGGCAGGGAAGTGTCTGACGCACTTCTGTCCGCAAGCGGCCTCGGCATTGAGACCGTCAAGCTTTCCGGCCAGCGTGAAACCAATGAATTCCAGATCCTCGAAGCGCTCGAGATTCAGGAAGGGTCGTCTCTGGTTCTTTTTGATGCCGAGGCTGCGCGCGAGCGTCTGACCGATATCGCCTGGATCAAGCATGCGTCGGTCATGAAGCTTTATCCGGGCACGCTGCAGATCAAGCTCGACGAGCGGATTCCCTATGCGCTTTGGCAGCGGGGAGAACTCGTTTCGATCATCAATGAGCAGGGTGACGTGATTACCGATGAAGTGGATGGACGTTATGCCAATCTGCTTCTGGTGGTGAACCATGGCGCACAACGCAGGGCCGGTGAGATCATGGCCGCGCTCGATACGGTGCCTGAACTTCGCTCGCGCGTCCGGGCTGCCTTTCTGGTTGGACAACGCCGCTGGGATCTGATGCTGGAAAACGGCATTTCCATTCGCCTGCCGGAAAAGAACGTCGAAACTGCCCTGGCCGATGTGGTCGAGATGGATGCGGAGTCCGGTCTTCTGGCGCGCGATATCGCCGCCGTTGACATGCGCCTTGCCGACCGGGTGGTGGTGCGGCTTTCAGACGATGCGATCGCACGCAGAAAGGCCGGTAGCGGCAGTGATGAGAAATTGGTGAAACTGGAGCGAGATACATGAGCCGCTCCGGATCCTCCCTTTACCTTCCGCGCATGCGTCCGCTTCCCGGACGCCGCGCCGTTGTCATGTCTGTGCTCGACGTCGGCTCGACCAAAGTGTGCTGCCTGATTGCGAAGCTGACGCCGCGCGAAGATTCCGACATTCTGGCTGGCAGGTCTCATTCCGTCGAAGTTCTGGGCTACGGCTACCAGCGCTCTCGTGGCATCAAGTCCGGCGTCGTGGTCGATATGGATGCCGCCGAACAGGCAATCCGGCTCGCGGTGGATTCAGCTGAGCGCATGGCTGGCGTGACGGTTGAGTCCCTGATCGCCAATGTGAGCTGTGGCCGCCTTCAGAGCGAGATTTTCTCCGCAGGCGTACCGCTTGCCGGCGACGCTGTCACGGAAGCCGACATCCAGCGTGTTCTTTCGGCCGGGTCTTCTCACTCGGTGACCGAAGGCCGGGCGGTGACCCATGCCCTGCCGATTTCCTATTCGCTGGACGGCAATCGCGGCATGCGCGATCCGCGCGGCATGATGGGCCAGAAGCTGGGCGTGGACATGCAGGTGGTGACGACCGAAGTCGCTCCTGTTCGCAACCTCGAGCTCTGCATCAACCGCGGCCACCTCCACGTCGAAACCATGGTTGCAACGCCTTTCGCTAGTGGTCTGTCGACCCTTGTCGATGACGAGACCGAACTCGGCGTTGCCTGTATCGACATGGGCGGTGGAACGACAACACTGTCCGTCTTTGTCGAGGGCCACATGGTGCACCTCGATGCCATCGCCGTTGGCGGACACCATGTCACAACAGATATCGCAAGGGCCTTTGCCACGCGCCTGCAGGACGCAGAGCGACTGAAGACCCTACATGGATCGCCTCTTGCCAGTTCCTCGGATGACCGTGACATGCTCACGGTCCCGGCTCTGGAAAGCGACAGCGATCTGCCAAACCAGATTCCCCGCTCGGCGCTGACACGTGTCATTCGTCCGCGTGTGGAAGAAATCCTCGAACTTGTGCGTGATCGCCTGACTGCCTCCGGCTTTGCCGGCCGGGTTGGCAAGCAGATCGTTCTGACCGGCGGTGCCAGTCAGCTCACGGGTTTGAGTGAAGTTGCGCGCCGGGTCCTGGGGCGTAACGTTCGTCTTGGCCGGCCGCTTGGCGTTGCCGGTCTCCCGGAGGCTGCGAAGGGCCCGGCTTTTGCCGCAGCCGTTGGCCTCCTGATCTACCCGCAAGTTGCCCAGATCGAGCAGTTCGAGCACAGGAACCGCAGATCCGGGTGGACAGGGCAATCTGGCTATCTGGCCCGTGTTGGCCAGTGGATCAGGGAAAGCTTCTGACGAAATGAGCGCAGGACAGGAACCGCCGGTAACGGCTGACGAGATTAGGGAAGAAGAGGGACATCCCGTTACGGGAGCCCCAGAGGGTCGCGAGGACAACATGACCATCAACCTGAAGATGCCCGACATTCAGGAGCTGAAGCCGCGTATTACGGTTTTCGGCGTCGGCGGAGCGGGCGGCAATGCCGTCAACAACATGATCACTGCAGGCCTCCAGGGGTGCGACTTTGTTGTCGCCAACACGGATGCACAGGCGCTGGCCATGAACCACTCGGAACGTCTCGTCCAGATGGGCGTGGCTGTGACCGAGGGTCTGGGTGCCGGCTCCCAGCCTGAGGTCGGTTCGGCAGCCGCTGAAGAGGTGATCGACGAAATCAACGATCATCTTTCCGGTTCGCACATGGTGTTCATCACCGCCGGTATGGGCGGTGGCACCGGTACAGGCGCAGCCCCGGTTATTGCCCGTGCTGCTCGCGAGCAGGGTATCCTGACCGTTGGTGTTGTCACCAAGCCGTTCCAGTTCGAAGGTGCGCGCCGCATGCGCATCGCGGACAGTGGCATCGAAGAGTTGCAGCGCAACGTCGACACGTTGATCGTGATCCCGAACCAGAACCTGTTCCGTATCGCCAATGCGCAGACGACCTTCGCGGACGCCTTCGCCATGGCCGACCAGGTGCTCTACTCCGGTGTTGCCTGCATCACCGACTTGATGGTCAAGGAAGGTCTCATCAACCTCGACTTTGCTGATGTGCGCTCGGTCATGCGCGGCATGGGCAAGGCGATGATGGGCACCGGAGAAGCCAGCGGCGAGAACCGTGCTCAGCAGGCAGCTGAAGCGGCGATTGCGAACCCGCTGCTCGACGAGTCCTCCATGAAGGGCGCCAAGGGTCTGCTGATCTCCATCACGGGCGGCAACGATCTGACGCTGTTCGAAGTAGATGAGGCTGCGACCCGTATCCGCGAAGAAGTGGATTCAGACGCGAACATCATTCTCGGCGCGACCTTTGACGAGAGCCTTGACGGCATCATCCGCGTTTCCGTCGTGGCGACCGGCATTGACCGGGAGGCCGAAGCGGAATTCCTGGGAAAGTCTGAGATCAAGCAAGCGATCGCGCCCAAGCCGGTCGAGATGGCTGCTCCGGCCGCTGCAACTGTCGCAGCCAAGCCGCGGGTTGAAGATGTTGCAGCACGTGCGGTTGCCAGCCTTGAACGCGAACTTGCGATTCCTGCGCCGGTTGCAGCTCAGAGCGATCCGGAAGTCGAGATCAAGCCGTTTCAGCCTTCTGAAGAGCTGATGAACGAGAAGACACCTCTGGTGAATGTCGAGGAAGAGACGCCGGCACCTAAAATGGATGCCGAGCCGATCAGCAAGCCTTACATTCCACCGGTGGCCGAGCAGCACAGCCCGGCTCCGCGGATGCCTCGGGTCGAGGATTTCCCGCCGATTGCTCAGCGTGAGATCCTGTCCCAGCAGGCGCCTGCCGCCGCTCCGGCTCCGGCACAAGCTCAGGCAACCCCTGCAGCTACATTCGACGGCGAGTTCGACGAGCATGATGACGAGCGTCGCCCGATGGGCCTGCTGCGTCGCCTTGCCAGCGGCCTCGGCCGAAAGGACGAGCTCGATGATGAGCATGAGGCGCTCCATCATGAAGAGCCGCCGCATATGACGGCTCCGGCTCCAGTTCAGGCTGCGCGCCCGGCACCCGTTGCTGCTGCGCCGGCACCGCGTCCCGCCCCACGGCCCGCCGCTCATGGTGCTGCCGGTCAGTTGGACACAACCGGACGTGCAAGCCCCAAGGCTCCGACGCCAATGGATGACGATCAGCTCGAGATCCCGGCCTTCTTGCGGCGTCAGTCAAACTGATTCCCTGCCAGATCCGGACCTGACAAATCAGACGGCTCGATGCGAATGTATCGAGCCGTTTTTATTTCTATAATTTACGCATAGAAAACAAATACTTGCATCTGTAGAAAGCGTTACAAAGCGTAATAAAGCTTTATTTCAAGTCAGGCTGTCTTGTGGGTATGTTCTGCGCAACTCGTGATCGTTAACAAATCGTAAGGGTTTCAGAACCCAACCGAATTGTTGGCGAGGTCTCAGACAAACCGGGCAGCCATATGACACAGCACATCGATCGCCAGACCACCCTTGCAGATCAGATCACTCTGACAGGTATCGGTGTTCATTCCGGCAAACCGGCATCGATCACGCTAGTGCCAGCAGACGCGGGGACCGGTATCGTGTTCCAGCGAACCGACGTGGAAAACGCACGTGAAATGCCGGCGCTCTGGCAAAACGTGACGCAGACGTCTCTTCAGACGGTCCTTGGCGACCCTTCTGACAACGGCATGTCTACGGTTGAGCATCTCATGGCTGCGCTCAATGGTCTTGGCGTCGACAATCTTCTGATCGAGATTGATGGCCCTGAAATGCCGATCATGGACGGCAGCAGCGCAGCCTTCGTGGAAGCGATCGACCAGGTTGGACTGAAGCGTCTGGATCGTGGCCGCCGGTACCTGCGAGTCAAGAAGACGGTTCGCGTCGACAACGGCAGCGCCTGGTGTGAGCTGCAGCCCTACAACGGCATCCATTTCGACATCACAATTGATTTTGACACGCCGCTGATCGGCAAGCAGCAGTTCGCCTCCGACATGAAGCCGGATGTGTTCCGATCGGATCTTTCGCGTGCGCGCACCTTCGGCAACGTCAAGGACGTTGAGAAGCTCTGGAAGATGGGCTTTGCGCTCGGGTCCTCACTTGAGAATTCTGTTGCGATTTCGGACGACAAGGTTCTCAATCCGGAAGGCACCCGCTGGTCGGACGAATTTGCCCGTCACAAGGCGCTCGATGCGGTTGGTGACCTTTCGCTTGCAGGGCTGCCGATTCTTGGCCTCTATCGCTCCTATAAGGGTGGTCACAAAATGAACCACGCGATCCTCGTTAAATTGTTTGAGGACAAGGACGCGTTCGAAATCGTGGAGGCGCCTGCTTTCCGCGAAGCGGGTCATGCCGAAACTGTAGGGCTTGCAGCGGCCGCATTTGGTCCGGACGTTTCCTGATCGGGCTCATAACTTCGCTCTCACCTCGCGTTTATCAGACTGCCGTTTTTCGTGCTTGCCACAAAAAAGCTCAAAAAAAGCGACACATGGCTGTTCTGGGGCGTGACGGAAGCAGTCGATTTCCGCTAAACACCTTCAGTCATAATTGCCAAATGAACCTGTCGCGAAGCTTGCGGGCCGATTGAACAGGCGAGGAGTGCTTGGGGTGAAATTGATGAATTGGCGCCAAAAGGATGAACAGGTTGCCCTGGAAACAGGCCAGCCGACGATCGGCATCCTGAAGATCGCGGCGCTTGCGATTCCCCTGGCCCTTGCAGCCTGTTCGTCGAAAGACGACCTTGATGATCTGGCGCTGAACGATACGCCGCCGGAAGTTCTCTACAATGAGGGTCTTGCCCTGCGCGCACAGGGAAAGCTGGCACCGGCCAGCAAGAAATTTGAAGAACTCGACAAGCTCTATCCCTATTCCGAGTATGCCAAGAAGTCGCTGGTCAACATGGCCTACGTGAACTTCTCTCGCGGCAAATATGCCGAGGCGATCAGCGCTGCGCGGCGGTTCCTGACGCTCTATCCGGGCAACGAAGACGCAGCCTATGCGCTTTATATCATTGGGCAGAGCTATTTCCGTCAGATGCCGGACATCACCCGGGACCAGGAAACCACGGAGAAGGCCAGGGCTGCCTTCAACGAGCTGCTGCAGCGCTATCCCGATTCGGAATATACCTCTGATGCAGAAGCCAAGCTGCGTATCGTTCAGGATCAGCTGGGCGGCAAGGAAATGCAGGTCGGTCGCTACTACCTGGAAAAACGCAATTACATTGCAGCGATCAACCGCTTCAAGACAGTGGTCATCCACTACCAGACCACACGACACGTCGAAGAAGCGCTGTTTCGCCTGACCGAGGGCTATTACGCGCTTGGTGTTGTGAGCGAAGCGCAGACAGCCGCGGCCGTCCTCGGACACAACTTCCCGGACAGCCAGTGGTACAAGGATGCCTATTCACTGTTGAACAAAGGGGGATATGAGCCCTCAGAAGACAGTGGAAGCTGGATCAGTAAGGCATTCAGGGGTATCAACGTCTTCTGATCTTAGTGGACTGCTGACCTGGATCCGGAGCTTCCTGCCCATGCTCGTGACGCTGGCCATTCGCGACATTGTCCTGATTGACCGTCTCGATCTCGATTTTTCAAACGGAATGTCCGTGCTCACCGGGGAAACCGGCGCGGGTAAATCCATCTTGCTTGACTCGTTGTCTCTGGCGATTGGTGGGCGAGGGGATGCTGATCTCGTGCGCCATGGTGAAAGCCAGGGCCAGGTGACAGCGGTTTTCGACGTTCCTGGCAATCACGCAGTTCGTCAGTTGTTGCGCGACAACGATGTAGAGGATGATGGCGACATCATCTTGCGCCGGGTTCAGACCGCTGATGGACGGACGCGGGCCTTCGTCAATGACCAGCCTGTTAGTGTCGGCCTGATGAAGCAGGCTGGTGCGTTACTGGTGGAGATTCACGGCCAGCATGATGACCGAGCCCTGGTCGATCCGGAAAGCCATCGCCAGCTTGTAGACAGCTTTGCAGGCCTCCAGGACGATGTGATGCGGGTCGGTGACGCCTATACAGCTTACCGGCAGGCGGAAAAAGCGGTTCGCGACCACACGGCAAGAATAGAGACCGCGCGTAAGGAAGCGGATTACCTCAAGGCCGCGGTCGATGAATTGACGCTTCTGGCGCCCGATGGCGGCGAAGAAGAAGATCTGGCGGCACGCCGGACCACCATGATGCAGGTGGAAAAGATTGCCGGCGATCTCAACGATGCGTTCGAGACCCTCAACGGCGGTGCATCGCCAATCCCCGAGCTGTCCAGTCTTCTGCGCCGCATGGAGCGCAAGGCGGACCAGGTGCCGCATTTGCTCAATGCGCCGGTGAGAGCGCTGGCCTCAGCGCTCGACAGCCTCGAAGATGCACGTGGGGGGCTGGAAACGGCGCTTCGCGAGACGGATTTCGATCCGAGGGAACTGGAAGCCGTCGAAGAGCGCCTCTTTGCTCTGCGAGCCGCAGGACGCAAGTTCTCCGTTCCGGTTGATGAGCTTGCTGCGCTCTGCGCCGGCATGAGCGCCGACCTTGCGGATCTGGACGCTGGCGAAGACAAGCTTGCTGCCTTGGAGGCGACGGCGGTCAAGGCAAAAGAGACTTATGACGCCAGGGCGTTGAAGCTCTCGGACAAGCGCCAGAAAGCGGCCCATGCCCTGGAGAAGGCCGTGGGTGCGGAGCTGCCGGCGCTGAAACTGGAGCGCGCTCGCTTCATCGTTGAAGCAACGCGCGATCCGGAAGCGCGCGGAAAGTCTGGCATTGACCAGATGGAGTTTCACGTCCAGACCAACCCGGGAACCCGGCCCGGCCCGATGATGAAAGTGGCGTCCGGCGGGGAGCTGTCACGGTTTCTGTTGGCGTTGAAGGTATCTCTGGCAGACAAGGGTTCTGCGCCGACATTGGTGTTCGACGAGATCGACACCGGGGTCGGCGGTGCTGTCGCTGAAGCCATCGGCGTGCGCCTGGCCCGACTTGCGGCCAATGTTCAGGTTCTTACTGTCACCCACGCACCGCAGGTGGCGGCGAGAGCGGCGGGTCATTTCCTGATTGCCAAGGAAGCTGCGGACAAGGAACGGGTCGCAACCCGTGTCCGACTGATCGATGAAGATCACCGGCGCGAGGAAATCGCGCGGATGCTTGCCGGCAGCACCATCACCGAAGAAGCCCGGGCGGCGGCCAGCAAGTTGATCGCTGAAGCAGCGCAGTAAACGATCAAGCTTGCCGCCTTAAGCTTATTCTGGCCTGGCAGTCAGTCATCCACTCCTGGAATTGGCGCCACGAGCAGGGGCTTCCGGTTTGTGAGTGTCCCGGTCCTGAAAAGCTAATTCAAGATCTCCTGTGCTTTTGTCGGGAATCGGTTGCTCCCTCTGACTTCTTGGGGGATCGCCCCTTGAGACTGGACTTTGGTTCCGTTAAGCGATCAGCTGTTCAGATTGGGACAGCCAGATTCCCAGCGGCCCCGCCCTTGATTGCGTGATGAGATCATGACCGAAACTTCTGCTGCAAAGACCGCTGTTGAGGCCCTCTCGGAAGAGGAGGCAAAAGCCGAACTGGAACGGCTCGCAGCCGAGATTGCGGAGAACGACAAGCGCTACCATGGCGAGGATGCCCCCGTCATTTCCGACGCCGAATACGACGCGCTGCGCCGGCGCAACCAAGAAATCGAGGTGCGGTTTCCAAGTCTTGTGCGCGAAGACAGCCCGTCACGCCACGTGGGCGCCGAGCCTTCTGAGGGCTTTGGCAAGATCACCCACAAAGTGCCGATGCTGTCGCTGGACAACGCCTTTGACGACGACGATGTGCGCGACTTCGTTGGCCGGGTGCGTCGGTTCCTGAAATTCGATCCATTGATGGGCGTGCTCGCGGTCACGGCAGAGCCGAAGATCGACGGTCTGTCCCTGTCGCTGCGCTACGAGACGGGCAAGCTCGTTAGCGCGGCAACGCGCGGAGACGGCACGGTGGGCGAGAATGTCACTGCCAATGCGCGAACGATCGCCGATATTCCAAAAGAGCTTACCGGCGACGTTCCGGACGTTGTCGAGGTCCGGGGCGAAGTCTATATGGCCCACGCGGATTTTACGGCGCTCAATGCGCGCATGGAGGCCAATGGCGGCAAGACCTTCGCCAATCCGCGCAACGCGGCTGCCGGTTCGCTTCGTCAGCTTAATTCTGAAATCACTGCTTCGCGGCCGCTGCGCTTCTTTGCTTATGCCTGGGGCGAGATGAGCGAGATGCCGGCGGACACCCAGATGGGCATGGTCGAGGCATTCCGGGACTGGGGCTTTGTCATCAACGACCGGATGAAGCGGTGCGAGAGTGTCGAAGAGCTGGTCGGGGTCTATCACGGCATCGAGGAAGAACGGGCGACGCTTGGCTATGACATCGATGGCGTGGTCTACAAAGTGGATCGTCTCGATCTGCAGACGCGGCTCGGCTTCATCTCTCGCTCGCCCCGCTGGGCAATTGCGCACAAGTTTCCCGCCGAACAGGCCTTTACGCTTCTCAACGATATCGAGATCCAGGTGGGCCGGACCGGGGCGCTGACACCGGTTGCCAAACTGGAACCGGTCACGGTTGGGGGGGTGGTGGTCTCCAATGCAACGCTGCACAACGAGGACTACATCAAGGGCATAGGACCCAATGGCGAGGCGATCCGAGAGGGCAAGGACCTGCGCGTCGGCGACACGGTGAAGATCCAGCGCGCTGGCGACGTCATCCCCCAGATTGTGGATGTGGACCTTGCCAAGCGTTCGGAAGGGGCGGAGCCCTTCGAGTTTCCGACGGTTTGTCCTGCGTGTGGCAGTCATGCGGTGCGTGATGAGAACGCCAAGACCGGTCGACGTGATGCGATCCGGCGCTGCTCCGGCGGTCTGATCTGCCCGGCCCAGGCGACGGAGAAGCTGAAACACTTCGTGTCGCGCAATGCCTTTGACATCGAGGGCTTCGGTGACAAGCAGGTCGATGCCTTCTATGCCGACGGCCTTGTGACCACTCCGGCGGAGATTTTCACCCTGGAGACCCGCGACCGGCAAGCGCTGACCAAGCTGCGCAACCGGGAGGGATGGGGGGCGGTTTCGGCGCGCAATCTGTTCGCGGCGATCAATGAACGCCGTTCTATCGATCTGCACCGTTTCATCTTTGCGCTCGGCATCCGCCATGTGGGCGAGGGCAATGCCAAGCTGCTGGCGCGGGCCTACGGTTCTTGGGAGGCCTTTTCGCAGGCGATTGTGAAGGCCGGAGACCAGAGCAGCGAAGCCTGGCGAGACCTAAATGACATCGATGGTATCGGAGGTATCGTCGCCGAGGCATTGACCGAGTTCTTCGCTGAGGAACACAATCTCGAACAGCTGAAAGCGCTCTTGGCGGAAGTTGCGCCACTGGATGCGGAGATTGTCGATGCCGGCGACAGCCCCGTCGCTGGCAAGACCGTGGTCTTTACCGGGTCTTTGGAGCGTATGACACGGGATGAAGCCAAAGCCATGGCCGAACGGTTCGGTGCCAAGGTTTCAGGATCCGTGTCAAAGAAAACGGACCTAATTGTTGCCGGGCCTGGTGCAGGCTCCAAGTTGAAGAAAGCTGAAGAACTTGGTTTAGAAGTTATTAGCGAGGATGACTGGTTCGTCCTTGTCGGTTCCTGATCCTGACTACCCCTGATTAGTGCAATGGCCGAATCACGCCATTTTCCAGAGAAGGCTCTGAAATAGCGGGCAAAATTGCCCTGGATCGAACCCTTGGTTGTA
The DNA here is from genome assembly GCF_009650605.1 of Labrenzia sp. CE80. Taxonomy (NCBI): domain Bacteria; kingdom Pseudomonadati; phylum Pseudomonadota; class Alphaproteobacteria; order Hyphomicrobiales; family Stappiaceae; genus Labrenzia; species Labrenzia sp. CE80. The sequence continues at coordinate 324,936 of NZ_WAJT01000001.1, forward strand.
TTGACAAGGGTGAGAAATGAGCATTTGCCTGGGCATTTGGGCAATCTCTCATTTTTCAGGGGAGGTACTGTACCAAATTAATTCAAATGAAATAATTCTCGACAACTCTCCTAACGGAATAAGTTATTCCCGACGTGGAGGGGCCAAATGTTCGGAAGAATCAAAGTGCAAATTATGGCACTGGCAATAATACCAATGACCGCTGTGGCTATATTTTCCGGGGTCTCCGTTTACGAGAAGTATGTGGAGCTTCGGCATCATGATTTCATGGTGCCTCTGTCGCGCATTGCGGAAGATGCCGGCAACGTGATTCACGAGGTCCAGAAAGAGCGCGGCAAGACCGCCAGCTTGATCAAGTCGGGCTATGACAGCAAGATTTCGGCAGATGTCATGGCGCAACGCACCAGCGTTGATGCCGCCATCAAGATCTTCGATGACCATGTCGCGAGCGCTGACTTGCACAATGAGCATGTCGAAAAAGAGCTCGCGTACGTTTCCGATGCCGTTCACGAAATAACCGAACTTCGCCAGCAGATCGATGCGAAGTCCTTGAAAGCGGGCAAAACCGTCGAGGGCTATTCAAAAGAAATCTCGGCCATGATTCACCTGATCGGTGTCGTGGTGGAATCGAGCCCATCCTCTGCCATCACCGCCGAGTTGTTGCCCTTCCTGGCTTTGACTGAAGCCATGGAGGCGGGCGGTCTCGAGCGTGCGATCGGCGCCAATTTCCTCGCTGCGTTCAGAGACACGGGTGAGATCGACAACGAAGCGTTTCTTGGCTTTATCTCCCGCTTCGGTGCTGAGCAGGCCTTTCTGAAGGAATTCGAAGCTATTGCGCTGGCCGACCAGAAGGAACTGTTCAAGAAAACGGTTACAGGTCCTGCTGTCGCTGAAGCGCTCGCCATGCGTGAGACCTTGCAGAAACTGCCGCAGACCATGGATGCAGGCGATCTGCAGCCAGCAGTCTGGTTCGCAAAAGCCACTGAACGCCTGAATCTCATCAAGCAGATGTCTGATGATCTGATCCACCGGGCTGAATACGCTGCGGATGCAGACACCGGGGCTCTGCAATCGCAGATCATAATGCTCTCCATCTTTGCCGTTTCGGCATTGGTAGGCAGCGGTCTCTTCGTGTTTTGGCAGGTTCGCTCGATTTCGGGGCTTCTGGCCAGTCAGCGTGATACGATCGCCAGCCTCGCCGAAGGCGAACTTGATGGCGAAATCCGGTTCACGGATCGCCCGGACGAAATCGGCGATATCGCGCGTGCTGCGGAAGTGCTCCGTGACAATTCGATCGCCCGTATCCAGCTGGAAGAAAGCGCACGCAAGGAGCAGGCTCTGGAGATTGAGCGCAAGCGCCATATGGAAGGTGTCATCGAGATCTTCCGCACGTCGGTTGGTTCGATCCAGGAAATCCTGGGTAACGAGACAAGCTCCGTGAGCGAGACTGCGCGGCAGCTTGTGCAGATTGCAGACGATGCAAGCGGCGCTGCTGAAGCTGCCCACTCTGCGACTGGCGTTGCCTCGACCAACGTTCAGACTGTGGCTTCAGCCGCAACCGAACTGTCGGCCTCTATCCAGGAAATCTCGCGCCAATCAGCTGCGGCATTGAACATTGCTTCAGAAGCTTCGGAAGTTGCCAAGGCGACGGACCGCGATGTTGCGACACTTGCCGAAACAGCTGACAAGATCGGTGAAGTTGTTGGCATGATCCGCGCGATTGCCGAGCAGACCAACCTTCTTGCGCTGAACGCGACCATTGAGGCAGCGCGTGCCGGGGAAGCCGGCAAGGGCTTCGCGGTTGTTGCGGCTGAGGTTAAGGAACTGTCTGATCAGACTGCAAAGGCGACCGATGAGATCGCCACGCAGATCACGGACATTCAGTCCTCGACCAAGAATGCGGTCGGTGCGATCCAGGCGATCGTTGAGCGTATCGGCGAAGTTCAGGATGTAACGACCGCAATTGCTGCCTCTGTCGAAGAGCAGGACGTGGCAACGAGCGAGATCACGAAGAGCATCAACCTGGCGGCGGAAGGCAGCTCCACGGCAGCTTCCAATGTTGACGGTGTTGCCGGTGCGATCGGTCAGACGAAGAACCAGTCTGCCGATGTGAACCAGTCTGCTGATCGTCTGGGCGCTGTCGCCACTGAACTTTCCAGCGCGGTTGACGCCTTCCTCAGCGAAGTTGCGACCGACGAAGGACCTAGCAGCCAGGCTGCCTGATCTCCTTGATCTTCACCATCTGAAACGGCGGCAGGCCCCTCTGCCGCCGTTTCTGTTTCTTCTTCCGGTCCGGGCCGCCGGGGTCTGCCCATTTCCCCACCGAAAACTCGGTTTCGCGCCTCGCCCTTGCCGCTTTTGTTGCTATATTGTTCTTGACTGAACACTCTAGAATCGCAGCGCGGTGCATATGGCAGACCCGAACGGGTATCACGACGATATTGGTGACACATTCGTGGATGGCTTTGATGGCGACGGGTTTCCCGGAGATCGCCCATCCCGGATGGCGTCTGTCGAGTCCGCGCCTCAGCCTGCTGGTGGCGGCATCGCAGCGCGCGCCATGGCCGCACGGCAGTCCCAGGCGCCTGACTATCTGGAGGGCCTCAATCCCGAGCAGCGACAGGCGGTCGAGACGCTGAATGGTCCGGTGCTGGTGTTGGCCGGTGCGGGAACGGGAAAGACCCGCGTCCTGACCACACGCATCGCCCATATCCTGGCCACCGGTTCTGCCGGACCTGCCGAGATCCTTGCGGTGACCTTCACCAACAAGGCCGCACGGGAGATGAAAGAGCGGATTGCGCGTTTCATCGGCGGCAATGTGGAAGGGATGGCCTGGCTCGGCACGTTCCACTCCATCTGCGTCAAGATCCTGCGCCGTCACGCCGAGCTGGTCGGGCTCAAGTCCGGCTTTTCGATCCTCGACACGGATGACCAGCTGCGACTGCTCAAGCAGATCATCCAGGCTGAAGGGCTCGACGACAAGCGCTGGACCCCAAAGGCCTTCGCAGCCATGCTCGATGGCTGGAAAAACCGGGCCCTGACGCCAAACGAAGTGCCCGAAGGTGAAGCGCGTGCCTTTGCCAATGGCTGGGGCCGCAAGCTCTATGAGGAGTATCAGGACCGCCTGTCTATCCTCAACGCTTGCGATTTCGGTGACCTGTTGTTGCACGTCATCACGCTGTTCAAGACCAACCCTGATATTCTCGCCGACTATCAGCGCCGCTTCCGCTACATGCTGGTGGACGAGTACCAGGACACCAACATTGCCCAGTACTTGTGGCTGCGGCTCCTGGCTCAGGGCAATCCGAATGTCTGCTGCGTGGGCGACGATGACCAGTCGATCTATGGCTGGCGCGGCGCCGAGGTGGACAACATCCTGCGGTTCGAGCACGATTTCCGCGGCGCGGTGGTGATCCGGCTGGAGCGGAATTACCGCTCGACCAGCCACATCCTTGCGGCAGCCTCCCATCTGATCTCCCACAACCAGGGACGATTGGGCAAGACACTGTTCACGGATTTCGACGATCCGGAAAACGATCTCGTGTCCGTCGCGTCCTGCTGGGATTCGGAGGAAGAAGCCCGGTCCATCGGTGATGAGATCGAGGCGCTGCAGGCCAATGGCCATGCGCTCAACGACATTGCCATTCTGGTGCGTGCATCTTTCCAGATGCGCTCGTTTGAAGACCGCTTCGTGACGCTTGGGTTGAATTACCGGGTTATCGGCGGACCGCGCTTTTACGAGCGAATGGAGATCCGCGATGCCATGGCCTATTTCCGCTGCGTGGTGCAGCCGGCAGACGACCTTGCCTTTGAGCGCATCGTCAACACGCCCAAGCGCGGGCTTGGTGAGGCGACGCTGAAGCTGGTGCATGAACTGGCGCGGGCCGACCGCATTCCCTTGATGCAGGCCGCCAACCAGCTGTGTCAGACCGAGGAAATCCGTCCCAAGGCCCGCAACGCCCTGAAAGAGGTTCTGGCGAATTTCGAGCGCTGGCGCGGGCAGGTGGACAGCCTGTCCCATACCGAGCTTGCCGAGATCATTCTCGATGAAAGCGGCTATACCGAAATGTGGCGGCTGGACCGTTCCGCCGAAGCGCCGGGACGCCTGGACAACCTGAAAGAACTCATCCGCTCCATGGAGGACTTTGAGTCCATGTCCGGGTTCCTGGAGCACGTGTCGCTGGTGATGGACCGGGACAGTGTCGAGGGAAATGATGCGGTGTCGATCATGACGCTGCATTCGGCCAAGGGTCTCGAATTTGACACGGTGTTCCTGCCGGGCTGGGAAGAGGGCCTGTTTCCCCACCAGCGGGCGCTGGACGAAAGCGGTCGTGCCGGGCTCGAGGAAGAGCGTCGTCTTGCTTATGTCGGTGTCACGCGCGCCAAGAAACGCGCCAAGATCTGGTTTGCTTCCAACCGGCGCATCCACGGCCAATGGCAATCCTCGATCCCCTCGCGGTTCCTCGATGAGTTGCCCGAAGAGCATGTAGAGATCGTCGAGCAGTCCTCGAACTATGGCGGCTACGGCGGTGGCGGTTACGGCCGCAGCGGTGGTGGTGGCTCCCGTTTTGACAATCGCGATCCGTTCCAGAACACCTACTCGACCCCCGGTTGGCAACGCGCTCATAAGGCGCGGGCGGCTCAGGATGCTGTCTTCGAGCGCGGCGATTTTCGTTCCTCGCGAAGCAAGAAGCAGGGGCCCCTGACCATTGAGGGCGAGCTGGTGGCCAAATCGGTCAGTGAAGCTCCCTCGGAGTATTCCATGGGCGAGCGGGTGTTCCACATCAAGTTCGGCTATGGTGCGATCATTGCCATTGAGGGCAACAAGTTGACGATCGACTTCGAAAAGGCCGGTCAGAAAAAGGTGCTCGACAGCTTCGTCGAGCGGCACTGAAGTTTCCCGGTTTCTGAGTGATACACAGGTCTGCGCTCCGCGTAGAGAGGAAAAGGCAGTCTCCAATGGGGAGAGCTTGCTGCTGTTTCTCTTGCCGGAGCGCTTTTCGTGCCTGTTCGCAATCTCATCCTCATTCTCGGTGACCAGCTGACGCCCGCGATCAGTTCCCTACGCGGAGCCGAGAAAGATCACGACCGGATCCTGATGGCGGAGGTCGCCGAAGAAGCGACCTATGTGCGTCACCACAAGAAGAAGATCGCCTTTGTCTTTTCCGCCATGCGGCACTTTGCTGAGGAACTCGCCGAAGCCGGTTGGACCGTCGATTATGTCCAGCTGAACGACGCGGGCAACAGCGGCAACCTGAAGGGGGAGGTCGCGCGCGCGGTCAGGCGCCTGAAGCCCACCAGCGTGAGCATCACCGAGCCGGGTGAATACCGCTTGCTTGCGGATTTCAAAGGTTGGGAGGTGGAACTTGGCGTGCCGGTCGACATTCGTCCTGACGGGCGTTTCTTCTGTTCAAGATCCGAGTTCGAGCGTTGGGCCGATGGCCGCAAACGGTTCCTGATGGAGGATTTCTACCGGCATATGCGGGTCAAGACTGGTCTCTTGATGGACGGTGACAAACCGGCCGGCGGCAAATGGAATTTCGACAAGGACAATCGCAAGCCGGCGGGTCAGGATCTGTTCATGCCGCGTCCGAGGCGGTTCGAGCCGGATGAGATCACGCGGAATGTGCTTTCACTGGTCGAGGCACGCTTTGCGGAGCATTTTGGCTTGCTTGATCCGTTCTGGTTTGCGGTGAACCGAGAGCAGGCGCGTGAGGCCTTCGATGATTTCCTCGAGGCTGGCCTGCCGCGCTTCGGCGAGTTCCAGGACGCGATGCTGCGCGCAGAGCCGTTTCTCTATCATTCCGTTGTCTCTCCCTATCTCAATGCCGGGCTTCTGGATCCGATGGAGTTGTGCCAGGCGGTTGATCAGGCGTATCGAGATGGTAAGGTGCCAATCAATTCCGCAGAAGGCTTCATCCGCCAGATCATTGGCTGGCGCGAGTATGTCCGTGGCATTTACTGGCTGAGAATGCCCGAGATGGCCGAAGAGAACTTCCTGGACGCCACGAGGGATTTGCCCTCTTTCTACTGGAGTGCGGAAACGGACATGACCTGTCTGAAAGAAGCCATCACGCAAACCCGTGACGAGGCCTATGCCCATCACATTCAGCGGCTGATGATCACCGGTAACTTTGCGATGCTCGCAGGCATTGAGCCACGGCAGGTGCATGAGTGGTATCTGGCGGTCTATGCGGATGCTTACGAATGGGTCGAAATGCCCAACACGCTGGGCATGAGCCAGTTCGCTGACGGAGGGTTCCTGGCTTCAAAGCCTTACGCTTCTGGGGGGAACTACATCCGGAAGATGTCGGACTACTGCGGATCTTGCCGCTATGATGTTGCGCGGAAGACCGGCGAAGACGCTTGTCCCTTCAATGCGCTTTACTGGAATTTTCTTGACCGAAATGTGGAGCGCCTCAAGGGCAATCGAAGGCTTGCAACCGCCTATAGCACCTGGAAACGCATGGGGGAGGAGAAGCAGGAAACCTACCGCCGCAGTGCGCGCGGTTTTCTTGAAAAGCTGTGATGGCGGGAGAGTAAACTAGCGATTTCAATATGCTGAATGGCAATTGAAAAAGAGCCGGCCCCCGTGTGGAGGACCGGCTTAGCCTTGCAGGTTATCAGGGGGACGTACCAGCAAGGAAGTATTAGGCGAGGTAATCAACCAACAAGGATGAGGTTGTGCTGGATGTGCTGTCGCCGGATTCCGAATAACTGCTGGTCGATGAGGTGAGTTCCTCGAGGAGCAACGCGACGAGATCTTCGCCTGAGGTTTCCGAGCTTGATGCCTCACCGCCAGGGGGAGGTGGTGGCGGCGGCCCCATCTCTCCGCTTTCGAACATGGCGGACAGCTCATCTGCCTGTTCCTGTGTCAGGGTACCAGCGTCAACCTGCTCGCTCAGCAGGCCTTCCATCGTCTCCTGCATTTCTTCCTTGGTCGGAGGAGTGGACGAAGGACCGCCTTCTGGAGCCAAGTCGTCATGGATGGCTTCCAGAGCCGCCAGCATGGCGTCTGAATCTTCGGACGTGATTTCGCCAGCTTCGACCTGGGCGGTCAGCTGTGATTGCATGGTTTGTTGCGGTGGCGGTGGCGCCGATCCGATCGACATCATGTGTGTGGTCCTCGCTCAAAGTAAAAGATGCAAGAGCTACCCTGTTTTCTTTGTGTTAACATTAAATTAACGAAACATTTCAACAAAATTTCTGATTGTTTCTTTGTTCTATCTAGAAATATACAGAAACAAATTGCTACAATTTTAGGGGTGAAAAGCAAAATGAAAGCTGCATATTGGCCGTATGACCCGCGTTGAACACATCCTCGTCGTTGAAGACGATTCCGAGATCGGTGGCCTGATCGATAGGCACCTTTCGTCAAATGGCTGGAAGGTCAGCCTTGCCCGTGATGCCGCCGAAATGGATCGGGTGATCGCAAATGCGCGCATCGATCTGGTGGTTCTCGATCTGATGCTGCCCGGAGAAGATGGCTTGAGCATCTGCCGGCGTTTGCGCGGGCAGGGCAACATGCCGATCATCATCGTTTCGGCCAAGTCGGACGATTTTGACCGCGTGGTCGGTCTTGAGGTCGGGGCCGATGACTACCTGGCAAAACCTTTCAACCCGCGGGAGCTGATCGCACGCATTCGTGCCATGTTCCGTCGCGTGGACATGGGAATGGCCAGCGCAGCGGTGTCCGGCAAGGTTCTGGCCTTTGAGGGATGGCGGCTGGACTGCGCCCAGCGGGACCTGCTCAACCCGGAGCAGGCAGAGGTTTCGCTGACTCCGGCCGAATTCGACCTCCTGCAGGTCATGGCGGAACGCCCGGGGCGGGTGTTGAGCCGTGATCAGTTGAGTGATCTTGCGCATGGCAGCAACCCGACAGGATCGGGCCGAAACATCGACATTCTGATCAGCCGTGTGCGCAGCAAGCTTGAAGCTGGTGGGGCAGCCTACCAGTTCATTCGCACTGTGCGGTCGGGCGGTTATGAATTTGTCGCTGAGGTGAAGGCTCATTGATGCACCGGATCCGCCGGTTTGGCCCCCAACGCATCGCGACGCAAATGTTGTTGATCATGCTGATCGGCTGCGCTGCGATGACGATGTTTCTTATGGCTCTTTTGTGGGTAATGCGTCCTGAACCCACTACTCAGGCCGGGGCAACGGTGGGGCTTAAACATGCGATCGCGGTCGCCCGCTTGAATGACGCGAACGAAGACGCGCGTGCTGACCTTCTGGCGCAAATGCTTGCTGCCGACGCGTCGCTCGACCTGACCCTCGTCGATCAGGCGCCAGCTGCGGATCCCAGTCAGGAGAGGCGATCGCCATTCTGGCCGTTTCAAGAAGGCGTTCTTGCGCCGGGCATTAGCCTTGTGGCGTCGTGGCCGCTTCCAAATGGCGAGGGCGGCAAGCGCGTTCCGAATTTGTATTTCCAGCTTGCAGATGGAAATTACGTACTTGCCAAGATGACCGCGCACAAGCCGCCGCCATTTCTTGGCAATCCAGTAATCTTGTTGTTTGTGACGCTCGGCGCCAGCCTTCTGCTGCTGCTCGTTTGGGCCGCGCGCACCCTCGTCCATCCCCTGTCCAATCTTTCCGCAGACGTGGCAAAATTCGGGAAGGATACAGCACGGCCGGTGCCGGTAGCCGAGGCCGGGCCGAGAGAAGTTAAGCAGGTGGCCCAGGCCATCAACCGGATGCAGGGACGGATCGAGGGCCTGGTCGAGCGACGCACCCGCATGCTGACAGCCGTTGGTCATGATCTTCGCACGCCCCTGACTCGCTTGCGGCTGCGCATCGAACTGATGAAGGATGAGGACCACAAGCAGCGAAACCTCGCCGATCTGGATCTCATGGAAACCCAGCTCAACGGCGCCTTGTCCTTTCTGAAGGAAGGGCGAACCGGAGAGGCCTGGAAGCGGATCAATCTGCCGAGCCTTCTGCAGGGTCTCGTTGATCAATACGAGGACATGGGAGTCGCCCTGGTCTTGTCGTGTCCACAAGGTGTCGTAGTCGAAGGACGCTCAAGCGAATTAACCCGGGCCTGCGCCAACCTGATCGACAATGCTCGTCGTTATGACGATCAACTGTCGCTGCATGTCAGCGTTGCTGGATCCGAAGTGTATCTCGATGTGGTGGATCATGGTCCCGGCATTCCTGCCGGAGATCAGGAGCGGTTGATGGAGCCCTTCGAACGTGGTGATGAGGCGCGCCAGATCGACAATGGCACCAGTTTCGGGTTGGGTCTTGCAACGACACGTGCAATTGCAGAAGCGCACGGCGGCCGGCTTGAGTTGAGCGACACGCCAGGTGGCGGACTGACCGCGCGTATCGTGTTGAACCTCGGCTAGACCACTCGCGGTCTTCCTTTCGCCGGCGCCGACTCGCGTCTAAGAAATCAGTAGATGTTTCTTGGTCACGGGGCTGGCATGAGTACTTTTATTATGAGAATTGCCCAATCGGACTGACCGGCGGCGCTGTGAACGGGACCGTGCGAAGACACCGCAAATGTCCTCCTATGTAAAGTGTCCGGACGATTGCTGGCCGGTCCTTCGTTGAAGGCTCCTGGCCTTAAGTTGGGTGACCTGTTTGTGATTTTTGGCGCGCCGCGCACTAGCAAACAGCCCGAAAGCGAGACGATCGCGTACTGGGCGTACCTGAATTGCGGTTGCCGTCAAAGCGGTCTATACGCCTTGCACCTATCCCCCAGCTTGAGGACATCATGCAGACCGTCAGGGTTCGGATTACCGCAGAGGAACTGGAAGCCAAGCGCATAGCCGATGTGCTGGAGCGCGCGTTCGAGCACGATGGCAATCCCGTGACCATTTATGAGGCTTCTCCAGACGGAAAAATCTGGGCCGCGGAAATCCTGCTTTTCGAGATGGAACCTGAGGAGGCGACCGAGGTGGTACGCGACCGGGTTGGTTCGGATGCTTTTGCTGCGCCGATTGAGGCAGAGATCCTTCCGGACATCAACTGGGTCGAAAAGAGCCTCGAGGGGCTGAAACCTGTCAGTGCCGGACGTTTCTTTGTTCACGGATCGCACGATCAGGACAAGGTGCCCGGAGGCGGCATCGGCCTTGAAATCGAGGCTGCTCTTGCTTTTGGTACAGGACATCACGGAACGACCGCCGGGTGTCTGGAGGAGATCGATCGTCTCTTTTCGATGCGTGAGTATTACCGTGTCCTGGACCTGGGGACAGGAACCGGCGTCCTCGGAATTGCGATTGCCCGCATGACACGGCAACACGTTCTGGCGACCGACATTGACCCGGTTGCGACCGAAACGGCGGCGAAAAACGCCCGGTTGAACGGTGTTGCGCCACTTATAAGCACGTTTACCGCCAACGGCATGGAAGACCGGCGTTTCGGCGAGTTCGGACCGTTCGACCTTATCGTCGCCAATATTCTGGCAAGGCCGCTGATGAAGATGGCGAAGTCCATCGCGGCACGGATGACACCGACGGCGACCCTGGTCTTGTCCGGCCTAAGGGTCGAGGATGGCCCACGAATCCTTTTTGCTTATGGCTGCCAGGGGTTTCATCTTGCCCGGCGGCAAGAGAAAGACGGCTGGCTGACGCTGACGCTTGTGCGCGGCCGGAAGGTCGCCTAGCGCTGGATTTTCGCCCGTTTCTTCATTGAAGCTGACAAAAAAAGAGCGCGGAGGAGTTTCCACCGCGCTTCTTTTCTCAAGATTTTTGGCTGTGACCTTGCTTAGAAGATCATGCCCGTAGAACCTTCACGTTCCAGTTCGCTGCGCTCAAAGCCGTGTGCGGCAAGAGTGGCATCATCAAGGGACAGAAGGTAACCGTTGACGTAGCGACGAGCCTGCTTTTCGCGGGCTTCGACCATGCGGCCGAATGCGCGACGTACGAAACCGTCAGAAGAGCGGTTGGCGCCGCCGATGGTGGTTGTTGCAGTTGCCATGGTCTTAAAACTCCAAGCAAGAGGTTGATGGGGGCGCGTCCTCGAGAGCTGCTGCCTCTTTATTTGTCACGATCAATATGAGGTCATTCGCATTTTTTGAGTAGAGACGATCTTGCATGACAGGCCTGCATTTCTCGCATGTGCGAAATGTATGGTGCGTCGCAAAATTGTAAAACTCATCCTGTCTATTGGGGGTCTGCGGAATAGTTTTCCGTCTTGAACGATTCGTCTGATCAACCTAGCTTCGGGCCATGTTTCAGACCTTCGATGATCTCAGTGATCCTTCCTGCGGGGCGCCGCATGCAGCGCTGCTCAGGGCCGAACTCAAGCAGCTGTCCCTGGATGGATTCCTTGTGCCGCGTGCAGATGCACACCAGGGCGAGTATGTTCCGCCTCATGATTGCCGGCTTCAGTGGCTGACAGGCTTTTCCGGTTCCGCCGGGACGGCCGCCGTGCTGATGGACGACGCTGCGATTTTCGTTGACGGCCGCTACACGATCCAGGTTCGCGAACAAGTGGATATGGATGTCTTTCCGGCTCAACATCTCATCAATGAACCGGTTACGGACTGGTTGGCGGCGCGGCTAAAGTCAGGCGAGCGTATCGGCTATGATGCGATGCTCCACCCCGTTCGCGAGGTGCGCCGTCTCCAGAGTGTCTGCGACAAGGCGGGAGCTGAACTGGTCGCACTTGATCAAAATCCCATCGATGCGGTCTGGAAAGACCGCCCGGAAGCTCCGGTTGGCGCTGTGGCACTGCACAGCGAAAAGCTGGCGGGGCGTTCGGCCAGCGGCAAAATCTCTGAAATTCAGGCCGCTATCGCTGCGAAGGATGCCGGTGCCTGCGTGCTGACGCAGCCCGATTCCATTGCCTGGCTGTTCAATATTCGTGGGTCCGATGTGACGCATAATCCGGTCCCACTCTCCTTCGCCGTCGTTCCGGCGAGTGGCAAACCGAGCCTTTTCATCGATGGCCGAAAGCTGTCGAATTCGGTTCGAGAAACTCTTCATGTGCTTGTCGATGTCGAGGAGCCGCAAGGTTTCAAGGCGAAACTCGCAGATCTGGGGAAGGATGGCGCGTCCGTCATGATCGACCCGGCGCTTGCAGGGCAGGGGATTGCCGACGCGATCGTCAACGCCGGCGGCCAACTGGTCGAAGCGGCCGATCCGGTGCTGTTGCCGAAAGCGATCAAGAATGATGCGGAAATCGAGGGTGCCCGCTCGGCGCATCTGCGTGACGCGGTCGCCTATGCGAAATTCCTGTGCTGGTTCGATGATATTGCCCCGTCCGGTGAGCTGGACGAGATTGGTGCGGCGGAAAAGCTGGAACAGTTTCGCCGCGAAACCGGGGTTCTGAAGGATATTTCCTTCGATACGATTTCAGGTGCCGGTCCCAATGGCGCCATTTGTCATTATCGCGTGAGCCGCAAGAGCAATCTCATGATTCCGGTCGGGCGTCCCTTCCTGATCGACAGCGGCGCGCAGTATGAAGACGGCACCACGGACATCACACGCACCCTGGCGGTGGGGGAGCAGAGCGCCGAGATGAAACGGCATTTCACCCTGGTGCTGAAAGGGCATATCGCCATCTCATCCGCGCGTTTTCCGCTTGGAACGTCAGGTGCTCAGCTCGATACCCTGGCGCGGATCGACCTTTGGAAGGCCGGTCTCGATTTTGATCACGGGACAGGTCATGGCGTCGGAGCCTATCTGTCGGTTCATGAGGGACCGCAGCGGATTGCCAAAACCGGCGCGGTGCCTTTGAAGCCGGGTATGATCTTGTCGAATGAACCAGGATATTATCCGGCAGGTGAATATGGGATCCGTCTCGAAAACCTGGAACTCGTCACTGAGCCTGCAGCGATCGAAGGCGGCGAACGGCCTATGCTTGGGTTCGAAACCTTGACGCTTGCGCCTTTCGACCTTCGACTTGTGGACAGGGACCTCCTGAGCGATGCTGAGCGCGATTGGCTCAATGCCTATCACGCTAAGGTTCTCGCCCAGCTTTCGCCTCTGCTGGATGACAAGACATTGACTTGGCTGGAAGAGGCTACGGCCGCTATTTGATTGGGGTCCGTTCAGGCAGGCCCGTTGTTCGAGGCAGTTTTTCATGCGCGCGATAGATATTTTGAAGACACCCTTCTGGGCAGCGGAATTGGCCAGTGGCGCCAAATCCTTTGCCGACAATCCGATCATCGGCAGCCGCCGGTTGAACGAGAAAGGGCTTCATGTTGCGCGCATGCGTCTGGCGGAGCGCATGAGCGATTGGCGCCGGGGGCACCTCTCCAAGCTAGTGAGCGAGGATGACCGGCGTCAATATGCAGAGCAGGGCTATATATGCCGGAACGATGTGCTTGGCCCTGAAGAGTTGGCGGGTTTGCGGCAAGAGGTGGAAGAGAACACCTTTCACGCCTATGATATGCGGCAGGGCAATGCGGTCACGCGTTTCGTGCCTCTGCCGCCGGAAGTCCTGAAGGACAAGCCCTATCTCAAGCGCTTCGTGAACGGCCCCTTGTTCCAGAACACCTTGCGCTATGTGGGGTCTGCCAACGCAGATCCGATAGTCTATCTGCATATCGTCATGACCAAGCCCACAAAAGGCAAGGTGGATCCTCAGACGAGCTTCCATTCAGATACATTTCAGCCGACCGCTAAGTCCTGGTTCTTTCTATATGATGTGGCTCTGGAAGATGGGCCGTTCAACTATATCGCCGGGTCGCACAGGCTGACGCCCGAGCGAGCTGCCTGGGAGCAGGAGCAAAGTGTTCAAGCTGCGGACGCGCGGAACAAGCTTCATGCCCGTGGGTCCTTCCGTCTTACAGCCGAAGAGGCGAAGCAGATGGGGTTTGGTGACCCGGTTGCTTTCAATGTTCCAGGCAACTCCCTGGTCGTCGCGGATACGCACGGGTTTCATGCGCGCGGCAAGAGTGAGCGTCCTTCGGTGCGTGTGGGAATCTATGGTTCCCTGCGCCGCAATCCATTCCTGCCTCTAACCGGTCTCGACCCGCTCTCGTTGCCCGGTATCAAGGGTCGCCAGGCTCAGATCCACATGAAGGAACTGCAGTTGAAGGCAAGATGGAGGGGCGTGAAAGGCTCGCACAGATATGCCGGCAAGATTTCGATCACGGAGCCGTCTCCGTTCTGAGCCAGCACTCTTACGTGTTAGACCTCAACGGTGGGCTTCTTCGCTTTCCTTGATCAGAGCCGAGTTGAAGTAGCGCAGGGCGCGGACATGGCGGGCTATGCCGACAACCCTGGTCGCGTCACCGCTCTCAACCACCGGCAAGCTGATCTTGCCGCTTTCGTCAAAAGCCTTCAGGGCGTTTTCAAGTGAATTGCCGGCGTGCAGGTAGGTGCCGTCGGTGCCGGGGTTGAACGTTCGTTCTTCTTCATCTTCCGGCGGAGCGTCCATGAAGTCTCGGACTTTCACGCTTTCGCTCAGATAGGTGTGGCTACCCTCGTGCAGGCAGACCCCACGCATGCCCAGTTGCCAGTGGAAATAGGACTTTCCGTGAATAGCCTGGGTCAGGCCAGCGGAAATGGAGACCACGATCAGGAGCGCGATAGAGAGGCCATAGCCGCCCGTCAATTCGAAAACGATCATGGTGGTGGACACTGGAGCGCCAAGAACCGCGGCGGCAACGCCGCCCATGCCAAGGATGGCGTAAAGGCCATGGCTGGAGGCCATCTCCGGGAAGGCAGACGCAGCGATCAGGCCGAAAGCGCCGCCGGTCATTGCACCCAGATAGAGCGACGGCGAGAAGATCCCGCCGCCGAAGCGCGAGGCCAATGTGATTGCGGTGGCTGCGGTTTTTGCGACCAGAAGCGCCAGCATCACTGTGATTGGCAGCTGATGCTTCAACGCCATATCCGTTGCTTCATAGCCAACGCCGAGTACCTGAGGGAAAACGATTGCGATCGCTCCGACCGCGAGGCCGCCGACGACGGGACGCAGCCAGAGAGGCATTGAGATGTTGCGTGCGGTCCAGTCGCTTCCGATCAGCGCAAACTGGAACAGGATCGCGACGGCCGCACAGGTCAGGCCGAGCAGCGCAAAGGCGGGAATCTCGAGATACGAGGTGATGTCGTAGGTCGGAATGATGAAGGAGGCCGATTCCCCGAACCAAAGGCGGGAAAGGACGGCTCCGACGGCCGAAGCCAGCACAATCGGAACGAAGGCGGACACGGCATAGTGGCCGAGCACCACCTCATGGGCGAAGAGAACGCCGGCAATCGGTGCGTTGAAGGACGCAGAGACGGCGCTGGCGACACCGCAGGCCAGCAACATGCGCCTGGCCGAATCAGGCAGTGAAAACGCCCGGCAGACGGCTGTTCCCAGAGTGGCGCCCAGGTGGACGACAGGCCCTTCGCGGCCTGCGCTCGCCCCGAATCCGAGAGATATCACTGTGATCAGCGCCGACGTCAGGCCAGCGCGAAGGGGTAGGCCGCGGCCACCCAGCGCTCGCGCCTCGATCACATCGGCAACCCCGCCTGCGCGTTGCTTTGGTTGATAGCTCTGAAGCAGCCAGCCTACGATCAGGCCGCCAAGCGCTGGTGTTAGCAGGATGACCCACCACGGCTGGCTGGCGGCGGCATCGATGATCCGCTCGGAGGTTGTGCCGAGCCAAGGCCATTGCAACAGGCCGATGGCCGAGCGGAAAGCAATGGCCGCAGCGGCAACGAGTGAACCGATGCCGAGAGCGAGCAGCCAAACGATCGGAAGTCGGCTGGTTCTGAACAGGCGAAGATTGGGCATGATCCAGCTGGAAAGGATCTGAGGAAGGTGACGGACAGTGTCGAATATGACGCGCATCGGTCGATACCGCTGGAAACTGCTCAAATGAACGAGACGGCGGACCGTCCTGGATCGGGCTGTTTTGGCAAGTGTCTGCCTGATTCAGTCCTGTGACTGAGCTTAATATGCCAGAAAAAACATGATCTTTGCCGATAATCTTGGAGTTTTTTTCCATTTACTGCGATCGATCTGCCGTGGGACTTGCGATCAAATGGCGCGACAAGGTCGATTGCCTTTGACCTTTGCAAAACTGCCTAACATATTTGGGCCTTCAAAAGATTGCCCTACACAGAAGAAGAACAGGATCTGGACCATGTCCCTGAGTGCCCTCCAGGCGCCCGTCGCGCGCGACGGAGAGAAGTCCTCGCTCGTCGTTGACATTTTGACCCAGCGCTTTGGCGAGCGATGCTCTCGCTCGCAAGCGGTGCGGGAGCAACACGGGCATACAACGACTTGGCTGCCGAACCAGGCGCCGGACGCCGTTGTCTTTGTTGAGAGCACTGAAGAAACAGCGGAAGTTGTCCGCATCTGTGCCGAACACAAGGTGCCGGTCATCCCATTCGGCACAGGTTCGTCGCTGGAAGGTCACCTCAATGCGCCTGGTGGGGGGATCTCGCTGGACCTGTCCCGCATGGATGCCATTCTCCAGGTCAATGCGGATGATCTTGATTGCCAGGTGCAGGCAGGCGTGACCCGCAAGCAGCTCAACAGCTATCTGCGCGACACCGGTTTGTTCTTCCCGATTGATCCGGGGGCGGACGCCAGCCTTGGCGGCATGGCGGCGACCCGTGCTTCGGGCACCAATGCCGTGCGCTATGGCACCATGAAGGATGCTGTTCTGGGTCTTACCGTCGTCACACCGACCGGAGAGATCATTCACACGGGTGGCAGGGCGCGCAAGTCAGCGGCCGGTTATGATCTGACCCGGCTTTATGTTGGCTCCGAAGGAACACTTGGCGTGATCACCGAACTGACTGTTCGGCTCTATGGCCAGCCGGAGGCAATTTCGGGTGGGGTTTGCCCGTTTCCGGACATCGATTCCGCCTGCAAGGCCGTGATTGCCACGATCCAGTGCGGGATTCCTGTAGCGCGCATCGAGTTTCTGGACACGCTTCAGGTCAAGGCCTGCAACGCCTATTCGAAGCTCGATCTGGACGAACAGCCAACCTTGTTCCTTGAATTCCACGGTTCGGACG
Source organism: Labrenzia sp. CE80 (assembly GCF_009650605.1). Lineage (NCBI taxonomy): Bacteria > Pseudomonadati > Pseudomonadota > Alphaproteobacteria > Hyphomicrobiales > Stappiaceae > Labrenzia > Labrenzia sp. CE80. The sequence continues at coordinate 341,849 of NZ_WAJT01000001.1, forward strand.
CGAGCGTGCGCGAACAGGCCGAGCTTTTTGGTGCGATCGCCGAGGATCTGGGTGGGGGCGACTTCAAGTGGGCGACCCAGGCCGAGGAACGGACGAAGCTCTGGTCGGCCCGCCATGACGCCTATTGGGCGTCCTTCGTTCTCAGACCAGGTGCGAAGGGCGTCGCGACGGATGTGTGCGTCCCGATCTCACGGTTGGCCGAATGCGTGACTGAAACGTCCAAAGATCTTGAAGACGCAGGTTTGCTCGCACCCATTGTCGGTCATGTCGGTGATGGCAATTTTCACGTGCTGGTATTGGTGGACGAGGACAACCCGGAAGAAATCGCCAAGACCGAGGCTTTTGTCGAACGCTTGAACTGGCGTGCGATTGAGCTGGAAGGCACCTGCACCGGAGAACACGGTGTGGGCCAGGGCAAGATGAAATATCTTGAGCGCGAGCATGGCGGCGGACTGGATGTAATGCGGTCGATCAAACAGGCACTGGACCCAGACAACATCATGAACCCGGGCAAGATTGTTACCATATCCTGAATTTTGCCGTGAGACTTTTGGGGCGGACCTGTTGTATCGGTAACAGGTCCGATTTTCCTCGTGTCATGATATCGTTTCGAATCGTGATGATACCCACATGAAGGTTGGTCCGGCGGCTGCATGTCGACCGGACGCATTTGGAGAGTTGATCTGAATTCGGTCTACATAACAGTTGGTGTTGCGATCATTCTGGTGCTGATTACAGCACTGGTAGGGCCCTTCTTTGTCGATTGGACTGTCTATCGCTCGACCTTCGAGACCTATGCGGAACGCGCCCTTGGCCACAAGGTAACGGTGCTGGGCGAGGCCGACATGAGGTTGCTCCCCTCGCCAACGGTGACCTTTTCCGACGTGCGGGTCGGCGAGGCTGAAGATCCGCTGCTGGTGGTCTCCAGGTTTCAGATGCGGGTTGAGTTGCCGCCCTTGCTCAAGGGTGAGGTTCGGGTGCTCGAGATGGAGCTGGAACGGCCACATCTCAGCCTGTCTCTTGACGAGGCTGGGCGGCTTGACTGGCTGACCGGCATGAAGGGCGGCGGGGCCCTTGCGGAACTCTCCAATGACAACATCGCCTTTGACAGCATCACGGTCGTTGATGGGGCCGTGTCCCTGGTCGATGCCCGTTCTGGCGAGACTCACATGGTCGACCACGGCAACCTTCAGGTTAGTGCTAGAACACTTGCCGGCCCGTTCAAGGTGGACGGCAGCCTCGACTACGGCGGGGAGGCATATTCGCTTCGCGTGGCCACAGGCAAGCAACAGGAAGATGGTGCGATCCGTCTCAAGGGATCGATCACGCCGACGATGGTTCCGGTCGAGTTGTCGGTCGACGGCACGTTGAACCACATAGAAGAGTCGCCGGTTTACGACGGCAATTTCGATCTCGTTTCGATCGTTCCCGAGGAGGAGGCTGATCGAAGCTGGCGGGCGACCGGTGAATTCAACGCGGCTGTGAGTGGGGTGGACATTCCCGCCTTTCAGTATCGCTTCGGTCCTGAAGATCGACTGCTTGGCCTCGATGGCCAAGGTAGTGTGGTCTTTAACGGCGAGCGCAGGTTCGAAGTGCGCGCCAGGGCCAAACAGCTGGATCTTGACCGGCTCTATGGCGGCGGTCCTCAGTCTCCTGTCGCGCTAACGGAGGCAGGCAGCGCGATGATCGGCGCCCTGAGATCCTTACCCGTTCCGGATATGGACGGCGTGATCGCGTTAGATGTGCCGGCGGTGGTTGTTGGCGGTGGTCTGGCGCAGGACGTGCGCCTCGATCTCGAGACCATGACCGGTGGTTGGCGTGTTGCGCGTTTGTCAGGTCGTGCTCCTGGCCGCACCACTATCACCACCCAGGGCGATCTGGTTGTTTCCGATACGCCGACTTATCGCGGAAATCTTGCTATCAGCTCGGATCAGCCCGGTGCCTTTGCGGCTTGGTGGCAGCAGAACGACAGCGGCAGCAGCTCGATCCAGCCAATGACGATCGAGGGGCATCTGAATGTGGTGCCGAGTGGCGCCGCGCTCGACAATTTGCGGCTGACGCTCGCCGGATCTGAAGCGACGGGCGGGTTGTCCTATCGCAAGCCGCGCCAGGGCAACGCCATCTTTTCGCTCAGTCTAGATGCGGACACGCTGGATCTTGATGAGCTTGAGAAACTGGCCGGGCTGTTCGATCGGCCTGAGGCCGGTCTGTCGGATCTGGATGTAACGCTTCGTATGCGCGCCAAGCAGGTCAGCGTGCGCGACGTCGCAGGCAAGGGATTGTCGCTGGAAGCTGAGTATTCCGGCTCTGGACTGCGAGTTGACCGGCTGTATGCGGAGGATCTTGCCGGTGCTGAGATCGACGTTTCCGGCCGAATTGACAATCTTCTCTCTGCACCTGTTGGTTCCCTTTCCGGCACCCTGGACGCACGGAACTTGGCTGGAGTGGTTGCGTTGTTGCGCGGTGCTCTTCCTGGCAACCCGGTTATCGAGCGGCTTGAAGAGGCCTCCGACTACCTTGTACCCGCCAGGTTTCAGGCCGAGCTGAAAGCTGCCGCAGCCGGTGATGGCAGCGATCTGACCTTTGTTCTGGACGGGATCGCGGGCGGCGTGGACGCCAGACTAAGCAGCCGCTTCGAGGGGCGGGTGGACAACTGGCGCAGTGCAGATGTTGAGCTTGGTCTTGAACTGGCTGGCCCGGACGGTGGCCAGATCCTCCGGCAGCTGGGCTTCGAGATCCTGCCGGTAGATGATCTTGGACTTGGCTACATCGAGCTTTCGGCCAAGGGGCGCCCTGAAGATGGTCTCGAGGTCGGCGTCGAAGCGAAAGCGGGCGCTGCTGCTCTCACCGCAGACGGTGAGCTGCGTCTGGAAGCTGGTGAGAAGCCGAACTATCGTCTGGATGTGGCAACAAGCGTGCCTGATCTTGCTCCGTTCGCCTTGCTTGGCGGTCGGATCATGCCGGTCATGGCAGGGGACATCGAGGTCGATCTTCGCTTCAATCTGTCCGGCTCCGGCAGTGAAATCAACGTTTCCGATCTTGGCGGGACCGTCGCTGGCGTACCGATCGACGGCACGCTCCAGGGAGACCTGACGCCGACGACGGGTGAAACCAATCGGCGTTTGAAAGGCTCGCTCTATGTGGGCAGTCTCGATCTCAGGTTCCTGTCCGAAGCTGTCCTTGGTCCCGACCAGTGGTTTTCGGCTGGCGACGGGTCCAGCATCTGGCCAACGGCGTCTTTTGGCAGCCCGATGTTTACTGATACGGACATGACACTTGATCTACGCACGGATGCGCTTGCGATCGGTGGGGATCAGGTGATCGAGGGGGCACGTAGCGAGTTGCGTGTGACGCCCACGATGTTGCGTCTGGATGGACTGTCCGGCAGCTATGGCGGCGGGTCCCTTTCGGGCGCTCTGGCGTTTCGCAGGTCCGGTGCCGAAGGGTCGGTGTCCGGACGTCTTAAACTTGACGATGCAGTGCTTCAATCATTCGTCTGGGAGCGAGAAGGCCGTGCGGTTGCGACAGGCGGTCTGGATCTCGTTCTGGATTTTGAAGGCGCAGGCCGATCCATCGCAGCGATGGTTTCTGGCCTGACTGGCGGCGGCACGTTTTCAGTCGCCGATGGAGAGCTGCGTGGGATCAATCCCCAGGCGTTTGGCCTTGTGATCCGAGCCGCTGATGCAGGCCTTGATCTGCGCGACGAGAAAATCCGGGAGGTCTTCCTCAGTCACATGGCAGCCGGCAGCCTCGATTTTGACGAGATGGAGGGCGCGATCACGCTCATCGGCGGGCGGGCGACAGCGCGCAATGTAGTGGTCGACAGCGCGACGGCGGAAGTCTTTGGGTCTGCGGAAGTTGATTTTAACACCTGGGAACTCGACAGCGATTTTTCCCTGACCGTCGATGCGGGCGAGAACGCAGTGACCGGCGCGGAACCTCAGGTGGGAATGCTGTTCTCAGGACCTTTGGAAGCGCCGGAGCGCAGCGTCGACATTACGCCTTTCACCGCCTATCTCACGCTTCGGGCCTTCGAACAGGAGGTCGAGCGCGTCGAAAAACTGCAGGCTGAAATTCTGGAGCGCGACCGGCTTCTGCGCGAGTTGAAGCGCCAGAAGGAACAGGCAGCGCGGCGTCAGCGCGAAGCCGAGGAAGCAGCCGCTCGTGCTGCCGCAGAAGCAGAAGAGGCGGCCCTGCGCGAGGCAGAGCGCCTGAAACAGGAAGCAGAGGCGGCGGCTGAAGCCTCCCGTGTGGAGACGGCGCCCGCACCTCCATCCAATGAGCAACCCGCCAATGACAATTCAGCTGCAGATGCTCCCGCCAACGACAATGCAGAGGCAACGACCGAGGGTGACCGGAGTTCCGTGGCTCCAGCGAACCCTGCCGACTTTGCCAACCAGATACGCTCTGTCATCGACGCGCCTGGTTCTGATATCGGTGTCTCCCAGGACCCGGGTTCAGAGAGCACTGGCTCCTTGCCAGCTCTTGAGGCGCCTCAGTCGGTTGAAGATATTCTGGCCCGCGAGATCGGGCTGCCGTCAAGCGCACTCGAAGACGGACCGCTGGAACTTTCACCAGAGCCGGCACCACCGTCTACAAGCCTGGTTCAGCCGCAGCGACAGCAGCCGGCAGCACCAACGCAGCCACGCTATCGGACCTTGCCGAACGGGCTGGTGATCGAAATCCCGTCGAACTAATGGCGTTCTGGCAAATTTAGTGGTTTTGAACGTAGGTGAGGGCGTAGATGCGAACGGATGACGAGAGTGCATCGTCCGGATCCCGGTTGTCATCGATTTCTGCAATGAGGGCAGCAAGGGAAAGCGCTCGATCTCGGGCGGCTTGATCGATCACAGCCCAAAATTCCGGCTCAAGAGCGAGGCTTGTGCGGTGGCCATGAAGAGCGAGTGAGCGCTTGGTCAATGCTGCCATGCTCAGTCGCCGTCTTCCGGGTCTTTGGTGCCGCCCGAAGGCGCTTCGCCGCTGCGTTGATGTCCGTCAAGCCGAGCAGAGGTCAAGGTTTCGGTCTTTCGGGAGAGCTGCCTTTCCGCCTTCGACCGACCAAAGGTTATCCGGTTTTCGGCAGCTCGTTTTTCCCGATCAGATCTGGCTTTTTTCTTGCGCGCCTGCCGCAGATTGACGATGTCCGCGCTCATGACCAGCGTCCCTGATCGGTGTTCAGGTCTTCTTGCGGAAGGCGTCGAGGGAAACAACTTCTCCACCGCCGTCTGCTGCAGGGGCCTTGTCGCCACTGTCTTCCTTGTCCGAAGAGGCAGCTTCCGCGCCGTCCTGCTGGGGGGATCCCGCATCCGACGTCACATCTTCGGCAAGCTTTTCAGCTTTTGCCAGTTCCTCGACTGCTTCGAGAAGCTCTTCCGGCAGTTCTTCAGCGGTCTTGCCCGGATCGAACTCGAGCGCGAACTGGACGGACGGATCAAAGAAACCCTTGATGGCGCTGTAAGGCACCAGCAGTTTTTCTGCGACACCGCCGAAGGACAGACCGACCTCAAACGCATGTTCGCCAATCGCCAGGTCCCAGAACTGGTGCTGCATGACGATGGTCATTTCCTGCGGATAGCGCTCTTTGAGTCGGCTAGAAATGCGCACACCAGGTGCTGTCGTGTCGAAGGCGATGTAGAAATGATGCTCTCCGGGAAGACCCGTGCGGCCGACTTCGGCGAGGATCTTCTTGACCGCGCCACGCAGCGCGTCCTGGATGAGGATATCGTATCGGAGGAGGTCTTCGGCCATCTTCTCTTCGTCAAAACTTGTCGGAATCGCGGATTTGCTGCCAAGCACCTTGACGGCTGGAGCGGCAAAAGGAAAGTACCCAAATGGCCGAGCTGGAAAGATTTCCCGAGTTTGTCCTTGTATGGACAACAGAAATCCGGTGCTGAACTGACGTCTGTGAGCGGTTCCTGTACATGGGCAAGTGGGGGAATGAAGTAGAGGCTTCTGTTGCCAGGTGCCTCCGAACCCCGCCTTACGGTGCTAACCACAAGGGCTTAAATGGACTACCGGTACTGCGTTACGCAGCAACAGCCATGTCCGAAGCAGTGTTGTCATTTGCAACTACTGATATGGTCCGATATCGGTGGTACCATGCCGAGCAAAAGCGCAGTCTTTACACCCTCGTCGATCCTATTTCGCCCCCGCCGAAACGCACCATGCGGCTGACTTGCCGTTGTGCGCTTGGGTGGAGGCGCCGGGTACCGCCCCCGGGTCCGATAGGCTTATTGCACTGACCATTTATCGCCATAGCCGAACATGCCGGCACCCCTGATATAGTCTTATGTGGCCGTAATTAAAAGGGGTATGGCCTCAAAAGCCGGGTATTGGGGCGTTTGCCCAAGCGCTTGAAGCATGCTTTAGACGCTTGGAAGAGCAGGGGACAGAGGCGCTGAAACCGGGCCATGGGCCTTGCAAACCGTTGCGCTTGGCTGCGACATAGACCCAAGATCAAAAGGCTGCAGATGTGTGGCAAGAAAACCTCGGGACGGACGACGTGGAGCAATATCTCACCCTCATGCGGACCATTTTGGACACCGGCGTTGATCGGGGAGATCGCACCGGAACCGGGACACGCTCGATCTTTGGCCACCAGATGCGGTTCGATCTGTCTGAAGGGTTTCCGCTGGTCACGACCAAGAAACTGCATCTGCGGTCGATCATTCACGAACTGCTCTGGTTTCTCGCCGGTGACACCAACATTGGCTATCTGAAGGACAATGGCGTCAAGATCTGGGACGATTGGGCCGACGAAAATGGCGAGCTTGGTCCGGTCTACGGTTATCAGTGGCGCTCATGGCCTGCGCCGGACGGCCAGTCGATCGACCAGATCAGCAATCTGCTTCGGATGATCCGGGAAACGCCGGAAAGCCGCCGTCTGATCGTTTCGGCCTGGAACCCGGCTCTGGTGGACGAGATGGCGCTGCCGCCCTGTCATGCCCTGTTTCAGTTCTATGTGGCCGACGGGAAACTCTCCTGTCAGCTCTATCAGCGCTCGGCGGATGTCTTTCTGGGCGTGCCCTTCAACATCGCGTCCTACGCGCTTCTGACCATGATGGTGGCGCAGGTGACGGGTCTGAAACCGGGCGACTTCGTGCATACGCTTGGTGATGCGCATCTTTACGCCAATCACTTCGATCAGGCTCGCGAACAGCTGACGCGCACGGCACGGGCCCTGCCGGTCATGACGTTGAACCCGGATGTGAGCGATCTCTTCGCGTTCAAATATGACGACTTCACGCTCTCGGATTACGACCCGCATCCGCATATTGCCGCGCCGATTGCTGTTTGACCGCGGTGTCTGATCCTTCGACGGGACATTCGGTGAGCCTTCCCGACACCATCCACACCGACCGGCGCGCCAATCTTTTGGGCAGCCTGTGGATGGTTGGCGCGATGGCGGCGTTCGCGCTGGAGGATGCCTTTCTGAAGGGCGCCGCCGCCGAGCTGCCGGTCGCCGAAATTCTGCTCCTGATGGGCGTCTGCGGAGCGCTTGTCTTTGCGGTGCTTGCGCGCTTTCGGGGCGAGAGACTGGCCAATCGCGATGTGACATCGCCGCCAATGTTGATCCGCTTCGTGTTCGAGTTCATCGGCCGGCTTTTCTATGTTGTCGCTCTGGCTCTGACGCCCCTGTCTTCGGCGACCGCCATCTTGCAGGCAACGCCGATTGTGGTTGTCCTGGGTGCTGCTTTGATTTTCGGTGAGACCGTCGGTTGGCGCCGCTGGACAGCCATCATCGTCGGCCTGATCGGTGTGCTGATTGTCTTGCGTCCGGGCGCCGAAGCGTTCTCGGCCTTGTCGATCCTGGCAGTTGTTGGAATGCTGGGCTTTGCCGGGCGCGACCTTGCCAGCCGGGCGGCTCCAGCCTCCATCAGCACCAATGTGCTGGGGTTTTATGGTTTCGTGACCATTGCGGTGGCGGGAGGCGTTTTCTATCTGTGGGAGGGTCGGGCACTTGTGATGCCGAGCCCAGCAGCCGCTCTGTCGTTGCTGGCGGTCGTGACTGCCGGCGTTCTGGCGTACAGCGCCTTGATGAAAGCGATGCGCACCGGGCAGGTTTCCGCTGTCACGCCCTTCCGCTATTCCCGGCTTCTGTTCGGCGTCGGACTGGGTGTTTTCGTCTTTGACGAGAAGCTTGATGCCTGGATGGTGGCGGGCTGCGTCCTGATCGTTGCATCAGGATTGTTTATTCTTTGGCGCGGCACCCGCAAGGCTGCTTAGCTTGGACAAGATTGGAGGCCGAATGCCTGACATCATGATGATCGCGGCCGTAGCGCGCAACGGGATCATCGGGGCAGACAATGACATGCCCTGGAAGATCTCCTCGGATCTCAAGCACTTCAAGGCGCTGACGCTTGGCAAGCCGATGATCATGGGGCGCCGGACCTTTCAGTCTCTGCCGGGCCTGCTGCCGGGCCGCCCTCATATTGTCGTCACGCGAGATGAGAGCTTTGACGCCGAGGGCGCGGAAGTTATGCCATCGCTGGAGGCGGCCGTTGAGTTGGCCGAGACGAAGGCATGTGAACTGGGTGTGGATCAGATCGCCATCATTGGTGGCGGGCAGATTTACAAGCTGGCGATGGATCTGGCTGAGCAACTCGAGATCACCGAAGTTCAGGCCGAGCCTGATGGTGACACGCATTTCCCGCCAATCGATCCCTCAGTCTGGGAGGAGGTGTCACGGGTCCAGGGCGAGAGAACCGAACGAGACAGCGCCGCCTTCGATTTCATCTCCTACCGTCGAAAATCTCTCTAGGAATTGCCCCCTTGGGGCCAATCTTGCGCATTGACGAGCACGAGCTTCAAACACGCTGATCCAGGATCTTGCATGAACATCAAAAACGCTGCCTCCGGAGAGCAGGCGAACCTCGAAGGGGCCTGGCTTCTATTTGATGACCTGAGCGGGCGTGACGTCCATGACCTTCTGAAGTTGCGTCAGGATGTCTTTGTTGTCGAGCAGGACTGCGCCTTTCCGGAAATCGATGGTCAGGATCCCGATGCCCTGCACTATGTTCTGAGGGATCGTGCAACTGGAGATCTCGCCGGGGCGTTGCGGGTGTTTCTGGCGGATGCCGACAAGGATTGCGGCAATCAGGCCAGCCGGATCGGCCGTGTCGTGATCGCGCCCTCACACAGGGGGCTGGGCCTTGGGCGAAGCCTCATGCAAGTGGCTCTTGATAAGTGCCGCTCCGCGGTGCCAGGGGCACCCGTGAACCTGTCGGCTCAGGCGCATCTGGAGGAGTTTTACGCCAGCTTTGGTTTTGCACGTATTTCGGAGAATTACCTCGAGGACGGCATCTGGCATCTGGATATGAGGTGTGCAGCTGGCCCGCAGAGCGAAACAGCTGTGTAAATGCGCCATTTCAGCCCTTGAAAGCTTGGTTTGTCCGTCCCACCTGCAATGTGAGAAATTCTGCAGTTTTTCGGGAGGTCGATTGCAGGCTCGGCGTTGAAAGCCATCGGTAACCTCCCTATAACCTGCGGTGAGTCAGAACAGGCAAACTGTAACCCCGGCGGATTGTGGGCGACGATCACTCGTCTGCGCAAAAGAGCCGGGACCTTGGAAAAAGGAAGTCTTGATGCCTTGGAGCAATCAGTCAGGCGGCGGCGGTCCCTGGAAGGGCGGCGGCAATAACGGCGGCCCATGGGGCAGCGGTGGCGGCGGAAACAACGGCGGTCCGTGGGGCGGTGGTCCCAACAGGGGTGGTGGCAATCAGCCGCCGGACCTGGAAGAGCTGCTGAAGCGTACGCAGGACCGCATGAAAAACGTCCTGCCGGGCGGTGGTAGTGGCGGCGGCCTTGGTATCCTTGGCGTCTTGCTGGTGATTGCCGTGGTTGGCGTTGTCTGGATGTTCACCGGTCTGTACCGCGTGGATCAGGGCGAAGTTGGCGTTGAGCTGGTGCTCGGCAAGGTGACGGACCAGACTGCTCCTGGCCTGAACTACAACTGGCCTTATCCGATCGGCGAAGTTTACAAGCCGCAGGTCGAGCGCCAGCGCGAGCTTACAGTCGGCGTGGAAGAAATCGTTCGCGGAAGCTCGGTTTCGACGCGTGATGTGCCTCAGGAAAGCCTGATGCTGACCGGTGATGAAAACATCGTCGATGTTGGCTTCAAGGTTCAGTGGCGTATCAAGAACACCCGCGAAGGCATCGCAAATTATCTGTTCAACATCCAGAACCCTGAGGGGACGGTGAAAGCCGTTGCCGAGAGCGCCATGCGCGAGGTTGTCGGGGAATCGAATATCGATGCGATTCTGACCGAAAACCGGGTGTCGATCCAGAACAGCGTTGATGAGCTGATGCAGCAAACACTGGACACCTACAAGGCGGGTATCGAGATTACCGAAGTTCAGATGCAGAAGGTGGATCCGCCCCAGCAGGTGATCGACTCGTTCCGCGACGTTCAGGCAGCTCGTGCCGACCAGGAGCGTATTCAGAACGAGGCCCAGTCCTATGCCAACCGGGTTGTCCCGGAAGCTCGTGGTGAAGCTGCACGTGTCACGGAAGCAGCCAACGCCTACCGTGATCAGACCGTTGCCGAGGCAACCGGTCAGTCGCAGCGCTTCACGCAGGTCTATGAGCAGTACAAGAATGCGCCTGGTGTAACCCGCGAACGCCTTTATCTGGAAACTCTGGAAAAGGTCCTCGGGGCGAATAACAAGATCATCATCGACAGCAAGGCTGCGGGTGATGGCGTTGTGCCATACCTGCCGCTGAATGAGCTGACGTCACGTGGTGCCGCACAGTCCGGCCGTACCGGAGGGACCCAGTAATGCGTAGTGGTATTCTTGCCGTATTCCTCGCCATCGTGGCCATCGGCCTCTATGCGTGCGTGTTCATCGTCAATCCGACCCAGCAGGCTCTCGTTCTAACATTCGGTAAGATCGACAAGGTCGTGACGGAACCGGGCTTGAACTTCAAGCTGCCGGCGCCTTTCCAGAATGTGGTCTATCTCGACAAGCGCATTCTTGATCTGAACATGCCTCCGCTTGAGCCGATTACCTCGGACAAGAAGCGTCTCGTGGTTGATGCGTTCGCTCGCTATAAAATCTCGGATCCGGTGCTGTTCTTCCAGCGTGTAAACAACATTCAGGAAGCAAACCAGCGTTTGTCGACGTTCCTGCAGTCTTCTTTGCGTTCCGAGCTAGGTAAGGCGACGTTCGTTCAGGTGGTTCGAGATGGACGTTCGGGCCTGATGGAAAACATCCGCCGCGACGTCAGCAGCAGCGCATCTGAGCTGGGCATTGAAGTGGTCGACGTCAAAATTCGCCGTGCGGATTTGCCGGAAGCCAACTCTCAGGCGATTTATGCCCGGATGCAGACCGAACGTCAGCGTGAAGCGACTGAGCTGCGTGCTCAGGGTGAAGAACAGGCGCGCCGCATTCGCTCACGTGCTGATCGTAACGCAACGGTTCTGGTTGCTGAAGCCAAGCGTGATGCTGAAATCATGCGCGGTGTCGGTGACGCGGAGCGGAACAAGATCTTCGCTGACGCCTATGGCGTTGATCCGGATTTCTTCGCCTTCTATCGGTCCATGCAGGCCTATGAAGCTGGTCTTCGTCAGGGAGACACCAGCTTGGTTCTGTCGCCAGATTCCAGCTTCTTCCGGTACTTCAATGACCCGACGGGTGCCGATGGAAATGCAGAAGGTACCTCTGGTGCGCGTTTGCAGGCTCCTGCCGCGCAATGAACGACCTGATCGTGGCCCTTGGCCTGGTGCTGGCGATGGAGGGAACCCTCTATGCTCTGGCTCCGGGCGGAATGAAGTCCATGATGCGGTCCGCCCTGCAAACGCCTGACCAGACCCTCCGGATTGCCGGCCTCGTAGCTCTGGCACTTGGTGTGGTTCTGGTGTGGGTCGTGCGGGGATAAGCTCTGCGGATAACGCAAATGTGGCGCAGAGGGGCCTTCCAGGGCTCGTCTGCGCCATTAAAATGTATAAGCTCAGGTTTGAGATTAAGAGCGGCGTTCGCTGCCCACACCGATCCGTCAGGGATGGAGGATATAGGCCAATGGCTTTCCAGTTCTTTCGCCGCAATGTGAGATCCATGGCCGTCGCGGCCATGCTCGGCAGTGCCGTTTCCTTGCAACCGGCTGCGGTTGCAAATGCACAAGGTCCGGTTTCCGTCGCCGATCTGGCGGAGAGCCTTGGCGATGCCGTGGTGAACATTTCCACCTCGCAGACCGTGCAGGCGCAGCGCTCCGTGCCGATGCCGCAGGTTCCGGATGGCTCGCCTTTCCAGGAATTCTTCGAGGAATTCTTCAACAAGCAGAACAAGGGTGAAGACCGCGCCCGGCGCGTTCAGTCTCTTGGCTCCGGCTTTGTGATTGACGGCACCGCTGGCATCATCATCACCAACAATCACGTCATTGAAGGCGCGGACGAGATCACCGCCAACTTCAACGACGGCACGAAGCTCAAGGCCGAGCTGATCGGCACCGACGAGAAAACCGACATTGCGGTTCTCAAGGTCACGCCGGAAACGCCGCTCAAGGATGTCAGCTTTGGCGACAGCGACGCCATTCGCGTTGGCGACTGGGTCATGGCCATCGGCAATCCCTTCGGTCTTGGCGGAACCGTGACCGTCGGGATCGTGTCGGCGCAGAACCGGGACATCAACTCCGGCCCTTATGACAATTTCATCCAGACGGATGCTTCCATCAACCGGGGTAACTCGGGTGGTCCTCTGTTCGACATGGAGGGCAATGTGATCGGCATCAACACGGCCATCATTTCTCCCTCGGGCGGGTCCATCGGCATTGGCTTTGCCATTCCGGCGAAGACCGCAACCCGTGTGATTGCGCAGCTGCGCGAGTTCGGCGAGACGCGCCGCGGCTGGCTGGGCGTACGTATTCAGGAAGTCACCGATGAAATAGCCGAAAGCCTCGGCATGGACGAAGCCTATGGCGCTCTGGTGGCCGGTGTGTCTGACGATGGTCCGGCCGCTGCTGCGGAAATCGAGCCGGGCGACGTGATCCTCGAGTTCGACGGCAAGGAAGTCGAAACCATGCGCGAGTTGCCGCGTATGGTCGCCGAAACCGCAATCGGCAAGGCCGTCGATGTGTTGGTTCTACGCAAGGGTGAGGAAGTCACTCTGCAGGTTACTCTTGGTCGTCTGGAAGAGGTCGCTTCTGCCGAAACCGACGAGGAAGATGGCGAAGCCGGCGAGACCGATGCGCCTGAACAGAAAGAAGTGCTGGGCATGATCCTGGCCGAAATCGACGACGCGTCGCGCGAGGAATTCGGCATTGAGGAAGATGTCACTGGTGTTGTCGTCAAGCAGGTCGCGCCGGGCAGTTCCGCTGAAGAAAAGCGTGTTCAGGCTGGCGATGTGATCAAGGAAGTGGCGCAGGAGCCGGTGGCAACGCCGGAGGACGTCATTGAGCAGGTCGAGAAGCTGAAGGAAGACGGACGCCGCTCCGCTCTGCTGCTGCTGTCTAATCAGACTGGCGAACTTCGCTTCGTACCGGTGCGCATCGAAGAGTGATCTTCGCGGATGCGTGAACAGAAAAGGGCGGTCCTATCGGGCCGCCCTTTTGCGTTTGAATGTAGTGCCAGGTTCAGCTCAGCGAGAAGTCGGCCTGGGCATAGCCCTGCAGGTACAGAAGGGCTGTCAGGTCGCCATGGTCGACGCGGGCGTCGGCAGCGGCTGCAACGGTTGGCTTGGCGCGATAGGCAATGCCAAGGCCTGCCTTTTCGATCATCGCCAGGTCGTTGGCCCCATCACCGACCGCAAGGGTCTGGCTGAAATCCAGGTTTTTCTCGGCAACGAGTTCCTCGAGCCGCTGGCGCTTGGCATCGCGGCCCAGGATCGGCTCCTGTACCCGACCGCTCAGCAAGCCGTTTTCTTCCAGAAGCAGATTGGCCTGATTTTCGTCAAAGCCGATCAGCGCGGCGATTGCGCGGGTGAAATGGGTGAAGCCGCCGGAAACAAGCGCGCAATAGGCGCCCTTGGCTTTCATGGTCTGAATCAGTGTGCGTCCGCCAGGCATCAGCTGGATCCGTTCGCGCAGGACCTTTTCGATGGCATCAACGGGCAGCCCCTTGAGCAGGGCGACGCGCTCACGCAGAGCTGGTTCGAACTCGATCTCGCCGCGCATGGCCCGTTCCGTGATCTCAGAGATCTTGTCCTTCAGGCCAAGTTCGGCAGCCAGTTCGTCGATGCATTCCTGGCGGATCATGGTGGAATCCATGTCCGCGATCAGGAGATGCTTGCGCCTGCCCTCGATGGGCTGCACAAAGACGTCGACGGGAGCTTCGCCAAGGGCCTGGCGCAAGCTGGTCTCGGCTGCGACGGGATCAGGCCCGGCAAAGGTGACTTCGGCGGCGACACCGTCGCTGAGCGTTGAAGGGATGCCGGCGCCGTCGAGACAGGCGCTGGCGCGCGCCACCAGGGCGTCATCGACAGCCGGGCGTGTCGGATTGGAAACGAATGTGGCGACAAAGGACATGAGCGCGACCTTGAGTGAGAAGGATGTGTCGCCCGCAAACGGGCACCGCGCGGTTCTGATAGCCGGAGCGACCGCCAGCGGCAAGTCGGCTTTGGCCATTGAATTGGCTCGCCGATGGAATGGTGTCGTGATCAACGCCGATTCGATGCAGCTTTATCGCGAGCTCTCGATCATCACGGCTCGTCCTCCGGCCGAAGATCTCGCCCTCGCTCCGCACCGGCTTTACGGGGTTCTTGGCGCCGAAACTGCCTTTTCGACGGGCGAATGGCTGCGCATGATGGCCGTGGAACTGGATGCAGTGCGTACCGAAGGCAAGTTGCCCATTCTCGTTGGTGGCACCGGGCTTTATTTCAAGGCGCTGACCGAGGGCTTTGCAGATATTCCCGAGATTGATCCGGAGATTCGCAGCAGCTGTCGGCAGCTGGCGGAAGATGGCGGCGTCGAAGCTGTTCGCACGGAGCTGGCACCGCTCGATCCAGTGGGGGCAGAGACACTTCAGGATCAGCAAAGACTGACAAGGGCGCTGGAGGTCGTGCGTTCGACCGGCAAGAGCCTTTCAGATTGGCAGGCAGAGGCGCAAGGCGCGCCCCTGATCCGGCCACAAGAGGCTTTTCGCATTGTTCTGGCGCCGCCACGCCCCTGGCTTCATGCGCGCATTGAAAAAAGGGCAGGGATGATGCTGTCGGACGCGGGTATCGCGGAAGTTCGAGCGCTGTTGGAGCTGGGTTTGCCGGACAGCCTGCCTGTCATGCGGGCCATTGGCGTCAAGGAGGTGGCGGAGTTTTTATCAGGTTTCTGTGATCTTGAAGAAGCGGGGCAACAGCTGACCATCGCGACCCGTCAGTATGCCAAGCGGCAGGAAACCTGGTTCCGCAACCAGATGGCGGATTGGAAACGGCTGGATCCGGCCGCTTCAAATGCCGTAGAGCTGGCGACGCAACTTCAAGACATCTGATAGGGCTTCCTATGACGCAGTGCCAATCACAGATTGTGCGTCGCACTGTGGATTTCCGGGGCTAAATATCCGAATCAGAACGGATTTTCCACGTTCAGGCATGAAATTGGACCTTGTTGCCTTGGTCCCTTCACAATCTTGGGTTAGGACTTCCTGCAATTGATCTGGAATGGATCAACGCTTCAGGGAGGCTCATTTGCAGCATATCGTCATTGATACGGAAGGGGTCAGGCTCACGCCTTTGTCCGCCACCGATCTGTCGTTGCTAGCGGATCTCCATGCCGACCCCGCGGTTCACCGCTATCTTTCCTCTGTCCATGGTGCCTGGTCGCTCGATAAAGTATCGACCTTTCTTGACGACACTTTGGCAGATCAGGAACGCCACGGTCTCAGTGCGTTCAAGGTAACGGATGAAAACAACACGTTCCTGGGCTGGGCAGGTTTTTCGCCTCTCGAGGAAACCTCGGAAATCGCCATGCGCTGGTGTTTTTCCAAGGATGCCCGTGCCAAACACAGCGATCTGACGCTGAAGGTGAGCCGGGAGCTGATCGACTGGTTCTTTGAGAACACTTATTTCTCCCATATCGTCGTGCCTGTTCGCTCGGACGACCGCAGTGCCCGCAGCACGGCTCAGGATCTCGGTTTCGTCTACCGCGAAAGCCGACGCATCGAAGATATGCCCTGCGATCTCTTCCAGCTTCTCAGCCCGTCCCTGCGCTCCTATCTGGTGAGCGCCTGAGTAGCAAAGCCAGCTTTCAGGCGTTCAGTCTCACGATTGTGGACACAGGAAGCTGTGCGCACCGAAAAACTCGGATAGGCTTATGTCGATGAAGGTGACCCTTGTTTCAGGTTCGGAACCCTAGCGACTAGCGGCCATGAGAGAGACCGATCACTCACCCCCGATTACGGGTCGTTGTTATTGCGGAGCCTCGACGATCTCTGCGAACGCGCAACCCAGTGCGATTGCCTATTGCCATTGCGCGGACTGCCGCCGTGTGACGGGAGCACCTGTCTCGGCGTTTGCTGCCTTTGATGCCAGTGCAGTGACGATTTCATCCGCAGCCCTGCAAAAGGTCACGGCGAACCCTGGCGTGACAAGGACATTTTGCGGAAGCTGCGGATCTCCCATAGCAGGCAGCTATGATTATCTGCCGGGCCAGACCTACATCTCACTTGGTTTGCTGGATCAGATCGATGTGTTGTCTCCGCAGATGCATGCACATGCTGATGCGCGGCCGGATTGGCTTTGCATCAAGGACGACCTGCCCAGGTTCTCGAGCAGTTCACGTGACAAGCTCAAAGAACAAAGCTCCTAAGCGACGCATAAAAGATGACTCGACCCAACCCGCAGTACACAGCCTCCGAGGTCTTGGCGTGCCATGGTGGCGGCATACACAACGTTCCTTTATGAGGATCTGGCGCGCCAGGTCTTTGGCGTGTCGCCATAGAGCTGTTTGAAGGCGTTCGAGAAACTCGAGATATTGCTGTAGCCGGCAAGGTAGGCAGCCTGTCCGACTGTTATTCCCTGCTTTTCCAACGCCGCTCTTGCTCTCTCAAGCCTCTGCTTCCGGATGAAATCCGACACGGTTATGCCGAACCGGTCCTTGAAGCTGCGTTGGACGGTGCGTTTGCTCGCTCCCAGATCTCTGGCGAGACCTTCGATGGTCAATTCTGATTCAAGGTGTTCGACGATATAACTCCGGGTCTTCTCCGATAGATTGCTAGATGCTGTTTCGCCTGTTTGTTGGCTAAGGCTATGGTTGGTCGTGAGGTCGGCGCAAGCATAGGCGAGCAATTCCAAGCCTTTTGCCGACCGGAAAAACTGCGTGGCCTCGGGCATCTTCTCAGGGTCGAGGTCCTCCGGCGGCTGCAGAATGGCCTCACCGAGTGCCTGCATGGTCGGATTGGCTTTCCAGAGGCAGTAGTTCATGTGACCATCGGCAAAACGGGAAAGCAGTTCCGATTTGTGTTGGGAAGCGAGCCGCTTTAGCCAGTCGCTTGGCAAAGATACCTTGACCTTGCGCAGGATATTTTCGCCGTAACTGGCAACAGACCGCAATGTGCAGGGTCTTGTCCTGTTGAGCAAAAGAACATGCGGGTATCTTTGATTTCCATATCCAGCGTCGATATCGAACAGTTTGTCATCGATGTAAAATCTTTGCTCTCCTTCCAGGAAGAGCAGCAACTGGAAGCATGGTGACAGAGTTTCGGTGACCTCCAACGTGTGATGTTGCGCCCGACCATTCAGGAAACCGACATTTGCAAATGTCGGAAATGCGGATGCGGCTGCCATCAGTGTCTCCTGCTTTGCAACGTGGCGCACCGGCATGGACCCATCATGGATCCCCGCTGGCACTTCCACGATAACAATTGGCGCTTCGGCTAAATTGTTCGAAATTTACATCTTTCTATCACGGCTCTTATGTTGAGCGCAAAGGTCAAGTTATCGAGCATGGCAAACCATGGTCGAGCTGACCTCACTGACGGCGAAGGCATAGGGGCTCGTTTAATCGTTATGACAAGAAGCAGTTTGAACCGCGTTGGCACCACGGAGTATCTGGAAACGAAGAGCCGTCATATAAAGCGAAAGTCCCTTGCGGCGCTGCTACCGACCTTGCTGGCTTCCACCGGGCTGGCAGCTGCCCAGGACGCTGTGGACACAAACCTGGACACGATCGTTGTGACCGCGGCGGGCACCCCGACCGAGCTGATAGATGCGCCGGCGAGTGTTACGGTCCTTACGTCAGAGGACATAGAAAAGCTGCCGGCCCAGGACGTGAGAGAACTCCTCAAGCGCGTACCCGGCATTACGATCAACCACTCGGGCAATCTCGACAAGGTTCAGATTCGCGGCCTTGGCGAGCGCTATACGCTTTTCATGATCGACGGCAAGCGCGTCAACTCGGCGCCGAATGTCTTCCGTGGCAATGACTTTGATTCAGGTTGGGTTCCCGTCGAGGCCATCGAACGGATTGAAGTGGTTCGTGGCTCGATGTCGTCTCTCTATGGTTCGGATGCCATCGGGGGCGTAATCAATATCATCACCAAGAAAGCGGATGCCGAATGGCATGGCTCGCTCACCAGTGAAGTGGTGTTGCAGGAAAATCGGAACTCGGGGGACTACGGCCGGGTTGGCTTCAACCTGTCCGGGCCTGTCATCAAGGACAAGCTCTTTTTCCAGACCTACGGCAGCTTCGACAATAGAGCGGCCGACTCTCCGGACTTGAATCCCGGCACCTCGTGGGATGGTTCTCCGCTTGACGGATTTTATGAGAGCCGCGACGTCTTTATTGACAGCACACTGACCTGGCTGGCCGATGAGCAGAACGAAGTTGACTTCAATTACGGATATTCCAATCGTCTCCAGGATTTGACCACGCTTCAGCGGCACTCAGGCGGGGTGACCCACCGGGGTCACTATGATTTCGGCCAGACCGAGGTAAAGATCTACGGCGATCAGATCCACAACGATTATGGTCACGGCAACACTGCAGAAGAGATGCAGCCGAACACTGCGTACAATTTCAATGCAGATGCCAAGGTCAACAAAGCGCTGGATTTTGTCGTCCCGCATGAATTGACCGTCGGGACAGCTTTCACATACCAGCGTATCGAGGATGATTATGTCCTCACCGGCACCGGTGGCAGCACGTCTTCGGTTTGGCAGGCCGCGCTTTATCTGGAAGACCAGATGAGCATTACCGACCGGTTCAACATGACCTTCGGTGCGCGGCTGGACGATCACGAAAATTTCGGCTGGCATGCCAGCCCACGTGCATATGGTGTCTTGAATCTGACGGACAACTGGACCGTAAAGGGTGGGTGGTCAGCCTCTTTCAAGGCACCAACGTTGCTGGAAAACAGCCCGAACTGGAATCAGATTTCCTGCGGTGGCGGTTGTTACATGATCGGAAGCGAAGATCTGGATCCGGAAATCGGCAGCAGCTTTGAGGCGGGCATCAACTACGAGAGTGATTTTCTGTCTGCCAATCTGACCGGATTTCACAATGATATTCAGGACATGATTCCGTTCCCGCCGGCGCGGACCTCTGACACGACAGAGGCTCTTACGTATGCGAACTTTGTCGGGTTTGCTTCGGATGGAAATCCGATCTTCACATATGAGAACATCGACAATGCCAGGACCATGGGCGTCGAGGCGAGTGTCGCTCTGCGGCCTCGGGATGATCTGACAATTACCGCCAACTACACGTATCTGGATGCCAAGGCCACGAGCGGCGTGGAACGTCCTTTGGCCTATCAACCCAAGCATTCAGCCAACCTTGGCGTCGACTGGCAGGCGACGCAGAAGCTGCAGATTGGGTTGGCCGTGAATTATGTCGGTGATCAATACACCTATGTTCCGACAGATGGGGACATGTCATCTGCGTCCGAAGCCAAGGCCTACACCACCGCTGACATAACGGCTGGCTATCAGGTGAACGACCATTTTTCGATCCGGCTCGGTGTGCTGAATGTAGCCAACAAACAGGTCCTTCGATACGAGTCCAACGACTTCAATGTGGACGGTCGGCGCTACTTCCTTTCCGCCAAGGCAACATTCTGAGCCAGGCCTGACCCTGCTTTTCAATCAAGCTTGAGGCAACGCCCTTGTCTGGGCGTTGCCAATCTCTTGCTAAACTCGAGACTCGGAGGTTTCTTTGTTTTTCCTCAGGCCTTTTCAGTTCTTTCTGCGTGTAGGTATCCTGTTTCTGACGGCTCTGCCCTTGTCCTCCATCTCTTCAGCAGAAACCAAGATGCCTGTTTCCGTTAACACCCAGGATTTCACCAGCGCATTCTCGCGAAGCTTTGCGGCAGGTGAAGACGTGCTCCTGCGCCTCGACGCGAAAGCTGGGACCTTCCTTCAGTTGGTGTTAAAGACCGAGGACGGTGCCTTTGATATCGATTTGCAGACTTCGGACCTTCGGCATGTTCGGCGCTTTCTGGAGGCGGGTGAAGGTCGTCGGGTCGCAATGATCGTTGCTTCTGAAGACAATCCCGTTTTGGCAGTTCACGCCAACCTCGACGGCACACTGCATGTCTCGCTCGAGGCGCAAATTACCCAAGCAGAGCAGATCGCACCCAAAGAACCTCTACTCAGTTCCAGATTGTCTCAATTGTCTGAGCGCCTTGCTGCCGGTGAGACCACTGCCTCTTTCTGGGAGAAGATTGCAGAAGAGGGCACTCCGCTTCTGGAGGACGGACCAAAAGGGAACTCCATTTTGACCTTCCTGGCGCGCGGTGCACAGCAGAATGTGCGCCTGCTTGGAGGCCCGACCAACGACCATTACCCACTGCACCGGCTCGGCGACAGCGATGTCTGGTACCGGTCGATGATCGTTCCGGCCGGAACCTTGTTTTCCTATCGCCTTGCGCCGGATGTGCCGGACTTTGATGGTCCTGCCCGGATGCGGCGGACTGCGGTCCTGGCAACGGCCCAGGCTGATCCCTACAACAAGTCGCCCTGGCCGGAGACCGCGCTGGACGCCTATAATCAACAGTCCACGTTTCGGGTTCCTCCGCTTGCCGATCATCCGTGGCATGAGGAAAGAGGACATCCGAAGGGCGAGATCTCGCATCTGCAGATCGAGAGTTCCGAGCTTGGCAACACGCGGGACATGTGGATCTACCGCAGTGCCGGTTTCGAACCGGCAGAGCCGGATGCCCCTTTGTTGATTGTCTTTGACGGGGAGCGGTTTCGAGCCGAGGGCTCACTTGAAACGGTGCTTGATAATCTGGTCGCAGAAGGGGCAATACCGCCACTGGCGGCCGTTTTCCTGTCACCTATCGACTTGCGGTTAAGGGCTGCGGAATTGCCGGACAATGATGCCTTTGCCAATTTTGTGGCCGAGGACGTCATGGCCCTGGTTGAGCAGGAGATCGGTTTTGTGCCGCGAGCCGATAGAACAGTCCTGGCCGGGGCGAGCTTCGGCGGGATCGGGTCCGCGACCATTGCCCTGAAACATCCTGACCGTTTCGGCAAGGTCCTGTCTATGTCAGGGTCTTACTGGTGGCACCCCAAAGGCCCTGCCACGGGTGAAAATCATGTCGCTCGCCTGGTGGCGGATCAGCCTCGTGCCGACGTCGAATTCTTCCTGTCTGCGGGTCTGTTTGAGACCGCGAGAGATGGCGAATTTGCTGGCATTCTGATGCCCAACCGGCATCTGCGTGATGTGTTGATTGCCAAGGACTACAGGGTTCATCACCGCGAGTATCCTGCGGCCCATGACATGTTCGCCTGGCGTGAGATCCTGCCCGATGGACTTGTCGCCTTGCTTGGAGACTGAACGAAGCCCGGTTTGGTCGTTCTCATCAAAAAGGGCCGCAAACATTTGCGGCCCTTTGTTTTCATTTCGTTGATTTGACCGGTTCAGCTCGCCTTCAGCGCGCCGGGGTTTCCGGTCTGCTGGCGCATGGCGAGCTTGTTCATGGCAGAGACATAGGCTCTGGCGGAAGCGACCAGTGTGTCCGTGTCTGCGCCTTTGCCGGTTGCGATCCGGCCGTCTGCTTCCAGGCGAACGGAGACTTCTGCCTGGGCGTCGGTGCCTTCGGTGACTGCATGCACCTGATAGAGCTGCAGGGTCGCCTCATGGGGAATGATTGCCTTGATTGCGTTGAAGGTTGCATCGACGGGGCCGTCGCCTGTGGCTTCGCGGGTCTCGTGCCTGCCGTCGACATCCATGGTCAGGATCGCCTTCTGCGGACCGCCTGTCCCGGCGATGACAGTCAGCGCGATGACCTTGGTGTTCTCGCTGGCGATGGAGATCTCGTCCTCGACCAGGGCCTCGATGTCCTCGTCGTAAACATGCTTCTTGCGGTCGGCGAGGTCCTTGAAGCGGCGGAACGCATCCTGCAGGGCATTGTCGCCCAACTCGTAGCCCAATTCCTTCAGCTTGTCCTTGAAGGCATGGCGGCCGGAGTGCTTGCCCATGACCAGAGACGTGGCCTTCACGCCAACATCTTCAGGACGCATGATTTCATAGGTCTCGGCGTTCTTCAGCATGCCGTCCTGGTGAATGCCGCTCTCATGAGCGAAGGCATTCTTGCCAACGATGGCCTTGTTGTGCTGCACGGCAAAGCCTGACGCCCCAGCGACCAGCTTGGACGCCCGGGTCAGGAACTTCGGATCCACATTGGAGGCATAGGGCAGAACATCGGAACGGGTGCGGATGGCCATGACAATGGCTTCCAGCGCCGCGTTGCCGGCCCGTTCACCCAAGCCGTTGATGGTGCATTCGATCTGACGGGCACCGCCGGCCACACCGGCCAGGGAGTTGGCGACGGCCAGGCCCAGGTCGTCATGGCAATGGACCGAGAAGATCGCCTTGTCGGAATTCGGCACCCGTTCGATGATGTCGGCGAACATCTTCTTGTACTCGTCCGGTGTCGCATAGCCGACCGTATCCGGCAGGTTGATCGTGGTCGCACCGCATTTGATCGCCGCTTCCACACAGCGGCAGAGGTAGTCGATCGGCGTGCGGGTTGCGTCCATGGCCGACCATTCCACATCGCCGATCAGGTTGCGCGCGCGGGTCACCGTGTCGGTGATGATGTCGAGCACCTGTTCTTCGGTCTTGTTCATCTGGAACTGCAGATGGATCGGCGAGGTGGAGACGAAGGTGTGAATGCGGCCCTTTTCGGCGTGTTTCACAGCTTCGGCGCAGTGGTCGATGTCGGCGTGAATGGCGCGGGCGAGGCCTGCGATCACAGAGGTCTTGGCCTGTTTAGCGATTTCGCTCACGGCCTCGAAGTCACCGTTTGAGGCAATCGGGAAGCCCGCTTCGATGATGTCGACGCCCATTTCGTCGAGGATATCGGCGATCTGGAGTTTTTCATCCAGGGTCATGGAGGCGCCGGGCGACTGTTCGCCGTCGCGCAAGGTGGTGTCGAAAATGAAGACCTGGTCTTTGTCTGCAGTCTGAGAGGCGGTCATCGGTCTTGTCCTTCCTTGAAGATCCGCTGCCGGTGAGGGGCTTGTTCAGCTCTGTCCTCGGGCACGGCGCGCGATCATGAGTTCTTGATCTGGTAAATGCGCTTCATCCCCCAAGTGCCCGTTCCGTCAAATACGGATCAGCCGACGCTCAGGGGCATCTAAGTAGAAGGAGGTCGCCAATTAGAATAAGGCCGCCGCGCGGGGAGTGCGCGTCGCTGGAGATGCCGGTCATGTCGCGCAATGCGATCATCGGAAGTCTCGGGCCTTGTCTGTTGCCACAGTGTCTTTGGCGCAATCTGGTCAATTCAGAATCGTGCCGCAGAAGTGTGACTTGAGCGTTAATGACGAGATTTTAGGGGATCGGGCAAAAGGATGCAAGAGGAATGACGCTAGGTTGATTCCACCTCGATGGGAGAGGTCGTTTGCAAGGAGGCCCCCTTCTCCATTCTGACCTGCACAGAAAAGGACCAAGCACCAGGTCCGCCGCAGGATCTCTCCCCGGCGTTTTGGCTTTTGTGGTCTCCCGTCAAAACGGGGTGGCAGGCGCTCCGGACTTGCCGGGAGCAGTTGGGAATGTGGGATGTGACAAGGCCGTTGCGCCTGCCCGGATTTCGTGTCCCAAATGACTGAACGTGCGTCTTTCTCTTTTCTGCGCTCCGGAAGTAGAGCGTCCTCCGGTTTGCCAGATACGAAACGCGCCTGAGACGTGCAGCGTCACTCCCCGCTGCAAACCCAAGCTGCCAGTCACCGGCGCCCACTGCCGTCCGTTACACGGCAGACAGCCCCTCGAAACCCGGTCCCCGCCACCGCGAACGGACGGTCCGAACTCGGCCCCGTGATGACAGGAACGGGATCAATGATACGGCAGGTTCTGAGGGCGAGGATAAGTTTCGGCTATTCACGGGAAGAGATCGTGTTTTCAATGCCTTGGGAAGTGCCTATCCCTGCCGAAATGAGGGATAAGGTCTATTTCACGCTCTCATTGCCTTCCCTGTGCAGGCAGGAATCCAGTAGTCGCCGTCGATGCTGCACGATCCGTGAGCCCCCGACGTACTGGGTCCCGGATTTTCGCTGCGCTCGTCCGGGAAGTCATGGTGCTCGACGCGGTCCTGCGAAACTCTCTACCGTCATCCTCGGGCTTGTCCGGAGGGTCCACCGATCTCGCGTCTTCCGACTCAGGAAAACGTCAGTACCGCAAGGGCGATGGTCGTTAGGCCGGTGAGGGATGCGGCGAGGGCAAGCTTTGGCATGTGGGGCGCGAGCGGCGCAGCTTTGCCAGCCTTGATCTTGCGAATGGTCATGCGGCTGGCAACAACGATGAGCGTCAAAAGCACGGCGCCGAGCATCTTGGCGTGAAACAGCGGGCCAAGGTTCTTGCCTCCATCATAGACGAGCCAAAGCAGGAGCGGTCCGGTGACCCAAAGCAGGCCAAGGGAGTGAACGCTGAGCATGCCGATGCGCGGGGTGATGCCACGCAGAACCTTTGCTGCATCGGGACCTCCTGAGCCAGCGGCGCGGATGACCACCAGATTGGCGAGGCTTCCTCCAATTCCCGCGGTGAAAGCAAAGACATGCAGGATTTTCAAAAGCTCGATCATGATGGTGTCCACGTTGGCTGTTGGCTACGGGTTTTTACGTGGCGGACTGTATGGGCGGGGATGCTGCAGCGCAATCGAAGGCTTTGAAAATCTGCAAATTCGTCAGGGAAAGCAGGGGAAGAGAAACTCACTGGCCGGTCCACGGGGAATGACTGGTATTGAACGTCAGACAACTTTGACCTTTGCGTCATAAACCGACCCAATCCCGATCGAGACCCTTGCGGTTGTTTCGTGTGATCCCGTTTTCCAGCATGAAAATCGGCGGCGATTTGGAGGACAGCGGTGAAGCCACCTGCTCCTGCAAATCTGCCACGTGGCGAACGCGGAGAGGGGGCGAGACCGGGGAAATCGACAAGGTTGGTGAGGCCTGCAACGAAGCGAGGACACGGCCTTGTCTATTTGTCTTGTCAGAGGGGGAGGCTGTGCGTCGACCCTGACAGCGAAGGGCGTTTGGCTTGTCCAAATCCTCTGAGTTCAACGAGAAGAGTGATGCGATTTAGCCGCGTCTCAATGTACTGAAATGATGAAAGCGGCCGTTCGGCCAAAACGCAGCGAATGACCGCAACGAGCCCATCCAAGACCTTCGGTGCAGTGCAGTGAATTTGTAATCCGGGCTCATCGTAGGCCGTCGGTGCGTTGCACGGTGCTAGAAACTCGGGCGGGAAGCGGATGCTCGCCGAAGCTGGTACGAACGACCGCTATGCACGTACAGCGTACGCCCTTTGCGGTGCGAACTACTTCATCCCGGTGGCGTTCGAGCCTCAGTCTCATTCTTCGCTGCTGAACGGTAAAGATGGGAGCGGATCTCCCTCTTCAGCAATCCGCCTAACCCAATTTGTCCCATACCCGTTGACGGTGAACAAAAGAAATACACCCCAGCCAGCGCCATCAAATTTGTTGGCCACATTTTCGAGAAATCCCCGTTCTGCATCCGCGAGATCAGGACCGGCAACGCGGCCATGTATTCCGGGCTAAGTTCCACTAGAAGGTCGAGAAAAAGAGCATTCACCCACATGTATCAGACGTGGCACTTGGTATTTGAACGGTAAGGTAGAGCTCGTATAAATTAGAAGAAGTTGTATCAGCAACGCACACAAAAAAAGTCGTTGCTCCAGAAGTAAAGTTCGCTAAATGGCGCCTGTTCTACAACTTCACCCGACCGCACGGAGCCTTTTACGGAAAGACGCCTTAGAAGGCGCTCCGCGGAAGGTAAAAATACACCCATATTACCCTTAGAGCACCTGCTGCTTACACTTCCGAGAACCTTGGTCTCGTCACCATCAGGGGCCGCAATCCGCAAAAATTGGAAGAGATTCAATACTCAAAACTATTAGCATTGACCAAACTTAATTAGAAATATATTCTGATACAATCTTTACGGTTAAAAATCCAAATAGATTGAATTTTCACACGTCGGATTTAATCCGAGCCTAACAAATCTCTCAAATTTGACAAAATGAAATACTGTAAAAGGATATTTTAAATGTTGGACAAGTTTTTAAGATGTATTGTTGTTTGTATTGTATCAATTTTTACTGCAGAAATAGCCAATGCAGAATGTCGAAAAGTTTCTGACAACGGTAAAATTAAAATTAGCAAAAATAACCTGAAGGCTCTCGAGAAGCTTAACCTTAAGCGCGAAGATGCCTTCGGAATTTTGTACAAAGTCTCGCTACATGAAACGGAGGGTTGCTGGGCTGGCCCAACAGGCAACTTTGATGATCAGATAATTTCAGTTGGAGCAATGCAATGGAACTATGGCAAGGGCTCGTTGCAACCTCTGATGAGACGTTTTCGCTCTGCTTGGGGCAACCAATTCATCTCGGTGAGAAATTTACTACTCCCGAACCATGGGAAGCTCCTATTTTCTGAAGGCTGTTTGCGCATAAAAGGTGGAATTACCAAAGAGTGCAAGAAAAAACTCTTGAAACTTCAGTCAGATAACGTTTTGGAAAAAGAACTCTTAGACGAGCTAACGAATTTGTTTGAAGCCGACGCAATGTTGCAAATTCAGATGGATAAAGCACTAACTATAATTACTTCAACACTGCCCTCTTTGAAAGCGGCCTTTCCTAGCCAAACCGCGCCGACTCCGAGACAAGTACATTGGGCAATCGACACCCATATCCAAAGAGGACGGGTATTTGACTCCGCTGGCATAACTGAACCCAGTGATTTTGAAAGAGTTCGCGCCAAGCTAGATAACTTGACCGAAGCGCAGACCAAGAATGCTCTTCTAGGAATCGTTAAGTGGTATGCAGGACACTGCGGTGCGATCGATCAAGCAGGTGTCCGATATGATTGCGCCCACAACGTTAGGACGTGGAATAACATGATTGATAATAATGAAATAGACAAAGAACAAATTGAATTGTTGCACTTCGCTTATCTCAAAGAACGTACCGCAAATGGAAAGGCTGGACTTTACCAATCAGATGCCTTTCAACGCCGCGCAACTATAATCTTGGGAGCTGGGAGCGTTCACGGTCGAAGATATTGACTAAAGTAACTCTGATCAAATGTCGCAGTCAAAACAGTTTTTGGCGGTAAGAGTGGCTAATAGAGAAATTTTACTACTTATACAATCAGCTATTACTTTGAATTGCCTACTACCAATTCTTCAATTTTCTGGGTGATAAAAATGATGAATTTGAAGTCTGCAACGACACTGTTGTTATCAGGATATCTAATTTTCGCAACAATGACTATTCCCGCAAAGGCGCTGTCTTGGTGCTCTTTATCCTTCTCTTGTGAAGAAAATCTACCCAGTGGAGACGCGCGCAGAAGCTTTGAAGGCGTTAACGACCCGGTAATTAGCGATAAAGATCGTGCTAAAAATTCTGCTAACAACAAATTTTTATTCTATCGCTACAAAGGAAAGGAGTCCGACAAGGGATATGTCCGGATCAATTACAATTTCATTGGAAAAAAGGAAGAAGACGAGGAAGGTAGAGAGATAGCGGTTTCTTATGTTGATAGTGACCCCGAGGCCAAGGATTTCTTCAAACGGTCAATTGTAGCCTGGGCGAAGTCTCTATTTAAGAAAGAAAAAAGAAAATTCATCGTAACACTTACTGCTGAATCGCGAGGGGAAGTATTCTGGATCGAACCAGTATTTTCGTTTGAAACAAATGAAGACTCATCAAATTATAAATATTTAGATAGCAAAAGCTTCAATGGTCATTCTCTGTTTTATAGAAAATCCGATGAGGAAATAAAAGTAAAATTAAACGTAATGCATACCCGATCAGATGAGATCGATGTTGAATTTATTGAAGAAATATTTGAAGCAGGTAGTCAACTAGCAAGTACGGTCGCTGGTGTGACGCCACTGTCTTTAGCCGATGATGTGATGGCAATTGCGCCCTACAGAACCCTAATTAGTTCGTTGAAGGAAAAGCTGAGTAAATTTGAGTCCGTTCGCGGAATTACGAGAAACGCGGTTCTTAAAAGAGAAAGTGGTAAATGGATCGGTTTTCAATACCACTTCCTCGCCCCTAAGGTGGAATACACTCCATTCAAGCTTAATGTTGAGTTGGAATATAAAGACTCGTTACTTGATAATAATTTGCAGATCGTGAACCAAGAAAATAGTATTCTGAACAGCAGATCAGTTATGGAAGAAAGCGTGAAAGCTAAAGGAGCATCGTCAACGATCAAATTAAGCGATTACTTCCGAACAAATCCAACATCTTCAGATGTTCGCGAAATATTTGCATCTCCAGATGGCAAAGCTTTGGTTGCGTGTGAAAAACTCACAAAGGCAGCAGCCGAAATTTTTCAACCACATGATATCGCATTGGCTGTTTATGCATATATAGACGTTAATACGGCGCTTATCGGCGCTAAAAAAGACCCCGGCTGTTTTAAGAGAGATGCAAGATACTACATAAATAAATTCCATTTACCGTGGCTTGATGGGTTCAAAGATGATGGTAATTCCGGCGGAACAGAAGTTTTTAAACTTAAACCATATTCGAAATACTTTGACAATTATGTTTCTTCATTTATTACTTTACTTAAAGCGAGGGAAGAAAATGTCACATTTATCGAAACAGATACGTCAATATTCGTTAAGCAGGGTAGTGTTGACGGCAATTCGAGAGGCCTGAAAATCGAAGACAAATCTGGCTTATTTAATGCTGGAAGCGAAGAGCGTCGGTTTTTTCCAGAAAATTTTATAGCCAATCTTCTTCGCGTTCGCGTGACGAAAGCAGGTTGCATTCAAAGAACTATCTATTCGAATGATAATGAGGACCCAAATGTTTTTGGGCTCTTGTTTGAATTTGATCATAATTTGTTTGAGGCGATACTTTACTTTGATGCCACGCCTAAAGAAAATATTCGCGATAAGGAAGTCATAATTGATAAAATTAGTTTCAATAAAGTAGATGCTGGTATATTGAGTAATTACGAGAATGCACATAGCAAACAAGCTTGTCGCAATTCAGGGTGGAAACCTTGGGACCATAAATTCTAACTAGCCAACAATGAGAGCTGACCTCAGACCCTCATTTTTCTCCGTTTTTCGAAGAGTTCGCTTTCCGACAGGAACGCGTCTGTAGGAACTTATCTCTGGCTCTCGAGGGAGGAGCTGACATCTGGCAACAGATGGCGTAATGACCGCTCAGGGCCGGTTTGAGAAGTTTGCCCAAATCAGCCTTTGGTCACTTCGTCCGCATGTGATACATGCGAGCTAGTGCGCGGAATGGCTGGTCTTGGTCAGAAATGCTTGACGTTTCGGCCAGTATTGCGTGATCCGTCTCAGAAAATTTGATGCATCGAGTCAAAGGTTCGCGACATTCGACAACAGGTATTGCGTCGGAAAAGACATCCAAATTCAGGTCTGAAAGCGGGGTGCGTCACGACGGAAGGTACCATCGATGCGCCTTCCGCCGCGTGCTGTGCTCAATTCCCCAGGGCGATGCCTTCGCGGCGTGGATCGGCACCGCCTTCAAGGCCGTCCGAGGTGATGGCGATGGCGTGGAGGCCGGAGGTGAGGGCGCGGGGATTGACCTTGTAGCCCAGAGCCTCGAGCGGTGCGGCAAGCTCGGTTGCTGCGGTGGCCTCCTCGACATCAAAGGTGCCGAAACGGTTGACCAGGTGCGGGTAGGCGAGGGCCGCCTGGATATTCATGTCCCAGTCGAGATGGGCGATAATGGCACTTGCCACATAACCGATGATGCGGCTGCCGCCCGGGCTGCCGACCACAAGCTCCGGCTTGCCGTCCTTCATGACGATGGTGGGTGCCATGGACGAGCGGGGACGTTTGCCAGGCTCCAGCCGGTTGGCGATGGGCAGGCCGTCTTTCTGGGTACGGAAGGAGAAGTCGGTCAGCTCGTTGTTGAGCAGGAAGCCACGGACGAAGAGCCGCGAGCCGAAGCCGTTCTCGATGGTGGTGGTCATGGACAGCGCGTTGCCATCAGCATCGACGATGGAGATGTGTGAGGTTGACGGCAGTTCAATGCTCTCATCGTCTGCCATCAGGCGTGCGTGATCCCAGGGCGGCGTGCCGGGGGCAACTTCGGGCAGAGCGTCGTCGCCTTTCAGAAGGTCGGACCGGGTCTTGAGATAGGCCGGGTCAACCAACCCCTTGGTGGGCATGGGGACGAAATCGCTGTCGGCCATGTAGCGGCCGCGATCGGCAAAGGCGAGACGGGACGCATCGCCGATCAGGCGCCAGGCTTCGGCGCTCTTAGGCCCCAGCTTGGCAAGATCATAGCCGTCCAGGGTTCCCAGGATCTGTCCGACCGTAAGGGCGCCGGACGAGGGAGGGCCCATGCCGCAGACCTTGCGGTCACGATAGTCAGCGCAGACGGCCTTGCGTTCCTTGACGTCGTAGATCTTCAAGTCCGTGGCCGACAGAAGGCCCGGATTGCCGGGCGCGCCGCGGACGGTGTCGACGATGTCTGTTGCGATCAAACCGTCATAGAAGACCTTGGCACCATTGTCGGCGATGGAGTTGAGGGTTGCGGCATAGTCCTGGTTCTTCAGCGTGTCGCCGGCCTTGATGGGCTCGCCGCCGGGGAAGAAATAGGCCTTGGTAGCGGCGAAGCGTCCGAGCCGGTCCGCGTCACCTGCAACCAGGGAGGCAAGGCGCGGCGAAACGGTAAAGCCACCTTCGGCGAGTGCGATCGCGTCCTTGAAGAGCGGTGCCCATTCGAGCTTGCCCCAGCGCTGATGGGCAGCTTCCATGAGTTTCGGCGTGCCCGGCGTGCCGACAGACCGGCCGCCGACGACAGCATCCCAGAATTTCAGCGGCTCGCCTGCCTCGTCCTGGAAATATGTCGGGTCGGCTTCCAGTGGCGCGGTCTCGCGGCCGTCAAGCGTGGTCAACTCACCGGTCTGCGCATCATACCAGACCAGAAATGCACCGCCGCCAAGGCCCGAGGACTGGGGCTCCACGAGACCAAGAACGGTCTGAACCGCGACCATGGCATCCGCGGCGCTGCCGCCCGCCTTGAGGATTTTCGCGCCGGCTTCAACGGCAAGTGGATTGGCGGCTGCAATCATCCAGTCCTTTGCCTTGACCGGTTCGCCTGCTTTCTTGGCGGCGAGCGCGGCCGCTGCTTCGGGCGAGAGATTCTCGAAGCCGGCAGGCAGCGCGCTGGCACTTTCCGGGGAGACCGTGTCGGCCGCCTGTTGCGCCATCGCGGCAGACGCCATGAGGCTTGCCAGGAGCGCGCCGGCGACACGCAAGGGAAGACGATGCGACATGTTGAGGCTGAAAACCGATGATCTGGACATGGTGGTGACTTTCCCCTGGGACCGGCTGCCTGGAGAGGCGAGCTCTTGGTAAAATCTGCGGTTGGGGGTGAGCGTAACTTGCTTTGGTGGCGTGAGAAAGCCGCTTTGCAGGCGTCGGGATCAACTATTTCTGATATGTTTCTGTCATTCTTGCAAACTAAGGTGGTGTTCATTTGCAGGCTTGATCAGGGGAGGCAGGATCATGCGAATTGCAGCATTCAATGTGGAAAACCTTTTTGACCGGGCACGGGTGTTCAACGGGCCAGAAAAAGACGCGCATAAGGATGTGCTCGATGCACATGCCGAGTTGAACAAGCTTTTCGAGCATGAGGTCTACTCTGACGCAGACAAGGTTCGTATGCTGGAGCTGATCGATCAGCTCGGCATGCTCAAGCGCGACGAGGGACGCTACACCCGCATCCGCAAAATTCGCGGCTTGCTGATTTCCCGGCCAAACGCGCCGAAAGTGCCCTACATCAAGGCGAAGGGTCGATCCAGCTGGGTGGGCTGGTGCGAACTCAAAACCGAGGCGGTCGATGAAGTGGCCATCGCCAATACGGCGCGCATGATCCGTGATCTCAAGGCCGATATCCTCGCTGTGGTCGAGGCGGAAAGCCGGCCTGTGCTGCTGTCGTTCCAGGATCTGATGGTGGATCGGTTGGGGCTCGATGAAGCCTATCGGCATGTCATGCTGATTGACGGCAATGATGGCCGCGGCATCGACGTCGGCCTTGCGACCCGCAACGGTTATCCGATCGGCAACATGCGCAGCCACGTGGATGATCTCAAGCCGGACGGCAACCGGATCTTCAGCCGCGATTGTCCCGAATTCGAGGTGACAACGCCAGGCGGAGATACGATTGTGGTTCTGCCCAATCATTTCAAGAGCAAATACGGTGGCAATGATCCGGTCAGCAAAGCGAAGCGCCTGGCGCAGGCAAGTGCTGTCGCAAGCTACTACAATCGCCTGATCGCAGACGGTCTCGAGAATGTTGTTGTGCTGGGCGATTTGAATGACACGCCGGACAGCCCGGAACTTGCACCTCTCCTGGCGGATACGGACCTGAAGGATGTCTGCGAACATCCGAATTTTACCGAGTTCGAGTTCAACGTCGACAACGGCAACCGGGGGATCGGCACCCATGGGCTGGGCAATGACGACGACAAGATCGACTATCTGCTCCTGTCGCCGGCGCTGTTCGACAAGGTGACCCTCGGCGGGCTGGAGCGGAGGGGCGTTTGGCCCGGGTCGCGGCCGCCGCGTTGGGAAATCTATCCCGAGCTCGAGGAAAAGCATCACGCGGCTTCGGATCACCACGCGATCTGGGCCGAGATTGATATTTAAGCCTGCGTCCGGCGGGCGGGTGCTTGTCCCGCCCGCCGATGATGCTGAGTTGCCTTAAAGGTTCTGGCCCAAAGATTCTGCCTTAAAGATTCTGGCCGCCGGAGACTTCGATGCGCTGGGCGGTCATCCAGCCCAGGTCTCCTGAGAGCAGGCTGGAAATCGCGCCGCCGATGTCGTCGGGAAGTCCGACACGGCCCATTGCAGTGGTGCTGGCGATCATCTTGTTCATGTCCGGATTGTCGCGCACCGCACCGCCGTTGAAATCCGTCTCGATGGCGCCCGGCGCAACGGCGTTGACGGCAATCTGGCGGCTGCCGAGTTCTTTCGCCATGTACCGCGACATCACCTCGACCGCGCCCTTCATGGTGGCATAGGCGGACGAGCCAGGCAGGGTGAAGCGCGCAAGGCCAGAGGAAATGTTGACGATCCGCCCTCCGTCGGCGATGAGCGGCAGCAGGCGCTGGGTCAGAAAGAAGACGCCCTTCACGTGGACATTCATCAGCTGGTCGAACTCTTCCTCGCTCGTCTCGGCAAAGGGTTTGGCAAGGCCGGTTCCTGCATTGTTGACGAGAAAGTCGAATGTGTGGCGGTCCCAATGGCCCCTCAGGACGGCCTGCAGATCGTGAACAAAGTCCCCAAACCCGGATGTGTTGGAGGTGTCCAGCTTCATCGCGACGGCGGTGCCGCCAATGGCTTTGATTTCGGCAACAACCTTGTCAGCTTCCGCTTCGCCGGATCGATAGGTCACGATGCTGTCGATGCCCTTTTGCGCAAGCTGAAGGGCGGTGTTGCGGCCAAGGCCCCGGCTGGCGCCGGTGACAAGGGCGATTTTGCGTTGAGTGGTCATTACAGGTCTCCTGATTGGCTGTGACAGGAACCTAATGCGCGGGGGAGCTCCGCACTTGCTTCATTCTCGCTGGTACTTGCCTGATTCTCCAGATCTTCCGCGGGAGGGGATTGCGGAAGACTGGTCTCCGGCGTAGGGATGAGGTCTCAGGGAGCTGAACTCATGCCGATTGAAGATCTTGTCCGCGATGTTCAAAACTATGGCCATCGACGGCGCATAGGCGAAGATCCTCTCGCAACCGAAGTCGCGGGTTTGAGCGTTGCGATGCGGCGCCGGGCGACCGATATCTATCCCGTGCTCTATCAGCCGATCTTTTGCCTTGTTCTCCAGGGTGTCAAGCAAACCTGGCTTGGCGATCAGGCCGTGGACTTCGGTCCGCAGCAGTCCCTGGTGGTCGGTCTGGACCTGCCGACCCATGCAAGAGTTCTGAAAGCCGACGCATTGCGGCCCTACGTCGCCCTGGCGCTTGAGGTGGATATGGCGCTGGTTCACGAGCTGCTTACGGAGATCGAGCCGCATGGACACGCGGGTCAACCCAGCGGGGCCATCGGGGTGGCTGAGGCGGATGCGGAAGTGGTCGATGCCATGGGCCGGCTGTTCCAGTTGACCGGGAAACCGGACGCTGCGCCCGTGCTGTCGCCCTTGATCCGCAAGGAGGTTCATTTCTGGCTGCTAAAGGCCCGCCACGGCCAGATCCTGCGCCAGCTGGCGGTGCGCGACAGTCGTGCGTCGCGGATTGCGCTGGCGGCGCGACTGATCCGGCGCAACTATGCGTCGTCCCTGAGTGTCGAAGACCTGGCCGGTGAGGCGGGGATGAGCGTGTCCGCGTTTCATGCCCACTTCAAGGCGGTGACGGGATCGACGCCTCTCAACTATCAAAAGCAGTTGCGGTTGATGGAGGCCCGGCGGTTGATCGCCGCCGAGCGTCTTCCGGTGGCCAGCGCTGCGTTCCAGGTCGGATACGAGAGCGCCAGCCAGTTCAGCCGTGAGTATTCCAGATATTTCGGCCACTCGCCCCGGCAAGACATGGGGGCAGGCGTGTTGTCCGTGGCCGGTTGAGCCGAAGGGCGCCGGTCAGCCGTCCTTGTAGTAGTAGCTGTAGCCGTTCAGGGCCGGTGCGCCGCCAAGGTGAGCATAAAGGATCTTGGACCCTTCTGGAAAGAAGCCTTTCTTGATGAGATCAACCATGCCCTGCATGGATTTCCCCTCATAGACAGGGTCGGTCATCATGGCTTCGGTGCGAGCTGCGAGGCGGATCGCGTCATTGGTCTCATCGCTGGGAACGCCATAGGCGGGGTAGGCGTAATCCGGGTTGATGACGATCTCGTCGTCGCTGACCTTGCGGCCGAGTTTCACCAGCTCGGCGGTGTTGTCGACGATGCGGCGAACCTGTGCCCTGGTCTGGTCTGGCGTGCCGGAGGCATCAATGCCGATGACCTTGTCGGCGCGGCCGTCCTTTGCAAAGCCGACAATCATGCCGCCCTGGGTCGAGCCGGTGACGACGCAAACAACGATATAGTCGAATTTGAAACCGAGCTCGGCTTCCTGCTCGCGCACTTCTTCGGCGAATGCGACATAGCCGAGGCCGCCGAACTTGTGCTCCGAGGCGCCTGCGGGAATGCCGTAGGGCTTGCCGCCTTCGTCCCGAACGGACTGCATGGCGTCTTCCCAGCTGCTGCGAATGCCGATGTCAAAGCCGTCTTCCACCAGCCGGCTGTCGGCACCCATCAGGCGTGTCAGAAGGATGTTGCCGACCCGGTCGTAGACGGCATCGTAGTGAGGTACCCACTTCTCCTGCACGAGACGGCACTTCATGCCGATCTTGGCGGCGGTGGCCGCGACCATGCGGGTGTGGTTGGACTGAACGCCACCAATGGAAACGAGCGTGTCTGCACCTGAGGCGATGGCGTCCGGGACGATGTATTCCAGCTTGCGCAGTTTGTTGCCACCAAAGGCAAGGCCGGAGTTGCAGTCTTCTCTCTTGGCGTAGATCTCGACCGAGCCGCCAAGTTCCGCGGTCAGGCGGGGCAGGTGTTCGATCGGGGTGGGGCCAAAGGTGAGGGGGTAGCGGTCAAAGTCGTCTAGCATGCGTTTCTCCGGTGTCTGATCTGTCGAAATGCTAGCAAGACGTGCGCCGAAGGTGCTTTCAAAGATGGATGAAATTTCACGTTATTTGATGTAAGTAACGTTTATAAGATTTTATTACTCTCGGAATGGGTCCGAAAAATGGAAGAATCTTTCACGGCGGAACTCGATCGCACGGATCGCAAGATCCTGCGTCTGCTGCAAGATGATGGCCGGTTGACCAACGCGGAATTGGCGACGCGGGTGAATGTCAGCGCTGCGACTTGCCACCGACGCACCCAGCGTCTGTTTCAGGAGGGCTTCATCAAGTCCGTGCGGGCGCAGGTCGAGCCGCAAAGCGTTGGTCTTGGCGCGCTGGTGATGGTGGGCGTGGTTCTCGACCGCTCGACCCCCGAGAGCTTTGCGGCGTTTGAAGCAGCCGTTGTGAAGATGTCATCGCTGCTCGACTGCAATCTGGTCGCCGGCGACTTCGATTATCTTTTGAAAATCCGCGTGAAAGACATGCCGGATTTCAATCGGCTTCACGCCCGGGAGCTGATCACGCTGCCTGGCGTGCGCCAGACACGCACCTTCTTCGTCATGAAGGAGGTGACGGACAATGCGCCGCTGGTCTTTTGACCGCGCGGCGCAGAGCTTGTCCGCGTGCCGGGAAAGTCTTCCAACTATTCTTGCGCCTCATATTGGTCCCGTCTTCTGACCCAGGCCATTGGGTGAGGCAGGTTCTCCTCTTGTCGGCCCATTGGCGTCAGGTCCAACAGATTGTAGGCCATGTTCAGAATATCTAGGCCACGGCCATAGGTTGAGTAGCTGTGGGCGATCCGGCCATCATCGAGCTTGAGGAAGGTGCTCACGCCAGGCATTTCCTCCCCGAAAACACGGCCGGTGAAGTTGTACCCTAGCTCGGTGGGGCTTTCTTTTCCGGGAAAGGTGACGCCGAAGTCGATGCCAAAGCTGCTGCCTGCAGTTGACACCCATTCGAAGGTCCAGCCCATGCGTTCTCGGTAGGTCGTCAATTTTTCCAGAGGCGCGCTCGATACGGTGACCAAGGTCGTATCTCGTGCGGCGAGATGTACGTTGAGGCGCTCATAGTTGTCGGCCCAGAAGGAACAGCTCGGACAGCCTTCTTCCCAGGTTTTTCCGAACATGAAGTGATAGACGACAAGCTGTGAGCGGCCTGCAAACAGCTCCGGGAGATCTTTCGCACCTTCCAAGGTGTCGAAGACATAGCGGGTGTCAACAAGCACCAGCGGCAGATTTCGACGAACGGCAGCGAGTCTGTCGCGTTCCCGGGTGAGTGCCTTTTCTTCCTTCAAGAGCGAAAGGCGAGCGGTCAACCAGTCTTCACGACTGGCGAATGGATGGGATGCCAAGATTTTTTCCTCCTCAGTCAATTGGTCAATAGGCTTGCTATCCGGTCGAAACAGCTGCTCCAGCCACCGCCAACGCCGCGGCGTGCATCTTCGGACTTGATGGCGGAGTGGTACAGCCTGACCTCGGTCGCATCACCGACCGCGGCGAAGGTGATCGTCACCAGGGAACTGTCCGTTGCCTCCCGAGAGCCGTCCGCGAATTCCTGTACGTGGTGCCAGTTGAATTCGAGGCGATAAGGTGGATCGATGACCAGATATTCACCTTCAAACTGGATCTGCTTTTCCTCTGTCCGGTCGATAACAAAACACCATTTGCCGCCAACCTTCAGATCGATTTCGGCAGACACGAGACTGCCGGCTTTGGGAATGAACCAGTGGCGGACATCTTCTTTTTGGGTGAATGCTTGGAAAACACGCGCCGGTGGCGCACGAAACAGGCCTTCGATGACAACAGGCTCCATGCCTGGTTCAGATTTTAGATAATCAGCAGAGGTTTGCTGGTCGCTCATGTGCGCTTGTCCTCCTTGGCGAGATGACGGGCGAGGGAGTCGAAACGGTCGACCCAAAACGCCTCGTATTTGTCGAGCCAGTCTACGGCTTCCTTGATCGGCTCACCTTGCAAACGGCAATGGCGAGAGCGGCCGCGCTTTTCAATGTCGACCAGCCCGGCATCAGAGAGCACCTTGAGATGCTTGGAGACTGCGGTCAGGGACATGTCAAAGGGGTCAGCTAGGTCCGACAGAGTGGCCTCGCCTTGCGACAGTCTGGAGATGATCGCGCGGCGGGTACTGTCACTGAGGGCGGCAAACGTGTTGTCCAATCGGGTCATATCCGGACTTCTCATTACTAAACCTTTTGATTGACTATCTGGCGGTGCCATTATAGTCAACCTTATGGTTGAGTAAAGCGCCGAGCAGTTCATGGCGCCTCAGCCTTGCCGGGAATTCACTTGTCCGGCTGCAATCGATCAAAAGGAGAGGAACCGATGAAACTCTTTACCACCGCCATTTCTCCGAATTGCCGACGCGTCGAGGCAGTGCTTCACCATCACGGTCTCTACGATGAAATCGAAATCGAAAGGCTGAATCTTGGTGTTGTCGGGCCTGAGCGCGATGAATTGGCTAAGGTCAATCCGAACTGCAAAGTGCCGACACTTGTCATGGACGACATTGTCCTGTGGGAGGCCAACCCGACCATGATCTACCTGGCCGACCGAGCGTGGGAACAGACGTTCTGCCCGTCCGGTCCCAGAGAGCGTTTCGAGCTCATGCGATGGCAGTCCTGGGAAGTACAGCACTTTAATCGCGCAGTTGGCGATATCGTATGGGAGACCATTGCCAAACCCGCGCTAGGCATAGGAGGGCCGGATGAGGCCAAGATCGCCGCCGCGGAGGGCAATTTCCATCGGTTCGCCGCGATCCTCGATGCGCATCTCGTCGATAGGACGTTTGTGATGGGAGAGGCTCTCACGGTTGCCGATTTTTCGGTCGGCAGTCATTCCGCGCTTGCGTTGCATCCGCAGTCCCAAGTTCCCTTGGCGGGATATGAGAATATCAGAAGATGGTACCATCGGCTTGAGGATGTGCCTGCGTGGGCGGCGACTGCCCCTCAATGGCAGGCGGAAGCTGCAGAATAACCCTCGAGGGGCGGCCCGCCGGCGGGCCGCCTCATGGAAGCTGTATCAGATGAACAGTTCGCCGCGGGCGACGATGGTTGCCTGACCGCCAACGCGCACTGCATGGAGCTGCTTTTCCTCGACGTCGATTTCCAGGTCAATCAGGGACGGACGCCCCATGACGAAGCCCTGCTCGATGCGGAACACGTGGCTGCCGCCGGGCAGGCGGTCGAAGTAGTGGATGGCGCCTGCGAAAGCAGAGGCAGCTGATCCTGTTGCCGGGTCTTCCGGAATGCCCATCTCCGGTGCGAACAGCCTTGCCTGGAAGGCGCTGTCATGGGAGCGGGTTTCGCGGCAATAAACGTAGGCGTCGTTGTGCTCGTCCTGATCAAAGGCCGCGCTCCAGCGCTGCAGATTGGGCTTTGCGCGGGCGAGGGCATCAAGATCCCGGACCGGGATGAAGTTGAAGGCAGGGCCAACCTTGAACCGGGATGGCTTGTGGTTTTCAAAGCCGATGTCGGTCGGGTCGAGGCCAAGGGCTTCCGCGATCAACTCGTTATCCTGGGTCGGGCCGGCATGTTCGGGCAGCTTGGGAACATCGAATTCGGCGAAACCGGCTGCATTCTCGCGCAGGATCACAGCGCAGCGCACAGCGCCAATCTTTTCCTTCAAGACGACCACGGCATCCTGTTCGCCTGAAATCTCACCGAAACGCTCGGTCGCCAGCAAGATTGCCGTTCCGACGGTCGGATGACCGGCAAAGGGAAGCTCGGTGCCCGGTGTAAAGATCCGGAGAGACGCGGAATGGCCGGGGTTCTCCGGCGGCAGAACAAAGACGGTTTCCGATAGGTTGAACTCACCCGCGATCGACTGCATCTGCGCGTCGCTCAGGCCTTCGCTGTCGAGCACGACCGCGAGGGGGTTTCCGGATAGCGCAGTGTTGGTGAAGACGTCGAGGATGGCGTAGCGGCGTCCCATATTGGCAGTCTCCTGAGAGGTGTCAGTGGTCAGTGCAATAACGGTCGGCGGACTGTTGCACGGAAAGCCCGTGGTCCGCCAGTCAGGAAGCGCTGTGGTTGGTTAAGGAAGCGTAAGCGACGGTTCGTCCAGTCAAATTG
The DNA here is from genome assembly GCF_009650605.1 of Labrenzia sp. CE80. Taxonomy (NCBI): domain Bacteria; kingdom Pseudomonadati; phylum Pseudomonadota; class Alphaproteobacteria; order Hyphomicrobiales; family Stappiaceae; genus Labrenzia; species Labrenzia sp. CE80. The sequence goes on from NZ_WAJT01000001.1 coordinate 381,919, forward strand.
GCAAGAGGTGCCGGGCCAGTGCTCGGGCATAGGAAACAAGGTCGGGACTGTAGAGATCACCTTGGTTTCGAAGGATCCGTATGTCCGCCAGTTCTTGTTCCTCGCTGGCAAGGGAGAACGCGACAATGTCGCGGGCCAGATCTTCTGCGGGTTTGTCCACATCGAGCACCTGGGCAATAGAGATGCGTGGACCATCGAAAACAGCGAACCGTTCGCCGGGGGACACATCTGACCGGCTGAGGCCTGTTTCTTCTTCCAGCTCGCGGAAGATGGCGCCGTACACGTCGACTGTGCCGTCGGCAAGGACGTCGGACGGATCCAGGTTTCCGCCAGGCGGATAGACCTTGCCGGCGTTGGCGGTCTTGTCCGACATGACGCCATAAAGAAGCGCGCCGTCGCTGGACCTTAGGATGGCTGAGCCGAAGAGGTTGAAGGCGGTCAGGTCGGGCGCGCCCCAGTCCCTCCAGGTGAGAAAGGCGGCGAACGAGCATTCCATACATGTACCCTCAAAGACGCCGTCCTTGAAGGAATGCCCGGACAGCTTGAGTGTCCGGCCGTTCCAAAGGTGCGGATTGTGGCGCAGGGCGTCCTGCCAGTGGCTTTCAATGGCCGCGTGGTTTTCGGTTTCAAAGCACCAGGATGTGCCACGATCCAGTTTTAGCTTGATGTCCTGGAGAGGCACGATGCTGGTGGGAATGGCTTTCTCCAGAACCGGAATTTTTCCGGTCGGCGCCATTTTGCTGGGCCGGCTGTCGACGGGTTGAAAACCGTTGTGTTGGTAAAAGTCGACAGCGAAGTGGTCGCTCTCCAGCCGCAGCAGGGTTGCGCCTCCCGCGCGGGCCAGATCACTTAAGCGGGTGAGCAGCAAAAGTCCCAATCCCTGTTTGATGCCTTCGGGCGCGATGAAGAGATAGACAATCTGATAGACTTGGGCCTCCTCGGCAGTGCCCAGTCGGCCGCCAGCAAAGCCAACAGGTTTGCCGTTCCGTTCGGCAATCAGCATGTCGTAGGCGGAAATATCTGACTGGCAGATGCGGAAGGCACTTCGGAATCCGCCCATCTTGTCATCGTCATAGCCCCAGTAGGCCTTGCTGCGATGCATGATGTCGGTCAACGCGGTTGTATCGCCCGGATGGGCCTGGCGGATCTTGATTGTCATGAGCCCTCGGGAAACGGCAGGCGAGGCTCAACGGTTAGCTTGGATGTATGACGAGAACAAGTCCGACCGGCTGCTCGTCCGGGTAGAGGCTCCGAGCCAGAAGTCGGCTCGGAGCGTTGCGTGTCCAGGCAATCAGCGAATGAATGTGCCGGCACGCAATTCGTTGATGGCCTGCCGCAACTCGTCCTTGGTGTTCATGACTATCGGACCATGCCAGGCGACAGGCTCCTTGATCGGGCTGCCGGAGACAAGCAGGAAGCGAATGCCCTGATCGCCCGCCTGCACCACGATTTCGTCGCCGGTGCCGAAGATCACCAGCGTGCGGTCTCCGGTCTGGTCGCGGAACTTCAGTTCTTCGCCGCCGAGTTCCTTTTCGGTCAGAACGCCGAAGGGATCGGACGCGCCCTCAAAGGAGCCGGAACCTTCGAAGATGTAGGCAAAGGTCTGCTTGTAGGTGTCGACCTTGAAGCGTTTCTGCCGGCCCGGCGGAACCGAGATGTCTAGATATTGCGGTTCGGCCGCAATGCCGTCGACCGGGCCTGACTTGCCCCAGAAATTGCCGCAGATGATCCGCGCAGCGGTGCCGTCGTCATCGACCACGACGGGAATATCGTTTGACGTGACGTCCTGATAGCGCGGCTCTGTCATCTTCTCCGAGGACGGAAGGTTGGCCCAGAGCTGGAAGCCGTGCATCCGGCCGTTGGCGTCTCCCTTCGGCATTTCCTGGTGCATGATGCCGCGGCCTGCGGTCATCCATTGCACATCGCCCGCGCCAAGATCGCCGGTGTTGCCTAGGCTGTCGCCGTGTTCGACCGTCCCGGCCAGAACATAGGTGATGGTCTCGATGCCGCGATGCGGGTGCCAGGGGAAACCGGCCAAATAGTCCTCTGGCCGTTCATTGCGAAAGTCATCGAGCAGCAGAAACGGGTCCAGCATTTCCGGATCCTGGAAGCCGAAAACGCGGTCAAGCTTTACCCCGGCGCCTTCGAGGGTCGGCTGGGTTGCGCCAATATGGGTGACTGGGCGAATGGACACGGGAAATCTCCACGAGTTGCCTTTGTTGCCTTTAAAGATAGCAACCTTGCCCAGAATACCCATATGGATCGGCACGACGCACTGTTCAGTCTGCGGAAACAACCGTTCAGGCCGTTGAAGGTGTCAGGAGAGGGGCTCTGCCCTCTTTTCAAGCAATGTCTGCTCTGTCAGTGTGCGGGCAACTTTCGGTGCGTTGGTGCGTTGCCGTCGTCCAGATGCAATGTTTTCAGTGCATCGCTTCCCTTTTCTGTTCTCAATTGCGGGATCCCATGGCTCCGATCATTTCCGTTCGTGACCTTCAAAAGACCTATTCAGGAGGTTTTGAGGCACTGAAGTCCGTGTCGCTGGAGATCGAGGAGGGCGAAGTGTTTGCTCTTCTTGGTCCTAACGGCGCGGGCAAGACAACACTGATCAGTACGATCTGCGGACTGATCATGCCGACATCCGGTTCGGTCTCCATCGGCGGTTTCGACACCCAGGCAGATTTCCGGGCCGCGCGCCGCCTTGTTGGGTTGGTGCCCCAGGAAATGCCGACTGCACCGTTCGAGATCGTGAAGGATCAGGTGAAGTTCAGCCGGGGCCTTTTCGGCTTGCGGCGTAACGATGCTCTCTTGGAACAGATCCTCAAGGACCTGACCCTGTGGGACAAGAAGGACAGTCCGATCATGTCGCTTTCGGGGGGGATGAAAAGGCGGCTTCTGGTAGCCAAGGCATTGGCCCATGAACCTAAAGTGCTGTTTCTCGACGAGCCGACTGCAGGCGTCGACGTGGAGCTGCGGCACGACATGTGGCGGGTTGTCGAAGGACTGAAGGCGAAGGGCGTCACCATCATTCTGACGACGCACTATATCGAGGAAGCCGAGGAAATGGCCGACAGGGTCGGCGTGATCAACAAGGGCGAGATCATCCTGGTGGAGAACAAGGAGGCCTTGATGCGAAAACTTGGCCGCAAGCAGCTGACGCTGGACCTTGCTGAGCCGATGAACGAGATTCCAGAGCCGCTTCGCGCGCACGGTCTATCACTGGAGGACGAGGGGCGGCGACTGGTCTATATTTATGACACCCAGGGCGAGCGGACCGGTATCGCCTCCCTGATCAGCGCTCTTTCGGACGCAGGCATTCGGTTCCAGGACCTACACACGACCCAAAGCTCGCTCGAAGACATCTTTGTTGATCTGGTGAAAAAGGGGTGAGTGTTTGGCCGACCGTTATCAAATCCGCAAGGCGGTGCTCTCCGAGCAGGTGATTTTGACCGAGCTCTGCCTCAGGGCCAAAGCGTCTCTCGGGTATGATGATGATTTTATTGAGGCCTGCCGGGATGCGCTCACAGTCCGGGACAGCTGGATTCTGGACGATACGTTTTGGGTAGCTGAGGCAATCGATGGCGAGATCGCAGGCTGCATTCGGCTGGTGGTCAACAAAGGGGAACGGGAAGGTGAGGTGGCGACTTGCTTCATTGACCCGGGTCACCAGCGCAAAGGGCTTGGGAAGCTTTTGTTTGCCGAGCTGCACAGGACCGCGCAGGACCTGGCCCTTGGCGGGCTTAAACTTGAATCAGAACCATTGTCTCAGTCCTTCTATGAGCACCTTGGGTTTCGCAAGACTGGCGAAGTGCCGTCTGAAGCAATTGCAGGCCGAAATTTGCCGTTGATGCAATTGAATTTGAGCTCCGAATGAGAAAGCAAGGCGAATGAATTATCACGCGATCAAGGCCATCTACTATTTCGAGATGGCGCGGACCGTGCGCACGATCATGCAGTCTATCGTTTCGCCGGTAATCTCCACCGTGCTCTATTTCGTTGTCTTCGGGGCGGCTATCGGCTCGCGCATTTCCGAGGTTGATGGCATCTCCTACGGGGCATTTATTGTGCCGGGGCTGATCATGCTGTCATTGATGACGCAGAGCCTGTCCAACGCCTCCTTCGGGATCTACTTTCCGCAGTTCACCGGCGCGATTTTCGAGATCCTTTCAGCGCCCGTGTCGTTTCTGGAAGTCACCATCGCCTTTGTTGGGGCCGCGGCGACGAAAGCGGTCCTGGTCGGCGTCATCATTTTCATCACCGCCTCGTTCTTCGTGCCGTTGGAGGTTCAGCATCCGGTCTGGATGGTGACCTTCTTCCTGCTTACGGCGATCACCTTCGCGCTGCTCGGTTTTATCATCGGGATCTGGGCGGACAATTTCGAGAAGCTGCAATTCGTGCCGCTTCTTGTAGTGACGCCGCTGGCCTTCCTCGGTGGCAGCTTCTACTCCATCAACATGCTGCCGCCCTTCTGGCAGAATGTGACGCTGCTCAATCCGGTCGTCTATCTCATCTCCGGTTTCCGATGGAGTTTCTACGGTCAGGCGGACGTCAGCCTTGGGCTGTCGCTGACCATGACACTTGTGTTCCTAACAGCCTGTCTTGCGATCATCTGGTGGATCTTCAAGACGGGTTATAAGCTGAAAGCGTAAATCTATGCGCATGACACATCTGACGCGGGGCGGAGCAGCCCTGCTTGTTGCTGCATCGCTCGCAGCCTGTCAGACCGCACCATCCACCTCGACTACGCCGGGTGCTGTTGCTTCGCAGCCAGTGCCGACTGTTGCCGCAGTTCCCTATGCTCCGGCGGCGACTGCCGTGGCACGCGGCTATTCCGAGATGGTGATCGACATGGCGAGCGGGGTTGAGCTTTCGTCGATCAACGCGGATGAGCCGCGCTACCCAGCGTCTCTGACGAAAATGATGACGCTTTATCTCCTGTTCGAGGAAGTCTCATCGGGGCGGTCTTCCCTCTCCACGCCTTTGACGGTCTCGGCCAAGGCGGCGCGCCAGCCACCTGCCAAGCTGGGCCTCAAGGTTGGGTCAACGATCACCGTGGAGCAGGCTGCGCGAGCACTTGCGGTGAAGTCAGCCAACGATGTGGCAATCGTGATTGCGGAGAATATCTCGGGAAGCGAGAGCGCTTTTGCTGCAAAAATGACCTCGAAGGCCCGCGCGCTGGGCCTTTCGCGCACGCGATTTGTCAATGCAAGTGGCTTGCCGGATCCCGCGCAGGTCACGACCGCGCGGGACATGGCGAACCTTGGCCGGGCTCTGAAAAGCCGGTTCCCTCAGTATGGATCGTACTTTCGCGCGACATCCTTCAGCTTTAATGGCCGCTCCTATCGGGCGACCAACAATTTGCTCGGCAAGGTCGCCGGTGTGGATGGTCTGAAGACCGGCTACATCAGCATGGCAGGCTACAATCTGGTTGCGACGGCGCGTCGTGGTGGTGCGCAGAGACTGGTTGTGGTCATGGGCGGCAAAAGCGAGGGCGCCCGTGACCGTCAGGTCACGAAGCTTTTGGAGCGGAGCTTTTGATCAGAGCGGGTGGCGTACCGCTCCATTCGTCATCCTCGACGATGGTGAGCGCGTCGGATCTGGTCAATGAGACGCGGTTGCGTCCTGCATGCTTGCTTTCATAGAGCCCATCGTCGGCGAGCTTCAGAAGCTGTTTGTGGTCCATGCCGTTGCCCTTGCCGTGATAAATGCCGGCAGAGAGCGTCAGGCGAACGTCCTCGGGTGCAAAGTGCAAGGGCGTATCGGCAATCGTTGTGCGGATGCGTTCGGCGATTTCTAGGGCTTCAGAGTGTGAGATTTCCGGCATGAGGGCCGCAAATTCTTCGCCTCCGACGCGGGCCAGGCAGTCTTCCTCGCGAAGATGCCATTGCATGATGTCAGTGCAGATCTGAAGGGCCTCATCTCCGGCGCCGTGACCAAAGCGGTCGTTGACGGATTTGAAGTGATCCAGATCGAATTGCACCACTGCGAAGTTCCCCCGCTCGGGCCGTTGCAGCAGCTCCTTCAGCCGCAACGTGAACTCGCGGCGATTGAAGGTTCCAGTCAGGGGATCTCTATGGGCAGCATCCAGCTGCTCGGCGGACTTGCGCTCGAAAGCCAGGGACAGAGAAAATGCCCCGCTGGTGGTCACGAACACCAGGGCGATCATGAGATGCACGGACAGCAGAAACTCATCCGTCAGGCCGAAAAGCAGGTTGCTTTCTGCACCGATGCCCTGAGCAACGCGCAGCGCGAAGGACGCCGACATGAGCATGAAGCTGAATGCGAGGCCGTATCTGGATGACAGGCCGTCGGCGCGGCGCGACCAATACTCTGCTGCAGTGGCTGTCGCCAAAAAGGCGAGCATCAGATTGGTGACCGCATAGGCCAGTGCATAGTTCTGACTGATGTGTGCGGGCAGGCTGGTGGCCAGCATGATGCCCATCGGAGTCAGAAGACGCAGATAGCTGACCTTTCTATCGTTAAATTGCATTGCGCCCTGATTGTAGCGCGCCAAGGCAGCGATCATCAGGCCGTTTGGAACAATGAACGCAAGCATTTCCGGCAGACCGGCATCAAAGATGTAGAAAAACAGGGCCGCTGCAAGAAACAGGTTTCCAGAGACCCAGGTACGCCAGAAACGCTCGCGCTTCATGTCGTGGAAGGCCGTCAAAAACGAAACCGAGAATACGGTTAATATCAGGCAATTGGCCGCCAGAAGTGAGAACTTGTCCATAATGGAACGCTCTTTTTTCGGTAATATTTCTTGGTAAAATCGACAATACGATTGGCGGGAGACTAGGTAGCGCGGCTTTCCGGCTCCTTACCCGTTTCCCTAAAATTTTAGTGATTTTCTAAAATACCGTATGGGGAGTTGCGGGGCAGTTGCAAAAGCTATTTTGAATCAGAGCAGTGTCGGAAATTCTAACAATGCACAGGGCTTTCTTTTTTTTGTGGAGTTCGTTTTTTGCGAGGATCGACCGGCTTTGAAAAGGGCGGTGAGGGTGTGGCTGCGCTGAAGCCTGGCGTGATGCAAAAAGGGCCGGAATTGCTTCCGGCCCTTAAGGTTGCTGCGATCTAACGACCGCCTGGTTTTTGGTTTTGTCGACCAGTGCGCCGGACTTGATCCTCTGCGACCTGCCTTTGGCGGGCGCAAGGTTTAGATGTCTTGGCCAAGTCCGGCGCCCGGGACTTAGTTTTTGGTTTTGTCGACCAGTGCGCCGGACTTGATCCACGGCATCATGCCGCGGAGTTTTTCGCCGACTTCCTCGATCTGGTGTGCGTCGTTCAGGCGGCGTGTTGCCTTGAACTTGGCGGCACCTGCACGGTACTCCTGCATCCAATCGGAGGTGAACTTGCCGTTCTGGATGTCGGTGAGAACGCGCTTCATCTCTGCCTTGGTCTCGGACGTCACGATGCGCGGACCAGTGACATACTCGCCCCACTCAGCGGTGTTGGAGATCGAGTAGTTCATGTTGGCGATGCCGCCTTCGTAGATCAGGTCAACGATCAGCTTCACCTCGTGCAGGCATTCGAAGTAGGCCATTTCCGGTGCGTAACCGGCTTCGACCAGGGTTTCGAAGCCAGCGCGGATCAGTTCGACGAGACCGCCACACAGAACAGCCTGTTCGCCGAAGAGATCGGTTTCGCACTCTTCCTTGAAGGTGGTTTCGATGATGCCCGAACGACCGCCGCCAACGCCACAAGCGTAGGACAGGCCGAGATCATGGGCGTTGCCGGATGCATCCTGATGAACGGCGATCAGGCACGGCACCCCGCCGCCTTTCTCAAATTCACCGCGTACGGTGTGGCCAGGGCCCTTCGGAGCAACCATGAGAACGTCAATGGTGTCCTTCGGCTCGATCAGACCGAAGTGTACGTTCAGGCCATGCGCAAAGGCGATTGCAGCACCGTCACGAATGTTGGCGGCGATGTGATCCTTGTAGATGTCAGCCTGCAGCTCGTCAGGCGTCGCCATCATCATCAGGTCGGCCCAGGCTGCGCCTTCGGCCACGGTCATGACCTTGAAGCCATCGGCTTCAGCCTTCAGAGCGGTGGTGGAGCCTTCGCGCAGGGCGATGGCGATGTCCTTCTGGCCACTGTCCTTCAGGTTCATGGCATGGGCACGGCCCTGTGAACCATAACCGATGACGAGGACTTTCTTGGACTTGATCAGGTTCAGATCTGCATCGCGATCGTAGTAAACACGCATGGGTATTCCTTTCTCCCGTTGTGCCCGGGGCCTGCTTTTGTAAGGCCGGTGCCCGGAAATGTGCTGAACTTGTTTTGGCTGGCCGGCGTCAGGCGCCGAACAGCGAATAGAACCGTTGAACCGCGTCCCTGGCCTGTCCTTCCAGGTCGCGTTCAGCTGCGCTGGCGGTTTCGCCCAGCAGCAAGCGGATATGGACGTCGCGCACGGCCAGGCCGTAGAGGACCTGATAGGCCTCCTCCGCGTCGTCAAACTTGAGATAGTTGCGGTGGCGGCCTGCCTCCAGCAACGCACGCGCCTTGGCGCTGATCATATGCTTGCCGCGCACCAGAAGCAGCCGACCGAGCCGGTTGTCGTCGCGATTGGACTGGCCGATGGACAGTCGATTGAGCGCCACGGAAGTTTCGCCGAAGAGAACCGCAAGCAGCTCTGTTGCAAAGGCGATCAGGTGGGTGCGGAAGGTTTCCGCGTCCGCGGTCGCACCGCTCTCGGGCGGGAAGTGGACCTTGCTTGCCTGATAGGCGACGACAGCAGCCAAAAGTCCGTCGCGATCACCGAACCACTTGTAGAGGCTTTCCTTGGAGCAGTTGGCCGTGCGCGCCAGACCGGCTGTTGTCAGGGCCTTTTCTCCGCCCTCTACCAACAATCCGAGGGCGCACTCCAGCACCGCTTCCTGGCGCGGGGTGAAGGCAACATCTTCGAATTCCGTGTCGACTGCAGGGGCGAGGGACATGACTTCTGTCTCTGGTTCTTCGGCGCGTTTCCAAGGTGGCAGACTGTCCGGAAGAGTCCGCGTCCGCCGTTTGTTTTATCTTTGTACCGTACGGTACGGTTCGTATTCATAGTTCCCTTCTGTGTTTGCCGTCAAGCCGGATTTTTCAAGTCGCCGGCAGTTTCTTTTCAAACCTGCTTTGAAAAATGGCGAGAGAGAAACTAAATATGATTTTAAAATTCATATATAGGACACCAAATGGCGCTTCCAAACCGCAGAAAGACCCGAATTCTTACCGTTAAGTCAGCGTCTTATATCACGCCGCATATGGTCCGGGTGACGCTGACAGGTGACGATCTGGCTGACTTTCCCGATCACATGGAAGGGGCTCATTGCAAGTTGGCGTTTCCGCGCGAAGGCGAGGATCTGGCCAGTTTCACCGCTTTTCACCAAGCCATTTTGCCAAAAAAGAAGGTGCACACAATCAGGACCTATACGGTTCGTTCCTTCCGCCGTGAGGGCCTCGAGATGGACATCGACTTTGTTGCGCATGGCGACAGCGGCCCTGCGACTGTCTGGGCCCAGGCGGCGAAACCGGGTGACTTTCTGGCCTTCATGGGGCCAGGTCCGGTGAAGGTGACGGATTTCTATGCCGACTGGTATCTGGTCGCAGCAGACATGTCCGCTCTGCCCGTGGCGGCAGCAACGCTGGAGGCGATGCCTCGCTCAGCAAAAGGCGTGGCCGTGTTTGAAGTGCATTCATTGGAGGATCGCCAGGACATCGATCTGCCCGAAGGCATCGACGTTCACTGGCTCGTACAGGACGATCCTCACAAGTCCTCAACGGCTCAGCTGGACTTCATTCAGAACCTGGGCTGGCCGGACGGACGTGTTCAGACCTGCATTGCCGGTGAAAGCGGCCTCATTCGTCAACTGCGTCAACTGGTGCAGGTTGATCGCGGCGTTGACCGGAAGGATGCCTATATTTCGGGTTACTGGAAGGTCGGTCTGGTTGAGGATGAGCATCAAGAAGCAAAACGGGCCGGTGCGGCCGGGTAAGGTGGCGCCGTAGGTGTTTCATTGTAAATACTGCTGATGTATATGGGTGCTGAGATATAGACCTTTCGTCTTATATGGCTGAATTGCCTTTGAATTTGTTGGTCGAGTTTATCAAAAAATTAGATCATTTTCTCGAATACTGACTCTTAAGTCTATTTCGAGGTGAAAATATGCTCAAAGGCGCCCTGGTCTTTGCTTTTCTCATTCTGTTTGGCGGGTCGATGTTTTGGCTCGCCCAGTCGGGCTTGAATGACACAGTCGAAACGGTCATTGAGGAGAATGCTGAACGCAAGGCGCGCAATTGGGCGATGCACCTTGCCACCACAATGCCCGACCTTGAGGGTTTGATCGACAGTGGCGTGCCGACACAGGAGCAGCGCAATGCCATCGATACGGCTGTTCATGTTGGCGATGTCTTCCGCTTCAAGTTGTTTGATGACAATGCCAACCTGGTGCTGATTTCCGATGAGCTCGGCGCACCGCTTGAGCCGGGGGCGATGGCTGATCACAATGGTCATGCTCAGATGGTCATTGATAATGGATCACCTGTCATCGATTTGAACGACGGGCGTGCCAAGGCCAATCGGCCGGATCTCTACGTAGAAGCCTATGTGCCGGTGGAAGCTGCTGGGGGTGACGTTCTTGGGGTGGTCGAAGTCTATGTTGACCAGACTATGGTCGCATCCCTTTTTCGGCGCAATTTTCTGCATTTGGCGACCACCCTTGGCGCCTTGGTGCTTCTGACATTTGGTGTGCCTTTCGTTGCCTATATCGTCAAGATGCGCCAGCAAATGAAGACGGGCGAGAAGGTGCGCATCCTTTCATCGGTCGACCAGATCACCGGCTTGCACAACCGGGCTACCTTCTTTCAGAAGATCGAGGAATACCAGAAATCGGGCCGATTGGATCTTCGCAAGACGGCCGTGATTTTCGTTGACGTAGACAAGTTCAAGACCATCAACGACACGTTCGGTCACAAGGTCGGTGACGCCTTCCTGCGTCACGTTGGCAATGCGATTTCCGGCTTTTTGTCGCGGGGGGACCTCGCTGCACGTTTTGGCGGAGATGAGTTTGTCATTCTTGCCGCCAATCGCTCGCCTGAGCAGCTCGAGCAGATGATCGAAAACCTGCGCGAGGCGGTCAGCGAACCGGTTTGGGTCGACGGGATGGCGGTCACGGGGCATCTAAGCCTGGGTGTTCACACGGATGCAGGTGACGATTTGGACCTGCATGATCGCATGAATAAGGCGGATGTGGCTCTCTATCAGGCCAAGCTGATGGGCCGGAACACCTGTGTTACCTTTACGCCGGATCTGGAGGACAAGGTGGCCCGCCGCCGGCACGTTGAAGAGAGTGTCGTTCTTGGACTTGCGACAGACCGGTTTGAAGTTCATTTCCAGCCTCTGATTGATCCGGCCCGGGATCAGGTCGCTGGCTTCGAGGCATTGCTTCGTCTCAAGGATTCCAGCGGTTCTTCTATTCCTCCGTCGGAGTTCATTCCGATCGCGGAGGAAAATGGCGAGATCATGCGTATCGGCGCCTGGGTGCTCGAGCGCTCCATGAAAGCCGCGTCCAACTGGCCCGAACACCTTTTTGTTTCCGTCAACCTTTCGACCCGGCAGTTTGAAGACGGCAAGCTTGTTGCCCAGATCACACAACTTCTGAAGCAGACGGGACTTGCGCCGACGCGGCTGGAGCTTGAGGTGACCGAAAGCCTTTTGATCGAACAGGCTGACAATGTCTCTGACCAGCTTGATGCGCTGCGCGATCTGGGCGTTCAGCTGTCGATGGATGATTTCGGCACAGGATACTCCAGCCTTGGCTATCTCTGGAAATACAATTTCAACAAGCTGAAGATCGATCGTTCCTTCGTGATGTCTCTTGGCAAGAGCGATGAGCGTACCCAGCATATCCTCGACACCATCATCATCCTTGGCCACAAGCTGAACATGCAAGTGACTGCGGAGGGGATCGAGACAAAGGAACAAGCCTCTTATCTCCGCTCGCTGTCGTGCGATCATTTTCAGGGGTTCTATTTTGGCAAGCCGATGCCCGAATCCGAGCTTGCACCTTACCTCATGGACAATACGGTGCTTCCGTTGCTGGACGGCGAAATTCAGGAGAAAACTGTCGAGAACGCGAGGCGTCTCAAATTCGGCAGTTGAATTTTGCATGCCGAGATACGGGGCCTCTACCTCCGTTCCGGCGATGTAGTAAGGACCTAATACCCGCTTGCCGACGGCTTTTGGTAGCTTTCCGGAGTGACTGTTGCTCTGGGAGGAAAACATGAGCTCCAAGAAAATTCTGATGATTACCGGTGATTTTACCGAGGACTATGAAACCATGGTGCCGTTTCAGGCGCTGCTGGCTGTTGGCCATAGTGTCGACGCAGTGTGTCCCGGCAAGAAAGCGGGCGAAACCGTCGCCACTTCGATCCATGATTTCGAGGGTGACCAGACCTACACGGAAAAGCGTGGGCATAATTTTTCGCTGAACGCCACTTTCGCCGACATCAATGTTGCCGATTACGATGCGTTGGTGATCCCGGGTGGCCGCGCGCCGGAATATCTGCGTCTTGACAAGGACGTGATTGCCGCGGTCGTGCATTTCTTCGAGACCGGCAAGCCGGTTGCCGCGATCTGCCACGGGGCCCAGCTTCTGGCAGCTGCCCGTGTGATCGAAGGGCGGACTGTTTCTGCCTATCCGGCCTGCCGTCCTGAAGTGGAACTTGCCGGCGGCACCTATGCGGAGATCGCCATCGATGGCGCCGTGACGGATGGAAACCTGGTCACCGCACCTGCCTGGCCGGCCCATCCGGCATGGCTGTCGCAGTTTATGGCCGTCATGGCCGGCGAAGCTGTCGGGACGCTCGCTGCCTGAGCCAGCTCTTCCAGTCTGACTGCGACTTTCCCAAGACCCACGTGTCCGGTTCCCCCGATCCGGACACGTCTAGCCCTGCTTTGAACGCAGTCCCGATTTTGCGCAAAAAGCAGGGCTTTCGGTCCGTATGTCATCGCGGTAGACTGTTTCCTCTTCACCTGAACAGGCCGTGAGACTTCGCCATGTGCAAACTCTTCATCCAGGCAGATGCCGATCTATGGGCGAGCAGCACCCGTTCGTTGCGGATCGATGGCATGGTGACGAGCGTTCGACTGGAAACCTTCTTCTGGACAACCCTTGAGGAAATCGCCACACGCGATGGCATGACCGTGATCCAGCTGATCACGAAACTCCATCACGAGAGCATTGATGCCGGGCATGATCTGGGCAACTTCACGTCGTTCCTGCGCGTATGCTGTGGCCGCTATCTGGCCCTGCAACTCACTGGCGATGTGCCGACCGACAAGCGGCTGCCGATCGCCGCTCTCGACGCTGATGATATTCTGGATGCCGAACGGGGCCGGGTGCACTAAGTTTTTCCCGAAGCGGGTCAGACGCGGCCGGTTTCTACCGCTTTGGTCAACAACTTGAGTTTGCCTGCAATCGACATGCGGGTGTTGTCATCGTTGATGAGTGCCTCTGCGGTCAACTTGTTGCTGCGCGCGGATAGCTCGTAACAAGCGTCTTCGATGACTTTCGCCGACATGGTTGTCAGAACGTCTCGCAACATGACTGGCAGATATTCATGCCGCTCTGTGGCCTGAAACAGTGCGACTGGTTTGCCTGGAAAGTCAGGGCAACCGACCAGCCAGTCGAGCAGGTTCTTGAAACTTCCGGGTAGGCAGTGAACGTACTCCGGGCAGGCAATCAGCAAGGCATCGGCATCTTGGACAAGGGACCGCAACTCGAGGACCTTATCTGGTAGGTCTGTTGTCTCTTCCAAGTCGGGATTGAAGTGGGGCAGGGAAGCCTGCCCTGCGTAAAGCTTGATGCTCATGCAGTCAGGCTGCAGTGCGACCGCAGCCATGATGATTTCCCTGTTTGAAGACGCTGCGCGAAGGCTTCCACAAAGGGCGAGAACATTGATCAATTTGGGATCAGGCCGCAACGAGCATTACCGGCTTGCCGTCGCCAAGGCCGCACCGAAGCCGACGAACAGTCCGCCGGTGATGCGGCGCGTCATGGACAGCCGCTTCTCGGAGGTGAGAAAGCGCCGGACGTTTTCGCCCGCATAGGCGATGGCCGCGTGGTTGGCCCAGCACAGAGCTGCGTAGGTGACAGACAGAATGATGGTTTGGTCCAGGTGGAACCCGCTCTTCGACATGAACTGCGGAAACAGGGCGGTGATAACGAGAATGGCCTTTGGGTTGGTGATCGAAACCAAGAACGCCTGGCCGAAGAGCACGCGATAGCTCTTTCTGCCTTCCAGATCGTTTTCCAGGGTGTTGAATGAGCTTTTGTCGCGCCAGACTTTCACGCCGATGTAGATCAGATAAGCAGCGCCGATCAGTTTTAGCACGGTGAAGGCCATGGCGGAGGTCGCCATCAGGGCGCCAAAGCCGAGAGCAACCGCAAAGCCAATGCAAACCAGGCCGAGCGCATTGCCAGATGCGGATGCAAGTGTCGCGTTGCGGCCGAAGCGGAGGGTGTTGTGAATGGCGAGCATCACCCCGGGACCGGGACTGATAGCAGGCACAAGGGAGACGGCAATGAACAGGAGCCAGGCTTCGAGGTGCATATTTTAACTCGTCAGTTCGTGAGGCGGCAGGTTGGAACCTGCGTCAGGGCATCAAATAGCCGTTGCGAACGGCCGCATCGAGAAGGCTTTGTGCGTAGGCCCACAGGTCTGGATAGGGGGCAAGTCTTGGCGCTTTCTTTCGGCGCAAAAAGTCTGCGCTCAGTGGTTGGTGGCAAAATCCACTCGCATTCGGCCCGAAGACCTGCAGCATCGGGTGCAGTGCGTCCATGGCATTTGCAAATTTAGCCTCGGGACTATCACCGGCTTCGAACTCAGCCCAGAGAGCTTTGAACTCCGCGGCCTGATTGTCTGGCAGGAGAGAGAAAGTCTCTTCTGCGGCGGCGGCTTCGAGGGTCGCGACGTCGGTTTCATTTTCCTCAGTGACCCAATGATCACCAGCCTGAATTTCGATGATGTCGTGGATCGTTAACATCTTCAGCACGGTGTCGAGCTTCAAATTCTCAGGTGCATGCCCTGCTAGCACCACCGCCTGGAGACTGACATGCCAGCTGTGCTCCGCTGAATTCTCGTTTCTTTCGCCGCTAACCAACTTGTTTTTGCGCACAACGTTTTTGAGCTTGTCGGCGTGAAGCAAGAAAGCAATTTGTTCGTTCAGCGACATGCTCAGCTTTCGCCCATAGAGTTTTTGAAGCGCCTGACGCTCTCGGCAAATCCGTAGATCAGGGCGTCGGCTGTGAAGCCGTGGCCGATGGACATCTCGCGGATGAACGGCGCACGAGCAATAAGGGCAGGGATGTTCGCGACCGTCAGATCGTGTCCGGCATTGACACCCAAGCCCAGGCCGTAGGCTGCCTGCGCAGTCTCGACCACCTTGGTGAGTTCGATCTCTGCCTTTGCCGGGTCGTCGTAACAGGCGCCATAGGGGCCGGTATAAATCTCGATCCGCTCGGCGCCGAGGTTCGCAGCGTGTCTTGGTGCGGATGGATCGGGGTCACAAAACAACGACACGGTGACGGCCCAATCCTTTGACGAGGCAATGGCGTCTGCGAGCCGGGAGGTGTCGCGGTCGAACTGCCAGCCGTGGTCCGAGGTCGTCTGATCGGGATCGTCAGGTACGAACAGCACCTGGTCCGGCCGTGCTTCTTCCACCAGCTTCAGGAAGTCGTCCGAGGGATAGCCCTCAAGGCAAAGTTCCTTGTTCGGGTAGCGGTCCTCGATCATCTCCGAGAGCTCGAAGACGTCCGTCTTGCGGATGTGTCGCTCGTCCGGACGGGGGTGAACCGTGATGCCCTTCGCGCCGGCTTCCATGGCAATGGAGGCGAGGCCTGTCACGCTCGGCCAGGGCAGGTCCCGGCGATTGCGGAGCATGGCGATAGCGTTGACATTTACCGATAGGCGCGAAGGTGTCATCGTCTCAACTCAGGGCTGTTAAAGCTTGAAGTCAGGCGCCTTCCAAACAGGATGAAGCGCCTGAGGGCAGGTTGGAGAAACCTGTGCCTTTTTTCCAAAATTGGCGCAAAACCCCTTGGAGTCAAACAGGAAATTGTCCCTAGGGACAAAGAAGGAGATGCCGACTGAAGGTCTCTTGTCGGGGATGCCTGTCCGGGTCAATTGGTTGGCTGCGAGAAATCAGGCTTGCGAAAGAAATGGAAAATACGTTAGTAGTAATGTAATAACATTACATAATGAGGTTTCCAATGACTGACGACCGCCTACCCGTCACGGTTCTTTCCGGCTTTCTCGGTGCCGGTAAAACGACCCTCTTGAACCGGGTACTGAACAACAGGGACGGCCTGCGCGTTGCGGTGATCGTCAACGACATGTCCGAGGTCAACATCGATGCGGACCTCGTACGAGCGGGCGGGGCGGAACTCAGCCATACGGATGAGACCCTCGTTGAAATGTCCAACGGTTGCATCTGCTGCACCCTGCGGGATGACCTGCTGAACGAAGTGCGGAGGCTTTCGAGCGAGGGCAAGTTTGATTACCTGCTGATTGAATCGACCGGGATTTCCGAGCCTTTGCCGGTGGCGACCACATTCGAGTTTCGCGACGAGGAGGGCCAGAGCCTGTCGGACGTGGCGCGCCTCGACACGATGGTTACGGTTGTTGATGCGGTGAACCTTCTCAATGATTTCTCCAGCCACGACTTTCTCAGTGATCGCGGTGAGACCCTGGGAGAAGAGGATGAACGCACGCTGGTTCATCTCCTGACCGACCAGATCGAGTTCTCCGATGTCGTGGTGCTGAACAAGGTCAGTGCCGCCAGGTCCGAGCAGGTCGATGCAGCGCGCAAGATCATCCGCAGCCTTAATGCGGACGCGCGGATCATCGAGACGGACTACAGCGAAGTTGCGCCCTCCGACATTTTGAACACCGGGCTCTTTGATTTTGAGAAGGCACATGAACATCCGCAGTGGGCCAAGGAACTTTACGGCTTTGCGGATCATGTTCCGGAAACGGAGGAGTATGGTGTTCAGTCCTTCGTCTACCGCGCCCGCCGTCCCTTTGATCCTGCGAAGATCCATGCGCTTTTGAATGCGCCTCTGCCCGGCGTCATTCGGGCCAAAGGGCATTTCTGGATCGGCTCACGGCCGAACTGGGTGCTCGAGTTTTCCCTTGCCGGTGCCCTGTCGAGTGTCAGTCCGCTAGGGCGCTGGTGGGCGTCGATCCCGCAGGAGCGTTGGCCCGACGACGAGCGGGCCCGGACCTACGCCAGATCGCTCTGGGTGGAGCCCTTTGGTGACCGGCGTCAGGAGATCGTCTTTATTGGTGCGGGGATCGACTGGCCGCAGCTGACGCAATGGCTGGATGCTTGTGTCCTTGGCGAAGATGCGGGCGATGACCTGAGCGCATTTGCAGGTCTTGCCGATCCGTTCCCCTCCTACCAGCGGTCCGAGGCCGCTGCATGAGCGGCGCGCGCGAACTGGCTCGTGACGTTCCTCAGGAGCGCGCAGCTGCAGCGTCATGGAAGCCCCTTGTTGCGAGCGATGTGCTGCACAGCTGTCAGCGGGAGATCTTGCATCAGATTGCAGAACCCGGCGTTGCGGCAGCGATCTGGCAGCGAACCGTCGATCCTGAGTTTCAGACCTGGATCGACACTCTTGCCCAGGACGAGCTGCCCACGCTTCGGACAGTTGTCCCCGCGCAACTGGCCAGGGCTGCCCTCCTTCATGCATGTGAAATAGCCGGACTTGCGTCGTCGCCAGAGCGAGACTTCCTGATCGAGGATGCGGGAAACCTTGCGCTTGCGGTCGGAAAAATCCTGAAGGTTCGTTATGTGCGGATCCGCCTTGATGTAACCAGCGGGACGATGTGCCCCAAGTTCCACGTCGATCAGGTGCGAGCGCGGCTGCTTTGCTGCTATCGCGGCGCCGGCACGGAGTATGTCTCTGCAGCTGATGTCGCTGATCCCGCCCATCACGAGCGTATGGCGATGGGCGAGGTGGGGTTGTTCAGGGGCGCGCTCTGGTCCGATGACGAGACCTGCGGGCTCTTGCACCGGTCACCGCATCAGGACGATGGCGATGCCGCGCGGCTGCTTCTGGTTGTCGAGCCTGCGGAATGAAAAAAAAAGCCCCGGCATTTGCCGGGGCTTTTGACTTCGGTCTTGTAGATCTACCGAGACAATAGCTCTTTCAGATCATTTGGAAGTTGGCCCAGCTTGTCACGATCCTCAATATTCACAAGACTGAGCCCAAGCTTCTGGGCGGCTGAGACGATGTTCTGATTGTCATGCAGAGACCGTGTAATGAACTTGTCGACCAGAGATCTCATTCTGTGGTCGAGCTCATTGTAGCGGCTCTCAGTCTTTATGCGGCGCTGGAGGAAGTCGGCGCTGGCGTGAAGGCCGATTGGCACAAGAGCCTGGCCCTCGAGACTGGCGATAAACTCCGGGCGCAGTGCCGAGCCTTCGAAAACCAGGCCTCGCCTGGAAGCACTCTCGGCGGCAATCAGATGCTGGATACGAGGCCAGAGGTTTTCGTGATGGACCTGAAGAAACCAGTAGATGCTTTCGTCGCTCAGACTTTCATAGAAGTCGGCTACCGCGGGTTTGACCTCCGGCCATGGCCTGCCTGGATGTCTGGCCAGTTGATCGGTTGAGAGAACTTTCCAGCCCAGAGCGGTCCCCATACCTGCGGCAAGCGTCGATTTGCCAACATGAGATGTGCCGAATATCAGCAAGACTGAAGGATGCATATCGGCGAGCTAACCCTCTGTAAGCGGACTTTTCTCGACTACGAAAAACGGCGCGATGATGCATCGCGCCGTATTGTCATCTTATAAAGACCCTGGATCAAACGCGGTTCAGCAGCCGGGCCCGGATGGTGTTGGGCAGGGCGCGGATTTCTTCGAGGATCGCTTCAGGATCTTCCACATGACTGTCAACGTCCGTCACTACGTAGCCGATATCCTTGAAGGATTGCAGGTACTGGGAGCAGATGTTGAAGTCGTGCCGGGTGAAGAGATCGGTCAAAGTGCGCATCGCGCCCGGGGCGTTGTGGTGCACCTGGATGAAGCGGGTCGCGTCTGTACCCTTGGGCAGCTGAACTTCGGCGAAGTTGACGGCGCCAACGGTCGACCCAACGTCGGAGTATTCCACCAGACGCTTGGAGACTTCCTCGCCGATGCGAGCCTGAGCCTCTTCGGTCGAGCCGCCAACGTGAGGGGTCAGAATGACGTTCTCGAGGCCGCGCAGCGGACTGATGAACTCATCCTTGTTGGACTTGGGTTCCACCGGGAAGACGTCGATGGCCGCGCCGGCCAGATGCCCGGATTTCAATGCAGCCGCGAGGGCGTCCAGATCGACCACTTTTCCGCGGGCGTTGTTGATGAGGAAGGCGCCCTTCTTCATCTTGGCGATCTCGGTGGCCGTGATCATGTTGCGGGTCTCGGCCGTGTCAGGAACGTGCAGCGTCACCGCGTCCGACTGCGCAAGCAATTCATCCAGGCTCTCGGTGGGCGTGACATTGCCGTGCTGAAGCTTGTCGGTCATGTCGGAGAAAATCACCCGCATGCCCATGGCTTCGCCCAGGTTGGCGACCTGCGTGCCGATGTTGCCGTAGCCGACGATGCCCAGGGTCTTGCCGCGCATTTCATGGGAGCCGGCAGCGGACTTCAGCCACTTGCCCTCGTGCGCGGCTGAGGACTTGGTGAAAACCCCACGCATCAACATGACGATTTCGGCGATCGTCAGTTCGGCGACCGAGCGCGTGTTGGAAAACGGTGCGTTGAAGACCGGAATGCCGCGCTTGACGGTCGCTTCCAGGTCCACCTGATTGGTGCCGACGGAAAAACAGCCGACGGCGACCAGAGTGTTGGCTGCTTCCAGGATTTCTTCGGTGATCTGGGTGCGCGAGCGAATGCCGAGAATATGAACGCCCTTGATCTTTTCGATCAGGGCTTCCTTGTCCAGCGCCGTGTTCAGCACTTCAAAATTGGTGTAGCCGTTCTTTTCCAGGATCGCGGTGGCGGTGGGCGAAATGCCTTCCAGCAGCAGCCAGCGAATTTGGTTCTTCGGACGGGAGAGACCGTGGATCATGGGCCTTGAGCCTTTTGTCATGTCTAAACGGAGAGCAAAGACGACGTGGACGCGTCTTTGACGCGCGTGTCGTATACGCGCTGATCCGTGTCGCGTCCAGCGGCAGGTGGCAATTGCCGCAAGGCGTCCAGAGCAGATGCCTGTTTTGGTCTTTGAAAGGGGGGGGGGCGAAGGGGAAGGGGGGGTGCAAGCGCTCTCACTCAAGCGGGCGTTCGAACGGATAAGATCAACAGTCGCTTTCGGCCCAAAGTTGACCTTCGATCATGGTGCCGCGAATGATCGGAAAGAGCCCAGTTCGACTAATGCTTCAGGCCTCATCAACGTCAGCAAACCGGAAGTCTAATGCTGACCGGCGTTCGTACTCGGCAACCGCGTCAAACCTTCGTGGCTTTATCTAAGCCGTCTAGCCGCGACATGAACTTATTTGAAACTGAAATTATCTGCTCCTCACGAACTTTTTCATCTGAGAGAAGGGAGGTGCTTAGCATTGCGGAGTAAGCCGACTGGCTGCCCAAAAGACGGTCATGCAGATGATTAACTTGTGTAGTCGTCTTCGAGTAAAGGGAAAAGAAAATTGCTGAGATTCCCTCGGTAATTAATCCGACTACTGCGCCAAGGTAAGAAGCGGACAGCCCTGGAATGCCATTTAACTGAAAATAGATGCCAAAACCGACGGAAACACAGATGAGTATGAAACCAGCGATTGCCGAAAACAGACAGATCTTGAAACTCTGCTGCGCATGTAAGCGCGCTTCAGCCACAAACTCGTCCATGTTTGCAAAGCTTATAAGGTTCATAAGTTTAAATATGTCTTCGCCCGACGCATTCTCTAGCTTTTCAAGTAATTCCTTCTTTTCAGTTCGCGCCTCTGCTCGTTCTTTTTTGCTTATTTTGATGATTTCAGCGGTCAAGCTAATGATATCAAGAATCATACCGGCCCCTAAATTTTCGCCCAAGCAGACAATAGCACGAAGCGTGCCGAACTTCTTTTAGGAAGTCTAGGCAGTCGCAAAGCCGACATTGGTGCAGACGCAGCGAAGGTCTCGAAAGTCCGCGTAGCGGACATTCGCATAAAGCAGGCTCACTGTGGCAATCGGCCCCAATCCGGTCATTCGAACGGATCGCAGCAAACGTCCGCATCCCGTCCATTCAGGGCATTCAATCAGTTTGCGACGAACGGCTGGCTTGCAGATCAGGCCGAGAAGCGTTGAGCTTTCTAACCAAGCACGCAGAACCGCCGAGCGGACCCAATGGGGTGCAAGGCAGCGCAGATCAAGTCACACAAATCCCCTCGCACCGACTTCTCTTGGCTTAGACTTCCGAAAAGGGGCAAACCGCACCGTTGTCATCCCGGCCAAGTGCAACGCGAGCCGGGACCGGTGAGCTCCCGGGGTGTCCTGGGACGCGCGGCTTGGGGGATGTTGGCCTTGGCATTCCGCTTCATGAAGGCTTCGGCTCTCCGATCCCGGATCTTCGCCTTGCTGCGTCTGGGATGACGAGGAGGTGAGGCGGGTGGAAAAAGCCGGCCGTAGTTTCCAGCGTGAGGCCTCCGCGTCAGGCTCATGCAATGGGAAACGGTGTCCTTGCCGGCCCGGACTTGATGCGAGGCCGGAGGTAAGGTCCAGGGTCGAGTGTGGGACAGCAACGTTGTTCTGAGCGTTCGCCGTTTGAAGCCCTTCAGGGCCGCGCTTGCCGGCGACCCGCCCGGCGGCCACCATCGATCAATTCAAAACGGAGACGGCGCGCAGGCGCTGCTTGGCGAAATCGATGAAGGTCCGGACCTTGGCGGGCGCGCGTCTGCCTTCGAGATGGACCAGATGGATAGGTAGCGGTTCTGGTTCATGCTCTTCCAGAATAGGTTGAAGCGTTCCGTCCTGAAGGTCTTTGCCGATCTGGTAGGACAGGACCCTTGTCAGGCCCCAACCTTGCCGGGCAACGGAAATGGCCGCTGCAACACTGCTGACCCGTAGGCGGGGCGTGACCCGCACCGTCTCGGACTGGTCCTTGCCAAAGCGCCAATCGACAACCGCGCTGACGGGCGCTGTGGCGACAATTTGATGGTGGAGCAGATCGGCAGGGGTCTTTGGGAGGCCATTGCGTTCGAGATAGTCCGGTGTTGCGCAGACCATCCGGCGAACCTGTCCGATGCGGACCGCCACCAGTCCCGATGAGGGCAAAGGTCCGATCCGAACGGCAATGTCGAAGCCTTCCTCGACCATGTTGACGATCCTGTCGACCATGATGACATCGGCCGAGACATTCGGGTAGGTGTCCAGAAAACCCGTCAGCACGGGAGTGACATAGATCCGTCCGAATTCATTCGGGCAGGTCAGCCGCAGCACGCCCACAGGGTTTGATGCGGCGCCCGCGGCCGCGTCGTCGGCGGCCTGGAGCTGGGCAAGGATATGGCGTGCGTCTTCCAGGTAGGTCTTGCCAACGTCGGTCAGGCGCACCCGCCTCGTGGTGCGGGTAAACAACCTTGCGCCCAGACGGTCTTCCAGCGCGTTGATCCCCCGTGTGGCTGACGGTGCGCTCAGGCCCACCCGGCGAGCGCCTGCCGAAAAGCTCTCGGCCTCGGCGACTGCAATAAAGACCTCAAGGCTTTGTACTCTGTCCATCGGGCGGCTCATTATTATCGTTTAGTGAAATAGTATATTTTGAAACGGCTATATTAATTTGATTTTCGAAACAAGTTACTTCTGAGGCAGAGGCAAGATCAGGAGCGTTTGGAGATGCATCGCTCTTCGCGCTCCGAGGCCTTAGCAAAGAAGGATCCAGTCAATGACCACTGCCATAAAGCTCTACCGCAATCCAAAGTCCGGCCACTGCCACCGGGTCGAGCTGATGCTCGCCTTCCTGGGCTTGCCCTATGAGACCATCGATCTGGATATGGCCAATGGGGCGCACAAGGCCCCGGAGTTTCTGAAAATCAGTCCTTTCGGCAAGGTGCCCGCGATCGACGATGGCGGCTACACGTTGGCCGACAGCAACGCGATCCTGACCTACCTTGTGAAGACCTACGCACAGGGTTCGGCTTGGCTACCAGACGAGGCGAAGGCTGCGGCCGAGGTGCAGCGCTGGTTGACGATCGCGGCGGACAACATCTATTCCGGACCTGCTTCTGCCCGGTTGGTGAAGCTCTTCGGGGTGCCCCGTGATCATGCCGCTGCGGTGAAGACGGCGCATGACCTCTTTCAGGTCATGGAACCGCATCTTGAAGGGCGCCGCTGGCTGGCAACGGACGAGATTACCATCGCGGATGTCGCCGGCTACAGCTACATCGCCCATGCGCCCGAAGGCGGCGTTGATCTTGCACCGTATCCGGCCATTCGCGCCTGGCTGGCACGTGTTGAGGCACAGCCGAATTTCGTTGCCATGGCGGCGTCGCCAATCCCGGAACTGGCTTGAAGCGAAACAGGCGCCGGGGTCTTTCTGCCCCGGCAGCATTCTCAAGGACAACCGCAATGACGAAGCTGACAGAGCGAAATCCCTTTCACGCAGGTGAGCGTGCCGCCCAGCTGCGCGCGGGCGTGGAAGATGTGGCGCAATGGGCAGGCGGCTTCGTGCGCGATTATCTGCCCGAGCAACATAGGGACTTCCATATGTCCTTGCCGTTTCTCGTGGTCGCAAGCGGCGACACTGAAGGGCGTACCTGGGTCAGTGTGGTCGAAGGGGAAGATGGCTTTGTCTGCTCCCCCGATCCGCGCAGGCTGATATTGAAGACTGGCGTTGATCCAAATGATCCGCTGGCGGGCCGGTTTGAAGAAGGCGGCGACATCGGCGTGGTCGGCATCGAGCTGGCCAGCCGCCGCCGTAACCGCTTCAGCGGACATTTGCATCCGGTGAAAGACGGCTATGGCATCGACATCCGCCAAACCTTTGGCAACTGCCCCCAGTATATCCATGAGCGCAACTGGACCCGGGTTCGCGGCGTGGTGCAACAAGAGCCTGTGCACTCAAACCAGCTGAGCGCCAGGCAGATCGCCCGTATTCGCGCGGCGGACACGCTGTTTATCGGCTCCGGATATCACAGCGCGCAGGGGGGCGAGCAAGGAGGCGAGCAGGGGGATGCCGCCAACGGCTATGATGCCTCCCACCGGGGTGGGCCAGCCGGATTTGCCCAGGTGGTGAGCCCGGTGCAGGTTCAAATCCCCGACTACCCGGGCAACAACTTCTTCAATACGATCGGAAACCTTGTGTCCGATCCGCGCGTCGGGCTGCTCTTCATCGATTTCGAAACCGGTGGGCTCCTGCATCTGTCGGGCCGCGCAAGCGTCGACTGGTCGCCGGATGGGTCAGTAAACCCGGACGCCAGGCGGATGATCACCGTCGAGATTGAGGCGGTGGTCGACAGGCCGGGGGCATTGAGCTTGCGGTGGGTGAGGCTTGACGACCTGTCGCGAAAGTTGCGTCTGGTGCGCAAAACGGCAGAGTCTTCAGGCATCACGTCCTTCTATCTCGGGGCGGCGGATGGGCGTCCGCTCGATCCGTTCCTGGCCGGGCAGCACCTTCCTGTCACCGTGCAGATCCCGAGCCAGACCGGGACGTCGGGACGCAGCTATTCGCTGTCTGGAGCAGCCTCGGACAGCACGCATTACCGGCTCGGCATCAAGCGCGAAGAGCACGGACTGGTGTCACGCTTCCTGCATGATCATCTCCACGAAGGAGACGTGATCGAGGCACGTGCACCGTCAGGCGATTTCACCCTCCCGGCAGGCGAGGGACCGGTGGTTCTGGTCAGCGCTGGTGTCGGTCTCACACCGATGCTGTCCATGCTCCATGAGTTGGCGGCGGAGTGCAGAACCGGCTGGTACGTGCATGCAACCCGAAACAGGCGGGAGCACGCGTTCCAAGATGAGGTCGACGCCCTCGTGGCCGGCAACGAGAACATTCGACAGAAGATTTTCTACAGTCAGCCGGGCGCAGGCGATGTTGCAGGCCGCCACTATGACGTCAAAGGGCGTGTGAAGGCTGCGCAGCTGATCGCGTTGAACCAGGGGGCAGATGCCGACTACCTGCTCTGCGGCCCAAGCCGGTTCATTGCTGATCTTCGAGGCGGTTTGGAGGGCCTGGGTGTCCCGGCCTCGAAAATACACTTCGAAACATTCGGGCCGACCGGATGACGCAATTTCAGTTTGGCCAATGCGTTGCGGCAAAAGGGCTGGGCAACATAAAGAGAGTTAGAAGAACGAACACTGTTGACTGCCTCCCGATAAACTAACACCGCAGGGACAGCATGCTCAGTCGAAAAAAGCCAAAACTTGAAGAGGCTGAAGTGCCTGCGGCAAGCGGCAAATGACCCTGACCACTTTGAACAAAGGACTGCCTAGGCGCGCGCGTACAAAAAAGCCCGCCGTGATGTCTCGCGGCGGGCTTTCGTTTGTCTTTATCCTTGCGGCCTTAAAGCCCTTCCGGTCCTCTTTGAACCGCAGCCACGCCAGTGCGGGAGACTTCGATCAGACCGAGCGGCTTCATGATCGAGATGAACTGCTCGATCTTGGAGGTGCGGCCGGTGATCTCGAAGACGAAATGCTCGGTCGTCGCGTCAATCACTGTGGCCCGGAAAGCGTCGCCCAGGCGCAGGGCTTCCAGGCGCTTTTCGCCGGTGCCTGCCACCTTTACCAGTGCGAGCTCCCGTTCGAGCGGTTTGTCCTGATTGGCAAGTTGCGCTTCCACGGTCAGGTCGGTCACTCGGTGGACGGGGACGAGGCGATCCAGCTGGTGGCGGATCTGCTCGATCACCATGGGTGTGCCGGTGGTGACGATGGTGATGCGCGACAGATGCTTTTCGTGCTCGGTTTCCGACACGGTCAGGCTGTCGATGTTGTAGCCACGGCCGGAGAACAGGCCGATCACGCGGGCGAGCACGCCGGGCTCGTTGTCGACGATCACCGATAGGGTATGAGTTTCGATCTTGTCACTGGTTTCCGCCATGAAATAGATCGACGGGGCGCTTAGGTTGGTTTGTGCGTTCATGTTCGTCTCTCCCCTTAAACCAGCATCTTGCCGGCGTCGTCGATGGCATTTGCGACCGCTTCGTCGGACGCTTCATCGGGCAGCAGCATTTCATTATGAGCCTTGCCCGATGGGATCATCGGGAAGCAGTTGGCAAGGTTGGCCACGCGGCAGTCGAACAGAACGGGCTTGTCAATGGAGATCATTTCCTCGATCGCGCCGTCCAGATCGCCGGGCTTTTCGACCCGGATGCCAACACCGCCATAGGCTTCGGCCAGCTTGACGAAATCAGGCAGGCTGTCGGTGTAGGAATGGGACAGACGGTTGCCGTGGAGCAGCTGCTGCCACTGGCGGACCATGCCCATGTACTGGTTGTTCAGGATGAAGACCTTGACCGGCAGGCCGAACTGGACGGCCGTCGACATTTCCTGAATGTTCATCAGGATCGAGGCATCCCCGGCAATGTCGATGCACAGGGCGTCGCGATGCGCGACCTGCGCGCCAATGGCGGCGGGAAGGCCATAGCCCATGGTGCCGAGACCGCCGGAGGTCAGCCACCGGTTCGGTTCTTCGAAGCCGTAGAACTGGGCTGCCCACATCTGGTGCTGGCCGACTTCGGTGGAGATGTAGGTTGTGCGGTCCTTGGTCAGCTCATACAGACGCTGGATCGCGTACTGCGGCATGATGATGTCTTCGTTGGGACGGTAGGCCAGCGAATTGCGGGCGCGCCAGATGTCGATCTGCTTCCACCAGTCCTTCATGGCTGCCGGATCGGCTTTAAGGGAGGACGTGCGCCAGATTCGAACCAGATCCTCCAGTACATGGCCGACGTCGCCAATGATCGGCAGGTCAACCTTGACGGTCTTGTTGATCGAGGAGGGGTCGATGTCGATGTGGATTTTCGTGGCGTTCGGCGCGAAGGCGTCGATGCGGCCGGTGATCCTGTCGTCGAAACGCGCGCCAACGCAGACCATGACGTCGCAATCATGCATCGTCATGTTGGCCTCATAGGTGCCGTGCATGCCCAGCATGCCGAGCCAGCTATCGCCGGACGCGGGATAGGCGCCCAGGCCCATCAAGGTCGATGTGATCGGGAAGCCGGTGAGCTGGACCAGTTCGCGCAGCAACTGGCAGGCTTGCGGGCCCGAGTTGATCACGCCGCCGCCAGTGTAGAGCACTGGTTTCTTGGCCTTGGACATGAGGTCTGCCGCGATGCGGACAGCTTGCGCGTCGCCTTTCAGTTGCGGACGGTAGCTCTTGTGGCTTGCGGACGGGTTGCTCGTCGGGCCCTGATAGGTGCCGGTGGCAAACTGAACGTCCTTTGGAATATCAACGACGACCGGACCCGGGCGGCCGGAAGTTGCGACATAGAATGCTTCGTGCAGAACGCGCGCAAGATCGTCGACATCGCGGACCAGCCAATTGTGCTTGGTGCAAGGGCGGGTAATGCCGACGGTATCGCACTCCTGAAAGGCATCCGTTCCGATCAGATGTGTGGCAGTCTGTCCCGTGATGCAGACCAGCGGAATGCTGTCCATCATGGCGTCGGTCAGTGCGGTGACCATGTTGGTCGCGCCGGGCCCCGATGTCACCAGGGCAACGCCCGGCTTTCCGGTCGAGCGGGCATAGCCTTCGGCGGCGTGGCCTGCGCCCTGTTCATGGCGCACAAGAATGTGCTCGAGGCCTTCTTGCTGAATGATCTCGTCGTAGATGGGAAGCACTGCGCCACCCGGGTAGCCGAATACCGTGTCGACGCCCTGGTCCTTCAACGCCTGGATCACCATTTCGGCGCCGGTCATCTCCCGTGTCATTCTTGCTTTCCTCGCATTGGCCCTGAGCTTCAGGGGCTTGGCTCGTCTGTGTTCTTTCTTGGCTCGCATCGAGCAGGGATGGTGGTGGGTTTGCGCCTTTCCAAGGCACCGGTCAACTAAGAGTGAGGTTCGGGACGGGGAGGCACAAAAAAAGGCCCCGAGGGACCTTAGATGCGCGCCAACCTGTTCCGAACGGATTACTCCGTTCCGGCGGCGCGCCTTCCTACCACTAGAATGAGAGACGTCATCAGACCGTCTGTCCTCTATACTTTCGAAGATCCGCAACCGGTGCCGATCCCCAACCCATTTCGATACATCTCAGAACCCTTAAGCCACTCGCGACAGGATTTCGAGAGGGCTTGAAGCTTCCAACAACACAAACGGGACAAGCCCCGTTCGTGATGCGGTGCACCCTAGTCAGCCGCTGCAGCAGGGTCAAGGGCAAAATTTCATTTGTTTCGTTGAATGCGCTGTTGCTTTCTGAATCTTGCTTTCCGCCAAATCTGCGGGCTTCGCTTGCTCTCTCCCTCGATGTCGGTCTGAGGATCGATGGAACCGCTGAAATTGGGCTCGGCGTAAGTCACGCCCTTTGTCTTGTTAAAGGCGTCGGAAAGGCGCTCAAGGCTCAAATCGGCCTTCGCCGGCTTGAGACAAATATTTCACATTTCTGCTTGCGTAGAATATCGCGCATCGATATACACCGCCCATCGACGCGCTGCGGCGCGAACGATCGATCCGTCGACGGCGGATGTGGGTGTATAGCTCAGTTGGTAGAGCAGCTGACTCTTAATCAGCCGGTCCTGGGTTCGAATCCCCGTGCACCCACCATTTCTTTCCATTTGATATAATAGAAGAAGTCGCGGATTTAGGCGTTTTTTACGTGAGCTGAACAAGAGCGGTCGTGAGCCGTCTCGCGGGGTTCTCTGTTTCCGTTCAGTCTCGTGTGCTGGCGCTTCTGACATCGTCCAGTGCTGTTATGGCGTCTAGGATCACGCTATCAATTCCGCCTGTGATGGTAGTCACCCTGCCCGGCATTCAGCCCATTGATCTTCACCCGCATTGGTCGCAATCGTTTTGACCATAGCCAGCAAGGACTGGGCTTCTTCCATATGCCGGTCCCTGATGCTTGCCGGTTTTTGAAATGCAGTCACTCCGCCAACAACTTTCGATACCCCAGACGGACTTGAATGCATTCGATGGTTGGTATTCTTGCGCAGGCGCTTCTGTCGACCCGACGAAAATTTGGAGCGGAAAGTGGGCAAATGAAAATTACGAAAAATGAAGGTAATTTTCGAATAAGGAAAGGTACTTGGTATGAATGATCTTGATTTTGGATTGGATCGTGGTCAATTGCGTCGCGCCTGGGGTGTTTTGGACCGCTATTTCCAGGACCATAAACTGACCTTACGCAGAGGCAGTGACTTTGAGGAGATCGAGCATCACGCCGAGGCTGCCGGGCTGCCGTTGCTTGAAGGGCATTGGACGCCCACCTTGAACACTTATACGCCTTCGCAGGCCTTTTGGTTGGGGTTATTTGATGACAAGGGGGCGCTGGTCGGTCGTGTTTGTGCGCGGTTCGACCGGATGGAATACCCTATGACCCTGGCGGATTTCTGGCGCAAGTATTTCAGCCGGTGCTATCCGAATGTCGCGGGTGGGCAAGTGCGGCTCGCGCTGGAGCAACCGCGAGTCGGTCGGCGGGTGTCGGGGCGCGTGGTCTATATCGGCGGCACTGTCGTCTCGGACAGTTGGCGGGGAGCAAAGCTCGGGGCCCGCCTGAACCAGATGGCGCAGATTGAGGCCATGGATGAATGGCGCGCGACCTATTTCTACGGCTGGGTTCAAGGCTTCAATTTCAAGGACGGGTTCTGGCGCGACTGCGGCTTTACGCGCGCGCATTTCGATGCGTTGCGCTGGAGTGGACCCTTGCCGAAAACCCTGGACCGCAATCTGATCCATGTCGCGAATACGGCGGATGATCTGTGCGATCTGATAGACAGAATTGTTGCCGAAGATCGCGAAGTATCATCAGACAAAACAGACGTTGAAGTCCTGCACGTGTCCGAAATGGCAGGATAAGACGCTCGAGCGTCAGGTCCGGACGACCTTCGCCGAGAAGGCCTCCGGTCCTCTGGATGTCGTAGTGGGGTTCGCCGGCAATTGCAGCGCCGTAGCCGTTTGCGACTCTCTGCCGGTAGCCTTCCGGCAGCAGTTTGGAAGGGGCTGAGGAGCGACTGCATTCGGGGAAAAAGCGTTGAAATGTGCTGTCTTTCCCGATGAATGTAATCTCCGGCACGTCGCGAGCGCCCGTATGCGCTCGGGTTATGATCAGCTTGCGGGAGAGACGGGTCATGGTGCGGTCATGCTCCATGAAACCCTTGTTGGTCTGCCAGAAGGAAAAGAGGTAGCGTGCCTCGTCTCCTGCTCTGCCTGCTTCCACATCTGCAATCGTCAGAGGTTCAACAAAGAAGTCCATTGCGGTCTCCCTCGAATTGGAAAGACGCGGGACGGTAGCCTTTTTCAAGGGCCTCGCCGAAGATGTCCTTTTGGGCGCATTCAGCCAGGTCCACCAACTGGTCTTCCGTCAACCTGGAAATACGATCATGGTCGAACAGATCCATGCAGTAGTAGTCGAGAAGCGGGAGGCAATCGAAATCAGCGGCCATTTTGAACAGGTCAAGAAAGCGCAGCTGTTTTTTTGTAAAATGATATTTGTTACTCATGCTGGCCTTCATTCAGTCCTGAGCACCACCCAGCCGGTTCATGATGTGGAAGACGGCATCCAATGCTTCTTCCTGGCTCATTTTCTGGTCGGGTGGAAGGTCTGCCTCCATGTCCCGAACCTGCTTGTAAGCCCTGTCGAAAAGCTCACGGGAGAAGCCCTTCGTGCCGGAAGGTGAAGGGGTGCGTGTCGGCGTCGGAACATCAAAGGTTTCCGACAGAATAATCATCTGATCCGCCCGCAGATTCTGCGTGCCAGCGGCCAGACGCGAGATGCCCGGCGGCTGCATCGACAGGATCTCGGCAACCTCGCTCTTTTTCCGGCCGCAGGTGCGTAACACCTCCGTGAGCCACCTGTGGACCCGTTCCTGTGCCTCATCCTGAGCATTGACCATGACCGCCTCGCGATAACAACAATTCCGATAATGGCAAGAAATTGCGAAATACGCAATTCTAAAACCCGATCTCGGTTTCGCTGTCTAACTCGAACCAGTTGCCCCTTCTTTATACTGAGCGGTCGCCAGGGAATCGGACAGGTTGCAAGAGTTCGATAATCTCGCCGGCGAGACCCTCAAAAATTGCGTTTTTCACTCGAATTACGGGGTCGCCAATTGCCAATTCTTCCGGTCCGTGCAGGTGCTTTGCACCCGCTGCGACAATTCTGTCCGACGCGCGCTCTAGATCCGCCACGCTTAGGCAAATGTGTGCAAGAGCACCGGTCGATACTTGCTGTCCTTCCTGCGCACCTTCGCCCTGCATAGGGATCTTTGCATGCAAATCGAAGAACTCGATCCAGCTTTTGCCGTCGGGTGCCTGCATCATGACCGCATGATCGATCTCATAGTCCGGCAAAGTCCAACTGTGCACTTGTCGGAAACCGAGTTCTTTGAAGAACTGGACGGAACGGTGCAGATCTGGGGAGCGCACCGCATAGTGATGAAATCCGGTAAAAACTTGCTCTGGCATTTGGTAATCTCCAAGTAGGGGAGACACTTATCGGAGCTTGAACCACCATGAACCAGACTGACAATTTTGACATAGCAACGCGGTCATGGTCGACGATCCAAGAGCGAAACCGGGAGAACCTTCATGAGTGGTGCGATCTCGCTGCTGGTCTTCAGACTGTGAGCGGACAGTGGAAAGCATCAATCCTGATTGCTCTTTCGGAAAGGGATAGCAGCCTGCCGAAAATTCAACGCCGTCTTGAATTGGCGAGCCGTCGGGTACTTGTGCGAGCAATGCGCGAGCTTGAAACGGATGGGCTGGTGTCGCGGTCACCTCTTGAAATGACCGCTTATTCCTTGACGCGCGACGGCGCCGCTCTTGTGCCAATTTTGCGGGAACTTGCTGGCTGGAATGCTACTCGGAATGGAGCCACTGATTGAATTGCGGGCGCGTCGACGCCTGCAAAGGGTCAGGGCAGACACTTGTTCTTATTCGTTCCACTATCGGGAGGGCTATCTGAGTACACCCAAGGCAAAGCGGTTGATTTCAGAAGTGCTTCCTAAGCCTCAAGGCCTTTGAAAAGATCGTCAATAGGGTTCGGCCCCTCTCCCAGAAGTTCATTCCACTTCTCACTTTCCCCTGCTTCTTTATCATGTCGCCTGAGGATGCGTTGATGCGCTCAACGTTCGCAGCTTGCGAATTCGCGCTGGTTGCGGAGTGAGAATGCAACCTAAAGAAAAAATTGATTGCATAAAAACTATCTTCCCTTTTAAATTGCATTAAAGGTTGTGGTGCTGGTGACCGGTGGGCGCGGCTGTTCTGTCCTGATCGATTAAATGCGACGTGGGCTGCAAAGGATGGATCGACGGCGAAGTCCAAGAATTAATTCACACGCATAATTTCCTAGCGTCTTTGGCTGGAAAGAAATGCAACCTTAAGATGAATTTGGAGGTGGGTTCGTGTCAGGTTCCGAGGATGTTGATGACGGGGGAGGCTTGCCCTCTGCGGGGATCTGGATGAGCTGGATCGAGGATGGTCTGGTTTTGCGCAGGAGAGCCCTGCGATTGACACGCGGCAATCGCGAGGAAGCAGAAGACCTATTGTCTTCGACCCTGGTCAAGGCGGTCAGTCACGTAGAGCGTCACGAGACGGAAGTGCGTGAGCCGCGGGCGTTTTTGCTGTTCGCCATGAAGAACGAGTACATCAGCCGTCTGCGCCGTCAGAATTCAGAGCGGCAGGTGCGTGATTTTCAGGCGGATGTTTATCAGGATCACACGCATGGGCTGGCGGACCGGCAGCCGGACCAGGAAAACCAGCTGCGCCATCAAGACGCTCTTCGCAAAGTGCTTAAGGCGGTCGACGGCCTGACGCCGGACTTTCAGGATATCTTCAGGATGCGGTTTTGCGAAGAGTGCAGTTACCGTGAAATCGCCCGCCACCTGTCTATTTCAGAACCGCTTGCGCGCAAGAGGGTTCAACACCTGCGCGGACATTTGCGCAATGTTCTGGGTGAGGAAATCGATCCTGGAGACAGGAATTCTTCAAAAGATGTTTCACAGGTTTCCAGCTGAGGCGTCTCAACAAGCAGGGAATTGCAAGGTGCGGTCTGATCGACCAATGAACGGTTGATTGGCTCGCGACCCGGGGAAGCTGCGAACCCGAGCCTGATGGGAAACAAACATGGTCGACAGTGTGAATGCCCAAGTAACCGACGCGGTAACGCAAACCAATGTGAAGGTGGTGGCCGAGGCTCCGGCACAAGCCATTGCGAGCCTCTACCAGGTGTCGAGCCATGCCGCGGGCCTGTCGGTCCAGAATGCGGTTCACAGCCAGCAGGCCATGAACCAGATCACGACGGCTGTGGTGTCCAAGGCATGTCAACTGATCATGGATATTGGCGAGCCTTCGACGAAGTAAAGATTGGCATCGGTGACTTTAGGGAGTTTGGTTATGTGGCTGGATGGCTGGTTCGGAAAACACGGTCCCGACGACGCAAATGCGCCGCAAGAGGATAACCTGACATTGACCCGTGACAAGGATGGTACACTGCGGCCGGACAAGTCGGGGTCTGGAAAAGGCAGCAAGGCGGAGGACATGATGTTGGGCAGTAAGCCGAAGTCAAAACCCGCCGGCGCGGGCGGCGTCCCCAAGCCATCTTCGCCGAAATCACCCACGCCGGATGTCTCGGCCTTGAACAGCCAGGTTGTCCAGGCAGTTCAGTTTGCCAACACGGAAAACAGCAACTACGCGAGCGAGCTCGTGGCCACGCCGCCGGACATCATGGTCAGCACAACCACTGGGCTCGCGGTGCAGGACGCAAAAAACTACATGAATGCAATCATGCAGATTGCAGTTGCTGCCCAAGCGGTCGCGATCAAGAAGGCGGCCGAGGGACCTGAGCCGGTCGCGGCCTTGAAGGAAATTCCGTTGCTTGCGGAAATCCAGAACATGGTGACGCAGGCTGTTGGGGTCTATGGCTCCGTCAGCACAGAAGCTGGAACTTCAGCGAAGACCGTCATCGGGGATTTGAAATCGGGTTAGACCGCAGCGCGCGCGGCGGTTGGAAGCTGGAAAGGTTATGTCATGGGCGAT
The DNA here is from genome assembly GCF_009650605.1 of Labrenzia sp. CE80. Lineage (NCBI taxonomy): Bacteria > Pseudomonadati > Pseudomonadota > Alphaproteobacteria > Hyphomicrobiales > Stappiaceae > Labrenzia > Labrenzia sp. CE80. The sequence goes on from NZ_WAJT01000001.1 coordinate 416,038, forward strand.
CTGCGGAATGTTGAAAACAACGATCTGACAGGAGTGCCTTTCTGGGCCTCAGGTAAGGGCGACCGGGAGGGCGGTGGTCCTTCATCAGGCGGCGACGACGCGGGCGGTGGTGGTTCACGTGATGGGGCCGGCGGCGGATCTGGTGGTGGCAATGATCCCAAAAGTCTGCTCAAGGCCTTCAATGCGCTGAGGGATGACGAGCAGGAAGAGATCCTGTTGGCCCTGTCACAAGTTCTTGGACGTCGGAAAGCAGAAAGTGAAGCCTCTCCGGAAGATAAGAAAGATGCTGGTGAGCCGAGTGCCCGAGGCAAGCCGGGTTCCGACAATAAGGGGACCTGACGCATGTGCGCGAGATGTGGCCGGGGCAGGGGATGTCGCGGCGAACGGTCGAGCCGTTGCAGGGATGAGGTTTTGAAGGAGGCCGTCGAAATGGAAAATGAACTCGATCTGATCTGCAAGGACCTCGATACAGTGCTGCAGACCTCTTTGGTCAGCTGGAGCGAGTCGCTGAATAAAGCGCGTGAGACGGGCGGCGACCCGCAGGCCCTCTATTGTCTGTACCCGAAACTCGTTTCTCATGTCTCCTGGGCGCGGGGGACACTTCAGGGGGCAGAAGCGTCGCTTGCCCAGATTGATCAGCGCCGCAACATGGATCCATCGCAGGTCAAGTCGGCAGCGATGCATGCGCCGGCCTCAGGTTGCTGTCCATGCTGTGGCGGTGCGGGCGCAGCTGTCGCCTGCGGGTGTGCAACTGACGGTCATTTGGACAGGGGCCAAAAGGAAATTCACACGGAAACTCACATCGTCAGGGAAACGACAATCGAGGAGACAAGCGATGGTCGAAGCGAAGAAACCGGGCGGTCCCGGCGCAGGTCCTAGAAAGACATCAGCCAAGCCGGCTGAGGTTCTTGAAGCGCTTCTGGAGGGTTACCTCAAGACAGCCAGCCTTCAGACCGACTACCAAGGCCTCTACCAGTCTCTTCCTGGTGTTCTGGATCTGGCCGGTGATATCCTGAAGAAAAAGGAAGAAAGCGAACAGGCTTTTGATCAAGGGATTCTGGTGGTGGAGAAGGTGCTGACAGATGCGAGCGAGAAAGCCGATCAGCTTTCCAGGGCCATGTCAGACCAGCATGACGCGTTGAAAGCCATTTTGGCAGACAGGTCCCTTTTGAGCGACATTCTGAAGTCGGGAAAGGAAGCAACGGCGGCGTCATCGCGGAAAGCGGCCCGCGGAGCAGACCCCAGAGCCGGTGTCCTTGGATTGGCCGATGCCCAACTTGCCGGCCAGCTCAATTCGGTCATGAGCAACATACAGTCGATGATCTCGCGTGAGGTGCAAAGGCAGTCTGAAGTCTTGCGCAGTCAGATGGCCTCAGGCGCCCAGCCCACGGAAAAACCTGGCGGTCGCGGTTGAGGCGACAGGCGTCAAAGCCCTACCCATGCTTCCTTCCCAGAAGCCGGTCATTGAAAAATGGCCGGCTATCTTTTTGATAACATTTCGATAATTCTCGGCTGTAGCTTTCACACCTGAATTGTTTCCACGTCCTAGTGGGTGTCCGTAGCCGGCGTCGGTGCTGGCCCAGCATAAGGAGTGTGGACAATGGTTGAATTGGTAAATCCGATGATCACGGATGCGGTCACGCAATCCAACGTGAAGGTTGTGGGCGAGTCTCCGGCAATGGCACTGAGCACGCTTTATCAGTCGATGGCACATTCGACAGGCGTGTTGTTTGAAAATGCGGTGTCTGCTCAGCAGCAGCAGAACATCCTGGCGCAGGCCGCTGTGAACCAGGGCGTGATGCAGATCTACAGCCTCGACACGACGGCGGCAGCAGGGGCCAGCGAAAAGGTGGCTCAGACCGGCGTATCCGACAATTTGAGTTCCATGCTGGCCGTTCTTCAGGCCTTCAGCAATCCGCAGCGATAAGCGGGTTTCCTCCTTCCTTCCGGCTCCGTTCCAGGCTTTGGAACGGAGCCCTTTTTGCGTTTTGACTGAGTGTTAACAACTTCAGGTAGAGTATGTGCGTCAATGCAGTCATGAGACGCGACGCAGATCGCGATAGACGGACTGTTGTGCAGGCAGGCGATCCGATCGTAGCTCGCCGGTGAAGAGCACCGGCAAACCTGAAGGATGAATCATGCCTGCTCCAAATCCGACCAATAATGTGGTCAATGCCGACGTGTTAGCGCTTGGCCTGTCGCCAGCCGTATCCATGGCTGCTGTCTACCAGTCGATGTCCCAATCGCTTGGGATCCTTTACGAAAACGCCGTCGCGAACCAGAAGCTGCAAAACATTGCGGCTGAGGCTGTCCTTGTGGAGGGGCTTGTGCAAGGGCTTGCGAACACGGCTGTTGATGTCGTGGAAGATGTGGCAGTTGCTGCAGATCCTGTTGCTGAGCTAACCGCTCTGCTGAAGGCCTTGAACAAGGGCCATTGAGACCGCAGATTTTGTGTGGCGTTGAGCGCCGGGGCGGGGATCCGATAAAATGCGGACTTCTCTTTCCCGGCGCAGTGACGTTATAAGCGGCGCGAAGATCCGCTTTCCACATCAGAATAGCCAATATGTCCAAGATCCTGATTGCCGCCCTTTACAAGTTTGCTCCGCTCGATGACCACGAGGCTCGGCGTGACCCACTCAAGAAGTTTTGCGAGGACCGCGATGTGCGCGGCAGTATCTTGCTTGCGAGTGAGGGGATCAACGGCACGATCTGTGGTCCGGAAGTCGGTGTTCGAGACGTCCTCGCCCATCTGCGCAGTGATCCGCGTCTCGCGGAGCTGGAGCACAAGGAGGCCTGGTCGGATCGTCATGTGTTCAAGCGCATGAAAGTGCGGCTGAAGCAGGAAATCGTTCGTCTGGCTGTAGATGGCATCGACCCGAACGAAATCGTCGGCACCTATGTGAAGCCAGAGAACTGGAACGAATTGATCTCCGATCCGGATGTGGTCGTTATCGACACGCGCAATGACTATGAATTTGCATTCGGAACGTTTGAAAACGCGCTCAACCCAGAGACCCAGTCGTTTCGCGAGTTTCCGGACTGGGTGCGCGAGGCGGTGGCGCTGGAAAGCAAGCCCAAGGTCGCCATGTTCTGCACAGGCGGCATTCGCTGTGAAAAGGCAACTTCCCTGCTCAAACGGGAGGGTTTCGATGAGGTGTTCCACCTCGAAGGCGGCATTCTGAATTATCTGGAAAAAGTGCCTGAAGAGCAGAGCATGTGGAAGGGCGAGTGCTTCGTCTTTGACGACCGTGTATCAGTCGATCATCAACTTCAGCCCAAGTGGGGTGCATGGATCCCTGAAGAAGCGCGCCACATCATCAACGAAGACACGGACTACGATAAGTAGGCCTCTTCGCCGCCGCGCGAACTTCAGTCTTTAACAAATCGTTAATTTTCCCTAAGGTCATGGCGGGGGCTGGATCCTCCATCTGACAGGGGGTGTTGCGATGTTTCGAACTGTCGTTTCCAAATTTGGGGCCGCGGTGCTTTTTGCGGTGAGTGCCGCAGCTGTTTCCAGCGGCGCAAGCGCCGGTGGCAAGGCGTCGCAATGTTACGAGCAGGCCGTTGTGCCAGCGGCCTATCAGACTGTTCAGGAGCGGGTTCTGGTTCGGCGTGCAACCACGCGGGTTGTTGAACATCCTGCCGTCTATGCCTATCAGAGCCGCCGAGTCGTCGTGCAGCCTGAGCGCGTCAGCTATCGTACCGTCGCGCCGATTTATGAGCACCGTAGCCGCAGGGTCCAGGTTCAACCTGCCAGCGTTGGCTGGGAGTATCAGGTCCGCAAGGGGCGCAAGATCCTGTGCAAGGTCAAACGCCCTGCCATCTATCAGACTGTCAGCGAGCGCGTTCTGGTGAAGCAGGGCGGGCGTGTGGCCGTAACTCAACCTGCAATTTACGGCACGGTGAAGGAAAAAGTCCTGGTGCGTCCTGCCAGCAGACAGAAGGTCCACGAACCTGCCGTCTATAAGATGGTCTCCCGGCAAGTCAAAGTGCGCGACCAGCAAGTCGTCTGGCAGCCGGTTTCACAAAAGGCCTACTGCAAGCGCTAGGAAGGGTGCGTTTTTCGGGGACTCTAGAGGGTGGTTTTGAATCTTGAGGTCAAGACGCCCTTGGAGCCGTGACCTTCGACAAGAAGGAGCGAGCCGGACAGGCTCTCGGGGCCTTCGCCGCCGGCCTGCAGGCTGGTTACGACCAACTGGTCGAGGTCCGGGCCGCAGAAACAGGGCATGGTGGGCTTCGGAACGGGTAGGGAGATCGCATGGGTCAAGCTGCCGTCCGGTGCGAAGCAGTTGAGCAGACCTGCTGAGACACCCGCACTCCAGTAGTTGCCGTCAGCATCCACCGTGGCGCCGTCTGGTCGGCCGGTCTCATTGGTTTGCTGGGCGAAGAGCATCTTGGCGCCGAGCGTGCCTGCCGCCGGATCGAAATTATAGGCTTCGATCCAACCGGGGCTTGAGTCCGAGTGATACATCCACAGTCCGTCCGGGGACCACGCCAGGCCGTTGGAGACCTGCAGCTCGTTGCGGATCATGTCGACCTCGCCACTGGCGCTGACACGGTACAAACCCGCAATCGGCTCGCGTGGGCTGGAGGTGTCCATCGTGCCAACCCAATAGGCGCCATCCGGACCGATTTTTCCGTCATTCAGCCGGGTTTGCGGTAGGTCGGTCTCGATCTCGGCAAGGAGCTCGCTGGTGCCCGTCTTGGGGTCGAAGAGAACCACCTTGTCCCAGACGCTCACAATGAGACGTCCGTCATCTGTCAGGCCGAAGGAACCGACTTCATTGTCAAACCGGTAGGTTGTGATTTCACGGCTGTCCCAGTCCATAGACTGGATGCTGCAGCCTTGAATGTCGGTCCAGAAGAGCCGGCCGTTGATTTCGTCCCAGGTCGGGCATTCGGCAAGCTTGTAGGTCGGCTCGATGAGACGGGAAATCTGGAAGGACACCTTTTTCTCCGGTGACTATTTGCAAGAGGCGGCGACTATAGCTTGCAACATGCCGAGCGTCGACACGCTTGTGGGCCGCAATGCTATGTCGTCTCGGTCTTCATTGGAAAGGCGGTCTTGCGAACGATCGGCCGGATTGCGAAGGAGGATTTCATTCTAAGGACGCCTGGCAAGCGCGCCAAGTGTTCCCGGTGGATTCGCTCAAAGTCCGTGGGATCCGCCGCCGTGACGCGCAGTATATAGTCGGCATCCCCGGCCATCAGAAAACACTCCATGATTTCGCTGGAACGGCCGACTGCCCGCTCGAAATTTTCCAGAACCTCGTTGGATTGCCCCACGAGCGAGATCTCGACGAAGATGTCCATCTTGCGGCCGAGTTTGCGCTGATCAAGAAGCGCTACGTATTTGTCGATGATGCCGGCTTCCTCGAGTGCGCGCATGCGGCGCAGGCAGGCTGAAGGGGAGAGGCCAACCTGATCGGCGAGATCGGCGTTCGCGATCCGGCCGTCCTCCTGCAGGACGGTGAGGATCTTCTGATCGATGCGGTCCAGTTTCAAATTCCAACTCCGTCGCATAAAATTCGAGTAGTGATTAATTTAGCGCAATTATATTGCAAGAAAGTGTTCTTATGAGCCTAACATGCAATCTCATGCCGTCGTTTTTGCACTATGATTTTCTCATAACAACCGCTTAAAACCAGCGAGGGGAAGTCATGCGTATTGGTGTGCCGAAAGAGATCAAGAATCATGAGTATCGGGTTGGTCTGACCCCAGACAGCGTGCGTGAGATGATCGCGCATGGCCATGACGTCTGGGTCGAGACCCAGGCCGGGAGCGGGATCGGTGCGGATGACGCCGCCTATGAGGCGGTCGGCGCAACGATTTTGGCGACCGCGCGTGAGGTCTTCGATGTGGCCCAGATGATCGTCAAGGTGAAAGAGCCGCAGGCGGTGGAACGCGCCATGCTGCGTCCTGATCACATTCTTTTCACCTATCTGCATCTGGCGCCTGATGCGGACCAGACTACGGATCTGGTGAAGTCCGGCGCGACCTGCATCGCTTACGAAACGGTTCTCGGTGCCCGGGGCGGTCTGCCGCTGCTCGCACCCATGTCGCAGGTTGCCGGCCGGCTCTCTGTGATTGCGGGTGCCAAGGCGCTGGAAAAGGAAGCCGGTGGATCTGGCGTTCTGATCGGCGGCGTTCCGGGCGTTGCGCCGGGCAAGGTGGTCGTGATCGGCGGCGGCGTAGTTGGCGCCCATGCGATCACGATGGCGCTGGGCCTTGGAGCGGATGTGACCGTTCTGGACCGCAACGTGGATGTGCTGGCCGATCTGTCCAAGACGTTCGGTTCCTCGCTTCGCACGGTCTATTCCACCAAGGCGGCGCTCGAGCACTATGTGCTGGAAGCGGATGTCGTCGTTGGCGCGGTTCTGGTGGCCGGTGCAGCAGCGCCGAAGCTGGTGACTGCGGAGATGGTCAAGCGGATGAAGCCGGGATCGGTTCTGGTGGATGTGGCGATCGACCAGGGCGGTTGCTTTGAAACCTCGAAGGCGACGACCCATTCGGATCCGACCTACATCGTCGATGGGGTCGTCCACTATTGCGTCGCCAACATGCCGGGCGCCGTGCCACGGACGTCGACCTATGCGCTCAACAACGCAACCTTGCCCTTCGCGCTCGCGCTTGCGGACAAGGGGGCGGAAAAAGCGCTTCTTGAAGATCCTCTCTTCCTGCCAGGGCTGAATGTCCACAAGGGGCAGATCACATGCGAAGCCGTCGCCGTTGCCCTTGGCTATGACTATGTCGAGCCGGCGACCGCGTTGAAGGCAGCCGACGCAGCTGCTGCCTAGGCTGCAATCGCGTTTCAAACGAAAAGGGCGAGGCCGGAAACCGGTCTCGCCCTTTTTTGCATTTCATTTTGAAGCACTGCGTTAGGGGCATCTGACCTTGTAAGGCGTGCCATCCTGATCCCGGGCAATGCAGTTCCTCGGGGTGGTGACAATGCCGACAAGGCCACCGCCAACCGCACCAAGAGCGGCGCCAGCGAGTGCTGCGCCAGCTGTCGATCCGGCGACGCCGCCGATCACAGCACCGGTTGCGGCGCCAAGGCCCCCGCCGATGAGCATACGGTCGCGCTGGCTGTCCGTGTTTGTGACACAGCCAGCCAAGCACAGGGCAAGCATAGCCGCAATCAAGGTGATCTTCATCCAAGGTCTCCCGTAGATGGGGTTCGAATCACCTGAGTCTACAGCGGATTAGCGTGCTTGTCGGGCTGTAGATTTTACGGGCAGACGACGCGGTATGGGCGACCGTACTGGTCGTAGGCCACGCAGTCTTTTGGAGCCGTCGCCGAACCGATGATAGCGCCGCCGGCCGCACCGATGGCCGCGCCAGCCAATGCAGGTCCAACGCCGTTGCCAGCGGCTGCGCCGATAATCGCGCCGGTGGCAGCTCCGAGACCACCGCCAACAAGGGCACGGTCACGCTGGCTTTCGGACTGGCAGCCGGCCAGAACAAGGGCAGAAGCCCCGATAAAGAAAAGCTTTTTCAAAATAAACTCCCTCATAAAGCGAGGCTGGAGCCTAATGAGCTCCAGCCTGCGACTTGGCTTATGGGCAAGCTACGCGGTAGGGATTGCCGTTGCGGTCGTAGGCAACGCAGTTTTTCGGGGTTGTGGCAGAGCCAACAATTGCACCGCCTGCACCGCCAATGGCAGCGCCAACCAGGGCTCCGCCGACACCATTGCCGGTCGCTGCGCCAATAGCTGCACCGGTTGCAGCTCCGAGACCACCGCCCACGAGGGCGCGATCGCGCTGGCTGTCGGACTGGCATGCCGCGAGCAGCAGGGCCGAGGCGGCGACCACAATCAATTTCTTCATTTCCAAGTCTCCCAAGTGAACATCACTCATATGCAAACGTCTGTTCCGCATCCCCGTCCATGAGATAAATCATCCGGGATGGGTCATCTTGCATTCATTCCCGAGCGTAAAGCTCTTAGCAAAGAACGGCAATAAACCATGTGCGATTCCAACACAGATGACAGCATATGGTTGCGAATAACGAACGAAATAAGGCGCGAGACAGATGTACCGCGCCTGATTTCATCAAATTCAACAAGGAGTCGTCCCTGTCGTTACCGCCGATTCACTTCGTCAAGGTCGCCAGGAGACCACGCGTCGAGCTGTCTTTGGTCTCGGCGCTGGCGTCGCCCTTGACCATCGGCAGGAGTGCCGTGGCCAGTTCCTTGCCAAGTTCCACGCCCCACTGGTCGAAGGAATTGATGCCCCAGATGGTGCCCTCGACAAAGACCCTATGCTCGTAAAGGGCGATCAACCGGCCGAGCGCAAAAGGTGTCAGCTGGCCATGAACGATGGTGAACGAAGGACGGTTTCCCGGAAAGACCTTGTGCGGGGCGAGGCGATCCACCTCGGCATCAGACAGGCCTGAGGCCTTCAGGAGCGCCTTGGCTTCCTCGAGCGTTCGTCCCAGCATCAATGCTTCGGATTGGGCAAGACAATTGGCCACCAGCATCTCGTGATGATGAGCAAGATCGTCCTCGTGGCCCTTGGCCGCGACAATGAACTCGCAGGGGATGACGGTCGTGCCCTGGTGCAGCAGCTGGTAAAATGCGTGTTGACCATTGGTTCCTGGCTCGCCCCATACCAGCGGACCTGTTTCCTGATCGACAGGCGCGCCGGAAAGCTTCACGCGCTTGCCGTTGGATTCCATGTCGAGCTGCTGAAGGTACGCGGGCAGGCGCGCAAGACGCTGGTCATAGGGCAGGACGGCACGGGCTGAATGGCCGAGGACATCCCGGTTCCAGACGCCGACCAATCCCATGAGCACCGGCAGATTCTCGCGCAGCGGCGCACCAGCGAAGTGCTGATCCATCTCATGCGCCCCATCAAGGAACTCGTTGAAGGCATCGGGGCCGATTGCGATCATCAGTGGAAGGCCGATAGCGGACCAGACAGAGTAGCGTCCGCCGACCCAGTCCCAAAAGCCGAAGACACGATCTTCCTGGATCCCGAAGGCAGCAACCTTGTCGAGCGCAGTCGAGACCGCCGCGAAATGATCACCCACGGCGTCCTCGCCCAGAGTTTCCGCGATCCACCGGCGCGCGGTCTGGGCGTTGGTCATGGTCTCGATCGTGGTGAAGGTCTTGGACGCGACAATGATCAGCGTCGTGGCAGGGTCGAGCTCGGCGAGCGTGTCGGCAATATGCGCGCCGTCTACGTTGGAGACATAGTGGAGTGCGGGGCCATCATGATAGGGCGAGAGCGCAAGAGTGGTCATGACGGGGCCGAGATCGGATCCGCCGATGCCGATGTTGACCACATCCGTGAAGGCTTGACCATTTGCGGCGGCAATGTCGCCGGAGCGGATGCCATCGCAGAAATCGGCCATGGCGCTCAGAACGGCGAAAACGTCTGGCATGACATCTTGGCCGTCGACCATGACAGGCTCGCCTGATCGGTTGCGCAGGGCTGTATGAAGCACGGCCCTGTCTTCTGTCTCGTTGATTTTCTCGCCGGCGAACATTGCGTCACGGCGCTGTGCCACATTGCTCGCCTCCGCCAGCTCGATGAGCAGGTCAAGCGCGGTGTCGTCCAGCAATGTCTTGGAGAAGTCGATCAGGAGATCGTCGTGCTTGACCGACAATTTGGTGAAGCGCTCGGGATCCTGAGCAAACAGGGTGCGCAAGGAACGATCTTCAAATGTACCGGCATGAGCTGCCAGCTTTTCAAAGAGAGAGGACTGAGCCATGGAGCACTCCTGCGTTAAAACGATTTAATGGAGGATTTGGAGCAAATCGACCGTCATGGCAAGGGCATAGCACAGGTTGATCGGTTGGCTGTAGCTGCTGTTCCGATAAATGCTGCAACGCTCGCTTTTCGACCTGATCTTGGCCCCGTTGGCTCGAAACAGCGATCGCAACGCGATGGGATGAGTTTAAGATGGCCAGAATGCGCGCTCGGCAGCATGAACACTTTGCCGCGAGGGGCCGATTGATCCGGAAAACAAAGGCCGATATCAAAGATCATGCTCACCTTTCTCGCTGCCGTTTTCTTTCTTCTGATAACACCCGGACCGGGTGTGCTTTCTACAGCAGGTGTGGGTTCGGGCTTCGGCCGCCCGGCCGGATTGCGATATCTGATCGGATTGTTCCTGGGGACCAACATGGTCGCCTTGGCCGTGGTTTCCGGATTGGCCGCGGTCGTCTTTTCCATTCCGATCGTGCGTGACGCCTTGATGTGGGCGTCGGGAGCGTACCTTTTGTATCTGGCTCTCAAGATTGCGTTTTCGGGAACGCGCATCGCCTTCATACATTCAGAGCGCCCGCCGGGAATTCTGGGCGGGTTGGCTCTTCAGGCCATCAATCCGAAGGCCTACGCTGTCAACACAGTGCTTTTTACCGGATTTGGCTTTTGGCCCGAAAGCCTGATGACCGAGACGGTGTTCAAGTTCTTCATGATCAATGCGATCTGGATTCCGGTTCACCTTGCTTGGCTTGCGGCCGGGATCTATTTGCACCGCCTGGATCTCGATGAACGCACACACTTTGCGATCAACGTCGGGATGGCTCTTTCGATGCTGATGGTCGTCCTACTTGCCGTTCTCGCCGAGCTTTAGGCGATCGCTGGCGATGGATCAGGCGAGAACTGTAAATTAAACGGCATAAAAACCGCAAAAACGCACCAAGCTTAAACGACTGGAAACCGTGCTCTGGTAAAATTGGGGGAGTTAAGGAGAGCAGTCGATCATGACCAATGGCTTGGAGCATTTGCAGGATCAACCTGACGCCAAGGTTGACGTCTTGGCGATTGACTTTGACAATCTCACCTGCGTCAAAGCGATCTTGTCCAACGTCAGTCAGTGGGGCTGTAGCCTGACCTCCGAGGACGCCAACGACCTTCGAAAGAACATCGGTATCCGGGTCGAGGAAAAATCCAAGCTTATTCGCGGCACCGTCACAGCTGTCAAAGGCGATGTTGCGTCGGTTATTTTCCCAAAACAGGAAACAGTGGTTCAGGACAAGCGTCGTGAACGACGCAATCAGGTGTCCATTCCGGTCACTATCTCGGATCGCGGTGGTGTGACCGAGATTTCCGGCGTAATCGTTGATGCTGGGCAGAATGGTTGCCGGGTCAGCGCACAGGGTCTGACCAGTCTTCCTGAGGATGTGGTCCTCAACCTAAAGAACTTCGAAAAGCCGGTTCTGGGCGAATTTGCATGGCGCAATGGGAGTTTCGCCGGTCTGCGACTGCTTTGGGATGCCCAAGAATCTATCGGTTAGCGCTTGCCGCACTGAAACATATGAAAAGAAAAAGCCCGATCGTTCGAACGGGCTCTTCCCGTAACATGCGCTTCAACAAGTGCTTTTCTTAGGCACTCAGGGCTGCTGCAGCGCGGGCACGTTCCTCGATGCCAGCCCAGTCTTCAGCTGCGATTGCTTTGGCATCTGCGATCCAAGAACCTCCAACGCAAAGTACATTGGGCAGGGACAGGTAACCTGGAGCCTTATCGAGGCTGACGCCGCCGGTGGGACAAAATTTGGCTGCGGCGAGCGGAGAGGACAGGGATTTGAGGTAAGAGGCGCCGCCTGCCTGTTCAGCCGGGAAGAACTTCAGGCGCTCATAGCCGCGCTCCAAGAGTGCCATGACCTCGGAGGACGTCGCTGCGCCGGGCAGCAGCGGGGTATCGCTTTGTTCGGCAATATCGAGCAGTTTCGTGGTGGCGCCCGGTGAGACGATGAACTGGCTTCCGGCAGCGACGGCCGCTTCATATTGGGCCTGATCGAGAACCGTGCCGGCGCCAGGGATAGCACCTTCCACGTTGTCTGCGACGAGCTTGATGGCTTCCAGTGCGCGCGGTGTGCGCAGGGTGATCTCGATGGAGGGGAGACCGCCGCGCACAAGTGCTTCAGCCATTGGAACGGCTTTCGCCGGGTCTTCGATCACAAGGACCGGGATCACCGGAGCTGCAGTCATTACACGTTCGATCAGGGCAATATTTTGCGGCATTTTCGTTCCTCGGTTCCGGTATTTACCGGTTTCTATCTTTTTAGCGGCCATTCGCCAATGCGTCCGGTCCTATCGAGCCGGATGATGGCAAGTCGGTCGGGGGTGTTTAGGCGTCAAAGACATGGGCCCCGGTGTCGGCGCTGCCCACATTGGCCCGGAACGCTGCGAAGAGATCGCGGCCAACGCCAACATGATGAGACGACATGTCCTGGGTTGCGGGTGTACGGGCCGCGAGCTCTGCGTTCTCTACCAGCACTGTGAGCTCGCCGGTGACCGCGTCGACACGGATCATGTCTCCGTCGCGAATGAGTGCCACAGGGCCACCATCCGCCGCTTCGGGGGTCAGGTGAATGGCAGCGGGGATCTTGCCCGAAGCGCCCGACATGCGGCCATCCGTGATCAGCGCCACCTTATGGCCGCGGTCCTGCAGAATCCCTAGGGCCGGTGTCAGCTTGTGCAGCTCGGGCATACCGCAGGCCTTGGGGCCCATGAAGCGCACGACGGCCGCCACATCGCCAGTGAATTCCTTGTTGGAGAACGCGGCCAGGAAGTCCTCCTGGGAATGGAAGACGCGGGCCGGGGCCTCGATGATATGGCGTTCCTTGGCAACTGCCGAGATCTTGATGACCGCCTTGCCGAGGTTGCCTGTCAGTACTTTCAGTCCACCGTTGGGGGAAAACGCTTTCGCGAAAGGCGCGACGACGTTTTCATCTCCCGAGATTTCGGGAACAGGGGTGCGGACGACATTGCCGGTGCCGTCCAGACTGGCCTCGACGGTGTAGCCGGAGAGGTCCGTGCCGTTCACGGTCTTCACATCCTGATGCAGATAGCCTTCGCTGAGCAGCTCACGGATCAGAAAGCCAAGTCCACCCGCAGCCTGAAAATGATTCACATCGGCCTTGCCGTTCGGGTAGACGCGCGCCAGAAGCGGCACAACGTCCGAAAGCTCGGATATATCGTCCCAGGTCAACTTGATGCCTGCGGCATATGCCATGGCGACCAGGTGCATGGTGTGGTTGGTCGACCCGCCGGTGGCATGAAGGCCAATCACGCCATTGACGACCGCTTTCTCGTCAATGACTTCGCCGACCGGTGTGAATTCATTGCCTAACGCCGTGATTGCGAGCGCTCGTTTGGCTGCTTCACGGGTCAGTGCTTCGCGTAGTGGCGTGCCCGGGTTTACGAAAGACGCCCCGGGCAGGTGCAGGCCCATGATTTCCATCAGCATCTGATTGGAGTTGGCCGTGCCGTAAAAGGTACAGGTGCCGGGACCGTGATATGATTTTGATTCAGACTCGAGCAATTCAGCACGGCCGACCTTTCCTTCGGCATAAAGCTGGCGCGTCTTGGCTTTCTCGTCGTTCGAGATGCCAGTGGTCATCGGACCGGCCGGGATGAAGATTGCCGGCAGGTGGCCAAACGACAGGGCGGCAATCAGAAGGCCGGGAACGATCTTGTCGCAGATGCCCATGAAGACGGCTGCATCGAACATCTGGTGCGACAGGCCGACTGCGGCAGACATGGCGATGATGTCGCGCGAAAAGAGCGACAGCTCCATGCCGTCCTGGCCCTGTGTGACGCCGTCGCACATGGCAGGCACACCACCGGCAACCTGCGCTACCGCGCCAACCTCGTGGGCCGCCTGGCGGATCAAGTCCGGATAACGCTCATAGGGCTGATGAGCCGACAGCATGTCGTTATAGGCGGTGATGATGCCAAGATTTGGGACAACATCTCCCGAAAGCGCTGCCTTGTCGCCCGGCGCGCAGGCGGCAAAGCCGTGGGCCAGGTTGCCACAGGCTAGGCGTGAGCGCTGGGGGCCCTTGTCTGCCGCAGCGCGAATGCGCTCGAGGTAGATCGAGCGGCTGTCATGACTGCGCCTGGCAATACGTTCGGTCACTTCGCCGATACGTGCTTGGATCGTCATGTCTTCACATCCTTCTTGTCCGCTTTGGGGTATCGATGATCATCAGGTGACGAGTTGATCGACCGCGGAGTTGCGCCAAAGAAGGGAACAGGCTCGGTTCTTTGGCATTTCTTTTCAATCGATTGAAATTTGCATTGCAGTATGACCTTGAAATGTCACAACAATACAAATCTCGACGGACGTCCCGTCTTGGGGAGTGCCCGGCCTGACGCATAGCCGGCCGGGCGCCCTGTCAAAGTCCGTCTTCGGCCCATGTGCGGCCGTCACGCTCTACAAGCGCGATAGAGGCCGAGGGGCCCCAGGTGCCGGCGGTGTAGCCACGCGGCGTTTCCTTGGAGTTGGTCCACGCGGAGAGGATCGGATCGACCCATGCCCATGCGGCGTCCACTTCATCACGGCGCATGAAGAGGGTCTGGTTGCCACGAATGACATCCATGATCAGGCGTTCGTAGGCGTCCGGATTGCGGACCTTGAATGCGTCGGCGAAGCTCATGTCGAGGGGCACTTCGCGCAGGCGCATGCCGCCAGGACCAGGATCCTTGATCATCACCTTCATCTGTACGCCTTCGTCAGGCTGCAGGCGGATGATCAGCCTGTTGGCCGAAATGGTGCCAGCTTCCTCGTCAAAGATCGAGTGCGGAATCGGACGGAACTGCACCACGATTTCCGAGACGCGCTGGGCCAGCCTCTTGCCCGTCCGCAGATAGAACGGGACGCCAGCCCACCGCCAATTGGCGATCTCTGCTTTCAGTGCGACAAAAGTCTCCGTGGTGCTGTCGTCCCGGCCCAGTTCTTCGAGGTAGCCGGGCACAGCTCCGCCGGCAGAGGCGCCGGCCTTATACTGTCCGCGCACGGTCAATTTGTCCGCGGTGGCTTCCGTGATGGGGGCGAGGGCTTTCAGGACCTTGAGCTTTTCATCTCGAACGCTGTCCGCGTTCATGGATTCAGGCGGTTCCATGGCCACAAGGCAAAGCAGCTGAAGGATGTGGTTTTGAACCATGTCCCGCAATGCGCCAGCGGTGTCGTAGTAGCCTGCGCGGCCGCCGGTTCCCAGAGCTTCGGCGACAGTGATCTGCACATGATCAATATGGGCTGCATTCCAAAGTGGCTCGAAGAGCGCATTGGCGAAGCGCAACGCCATAAGGTTCTGCACTGTTTCCTTGCCCAGGTAGTGGTCGATACGGAAGATCTGGTGCTCGTCGAAGACGCCGCCGACGTTGTCATTCAGCGTCTTGGCAGATGCGCCGTCCTTGCCGATCGGCTTTTCAATGACGACACGCGTCTTGTCGGTCACAAGGCCAGCGTCACCGATGCTCTTGCAGATGGTGCCGAAGAGGTCCGGTCCAACGGCAAGGTAGAAGGCGCGGATGACATCCGGGCGCTCGTCGAGGATAGTTTTGAGATCATCCCAACCTTCGCCGGACCCAATGTCGATGGTGACATAGTGCAGGCGGGCCAGGAAGACTTCGAGGGCGTCCGCGTCGACGTCGCCGACATGTTCGCTGAGGGCTTCGCGAGCCCAGGCCTTGTAATCATCATCGGAGTACTTGCGGCGGGAAGAGGCGATGATCCGGGCGTTCTCCGGCAGCTGACCATCACAGCAACGATGATAAAGCGCGGGGATCAGCTTGCGGTGCGCAAGGTCTCCCGATGCTCCGAAGACAACCAAGTCGAACTCATCGACTTCTATGACGCGTACTGCCATGCGTGCGGTCCTTGATTTGAATTCTTTCCGGGTTTTAAATCGATTTAATCGGCCTGTCAGCAAGCAGATCATGTTTTTTGCATTTTGATTCCGATTTTTTTCGGCGTCCGAATAAAATGCAACATGATTGGGTTAGGCGAACATTCCTGTATTCGAAGCCGATAGTCAAACTCGCTACCGAAGCAAGCGCTATCACGACCTGCATTGCTGAAATGCGAAGCCGATGGCTTCGCTATTAGGCTGCAAGAGTGCTGGGTGGCTCCATCGCGCCGGTCATGATCGCCACAGCGTCGGACATCGAGAAATCCTGAGGTCTAATGACAGCTGCCCGCTTTCCAAGGCGATGGATATGGATCCGATCGGCCACCTCAAACACATGCGGCATGTTGTGGCTTATCAGGATGATTGGCATTCCCCGCGTCTGAACATCCTTGATCAGATCCAACACCCGCCGGCTTTCCTTGACACCCAGGGCGGCTGTCGGTTCATCCATGATGACCACCTTGGATCCGAAAGCGGCAGCGCGTGCCACGGCTACACCTTGGCGCTGGCCACCGGACAGTGTTTCCACTGCCTGGTTTATGTTCTGAATTGTCAACAGCCCGAGTTCACTTAGCTTTTCCCGCGCAACTTCTTCCATTTTTTTGCGATCGAGTTGGCGTAGCCATTTGCCGCGGAACCCGGGTTTTCTGATTTCGCGACCCATGAACATGTTGTCGGCGATCGAGAGGGCAGGTGACATGGCCAGGGTTTGGTAGACTGTTTCAATTCCAGCTTCACGCGCCTGGATAGGTGAGGTGAACTGTATTTTCTTGCCGTCCAGAAAGATGTCGCCTTCGTCCGGCACAATGGCGCCTGAAATTGCCTTGATGAGAGACGTTTTGCCGGCGCCGTTGTCACCAATAACTGCCAGGATTTCACCGGGCATGAGGTCGAAGTCACAGTTGTCGATAGCTGTGACACGACCATAGCGCTTGACCAGGTTGCGGCCTTTGAGGATGGGTTCCATCACACTGATACCTTTCTGATCCATTGGTCCACAGCAACCGCGCCAATAATGAGGGCGCCGATGAGCAGGTAGGTCCATTGGGCGTCTGCGCCTAACAGGCGTAGCCCCAGAGTGAAGACACCTACGATAAGCGCACCAAACAACGTTCCAAGGATGGAACCTCGGCCGCCAAACAGAGAGATGCCTCCGATCACGACTGCCGTAATGGATTCGATGTTTGCAAGCTGTCCTGATGTTGGTGAAACGGATCCGATCCGCCCTATAAGTGCCCAGCCGGCGAAGGCGCAGATCAGACCGGACAAGACATACACGGAGATCAGAGTACGGGTGACCTGAACGCCTGAAAGTTTTGCTGCCTCCGGGTCGTCTCCAACCGCATAGACGTGGCGTCCCCAGGCCGTCTGGCGAAGGCAATAGGCAAGCAGAAGCACAAGCAGAACCATAAAAATCACGCCGTAAGTGAAGATAGCTCCGCCGATGTTGACCTTGTTGCCAAAGAACTGAAGCAAGGGGGCATGCGCTGCAATGTCCTGAGACCGAATGGTTTCATTGGCAGAGTAGAGAAAATTCGCAGCTAGAACGATTTGCCACATACCGAGAGTGACAATGAACGGCGGGAGTTTCATCACGGCGATCAACCAACCGTTGATGTAGCCACAGATCGATCCGCACAGCAGTCCGCAGACAACGGCTATCTCCACCGGAAGGCCATAGCGGAACGTGAACTGGCCCATTACCACGGACGAGAGCACCATGATTGCTCCGACGGACAGGTCAATGCCCGCTGTCAGGATGACGATGCTTTGTGCTGCTGCAACAATGCCGACGATCTGTACCTGCTGGAGGATCAGGGCCATTGCGAAGGGTGAAAAGAACTTGGATCCCAAAAGAATCCCGAATACCAGCAAGGATAGCGCCAGAACGATCAATGGAACGAGTGAAGGCGTTACATGGAGCGCATATTGAGCCTTGTGGATAAAGCCTTGTCGGTTGTCGTCAAATTCGGCGACAGCCTGCGGGCTTGAAACTGCGATCGCCTCATAGTCCTGCGGCTCAGTGCCGCTTGTGTCTTGTGACGCCATCCCTCGTCCTCCCTTGGCTCTTTTTCAGAGCCGCGTTTTGAAAAGGGCGGCTTGGAGGCCGCCCTTAGCGTGCTGGTCATCAGTTCTCGGCTGTCTTACCCCCAGCAGAGCTTCGTGCCTTCTGTCGTATCGATCGACTCGACCCCCTCGACAGGCTTGTCTGTAACGAGTGCAACACCTGTGTCGAAGAAGTCCTTGCCTGCGGTGGGCTTTGGCTTTGTGCCGTCTTTTGCGAACTGCGCAATTGCTTCGATGCCGAGCGAAGCCATCAGCAATGGGTACTGTTGAGATGTTGCGCCAATGATGCCGTCCTTAACGTTGGCGACACCTGGGCAGCCGCCATCGACCGAAACGATCAAAACGTCATTTTCACGGCCGATAGACTTCAATGCCTCATAGGCACCGGCTGCAGCTGGCTCGTTGATTGTGTAAACGACATTGATCATGGGGTCCTGTGCCAGAAGGTTCTCCATGGCCTTCCGGCCGCCTTCCTCGTTGCCGGCGGTTACGTCGTTACCAACGATCCGTGGATCGGTTTCATCTCCCCACCTTTTTGGGTCTGCGAGATCGATACCGAAGCCCTGCAGGAAGCCCTGGTCACGCAGGACACCTACGCTCGGTTGGCTGACCGCTAGGTCGAGCATTGCGATTTTGGCATTTTTTGCCTCATCGCCAAGAGAGGCTGCTGCCCATTTACCAATGAGTTCCCCGGCGAGGAAATTGTCGGTTGCGAATGTTGCGTCGGCAGAATCGATCGGTTCAAGCGGGGTATCCAGCGCGATCACCAAAATCCCTGCGTCACGGGCCTGCTTGACCGCTGGCACAATGGAAGAGGTGTCGGAAGCTGTAAGCAAAATGCCCTTCGCGCCATCTGCGATACAGGTCTCGATGGCGGCCACCTGAGTTTCGTGATCACCGTCGATTTTTCCGGCAAAAGACTTGAGCTCGATGCCGAGATCTGCGGCCTTTGCGGTGGCCCCTTCCTTCATTTTTACAAAGAATGGGTTGGTGTCGGTCTTGGTAATCAGGCAGGCAGAAACATCGGCTGCTGCTGCAGGAAGAGTTGCAATTGATATGAATATGGAACTTGTCAGAAGTAACTTGCGGATCATCATTTTTCCTCCCTGGCCAGTGATTTTACGAGCGGAGCGATGCGGCCAGATCCCGTTCCGTTCGTTTTTTCCTGCTTGAAGCCGCCAGGTTTTCCTCCCTTGGGGCAGCTCCGGCAGAGCCTTGTGCCTCGTCGCCGGTCAAGATTGATGCGCGCGGCGAGAAATTGAAGAACATGGGTAGGCTGGCGGCGCCGATCGCGCCAGCGTCCTGACCGAAACTGCCAAACAACAAGTCCGGTGTTGACCGGGCTTCAGGAGCCGCTTCGGCCAATGCAATTTGAAGGTCACTCGCCAATCGTTCGCAGAATGCGCCGTCGAGATCGCCATCTATTATGACGAGCGGCACATCCAGCAGGGCCAGAGCCATACTGATCGCGGGGGTCAAGGCTGCGACGCAATCATCCAGCCATTCTGCGGCAAGTGGATCTTCTCGATCGAATGCTGCCTGCAGGTCGAGGCGCCCATTGCTTGGAAAGGTGTCCGGCGCCAGATGTCGATCAAGTGCGACGAGGGAAGCACGCGTCAGCAAAAGGTCCCAAGTTTTCTTGGGTTTGGGCGCGGTCGACAAAGTGCTGGGAGGGACCGGGATCATTGCCACATCTCCGGCGTTTCCGCCGGCGCCGCGTATGACGTCACCGCCGATACAAAGCCCTCCACCTATCGCCGGTCCGATGAAGAGATAGAGGAAATCATCGCGTTGGCGGCCGTGCCCATAAAAGACCTCCGCCACTGTCGCTGCTGTGCCGTCGTTCTCGCGAAAGACCGGAAGGCCGGTGGCGTCTTCCATCGCTGCAGCCATATCAAAATCGTCCCAAAGCTTGAAGTTTGCTTCGGGAAGTCCGAGCTCATGGAGCCATGCACCGAGATTGAAGGGCTGGGCGAGGCCAATCCCTGTAACCTTGCTTTGTTCCTGCTTGCTGAGAAGGCTCATCAGGTTTTCAAGATCCCTGCGGATGAGTTCCAGGGCCGCTTCCGGGGCGGGCAAGATAATGTCGTGCGTGCTCCGGCCGATGAGCTTGCCCTCAAAGTCGACGAGGACCGTTTCCAAGTTGGTGCGGTCGATGCGCACCCCGAATCCAAATGCCCCTCTGGGGGCCAACCGCAGGAGAGTGGCAGGTTGACCGCGGCCGCCGCCATGATGCTTTCCGATTTCTTCGATCAGACCATCTTGTGCCAACGATTGAATGATCGCGCCAACAGCAGCGTTGGTCAGTTTGGCTGCTCTGGCAAGATCTGCCTTGGAGGCTTTCTGAACGCGTCGAAGAATTTGCAGGACAATGCGCTCGTTGTAACGACGGAGCTGCACCGAATTGGAGCCTCGGGCCTTAGGTCGGGTCACGGCCAACGAAACAGAACTCCTGCGAAATGATCGTTTTCCGCGCTCCGGGCACGAGCTGGCCGAGAGACGCGGAAAACAAGGTGCCATTGTCGATGGGGGGACATGGCTAATCGTTATTAATTTTTCTTGATTTAATTTTTCTTGAAAAGGCAAATTCTGTCAATTTAGAAATTATGACGCAGCGCGCATATTAAGTTATGCGGCGCGGTAAGTGTTTGTAATTTATGTTGATTCATTTTAGTTGTATATTTTATTTGAGCAATTATTGCGGGTAGATCAACGGGATGGCTGAGCTTTTTCTATCTCCATAATTCTAACTTAAGTTTGAAAAAACTGTGCCGCCGACTTTTGTGCATGGTACCGGCTCCTTTGCGGTCAGACTTTGCCTTGGTGCCAATCACCGCACTAGTATGCGGCTCATGTGAAAACAGCGTTGCATACGCGCACAATCATCGGAGTTGACAATGTCCGAAGGGCAAGCACGGCACGAGGCGGAATTTCTTGCCAAGGCAATCGCGGCTGGAGCGGGCGAGGTGCCTTGTGATCTCGTCATCAAGAACGCGCGGGTGTTCTCCGTTCTGGATGGATCAATACTCGAAACAGATATCGGGGTCGTCGGCGATCGGATTGTCGGGACACAGGGCGCATATGACGGCTGCCGGGAGATCGATGCCGAAGGCCGGGTCGTGGTTCCGGGCTTTATAGACACGCACCTTCATGTGGAATCGTCGCTGGTGACGCCCTTCGAGTTCGATAGATGTGTGCTGCCTCACGGTGTTACGACTGCCATATGCGACCCTCATGAGATTGCCAATGTGCTGGGGGCTGAAGGGATCCAGTATTTCCTCGAAAGCTCGCTCGAAACGGTGATGGATCTTCGTGTGAACCTTTCCTCCTGTGTGCCGGCGACGGCCTTTGAGACAGCGGGAGCCTGTCTTGAAATCGAGGACCTGCTGCCTCTGCGCGATCATCCGAAGGTCATTGGACTGGCGGAGTTCATGAATTTCCCGGGAGTGTTGGCGCGGGATCCTAAAGTGCTTGCCAAGCTCGCGGCTTTTCAGGGGGCGCACATCGACGGTCACGCACCACTTCTGGGCGGAATGGCGCTTAATGGGTATCTGGCAGCCGGGATTCGTACCGATCACGAGGCGACGACGGCAGAGGAAGCGCTTGAGAAACTCTCGAAAGGGATGACGATCATGATCCGGGAAGGCTCTGTCTCGAAGGATCTGGATGCATTGGCGTCAATCCTTCAGCCGGATGTGTCCGCCTTCGTTGCGCTCTGTACGGATGATCGCAATCCGCTGGATATCGCCGAAGAAGGTCATCTCGACAGCATGATCAGGCGGTTGATCGCCAAAGGTACTCGCCCGCTTGACGCGTATCGCGCCGCGAGCTGGTCCGCCGCGACCGCATTCGGCCTCAAAGACAGGGGCATGATCGCCCCAGGTTGGCGTGCCGATCTCGCGCTTCTGGATGATTTTGAGGATTGTCGTGTCAGTTCTGTTGTCAGCGGAGGGCGCCCGGTTGAAGATGTCCAGTTCGACAGGAGGAAAATTGTCGCCCCTGTGGGTCTCGACAGCGTCAAGGCGGCGCCTGTCACGGCAGAAGCGTTCTCTGTTAGGGCAAAGTCCGGCGAAACCGATGTCATCGGCGTTGTTCCAGGCCGGATTATCACCGAACATCTGAAAATGGCTTTGCCCTCAGCCAATGGTCTTGCGCAGATCGACTTTGCGCAAGATGCGTTGAAAGTGGCTGTTGTCGAGCGCCATAAGCGGACAGGCAACATCGGATGTGGCTTCGTTTCGGGCTTCGGGTTGAAAGAAGGTGCCATTGCCTCCTCCGTCGGCCACGATAGCCACAACATCTGCGTCGTCGGAGCGAGCGAGGCCGCGATGGCCAAAGCGGTCAATCGCGTGATCGAATTGAAGGGCGGATTTGTCGTTGCTGATGACGAGGGCATCAATGCGGAAATGGCGTTGCCGTTGGCTGGGCTCATGAGTCTCGAACCTTTCGAGACGGTTAAGACCCAGTTGGAAACGCTCCGCCTCGCCGCGAAAGAGCTCGGGTGCGTTCTTCCAGAGCCTTTCCTTCAGGTGGCCTTTCTGCCGCTTCCGGTCATTCCGCATCTCAAAATCACGGATTTTGGGTTGTTTGACGTCAATGCCTTCAAATTGATCGACAGGGCCTCATGATCCTGAGCTTTGCCGTTTCGGGATATCGTTCCCTTCGCAATCTGGTGTTGCCGCTTGATCGCGTCACAGTGGTCACGGGTGCGAACGGCAGTGGCAAGTCGAGCCTGTACCGCTCGATCCGGTTGCTCGCAGATGTCGCGCAAGGACGAGCGATCTCCTCTCTTGCACGCGAGGGGGGCCTGCCGTCCACATTGTGGGCGGGGCCGGAGATTATTTCACGAACTATGAAAAGCGGTGAGGTTCCGGTTCAGGGAACCCGGCGGACGTCGGTGGTCAGCCTCAAGCTTGGCTTTGCTGACGAAGACTATGGGTATGCTATTGATCTTGGCTTGCCAGTCGGGGACAGCACATCCTTTTTCAATTCCGATCCTGAAATCAAGGCCGAAGCCCTCTGGGCTGGCGAGGCGCTGACACGGCACAACGAGATTGCGGGCCGTAACGGACCGAGCGTCCGGGTCTTGAACGGCCAGGGGCATCGTGTTCCAGTCATGCAGAATCTGGCGAGCTTTGACAGCATGATGACCCATGCCGCCGATCCGCGGGAGGCACTTGAGCTTTTGGTGATGCGCGAGCGGATGCGGAGTTGGCGGTTTTATGACCATTTGCGCACTGATCTTGACGCCCCGGGCCGGGTGCCGCGCATCGGAACGCGCACGACCGCTCTTTCCGGTGATGGTGCAGATCTGGCGGCAGCCTTGCGCACCATTCAGGAAATCGGAAACCCGCGACTTCTCGATGAGGCGGTTGAAGACGCCTTTCCAGGATCGCGGATCGAAATACGCGTCACGGATGGCCTGTTTGAGGTGCTGATGTATCAGCATGGCCTGCTTCGACCTTTGCGAACCTCCGAGTTGTCCGATGGCACAATGCGGTATCTGCTCTTGATCGCAGTGCTGCTGACGCCTCGTCCTCCACCGCTTCTGGTGCTGAACGAACCAGAGACCAGCCTGCACCCGCGTTTGCTCGAACCGCTCGGCCGTCTGGTCGCGACAGCCGCGGAAAAGACGCAGGTCATTCTGGTAACCCATGCCCATCAGCTTGCGGACCAGCTTGCGACCGGTGACGGATGTTTGCGCTATGAACTGCGCAAGGAACTGGGTGAAACGGTCATCGATGATGTCGATCCACCGCGATGGAACTGGCCAAAGCGCTAAACGATCCCCAAATAAGCATTAGAGACGGCCAAATTGCCGAAAATCCGAAGTGATGCCTTTGAAACCAAAAAACTTGGGGAGGTGTCGTTACGTCGCGAGTTGACGTTTACGGAACCATATGTGCAATTCATGAGGCAGAAGGCCACGAAATGGCCTCGCCTGACAAAAGGCAGTTCCGCGAGGAGGAGGCAACACGGTCATTCCATAGGAAAGACTTTGTGCTGAAGGGGAGCTCTGGTCGTCAGGTGTAAATAAATCGAGCGAGTTGGAGATCGCCATGACGACTGCGGAGGAATGGTGCGAGGCGTTCACGCCGCGCCCGGTGCACGAATATCTCGAAGACACGATCAACAATCTGGGGGACAGCCCGGCAGCCGACTTTCTCGGCAAGGTCTGGACCTATCGCGAGTACGGCGAGATGGTCGAAAAAACGGCCGCTGGCCTGCAGTCGATGGGTGTGAAATCCGGCGTTCATGTTGGTCTGTGTCTTCCGAATACGCCTTATTATACGGTGTTCTACTTCGCGATCCTGAAGATCGGCGGCACCGTCGTGAACTTCAATCCGCTGTATGTGGAGCGTGAATTGGCGTTTCAGGCGCGCGATGCCGATGTGCGCATCATGGTCACGATGGATCTCTGCCAGATTTACGACAAGGTCGAGGCGATCCGTCAGGAAAACGTTCTGGACAAGATCATCGTTTGCCCGATGACCGCGATCCTGCCACAACCCAAGAAGCTGCTCTTCAGCCTGTTCAAGCGCAAGGAAGTGGCCTCAATTCCCGATGATGCAGCCCATATCCGCTTTGATGATCTTCAAGCGGTTCCCGGCAAGGCGACACCCGTCAAGATCAATCCGGAAACGGATATTGCAGTGCTGCAATACACAGGCGGTACGACAGGCGTTCCCAAGGGAGCGATGCTGACCCATCGCAATCTTGCGGCCAACATCGAACAGATGCGCTGCGTCTTTGAAAAGGCGGAGAAGGGCAAGGAAAAGATGCTCTGCGTCCTGCCGTTCTTTCACGTATTCGCGATGACCGTGGCGCAGAACCTGGCGGTGGTGCTGGGCGCTGAAATGGTGCTTCAGCCCCGCTTTGAGCTCAAATCCCTGCTTGATGCGGCCAAGCGCAAGAATGTGACCTTGTTCCCGGGTGTCCCGACGCTGTTTACAGCCATCAACAATTCGCCTTTGACGAAAAAATATGATCTGACGTCGATCAAGCTCTGTCTGTCCGGTGGTGCCCCGCTTCCGGTTGAAGTCAAAAGCAACTTCGAGAAACTGACTGGCTGTATTCTTGTTGAGGGATATGGCCTGACGGAATCCTCGCCTGTGGCTGCGGTCAACCCGCTCGACCGGACAAGTGTGGCCGGATCCATCGGCCGCCTTGTTCCCGGCACAGAGGCAAGGTTCTGCGATCTGGAAGACCCGAGCAAGGATGCCGCGCCCGGGGAAAAGGGTGAGCTTTGCCTGAAGGGGCCGCAAGTCATGCTGGGCTACTGGAAGCGTCCAGACGAGACCGAGCAGACCATCGAGAACGATTTCCTCCACACCGGAGATGTCGGTTACCAGGATGAGGATGGCTTCATATATCTTGTCGATCGGATCAAGGATCTCATCATTTGCTCGGGATACAACGTTTATCCTCGGGTGATCGAGGAGGCGGTGTACCAGCATGAGGCGGTCGACGAGTGCATCGTGATCGCCATTCCTGACCCCTATCGCGGCCAGTCACCCAAAGCTTTTGTCAAATTGAAGGACGGGGCCGATGTGAGTGCTCAGGACTTGAGGGAGTTCCTGAAGGATCATCTCTCGACCATCGAGCTGCCGCGTGAGATCGAGTTCCGCAGCGAGCTGCCCAAAACAATGGTCGGCAAACTGTCGAAGAAGGAACTCGTTGAGGAGGAAATGGCGAAACGGTCCGAACTGGCCGCAACCGCCTGAACGGCTTCACGAAAAGCTGCTGCTTGCCTGTTGACGTCGTTCGGGGTACCGACAAGGTGTCCCGAACCGACCTTCGAAGGCGAGCGAATACATGCTGGATGACCTGCCACGCTATCTGACGACCCGTGAATTGGCTGACCTGATCCGGGTCAAGGAGCGGAAGGTCTATGATCTGGCGGCAACCGGCGATGTTCCGCACAGCCGTGCTACCGGGAAACTCCTGTTCCCCCGTGATGCCGTTTTGGCCTGGATCGACCGGGCAGGGGATACGGCGGAAGACGAGGCAGAGCGCCCGCAAGTCGTACTCGGCAGCCATGACCCGCTCCTGGAATGGGCCCTGCGCGAGTCAGGCTCGGGTCTTGCCAGTCTTTTCGACGGAAGTCTGGATGGGGTTGAGCGCTTTGCCGGGAAGGAAGGCATTGCTGCCGGTATGCATGTTCCCGACAGTGAAGGCGACAACTGGAATGTCGAACAGGTCGAACGCCATTTTTCCTTTAAACCGATTGTGCTGATTGAGTGGGCCAAGCGCCGCCGCGGGCTCATCCTGCCAGCAGGTAATCCGATGAAAATCCGTAGCCTGACGGATATGGTCGGACGGCGGTTGACGCGCCGCCAGGAAGCCGCCGGCAGTCATGTCCTGCTGCAGCGGAAATTGGGCGAGATGGGCGTCGATCCGAGTTCCGTTATCCAAGACGGGCCATTGGTTCGCGACGAGCGCGAGGCGGCTCTTGCTGTCTTCTCGGGTGAGGCGGATGCAGCCTTTGGCCTGGAAACAGCGGCACGGCAAAGCCGGCTCGAATTTCTGCCTGTTTGCGAGGAAAGGTTCGACCTTCTGGTCGGCCGCCGGGATTACTTCGAGGCTCCATTCCAGAAACTTCTGGCCTTTGCACGTTCAAGCCGCCTTTCTGCCAAGGCTGACCAACTTGGCGGCTATGATGTCACCAAGCTTGGCACCGTTCGTTTCAACGGGTATTAAGCCTCGATCCCAAGCCAGTTGTTGTCAGTTGTTGTAGCCGCGTCCTTCGGCGGCTCGGGCCAGCTTACGTCCACGCACGGCTTCGCGCCTAACCGTGTAGATGGAAGCGCCGATGATGATGCCTGCACCGATCAACGTTTCGACACTGGGCCACTGGCTGAAGACCAGGGCACCAATGATGGTGGCGTAGAGCAGGCGGGTATAATCCAGAGATGCGATGGCCGTTGCTTCGCCGGCGCGGAAGGCCTTGATGTTGGACATCTGCGCGGCCCAGGAGACCACGCCGATCATGATGAGTAGGCCCCATTCCTCGAGGCTTGGCGTTTTCCAGGTGTAGATCGCCGGTCCCGCCATGATCAGACCAACAAAGACCGCCTGATAGGTGAGGATTGTCGTCGGACTGTCGGTTTTCGTCAGGATACGCAGGATGACCATGACCAAGCCCGCGCAGGCCGCCCCGATGATTGCCAGCAGCGCAAATGGATCGATGAAGCCGTCTCCTTCAGGACGAAGCATCAGCAATACGCCTAGAAAACCGACGATGGTGGCGCCCCAGCGATGGATGCCGACGGTTTCGCCCAGGAAAAAGATGGCGAAGATGGTGAGAAAGAACGTTTTTGAAAAGCTGAGTGCTGTGACATCGGCGAGAGGCAATTCAATGATGGCGGTGAAGCCGCAGAGCATGGCCGTTGTGGCGAAGATGATCCGGGCGACCTGCAGATCAGGGCGCTTGGTGGCCAGCGACGTAGGCAGGCCGCGAATGATCCGCGGCGCGACAATGAGCACCATCACGGCCTGACGCACTGCCAGAATCTGGAACACGCTCAGATCGCTGCCCGCCAGCTTGATCAGCGTCGACATGATGGTGAAAAGAAAGGCTGCTTGCAGGATCCAGAGAGCGCCGATGGTGTTGGTCGGCAAGGCTGCGAGCCGCTGGCCAATGGGTGTCGTCGAGGAGTCATCGGCGCTTGCGTCGGCGTTCTTTTCGGAGTTTGGGCCAGCCGAATTGCCATTCTTTAGATCTGGTGAAGACGGATCAGCGTCCCCGGCGTCAGAGCTAGGGGCCTTGTTCATGGTGCTTCCTTGGCGGTTTCATGCGCATGACCAGCAGCGGGCGCTGTGGCGTTCCGAACGGCGGGCGGCAGAAGATGAGACCGACAATACCCCTTTTGCTGAAATTGGAAAGGGCAGCTGGTGTCCGCCGCTGAGAGAAGACAGACTGTTTACCTGCTGACAGCTTGCCGGTTCGGGCTTGCAGGGTATAGCCAAACAGGAAGAGATTTCGACCAAATCGGGAGAGCGATCATGAGGAAGATCCAGACGCAGGGGGTGCACCACATCACGCTCGTTGGCGCGGACCGGCAGACATCCATAGATTTCTGGGAAGGTATGCTTGGAATGCCTTTCGTCTTTGAACAGCCCAATCTGGACAACGCTGAGGAAAGTCATCTTTATTTTGATCCGGGCGATGGTCGGTTGATCACCATCTTTACCGATGAAACCCGCAAGACTGACCCGTCGCCCGTGCCCCAGTCCAGTGGTTGCGTGCATCATCTGGCACTGAATGTCTCTCAAGCGAGCTTTCGACAGATCGCCGAGCGTCTTGACGAAAGAGGCGTTCGTCATAGCGGTCCGAAAGACCGTGGTTTCATGGATTCCATCTACTTTCGGGATCCGCTCGGCTTCCTGATCGAGCTTGCCTCCTATCGTTTCGAACCGCCCGAAGGCGTCTCGCACGGCGAGGTGATGCTGGAGGCACACAAACTCCGCGTAGCGCGCGGGGATTACAATATTCAGGAAGTGCATCTGGCTGATGCGATCGAGGAATTGGTCCGAGAGGGCAGGCGGAGTCTTTCGGACGACCGGGGACCTAAAAATCCCTACGACTAAGGTTCGCGAGAACGCTTTCTTGTTTCGAATTCTTGCATTCGCGGCAAAGGTGATGTTCCCTACAGAAGGTCGGATGGTTGAAATTCCGCATCTTTTTGCGGTCCCATTTCCGATGTGGCGGCAACATGCGCTTCCCTAGTCCTGCATGGACTTGCGTTTCAGGCCAGTGAGCACATCATTGCTGTCCCAATTATAAAAATCGGGAGGTTAGGCATGTGTGAGATTTTTGCAGGACAGGATCCTGCTGACTATGAACCGGAGACGAGGCGCCTTCGGCTGAATGGACAAAGCACGAGCATTCGTCTCGAACGTTCTTTCTGGCAGATCGTGGACGAAATTGCCGCGAGCGAAGGCGTCACGACGCCGGCGTTTGTGTCCAGGCTGCACTCCGAGGTTCTGCAGCTGCGTGGCGAGGCCCGCAATTTTACATCCCTGCTGCGTTGCGCCTGTCTGATCCGCACCCGTCGCACCCTCGGGCACGTCGAAACGATCGCAGCGGAATGACGATATTGAAGAAAATTTGAGTGTAGTACTTTAATACTACCAGCAAGTTTAAGAAGCGGCGCACTCTTTCCTCATGGTCGCAAAGACGGCCCAATAGGAGGAAGCGTTGGCAAAAGCTATTCATGCGATGTTTCGCGTGCTGGATGAGGCACGGTCTGTTTCCTTTTACAAGGAAGCATTCGGTCTAGATGTCGCAGATCGACTTGATTTCGACAGTTTTACACTCGTTTACATGAAGAATGATTCCACTGACTTCGAAGTGGAATTGACCATCAACAAGGATCGTACCGAGCCGTATGACCTGGGAGATGGCTATGGTCACATGGCCTTTTGTGTCGATGACCTGGACGGCGAACATGCCCGTTTCGAGGCTGCCGGATTTTCACCGAGAAAAATTGTCGAGTTTGAGAGGGATGGCGTCCTGCTGGCCCGGTTTTTCTTTGTTCAGGACCCTGACGGTTACCAGGTCGAGGTTCTGCAGAGGCACGGACGCTACACCTGACGCGATTGCCGACGGGAGGAGAGGACATGACAAAGACGATGGAACGACGCGGCATGACGCGTCGGGAATTGCTGACGCGTAGCGCAGCCGTCACAGCGGCTCTCATGATCGGCCCCAACCTGGTCGCCGGTGTCTCGGGGGCCTGGGCTATGGAGGTGAGCCACGTGTCGCCGCAGACGATGGCCACATTGATCCAGATGGCGCGCGACATCTATCCACATGACCATGTTGCCGACGACTACTACGCCGTGGCGGTCAAGAGCTACGACAATGCCGATCAGGCGGCGATGATCGAGGAGGGCATTGCCTCGCTCAACAGCGCTGCACAGGGGCTTGGGCATGGCAGTTACCTTGATACCGGCTGGGAACGCGACCGGGTCGATATCCTGAGGAGGATGGAGGCAAGTCCCTTCTTCCAGACCATCCGGGGTGGTCTTGTGACCGGTCTCTACAACCAGAAGGCCGTTTGGCCGCTCTTCGGCTACGAGGGTGAGAGCTACTCAAAGGGTGGCTACATCGACCGCGGCTTTGACGATATCAACTGGATTTAGGGGCGCGGATCATGGCAGCACCATTTGACCTGAACGATGACACGGTAGTGGTTGTCATCGGTACCGGCGCCGGCGGCGGCGTCTTGTCAAACGAACTGGCCCAGAAGGGCGTGAGCGTGGTGGCTCTGGAGGCTGGCGGGCGGTACCTGCCGGACGACTATATCAACGACGAGTGGGAAAGCTTTGGCCAGCTGGCGTGGCTGGACAAACGGACAACGTCCGGCGACTGGCGGGTCGCCAAGGACTTTTCCGGTTTGCCGGCCTGGATCGTCAAGGCTGTCGGTGGCACGACAACCCACTGGGCGGGTGCATCGCTCCGTTTTCAGGCGCATGAATTCAAGACGAAGACGACCTATGGCGACGTCCAGGGTGCAAATCTGCTCGACTGGCCTATCGACCTGGCCGAGATGGAGCCCTGGTACGAGAAGGCCGAAACAAAGCTGGGCGTGACGCGTACCGGTGACCGGGCAGGCCTGCCTGGCAACAACAACTACAAGGTCTTCGAAGCCGGAGCGAAAGCTCTGGAATACGAGCAGGTCCATACCGGCCGCATGGCAATCAACAGCGGCGACTACGACGACCGTTTGGCCTGTCAGCAGACCGGGTTCTGTTTTCAGGGGTGCAAATGGGGGGCGAAATGGTCGGCCGCCTATACCGATATTCCACGCGGCGAGGAGACCGGAAACCTGGAAGTGCGCGAACATGCTCATGTCCTGAAGATCGAACATGATGCCTCGGGCAAGGTCACAGGCGTTCTTTATGCCGACAAGGATGGGAACCAGCATCTTCAGAAGGCTCGCGTGGTCTGTGTGGCGGGCAATTCGATCGAAAGCCCGCGGCTGCTCTTGAACTCCGCGTCCGCCATGTTCCCGGACGGACTTGCAAACTCATCCGGTCAGGTGGGACGCAACTACATGCGGCACATGACCGGTTCGGTCTACGCGGTGTTCGACAAGCCGGTGCGGATGTGGCGTGGCACCACGATGGCCGGAATCGTCCAGGATGAAGCCAGATACGATCCGTCGCGGGGATTTGTCGGCGGCTACGAGCTGGAAACCCTGGCGCTGGGCTTGCCGTTCATGGCGGCTTTCCTGGATCCGGGCGGATGGGGACGGGAGTTCACGACGGCACTCGATTCCTATGAGAACATGGCTGGCCTCTGGATCGTCGGCGAGGACATGCCGCAGGAGACAAACCGGATCACGCTGAACCATGACTCCAAGGATCAGTATGGTCTTCCGGCTCCCAACGTGCATTTCGACGACCATCCCAACGACATTGCCATGCGCAAACACGCCTATGAGCGGGGCATGGCCCTTTACGACGCGGTCGGAGCGACGCGGACCTTCCCGACGCCGCCTTATCCGTCGACGCATAACCTGGGAACCAACCGGATGTCGGAAAAGGCTCGTGACGGTGTGGTCAATCGGTGGGGGCAGACCCATGATGTCGCGAACCTCTTCGTCTCCGACGGAAGTCAGTTCACGACGGGCGCGGCTGAGAACCCGACCTTGACCATTGTGGCATTGGCGATCCGGCAGGCGGACCGGATCGCATCGGAATTGAGCAAAGGCAATCTCTAGCAGCCGGCTGCATTGCGTTTGTTTCAATAGGGGCGGTCTCTTGTGAGGCCGCCCCGAACGCACGTCTGAAGACGTAAATGGGAGGAAATCATGAAAAGAAGCATAGTCGTCGCGGCCAGCCTTATGGCTGGAATTTCAGTTGTCAGTGCCCAGGCGCCGGTACCTGACAATCTGGAAAAGCTGTCCAACTTTCAGTCCACGGGTGTCACCGAGTTCACCTACATCGAGCAAAAGGGCGAGTATGCCGACGGCATAAAGAAGACCCTTGAGCGCATATCCCTGCCAGACGGGTTCAAGATCGGACTTTATGCAATCGTTCCTGACGCCCGGCACATGGCCGTTGGCCCGCAAGGCATTGTCACCTTCGTCGGCACCCGCAAGGACAAGGTCTGGTCGGTAACCGACCGCAACAAGGACCGGGTGGCGGATGAGGTGAAGGACTTTGCGCCGTCACTCAAGTTCGCGATCCCGAATGGACCGTGTTTCTCCAAGGATGGCTTTCTCTATATAGCCGAGCAGAACCGGGTCCTGGTTTATCCGGCGGCCGAGTTTTTCTATGAAAGCCCGGACGTGGCCGCCTTCAACGTGGTCAAGCAGGGGGATCTGATCCCGCAGTCGGAGGAGAGCTACAACCACACGGCCCGCGTCTGCAAGATCGGGCCGGACGGCAAGATCTATATTTCGCTCGGCCAGCCCTTCAACGTTTCACCGCCGGAAAAGCTGGACCTCTACAACGAGACCGGCATTGGAGGGATGATCCGGCTGAACACCGATGGCACCAGCCGTGAGGTCTATACCTACGGCATCCGAAATTCGGTCGGGCATGACTTCCATCCTGAGACCGGAGAACTCTGGTTCACCGACAATCAGGTGGATGGCATGGGGGATGACATCCCTCCAGGCGAGATCAACCGCCAGACCGCCATGGGCCAACACTTTGGCTTCCCGTGGTATGGCGGAGGCGACACACGCACCAACGAATACAAGAACGAAGAAGTGCCGGTGGATGTCGTCATGCCTGCTGCCGACCAGGTTGCTCATGCTGCCGATCTTGGTATGAGCTTCTACAGCGGCAAGATGTTCCCGGCGAAATACAAGAATGCGATCTTCTCCGCCCAGCATGGATCCTGGAACCGGACGACACCGGTCGGCGCGCGCGTGATGGTCACCTTCGTTGATGACGAAGGCAATGCCACCACGGAAAGCTTCGCAGAGGGATGGATCGACGAAAATGATGAGTATCTCGGCCGTCCGGTGGATGTCGCACAGCTGCGTGACGGATCCATTCTGGTGTCCGATGACCTTGCTGGCGCGATTTACCGTATCTGGTATGAGGGCAACTGATGCTGTTTCGACGTGCATGTGTTCTGGGCGGGGTTTTCCTCGCCCAGGCGTTCGCGAGCCACGCGCTGGCTGACGAGGTGACTATCGGTGATCCGGCAGCCGGGCGAAAGGTGGCCGGCATGTGCCGGACCTGCCATGGGGTGGACGGCTATGCTCGCATTCCGATCGCGCCTCATATTGGCGGCGAACCAGCGCCCTACCTCGTTCATCAGCTGACTGCTTTTCGGGATGGAACGCGCACTCATGAAATGATGAGTGTCGTGGCCAAATCCCTGACGGATCAACAAATTGCGGATCTGGCAGCATGGTACGCCAGTCAGGTGGCGCTTGCGTCGCTGCCACAAGGAGTTTCCGAAGACGCTGCGCCGGAAGCCTGCGTTGCCTGTCACGGTGCGGCGGGCCTGTCGGAGCTCGAAGATGCGCCCAATCTTGCGGGCGAGACGGTGATGTATATCGATACGCAGCTGAAGGCCTTTAGAACCGGAAAGCGGAGCCATGAGATCATGTCGGCAATCGCAGCCGACCTCAGCAATGAGGATATTCGCAGCCTGGCAGAATGGTATGCGGACATCGACCTGACGATCGAGCCCGCAAAATAACGTGCTTTCAGCACACGGGGCGTCGATCAGTCAGAAGCATCTGGCGGTCCACAATTCCTGGCGAGGAGCTTCTCTTAAAGCCTTGCTTCCTGGCGATGCGCTTTGAGCCGATCCCGCATTCTTACACGTAGGTCAAAAATCGGCTCAAGCACTGGCGGTTAGCTGTCTCTGACGCTATCCTTCACGGATATTGAAACGATGCCGTTCCGCTTTGCCTCGCGGAATAAGGCGCTCTCCAGTCAGAACAGCAGGATGCCATCATCATGGACCAGATGATTCCGGCCAAATTCGGTATTGGCGCGCCTGTGCGCCGGAAGGAAGATGCCAAGCTGATTACCGGCCATGGTATCTATACGGATGACTATGCGCCGACCGGGGCACTTCACGCCCACGTTTTGCGGTCCGCGATGGCCCATGCGAAAGTCTCGTTGAGCGGCCTGGAAGAGGCACGCGAGGTTCCCGGTGTCGCCATGATCCTGACCGCAGAAGATGTGTCCGACCTAAAACCAATGCCGACCAAGGCGGTGATGAAACAGGTCGACGGTACGTCTCACGCCTGTCCGCCACAGCCTGTCCTGTGTTCCGACACGGTTCGGTATGTCGGCGACGCAATAGCCTTTATCGTCGCCGACAGCGTGAACACCGCGAAGTCTGCGGCTGAATTGATCGAGGTGGACTACGAGCCGCTTGAGGTCGCCGTCGGAATTGAAACCTCACTTCAGGAGGATGCGCCACTGGTCTGGCCGGAATACGGGTCGAACCAGGCGTTTGTCCTTGGTCATGGCGATGAAGACAAATGCGCTGCGGCATTCGAGGCTGCCGATCGTGTGGTGTCCATCAAGCTGATCAACAACCGTCTGGTCGCCAATTACCTGGAGCCACGAGGGTGTGTTGCGGAGTTCGATCCCGAGCTGGAGTGTTTCACCCTGACGGCTGGAACCCAGGGCGGTCATGGCATGCGCAGTGTGATCTGCAATGACATCCTCGGTATTGATGAAGACAAGCTGCGGATCGTCACCCCGGAAGTGGGCGGCGGATTTGGCACCAAGATGTTCACCTACCGAGAATATCCGCTCTGTCTGACGGCTGCGCAGCGCCTTGGCAAACCCGTCAAGTGGACGGGTGAGCGGATGGACCATTTCGTGACGGACGCCCACGGCCGTGACAACGTCACATATGCAGAACTGGCGCTCGACAAGGACGCGAAGATTGTCGGCCTGAAAATTGATGTTCTGGCCTCCATGGGGGCTTACCTTCACCAGTATGCGCCCTTCATTCCCTTTGTCGGCACATCCATGTCGACCGGCCTTTACGATGTGCCTGCGCTTTGGGTGACAGCCACTGGTGTCTATGAGAACACCGTGCCGACAGATGCTTATCGCGGGGCAGGGCGGCCTGAAGCGGCCTATCTGATCGAGCGGCTGATCGAGAAAGCCGGAGCCGAGACAGGGCTCGGGTCAGCGGAAATACGCCGCCGGAATTTTGTCGCGGTCGAGAACCTGCCCTACACCACACAGACGGGCCGACTCTATGACACGGGTGATTTTGCGGGCCACATGGACAAGGCCATGGATGTGGCGGACTGGTCCGGCTTTGCGGCGCGGCAAAAGGCGAGTGCGGACAACGGCAAATTCCGTGGCATCGGCATGTGTTCCTATATCGAGGCCTGCGCTTTTCCTGGCGGTGAGGAAGCGACTGTGGAACTCAACGGCAATGGAACTGTGACG
Source organism: Labrenzia sp. CE80 (assembly GCF_009650605.1). NCBI lineage: Bacteria > Pseudomonadati > Pseudomonadota > Alphaproteobacteria > Hyphomicrobiales > Stappiaceae > Labrenzia > Labrenzia sp. CE80. The sequence continues at coordinate 451,151 of NZ_WAJT01000001.1, forward strand.
CTTTTGATCGGAACGCAGACCAACGGCCAGGGACACGCCACTTCCTATGGACAGATCATCGCGGAGCAGCTTGGACTGGATCTTGAAAAGATCGAGGTCATCCAGGGCGATACGGACCGCGTGCGCAAGGGTGGCGGGACGGGTGGTTCGCGGTCCATTCCACTCGGACTTCCTTCCGTGAATGAAGCGTCCAAGACGCTGGTGAAGAAGATCAAGGATCAGGCGGCAGAGCAACTCGAGGTCGGACCCGAGGATCTGGAGCTGGTTGGCGGCGATGTCCGGGTTGTCGGAACGGACCGTCAGGTTACCCTGGCCGAGGTTGCAGCCAATGCGCCCCAGAAACTGTTTGGCCAGGAAGAGGTCAAGCAGGTTGAGGCGACCTATCCCAATGGAACGCACATTGCCGAAGTTGAGATCGACCCGGAAACGGGCAACGTTTCGGTCGAGAACTATGTGATCGTCGACGACTTCGGCGTCACGGTGAATCCGATCCTTCTGGAAGGCCAGGTGCAGGGCGGGACAGCGCAGGCGATTAGCCAAGCCTTGTGCGAACGCACGGTTTACGACGAGGAAGGTCAGCTGCTGACGGCATCGCTGCTGGACTATCAGCTGATCCGGGCCGGAGACCTGCCAGACTTCAACTTCCAGACCCGCAACATACCGTCGACCACCAATGCGATGGGCATCAAGGGGGCTGGGGAGGCTGGCACCATCGGCGGCTGTGCGTCCATCATGAACGCTGTGCAGAAGGCGCTGCGTGATGGCGCAGGCGTGGACCACATCGATATGCCGGCAACCCCGTCGCGCGTCTGGGAAGCGATCCAGGCGCAGAAAGCTTAGGCTTTTTACTTCGCGATGTTTTCGAGGCGAGAGGAGGCCTGGCTCTCGCCCGAATTCATTCCGTTGCTGAAGAAACGGGCCTTTTACTCGACGTTGCGGCCTGGGATTTCGAATAGGCCTGCTCCGCGGCGGCTTCCAGCCTGGAACAATATTCAGCGGCTGTGAAGTTTCCGGCCTTCAAAAAATCCCGTCCAACGCGGATGTTGCCGTCATGCCTAGATGGATTTGGAAGGTGCTATTCTGCCGCCATTTCAACCGGCTCACCGCCGTTCTTTTCGAATTCCCATATGTGTCTTTCGAACGCGCGCAAGCGTTTATAGACTGAGATCAACTCAACGATGGTGGTCCAGGCGTTGACGAGATACTGGAACGAGTTTTCCACGCGGCCAAAAGCGCGAACAATCTGCTGCATTATGCCAAGTGTGATCGCGCCGCTGATGATCGTGGGACCTAACGCGATATAGGGGACGAGAACCGTCGCCTGCAGGTAAGACCAGCGCGCAACATCGAAATAGAGATAGTGGAAGTAGAGGCGAAAATAGTTCTTCCGCACATTGCCGAAAAGTTCGGCGACTGAGGGCGGAGCCGCGCGCTCCTCGTTGTCCTCGCCGTAGACGAGTTCCTTGCGATAGGCCGCTTCGACCTTCTGGTTCTGGAATTCGAGGCCGGGCAGTTTGAAACCGACAACGGCCAGGAGCACAGTTCCCGAAGCCGCCGAGAGAATGGCAACATAGACCAGCGAGTGCGAAACGGTGCCGATCCAGGGCAACTCGGTGACATTTTCTGACAAGGTCCAGAGCAATGGCAAGAATGCGATCAGGGTCATGATCGAGCGCATGAAGGAAACGCCGAGCCCCTCCATGATGCGCGCAAAGCGCATGGTGTCTTCCTGAACGCGTTGGGATGCGCCCTCAATGTGCCGCACAACCTGCCAGTGACCCATGTAGTAGTTGTTCATCGCCGTGCGCCAACGGAAAATGAAGTGCTTGATGAAGAAATCCAGGAACACCGCAACAACGATGTAGATCCCCGCGATGCGGAAGACGGTCATCATCTCCGCCATATATTCGGGAAATGTGATGCTGCCCGGTTCGCTGAGGGATCTCTGGACAATATCGTAGAAGCTGCCGAACCATTCATTGATCTGAACGTCAAGCTGCACCTTGTACCAGGTTACTCCGAGGATCAGCACAGAGCCGATGTATGCCCAAAAGAACCACTTTCGATTCTGGAAGAAGGAACGAAACATGCGGGCTCATCCTTTCGATTCGTCATTCGCACTTGCAAAACCTGCGTAAATATAGGCGCAAGGACCATGGCCCCAAGTCGGCAAACCTTCACTTTTTCGCGGAAAGTTGTGTAGAATCGGGAAGATTTCAAAGTTCGATGATAGTCAGGGCGGACATTGCACAGAGCGATGGTCTTGGCTATCTTTATTGTGATTTGGTTCGCAGACAATGGCTTGCCGATTTCTCTCCGGATTGTCCTTGGTGGTTTGCTGCGGCAACCTGCCCTGAATATCAGGTTCCATCCTCGCTGACAGATGATTGCCGGCCCGGCCATCAGACTAGAAAGACAGAGTGGCTCTACGGGCCCGACGCCCCGCTCTGCCTCATCGATCTCGCGTCGGACCCTTTTGGATGTGACTTATGGCGCTCTCCAGCGCAGCCTCGAAGTCTTCGGACGCTCCTGCATCGGCGGGCCTAACACGTGTGGCCCCTCTCCTTGGAATTTCCCTGAAGTTGGCATCCACCCTGGTTTTTTCGATCATGGTGGTGGCTCTCAAGGTTGCCTCTGAAACCATCCCGATTGGCGAGATTGTTTTTGCACGTAATTTCTTTGGAATGTGGCCTGTTCTGATCATGGTCGCGTTCAGAGGCGAGCTTGTCATCGCCTTTCGAACGAGCCGCCCACTCAGTCACATGGGGCGCTCTGCCGTTGGCATTGCGGCCATGATTTTTGCCTTCACGTCGTTTTCCCTGTTGCCGCTGCCCGATGCCACGGCGATCGGCTTTGCAACGCCGCTCATCGTGGTTGTTCTCGCCTGGGCGGTGTTGGGCGAACAGGTCCGCGTCTACCGCTGGTCTGCCGTTGGCGTCGGCTTGCTTGGCATCTTGATCATTCTGTCTCCGCATCTTGGCGAAGGCGAGTTTGGCGACAGTCAGACAATCGGTGCCATGTGCGGTGCCATGGCTGCGCTGTTTGCAGCCATGGCGATGATTTTCGTTCGCAAGCTTTGCGAGAGCGAGCGCACGTCGACGATCGTAACCTGGTTCTCGGGATCGGCGACCGTGTTGTCGTTCGTAACGATCCCTCTCGGCTGGCTCATTCCGTCTCAGGCCTGGGTGATGCCTGACTTTGAGACCTTCGGATTGCTGCTGCTCGTTGGTCTGTCGGGTGGCGTCGGGCAGATCCTGCTGACTCAGAGCTACCGCTTCGCGGACGCCTCGACCATCGCACCCTTCGACTATGCAAACATGATTTGGGCCGTTGTTTTGGGTTATTTTCTTTTTGCGGAAATTCCCGTGCCGGAGGTGCTGGCAGGAGCTGCCATCGTGATCGCTGCCGGCGTGTTTGTCATCTACCGCGAACACAGGCTCGGACTGGACCGGACCAAGAACCGGCGCGCGTCCACACCGTCGAAGTCTTAGGTCTGATGCTTTGCTGAGAATTTTAAATGGCCAGCTTGTTAAAATCTCTCTTGCGCAAGAACATGACAAGGTGCTGCGCAGGGGCGACTTGGAAAGGCCAGCAGCACGCTTCAATCGCAAAGGGCAAGATGCCCTCTATCTGAGTCCTGACGAACTAAGCGCCAGAGTGGCCATCGGTCAATATGTTACGCCGGAGACCTCAGAGCGGGTGCTGCTGACATTTGATCTTTCCGATTGCCGGTTGTGTGATCTCCGTCATCCAGATGCCGCGGAACTATATGAACTGGCTCGTCAGCCTTGGATTTCGCCACTTGAGGCCGGTGCGACGCCTCCTTCATGGAGTGCTGCCGACGAGATCAGGAAGGCTGATTTTGACGGACTTATAGACCCGTCACGCCGCAGGCCAGGTCTTTGGCACGTTACACTGTTCCGATGGAACGACGGTTCTGGGCCAAAGGTTCGTTCCATCGGCAGTCCGAAGCCAATCCGGCTCGCGCGCGACTTCAGATGACCTCAAAACGCCTTGAAGGTGATGACCGTCTTGGTGTCCTGGATGCCGGCCACCGGATGGACCTTTTCGTTGACGAAGTGGCCGATGTCGGCGCCATCTTCGACGTAGAATTTGACGAGAAGATCGTAGTCGCCGCTCGTGGAATAGATTTCCGAAGCGATCTCTGCATCTGCGATGGCATTGGCCACCTTGTAGGTTTCGCCGAGTTTGCATTTGATCATTACGAAGAAGGGCGTCATGGCGAGCTCCAGAATGTGTCTGTTGTACTCGGCATGACCGATTTGGCCGTGGCAGTCAATTCCAGCTGCATACCTGGTGCTCGGCGCCGGGGCTTGCATTCGATCTGATGACTTGCTAGCTGTCTCAACATCTCATGGGGGTGCCCGGCGTTACGGATCGGGCTGAGAGGCAAACGGCCAACTCCTTGAACCTGATCCGGCTCATACCGGCGGAGGGATTTGAGATGAGTATGTTCAAGGCTTCAGCCCTATCAATTTTGTCTGGTATCATGACCTGTCTCCATAACGTTTTACGGGGAGAAGGTCTTTGAACGCCAAGACCTTCTCCCTTACGACTGACCGTATCGTCGAAGCCCTCGGGGCTCTACGACGTACGACACCGCGCATCCACTGCATCACAAATGCGGTCGCGCAATCCTTCACGGCTAATGTCCTGCTGGCCTTAGGTGCGGTGCCGTCGATGACGATTGCTTCTGAGGAAGTTGCCGGTTTCGCCTCAAGTGCTGATGCCTTGCTGATCAATCTGGGAACGCTCGACGAGACCAGACGGCTTGCTATCCCGATTGCTCTTCGTGCAGCGCAGGAAGCGAAGCGGCCGATCATTCTCGACCCGGTTTTTGTCAACCGCTCTGAAATTCGCTGCGCTTTCGCCCGGAATCTCCTGCAGCAACGGCCGACACTCTTGCGGGTCAATCGGGAAGAAATGGCCGCTTTGTTTCCCTCTCGAGAACCGTTTGAAGTGCTTGCAGAGTTTGGGGCCATCCTTGCGATGACTGGTGCTGAAGACGTGGTTGGCGAAAGCGGCCGTACAATCCGGCTCGGCAATGGTCATCCGCTTCTTGCCCGGGTGACTGCGACCGGATGTGCTGGTGGCGCGGTGATCGCTGCCTTTCTTGCGGTCGAGCCAGATCCGGTTATCGCCGCCGCCGTGGGCGTTTCGGTTTTCAATATCGCGGGCGAAATCGCAGCCGAACGGGCAAATGGTCCAGGCTCGCTGGAGCCTGCGCTTCTGGATGCGCTCTACCTGCTCGACGGGGAAGAGATCTCTAAACGACTGAATATCATCGAACAAAGAGAAGGGGCGCGCGCATGACTGCGATTGCCGTCACGATCGCGGGTTCGGATTCTGGCGGTGGTGCCGGGATTCAGGCCGATCTGAAGAGCTTTTCCGCAAATGGTGTCTATGGCGCTAGCGTCCTAACAGCCCTTACTGCCCAGAATACGCTGGGAGTGACCGGCATCCAGGATGTTCCACCCGACTTCATTCGCGCGCAGATGGATGCGGTTTTTTCCGACCTTGCCGTCAAGGCCACAAAGATCGGGATGTTGTCGCGACCGGAAGTGATCCAAACAGTCGTCGATTGCCTGGCCGCGCACCAGACCGGCCCGATCGTCGTCGACCCGGTGATGGTGGCGGCCTCAGGTGATCCTTTGCTCGCCGATGAAGCGGTTGACGTGCTGATGGAGCGTCTGGTTCCGGTCGCAGATCTCATCACGCCGAACCTTCACGAGGTCGCGCGGATGCTTAGATCCAGTATGGCTGAGACCGAAGCTGACATGGCGAGCCAGGCCGAACGTCTTCTGGCAGCGGGAGCGAAGGCCGTCCTTGTCAAAGGTGGTCACGGCACGGGTTCGGAAAGCGCGGATCTGCTGATGAGTGAAGACGTCACGCAATGGTTTCGGGCACCGCGAATCGAGACGTCGAATACTCACGGTACGGGCTGCACGCTTTCGTCGGCCATTGCTGCAGGCTTTGCAAAAGGTCTCGGGCTCGTCGAGGCGCTTGCTCAAGCGAAGGCCTACGTCAGCGCAGCGATCTCGTCCGCCGACCAGCTGAACATCGGCGCGGGCCATGGCCCGGTCCATCACCTCCATGCATTCTGGAGATCGTAACATGAGCGACAAATCTCACACCTTAAACCTTTCGCGCAGATCGGCGCTTGGGCTGGCCGTCGGGGCCGCAGGTGTTGCATTGGCGTCTCCTGCACTTGCAGATGAGGGCGGCGCTACCATCGAATGGAAGATGGTGACGTCCTGGCCGAAGAACCTTCCAGGTCCAGGCGTGACTGCCCAACGGATTTGCGACCAGATCGGTTTGATGTCCGGCGGTCGTATGCGCGTGCGTCTTTATGCTGCGGGAGAGCTGGTACCAGCACTCGGGGTTTTCGATGCGGTGTCGTCGGCGACTGCACACATGGGCCACACCGCGTCTTTCTTCTGGCAGGGAAAAGCACCCGCTGCCGTTTTCTTCACGGCGATCCCCTTTGGTCTCCTGCCTCAGGAGCATATTACCTGGATCGAACAGGGCGGCGGCCAGGCGCTTTGGGATGAGCTCTACGCGCCGTTCAACATCAAGCCCGTTATGGCCGGAAACACCGGGGTACAGATGGGCGGTTGGTACAAGCGCGACATCAATGGTCTTGCGGATCTCAAGGGTTTGAAGATCCGTATGCCCGGCCTTGGCGGTGAGGTCATGCGCAGGCTTGGCGCGACCCCGGTCAGCCTGGCGCCGGGTGAACTTTATCAGGCCCTGCAAACCGGGGTATTGGACGCAACAGAATTCCTGGGACCCTGGAGTGACCGTGCCATGGGGTTTCAGAAAGTGACCAAGTCCTACTATGCGCCAGGTTTCCATGAACCCAACGGAACTGGAGAGGCACTCTTCAACAAGACGGCGCTGGAGGGCTTGCCGGAGGATCTGAGGGCCATTGTGCTTGAAGCCTGCCGCGCCGAGAACGGCAGGGCACTTGCCGAAAGCGAGTGGGAGAATGCCGCAAGCCTTCAGGCTCTGCAGGAAAACGACGGGGTCGAGATCAAGTTCTACCCGGATGAGGTTCTTGATGCCCTGCGGTCGACCTCAGTCGAGGTGCTGGAAGAGTTTGCTACGAAGGATCCGTTGAGTGGACGGATCTATGCCAGCTTCCTTGCGGCCAAAACCCGACTGTCGCCTTGGAGTGAGGTTGCCGTGCGCCGGTTCCTCACAGCGCGCGATGGTGGTGAGGCCTGATCCCGCGGTTTGTTGCCGCCGGAAAACCTCCGGCGGCTTGTCCGCTAATTTTCTGGCTGATTTAGCCTCTCCCAACCGCCGCAATCCAAGGACTTACGAGGCTTTTAGGGCAAAGGATCTCTTTTCGTGTCACAGCCCAGAGTGTTTTCAGCGCGAGAAATTCCCGGCAATGTTGTGGCTTTTCTGCAACTTTTCCGTGGAAAGTGACCTCGGCAAATTGCAGAGAGGTAGTGCCTATTAATTGTGCAATTGTTATGGGTTGTGTCAATCTAATGGTAAATGCCGATGGTTTTGAGCGTAAGTAGAAATAGATATCGCCATAAGTATCGGTAGGCTCCTTCATCAATCCTTCATATTGCGTTGCAACGTAAAAAGGTATGTCGTTACGTAAACGTCATATGTTTGTTGATCTCAGCTCTGAACATCCTCAAGACTTGAGACATGTTTGGAAATCCTCCGTGGGAGGGGGAGTTGGGAGCAACAAAAATGTCGTGGGCAACGAACAAAACAACCCTCATTGCGTCGACAGCTATCGCTGCATCGCTGGTCGCCAGTTCCGCTTTTGCAGGTGGCTTCGCTCTGCGTGAGCAGAGCTCTTACTACCAGGGCACATCCTTTGCTGGTAACGGCACAACGGGTCCTTCGATCTCATCCGTTTTCTGGAACCCGGCGACCATCACCGGCGCCAAGGATGGTCTCACCTTCGAGGCACATAACAGCTTTATTGTACCGCAGGCAGATATCAACGGAACGAACACGGTTCTCGGCACGCCTGCAGGTGTCGCCACGGGGGACATGGCCTCGGATGCATGGATCGGTGCGACCTACACGGCCTACAAGCTCAGTGACACAACGTTCATTGGTCTGGGCATCAACGCTCCATATGGTCTTTCGACGAAGCCTAAAGATGGCGATTGGTCCGGCGCGGGCTATAACCGGTCCTCGAAGGTTTTCTCGATCAATGCGAACCCGGTCGTGGGCTTCAAATTGAATGAAATGGTTTCGGTCGCCGTCGGTGCGCAGGTTCAATACATTGATGTGCGCCTCACCAATTCAGCTGCCGCACCTGTCTTGTCGTCTGGAACGACTGCTTTGCAGGGAACCAGCATGGGCGTCGGTTTTACTGCCGGTGTGACGTTGAAGCCGCTTGCCGGGACGGAAATCGGACTGGGTTTCCGGTCGTCCGTGGCTCATGACCTTGGTGGGACGGTCTCTTTGCCAGTCGCAAGCGGGGGCCTTCCTGCAGGGACATATGACATCAAGACCAAGCTGATCACACCCGAAATGGTTACCCTTTCGGCGAAGCAGCGGATCACCGATAATTTCCGTCTTCTGGGAACGTTCGAGTGGACCAACTGGAGCCGTCTTGAGGCACCTAAAGTGCTTTTGTCAGATCTCGGCGATGCCCAGCTGACGACACTCCCGTTCAACTATGACGATGGCTATTTCCTCTCGATTGGCGGTGAATACGATTTCAACGACAAGATTACGCTCCGCGCTGGCGCTGCCTATGAGTGGTCGCCGATTTCAACAGAGATCCGGTCGGCACGGCTGCCGGACAACGACCGGATCTGGGTCAGTGCCGGTGGGTCCTACAATTACAACGACCATCTTTCCCTAGATATCGGCTACACGCATATCTTTGGCACAGACACGGACATTGAAATCGTCCCGGGTCATCAGGACTACGCGGCCACCAAGGGTAGCCTGGTCGGTTCTGTGGATTCCTCTGTAGATATCTTCTCTGCCTCGCTGCGCTACACGTTCTAAACGTTGCCAGATATTCAAACCAAAAAGCCCGGCGCGCTTGGCGTGCCGGGCTTTTTTCGTCGCTATGCATGTCCTCAGAAGGCGCCGGGATAGAGACCGCCATCGAGAAGGACGTTCTGTCCGGTGATGTAGCCTGCGTGGACGGAACAAAGGAAAGCGCAGGTCTGGCCGAACTCTTCGGGATTGCCAAAACGTTTGGCGGGAATCTCGGCCGCTTGTGCCGCGCGGACTTCGTCCATGGTCTTGCCGCTCTGTTCGACCGCGCGTTCAAAGCCGCCACGTAGACGATCTGTATCCATCTTGCCGGGCAGGATGTTGTTGATGGTGACGCCTTTGCCAGCCACCTGACGGCTGACGCCCGCGAGGAACGCTGTCAGGCCTGCGCGTGCGCCGGACGATAGGTCTAGGCCTTCAATCGGCATGCGCACCGACATGGAGGTGATGTTGACGATCCGCCCGAAACCCTGTTCGCACATGTTGTCGATGACCGCCTGCACCAGTTCGATTGGCGTGACCATGTTCTGAATGACGCCTGAAACCATCGCGTCACGATCAAGCGTGCTATAGTCCTTGCGCGGCGGGCCACCGTTGTTGTTGACCAGGATGTCCGGGTTCGGACAAGCGGTCAACAGGGCCTTTTGCCCTTCTGCGGTGGAGACATCAGCTGCCACGGCCGTAACGGTCACGTCGTATTTTGCGCGAATTTCCTCGGCTGTCGCCTTCAACACTGCGTCGCTACGTCCATTGAGAACGACATTGCAACCGGCTTCTGCGAGCGCCATGGCGCAGCCCTTGCCGAGCCCCCGGCTTGATGCGCAGACGATAGCCTTCCGGCCCGATATGCCAAGATCCATTGGATTGGCCTCCCTGAAAATGAAAAGAAAGCACCTGATTGGCGCTTCGTTCGCCCTTCTCATACGTCTGGCGAAGCAGGACATGCAAGTGCATCGGCCTGGGTATAGGACCCGTGAACGAGTCGATATCAGGTTTTATTATCGTTCTTCCCTAAGGGAATTTTGGTGGATTGGCGCACTGTCATAATTGTGCAACCTGAATCGCGTCTAAAGCGCCCCAATTAAATGATTGGAGTGAAGCCAATGGCGCAGCCATCGGAGTCGCGGCACTACCGGGCCCTGTTCATCTCAGACATTCATCTTGGTACACGAGGGTGCCAGGCGGATATGTTGCTTGACTTCTTAAAGTCCAATGATGCCGAGACCGTTTATCTCGTCGGCGATATTGTGGATGGATGGCGCCTGAGACGGGCATGGTATTGGCCCCAGGCACATAATGACGTTGTGCAGAAGATCCTCCGCAAAGGCCGGAAGGGCGCGCGCGTTATCTATATTCCGGGCAATCACGATGAATTCCTGAGAGGCTTTCTCGGGACGCATTTTGGCGGTGTTGAAGTCACTGACAGCATTGTTCACGAAAGCGCGAACGGCCGGCGGTATCTTGTTATCCACGGTGATCAGTTTGACGTCGTCATCCGCCACGCCAAGTGGCTCGCCTTCTTTGGCGACAAGGCCTACACGACCGCCCTTGGTCTCAACACCTGGGTTAATGTCCTGCGTCGCCGGCTCGGCCTGACGTATTGGTCCCTGTCTGCTTGGGCCAAGTTGAAGGTGAAAAACGCCGTCAGCTTCATCGGCCGTTTCGAAGAAACCTTGTCCGACGAAGCGCGGCGGCAGGGTGTTGACGGTGTGATCTGTGGCCATATCCACCATGCTGCTGATCAGGAAATGAACGGTATTCACTACATCAACACTGGCGACTGGGTGGAAAGCTGTACTGCGGTTGCTGAACATCACGATGGTACATTCGAGGTGATCCGATGGGTCAAGCCGACAACGGCAGGAGAGGTGGTGTCGGTGAAGGAACAATCGGTCGCCGCATGAGTTCCATCTTGATCGTTACGGATGCATGGCATCCTCAAATCAACGGCGTCGTGCGTTCGCTTGAACGCACCGCGGGTGAGCTTGAAAAGATCGGTGTGCGTGTTGAGTTTCTCACGCCTGCTGATTTCCGAACCCTGCCGTGTCCGACCTATCCTGAAATTCGGCTGTCGCTGGCTCACAAGGGTATGGTGCGCCGCCGGATTGATGCCCATGGCTGTGACCACCTTCACATTGCAACGGAAGGTCCACTCGGCCTGATGGCAGCGTCCATCGCGCGCAAGCGGAATGAACCGTTTACGACCAGCTATCACACGCGTTTCCCGGAGTATGTCTCCGCTCGCCTGCCGGTCCCGCTGTCCTGGTCTTATGGCTGGCTGCGCCGTTTCCACAACTCCGGCCAGGGCTGCATGGTGGCGACCCGGTCGCTGGAGGACGATCTCCACGCTCGAGGGTTCACAAACCTCCAGCGCTGGTCACGTGGTGTGGATGAGAACCTTTTTCATCCGGTTGAAGGATCTGTCCTGCCGGCCGATCTTCCCCGCCCCATTTTCATGAATGTTGGGCGTGTTGCTGTTGAGAAGAACATCGAAGCCTTCCTCGAGCTGGACCTGCCTGGCAGCAAGGTTGTTGTTGGCGACGGCCCGCAGCTTGAAAGCCTCAAGCGCAAGTACCCGGATGTACATTTCACGGGCTCAAAGGTTGGCGAAGACCTTGCCGCGCATTATGCGTCCGCTGATGTGTTCGTCTTCCCGTCCCTGACCGATACATTCGGCAATGTGCTGCTGGAGGCTCTGGCTTGCGGTGTGCCGGTTGCGGCGTTTCCCGTGATGGGGCCGCTCGACGTCATTGGCGAAACAGGTGCGGGTGTTTTGTCTGAAAATCTGGAGGAAGCGGCGATCGCGGCGCTTGATATTCCCGCCGACCATTGCCGACAGGTCGCTCTGAACTACACCTGGGCCGCGAGCGCTCGGCAGTTTCTTGAAAACGCAGAGGCAGCCCATTCCGCGAAGACGCCTGCGAAAGCCGCCTGAAAGCGACATGTCTGAAATTCGCACTCTGGCACTTAACCTGATGCAATGTTCGGTCTAAGATTGGGCTAGGGCTTGGCGGTACATGCCGTCGAGTTTTCCCTTCCTGACTGAAATCTGACATTGATGAAAGGTCGCAATGGCCATGATGGTTACACGCGAGGACATCGACGCTGCTCGAGCCCGGCTGCAGCAGCATGCTGTCGAGACGCCGTTACTGCGCTCTCCCGCACTTGATGAGGCCGTTGGCGGCACTGTCCTGATCAAACCCGAATGCCTGCAGCGCACGGGGTCGTTTAAGTTTCGTGGGGCATTCAATCGTCTCAGCTTGATCGCGCCTGAAGACCGGGCAAGGGGTGTGGTGGCGTGTTCTTCGGGGAACCACGCTCAGGGCGTGGCTGAAGCAGCCCGTATCCTCGGCATGAGCGCCACGATTGTCATGCCCGCTGATGCACCCGAAATCAAATTACAACGTACGCGGGCTTTCGGTGCCGAGGTCGTGACCTTCGACAGAGGCAAGGACGACCGTGATGCAATTGCCGCTGAGATTTGTGCGCGGTCGGGCGGAACGTTTATTCATCCCTACAATGATCCGGGTGTAATCGCGGGTCAGGCGACCGTGGGCCTGGAAATCGCTAAGCAGGCAAAGGAGATAGGAAAGCTGCCCGAGGCCGCTCTGGCTTGCACTGGCGGTGGCGGCCTGGCTAGCGGCATCGCCCTTGCGCTGCATTCCGATTTGCCCGATTGCGATTTTTATACGACAGAGCCGGAAGGCTTTGATGATTATGCCCGCTCCCTGGCTTCGGGGAATATCGAAACCAATAGTCAGCTCAGCGGCTCTGTTTGCGACGCGATCCTGACGCCGTCACCTGGCGAAGTTCCTTTTCCGATCCTCAAGGAGTTGGCGCGTGACGGCCTTGTCGTCAGTGACGATGAGGCATTGCAGGCCGTTGCATTTGCCTTTCGCGAGCTCAAGATTGTGGTCGAGCCTGGGGGCGCAGTCGCGCTGGCAGCGGTCCTGTCTGGGAAACTCGATGTCAAAGACCGGACTGTCGCAGTGGTGCTGACCGGCGGGAATATCGATCCTGCAATGCTGCAGCGCGCGCTGGCGCTTTAGAGCAGGTTCACCATCCCTACCAAAGAGAAAAGGCGCCAGAATTGGCGCCTTTTTTGAACATATCATTGAATTGACTTAGTTGAAGAGAGCCTGTCGTTCAGCTTCACTCAGCTGGGTGAGGGGGTCGTCTGCCTCATTGAGTTCTGTCTCGGTTTCAGTCTTCTCCCAAGCGTCATCCGCCACAGCTTCCGTCATCTCGGCGTCGAAGAGCTGGTCGACTGCTGCCTCATCGAGTTCCGCGCCAGCGTCTTCTTCGACCGGTGGGATATCTTCAGCTTCGGCAATGGCTTCAGCAACATCGGCTTCGCCGCTGTCTTCCGTCTCAGGCTGATCGAACATCGCGTCGATGGCATCAGAGTCCATGGGCTCGCCCGCGTCTTCACCGGCGGCTGCCATGATCGCATCGACATCAGCTTCACTGGCTTCAGCGCTTTCGGCTGCTACGTCTTCCACGTCAGTTTCGATCTTGTCGAAGCTCATCGTATCAGCGGTTTCCGCTGTCTCATCGACCTCCGGATCGCTTTCGTTACCGGCAAACATGTCGTCGACGTTGTTCTGCGAAACGCCTTTGCCCTCGTCCTGAGGGCCATTGAGCAAATGAGAATCTGGACGCGAATCGACTGGACCCGCATTCGGGTCGCCTTCCATTTCCTCTATGCCCCAGATGTTGATCATCAGATTGATGCGGCTTTCCAGATAGCGCAGAACCTGAACCACCTTCGTCGTTCTCTGGCCTGTCAGATCCTGGAAGGAGCATGCCATGAAGATTTCGGTGGCTTTCGCGTCGATCTCGTCGCAGGTTTCGTCGCTGGCGCCGGCTTCGCGCAGCTTCCAGGCCTCTTCCTGAATCTGTTCGGCGGCTTCTAGGATGGTCTGGGTCGCGCCTTCTGTCTGACTAACGATCAGGTCGAGCTCGTGCGACGCATCGACGAAGCGGTTGGAGTCCGCTCCTTCCGTCTTGATATTCGCGATCTCGTTCTTGGTCCGCTCGATTGCATCATGCATTTCGCCAATATCAAGGCGAATTTGATCGAAGTTCGGAACCTTCTTCTGGCGCGTCATCGTCGTTTCGAGGCGCTGAATCGCCGTCAGGATTTCCTTGGTCTCAGGGGTCTTCTTGCGTCTCAGAAACTCGGCAAGAAACCGCCGTCCGCGATCGGATTCCAGAAGGGTTTGTTCTAGCGTCTCATATTCGGCTTCCCCGATCGGGGCTGGCTCGTCAAGTTCTTCTGCTGTTTGCATATGTTGACTATCTCGGCTTGCCATTTGATCACGAAATGCCGTAACTCAGACGACTTTCCAAAAAAGCCTAGGGGGCAAATCGTTAACATCCCTTTAGGTCAGCTGAGTCCGGATCAGAAAAATGTCTTTACCCGCAGCGAGCCTTTCGGCACGCGTCGGCTGCCTATTTGCCAGCCATTTCCTTGGGTTTGGCTTGTTTCTGCCATTTTTTCCGCTTGTGCTGGAGGATCGTGGCCTGACAGTGGCTGAAATTGGCTACATCCTTAGTGCAGGAACAATTGTGCGTATCGCCGCCAATCCTGTCATGACAGGCCTGTCGGATCACAGTGGGCGCCGGCGCTTGTCGATCTTTGCATACTCGATGGCCGGTGCGGCGTTCCTTGGATTTTTCATTGCCAGCAGCGGCATGGTCGCCGCCCTGATTGCGGTGATGGGGCTCATGATCTTCTGGTCGCCGATCGTTCCGCTCAGTGACGCCTATGCCCTCGATGTAGTGCGAAATCATGGGGCAGACTATGGGCGTATGCGGCTTTGGGGATCGGTCGGCTTCGTGGTGGCCAATGTCTTTGGTGGATGGCTTGCGGGCATGGGCAACTCGCAGCTCATCGTTATGGGAACTGTTCTCGGCGTGATCTCCACCGGCTTTGTTGCAATCTCGCTGCCGCGTCAGGGACGAGATGGGAACACTGGCGAAACTCAGCAACATCAGCGCCCGAAGCTATTCTGGTCGCCCTGGTTCCTGGGGATCTTGGGTGTGATTGGATTGCTTCAGGGCAGTCACGCCGCCTTTTATGGCTTTGGGACCTTGTTCTGGCTTCAGGCAGGTATCTCGGAGTTTGCTATCGGCTTGTTGTGGTCCATTGGCGTGCTTGCCGAGATTGCGCTCTTCTTTGTTGCCGGACGGCTCGGCTTGAGTTTCGGGCCCTTGACCTTCTTGCTCGTCGGGGCAGCCGGTGGAATTGTCCGGTGGTTGTTGTTTCCGCTTGCCGACAGTTTCGTCACGATGGCGGCGCTCCAGTTGATGCATGGACTGAGTTTCGGCGCGGCGCACCTTGGCTCGGTTGCCTTTCTGTCCCGTCTGGTTCCGCCGAAATGGGGCGCTACTGGTCAGGGGTTCCTAGCCGCGTCAAATGGTATCCTGACGGCACTCGGCCTGGCGATCTGTGGTCCGCTTTTTGAACAGAACCCGGCATACCCGTTTTGGGCGATGGCGGGCGTTTCGATGGTTGCGACGTCAGGTCTTGTTCTGCTGCACCCGTTTATGTCGAGAAAGCTGACCACAGGCGAGGCTTCGCCCGCGGTCTGACTTCCTTTGAGTTTAGCCCCAAAGCTCTGCACTTGGCGGATACATGGTGCTGCCCTCGAAGCGCAGGCCCGGTTCTCGGTCCTTCGCCAGAAGAAGAGGGCCGTCGAGATCGACAAAGTCTGCCGTCTGGGCCACCAGCGTAGCAGGTGCCATCGCAAGCGACGTGCCGACCATGCAGCCGATCATGACCTTGAAGCCAAGTGCTCTCGCCTTCTCCTCCATCAGGAGCGCTTCGGTGACACCGCCGGCCTTGTCCAGCTTGATGTTGACGGCATCATAGCGATCGCGGAGGCCTTCGAGATCTTTGCTGGTGTGAAGGCTTTCATCCGCGCAGATTGTGACCGGGCGCTCAATTTCGGCCAGGATGTCATCCTTGCCGGCTGGCAGAGGCTGCTCGATCAGTGCAACACCTGCGGCCTGACAGGCTGCCATGTTGACCTCAAAACAGCTTTCATCCCAAGCTTCGTTGGCATCGACAATGAGAGTCGAGGTGGGAGCGTTTGAGCGCACAGCAGCGATCCGCTCATCGTCACCAACGCCCTTGAGCTTGACCTTCAAAAGCGGTCGATGTGCTGCCTTTGCGGCTGCCTCGGCCATCTTCTCCGGGGTCTCCACGCTTAAGGTGTAGGCGGTGGTGACTGGCTTCAACGGCGGCAGACCGGCAATCTCGGCTGCCGATTTTCGAGAGCTCTTTGCCTCGAGGTCCCAGAGGGCGCAGTCGACAGCATTGCGCGCTGCGCCTGCGGGCATGGCAGACTGGAGCGTGATGCGGTCGATGTTGGCTTCCAGCTCTGCCTTCAAGGCCAGGATTTGCTCGCTGACGCTTTCAAGGCTCTCGCCGTAACGCGCATAGGGAACGCACTCGCCATGAGCAGTTATCTCGCCGTCTCGCAGAGTGACCACAAGCACCTCGGCATGGGTGCGGCGGCCGCGGGAGATTGCAAAGCCACCTCCCGCCATTTCAAAGCGTTCTGTTCGAATG
This sequence comes from Labrenzia sp. CE80, assembly GCF_009650605.1. Classification (NCBI taxonomy): domain Bacteria; kingdom Pseudomonadati; phylum Pseudomonadota; class Alphaproteobacteria; order Hyphomicrobiales; family Stappiaceae; genus Labrenzia; species Labrenzia sp. CE80. The sequence goes on from NZ_WAJT01000001.1 coordinate 467,742, forward strand.
TCGAGTGTTCGGGTCATGGGGCACCAAATTCGGATGCGACGCGGTCTACGACATTCTCCATACCAAAGCGGACGGGGTCGGTTGCCGGCAGACCGTTGTGGTCTTCAGAAACCTTGGCGAGACAGGCTTTGGCTTCTTCTTCGCCGAGCGCTGATGTGTTGACTGCGATGCCGATGCAGCGGATGTCCGGATTGGTCAGCTGCCCGCACTGAATTGTCAGGTCGATGACCTGCTGGACGGTTGGGAGCGGTGTTGGCACGCCGCGCATCATCGTGCGGGTGGGCTCGTGGCAGACGATGAAACCGTCTGGCTGAGAGCCGTGCAGCAAGCCAAGTGTGACGCCTGCAAAGGAGGGATGGAACAGCGAGCCCTGGCCTTCAATAATCTGCCACTGGTCTTCGCCAGTTTCTGGAGAGATCCATTCAGCGGCACCAGAAATGAAGTCGGCAATCACGGCATCGAGTGCAACGCCACGGCCTGAGATCAGCACACCTGTCTGGCCTGTTGCGCAGAAGCTGCTCTTATAGCCGCGATCGTTCATAGCCTTGTCCATGGCCAGGGCAGTGTATTTCTTGCCCACGGAGCAGTCGGTGCCAACGGCGAGAATACGCTTGCCAGAACGCTTGGTTCCCTTTCCGGTCGCGAAGGTCTCGGTGTTCTGACGGACATCGAAAAGGTTGCATCCGTTTCGATCGGCCGCTTCCTTGATCTCCGGAATGCTGCCGAGACGCACATGCAGGCCACTTGCCACGTCGAGGCCGGCGTCGAGCGCTTCAACGATCGAGGTCACCCAATGGTCGGGCAGGCGACCGCCAGCGTTTACGGCACCAACGACCATCGTCTTGGTGCCCTTCTCCTTGGCTTCGGCGATCGAAATGTCCGGAAGTCCCGTATCGGCAGCGCAGCCCGGCAGGCGCAGCTGTCCGGTGCACCAGTCCTTGCGCCAGTCGACCACACCGGTCGCAGTCTTGGCTGCGAGTGCGTCGGGCACATCACCGAGGAACATGAGGTAGGGATGTTCGATTTTCATGAATTGGGCTCCAGGTGAGATCCGGCCGGGGAGGCGGCTGGACGATGAACTCCTTCGCAAGGTATACGAGGGAGTGGAAGCGAGCGGCAAGGGGTTGGATCGTCCGGAATGGCATTCTTGGAGAAAAATACTCCTCCTGGCGGTAAAGTCGTTACGGATGAAGGGGTTCAAAGGATTGAGCTGAGCGGCGACTGGGCAATCAACACCCTTTCGGCGGCTGAAGCGATTCTGGCGAGCCTGCAGTTTTCGAAGGAAAAGCTTACCTGCATCGACGCGGGCGGGATCGACAACATCGATACCTCCGGTGCGTGGCTCGTGCATCGGCTTCGTGGATCTCTTGAGTTTGGAGGCCGCCGTGTGGAAATTTCCGGCCTGGATGAGAAGCGCGAATCGCTTTTTCATGAGCTGGACCAACATCATCCGCCGCGCTGGACGCCGGAAAAGCAGAAATTTTCAATCTTCGGGTTTTTGGAGAATACCGGCCGGCAGATGGAAGGCATCTGGTTGGATGCGCTTGCCATGCTGCATATCCTTGGTTCGCTCGGAATGGTCATTGCGACCGTTGTCTTCCAGCCGAAGCGGCTTCGCGGGATCTCTGTCGCGGTCCAGTTCGACAAGTCCTGTATTGGTGCGGTTCCGATCGTCGCCTTGATGAGCTTTCTGATTGGAGCGATCGTGTCCCAGCAGGGCGGCTTTTATTTGCGGCAATTTGGCGCTGATCTTTATGTGGTCGATCTTGCAGGTATACTTGTGCTGCGCGAAATCGGTGTGATCCTGACGGCGATCATGGTGGCTGGACGGTCCGGTTCAGCCTTTACCGCGGAAATTGGCTCCATGCGGATGCGCGAGGAAATCGATGCTTTGCATGTGATCGGCCTGAGCGTCACCGAGGTATTGGTTCTTCCCCGAATTCTTGCACTTATGCTGGCCTTGCCGGTTTTGACCTTTGTCTCCGATCTCGCGTCTCTGTTTGGCTCTGGCCTTGTGTCCTGGGCTTATCTGGACATTCCGCCCGCGGCGTTCCTGGCGCGACTGCACGAAGCGATCACGATGGAAACGCTCATGGTGGGTCTCGTGAAGGCGCCGTTCATGGCACTCATCGTTGGGCTGATCGCGTGTGTGGAAGGCCTCAAGGTTGCCGGTTCGTCGGATTCTCTCGGGCGCCATACGACCATGTCGGTTGTGAAGGCGATTTTTCTGGTTATCGTGGTCGATGGTCTTTTTGCCATCTTCTTTGCCTCCATCGGGATCTGACGCGTCAAATGAGTGAACAGTTTGCCGAAGATCAGATGGCCCACGGTGCGTCCTCGACCGAGCATGATGGAGATATTCTCCTGTCTGCACGAGGTGTGACGGTCGGTTTTGGCCCGAAGATCATCCTCCAGGATTTGGACCTGGATGTCCGAAAAGGCGAAATCCTTGGTTTCGTCGGTGGTTCGGGCACAGGAAAGTCCGTTCTCATGCGCGCAATCCTGGGTCTGACGCCCAAACGCACGGGCACGATCAAGGTATTCGGCTACGACCTTGCAAAGGCCAATGAGCGCGAGCGGAAGACTGTAGAACGCCGCTGGGGCGTGCTGTTCCAGCAAGGTGCGTTGTTTTCGTCGCTGACGGTCAAACAGAACATTCAGGTCCCCATGCGGGAGCATCTGAATCTGTCGCCGCGTTTGATGGACGAGTTGGCCGGTTTGAAACTTGAGCTTGTCGGGTTGCCCCAAGATGCGGCCGACAAATTTCCGTCGGAATTGTCGGGAGGTATGGTAAAACGTGCCAGCCTGGCGCGTGCCCTTGCACTCGATCCTGATTTGGTGTTTCTGGATGAGCCTACGTCGGGTCTTGATCCGATTGGAGCGGCGGCCTTTGACAAGTTGATTGCCAATTTGAGCGAAACGCTCGGGCTGACAGTTTACATGGTGACCCATGATCTCGACAGTCTTCATTCCATCTGTGACAGGATCGCAGTGCTGGGTGAAAAGAGGGTTTTGATCATCGGAACCATTGATGAAATGATGAAGAATGAGCACCCTTGGGTGATGTCCTATTTCCGGGGTGAACGTGCCCTACGCCGCTTTTAAAGGCTGACGAATGGAAACGCGCGCGAACTACATAATCATCGGCGCCTTTATGATGGCGACGCTGGTGGGTGCGTTTGGCTTCGTCTATTGGCTGGCCGCAACGGCAGAATCCCGCGAAAATGTCTTTCTCAAGATTGTCTTTCCAGCTCCCGTGACTGGTCTTCCGGTTGGCGGACAGGTGCTGTTCAACGGGATCAAGGTTGGGGACGTTAGCTCTCTGGATTTTGACCCTGATAATCCGAAGGTCGTTATCGCGACCGTTCGCGTGAAGCCGTCAACGCCACTTCGCGACGATACGGTTGCCACCTTGAACTTCACCGGTCTGACAGGTGTCGCCTACGTGGATCTTAACGGCGGCAGCCTTGATGCGCCGCTGCTGCTTCATCCCGATTCTGATAAGGTTCCGACCATCAAGGCGGAACGGTCGCTGTTCGACGACATCGTCGGCGGTGCCCGGGACGTGCTGACAAAAGCCGAATCGACCATGTCGACGATTGATGAGCTTTTGAAAGAGAACGGCCCTGCCATCGGGAAAACGGTCCAGAACATCGAAACGTTTTCAGGTGCGCTCGCCTCCAATTCCGACGGCATTTCCGACTTCATGGCCAGCATGGCGAGCGTGAGCGACGCGGTATCAAAGCTGTCGACGCGCATGGAAGGACTTGTTGTCGAAGGTGAGCGGATCCTTGCGGCGGTTCCCTCCGACAAGGTCACGGCGATCGTCTCCGACCTTGAGAAATTCAGCTCGAGCCTGGGCCAGGCGGGTGATGGCATCGATTCCATCATGAGCGAGGCGCAGTCAGCGATGGGCGAGGTGCAGACATTTACCGCCAGATTGAATTCAGGTCTCTCTGATGTCCATAAACTGGTTCAGGCCATCGACCCGACGGATATCGACAAGGTCGCAAAGGGGGCTGCCGCGCTTGGCGAAATGCTAGAAAAGCGCGCGCCCCAGCTGGATGCCGTCATTGTCGCCTCGACGACGACCATGGAGAATCTGGCGCAGGTGTCCGACACCATCCGGGAGCATGATGCCGATATCAGCAGCGTGCTGACCAGCAGCCGCGACGTTATGGGCAAGGTTGACACGCTTATGGCCCGTGGTGTGGAGATCGCGGCGGCAGTTGATCCCGCGACAGTGGCCAGCGTGGTTGCTTCGGTGGATACGCTCGCGCGAGATCTGAACACCTCATTGTCCAAGGTTGATGCGATCGTCGCACAGGTTGACCCTGAAAAGGTCGGCAGCGCGGTTGATAATGCATCGAGTATTGTTGCCAACATCAAGGCGCAGGAAAACCAGATCAACGAGATCATTGCTGCGACGAAGTCGACCATTCAGAACTTCGAGCAGGTGTCTGCCACCGTGCGCGATGAGGACGACCGGATCATTGCCCTTGTCGATGATGTCCGGGTTGCGGCCGAGCAGTTCACGCAGACGCTCAAGGGAGCAGATGATGTCTTGAGGGCTGTGGATCCACAGAAAGTCTCCAGCATCGTCGGATCGGTCGAAACCTTGACCGGAGGACTATCCGGTCAGAAGGAAAGCATCGACCAGATGATCGTCTCAGCGCGTACGGCTGCGCAGAACGTTGAGCAGATGACAGCTGATCTGCAGAAGCGAACGCCTGACGTGGATCAGATCATTTCGGACGCCAAGGAGATGACTGCGACGCTCAATGCCACTTCTGTGCGCGTCCAGAGCATCGTTGATCAGGTTGGTACCATGGTCGAAGGCGATGGAGAGGGCCTGATCGTGGAAGCGACCAAGGCGGCGACCTCCATTCGCAAGGTGGCCAGTGCGTTCGAAAGCAGGGCGGACTCGATTGCGGGCGGCTTGTCCAAGTTTGCAAATCAGGGATCCTCGGATTTCGCGGCAGCGATGTCGCAGATCAATCGTACACTGGTCTCCATCCAGCGCGCGGTCGAGAACTTTGATCGCAGTCCGAACCGGATCATCTTCGGCGGCGAAGATGTGCCGACCTATACGGGTGGACGGCGGCGCTGATTGATGAAGGTATTGAAGCTGGGGCAAGCAAGAGTGCCGAGAGTAGGGGCGGGGCGAAAATGGTAGAGCGTAGTGATGCACCTGGTAGGCGCCAGGTTCTGGCTCTTCTGGGCGGCGGGGTCCTGCTTGCAGGATGTGCTGGCAATGCGCCTTCTGCTCTCTATGGTTTGAGCGCAGCTACCTTGCCCGAGGCGTCCGGCCGTGCGCGTGGTTCACAGATTCTCGTGCCTCGTCCGCGTGCGCTGAAGGCGCTGGACAGCAATTATATTGCTGTCGTCAACGATGGACCTGTCTACAGCTACTATCCGCAAGCGGCCTGGGCAGATGCGCTGCCGAATGTGATTCAGTCCAAGATTGTTGAAACCTTGCAGGGCACAGGACGTCTACGCGGTGTCGGGTTCCCTGGTGATGGCCTTCTGATTGACTATCAGCTGCAGACCGAAATTCGCTCCTTTGAGCTGAAAGTCGATGGTGCAAATCGGGGTGTCGTGGAGATCGCCGCCAAGTTGGTCAATGACCGCAATGGCCGCGCTGTGGCCACGCAGGTGTTCCGGGCAGAAACCCTGTCGGGCGGTTCAAGTGTCGATCAGGCCGTCAAGGCGCTGAATTCGGCTGCCGACGAGGTGTTTTCCGACATGGCCAAGTGGATCTTGCAAAAGGTCTGACAGGCACATTCCTGCCCTTCCTGCAGTTTGACGGTCGTTCCCGGCCTACTTCCTTGGCGGGTTCGGGGCGACGGCAAAGCGTGTCGCAAAGGCCCGCAGCACAGGGCTTCTGACCGAAACGTTCGATCTGCTCTCACGCCAGACCACGAAAATGCCGGATCCGATAATCACGGCTGAGCCGACGCCGACGTAAAAATCCGGACGCTCCTGAAAGAAGAAAAAGCCGAAGACAGTCGCCCACAATATCTGGCTGTACTGCATGGGCGCGATGACTGCGGCAGGTGCTGCCCGGTAGCCAGCAATGATGCAGAGCTGGGCAAGGACGGAGAGAAATCCGAGACCTGCCATCAGCATAAGATCAGTCAGTTCCATGGGCCGATAGATGCCGGGGAGGGTCGCTCCCATAACCAGCATGGACAGCAGCATCGGATAGAGGATCAGGACGGCCGAGCGCTCGGCGCTGCCGATCTTGCGTACCACCACCGATGCGAGTGCACTGGCACAAGCGGAGGTAACGGCAGCGGCGTGGCCGAGGGTGAGATCCGTTGTGCCGGGCCGCAGGACGATCAGCACCCCGACAAGGCCGACGACAACGGCTGCCCATCTTTGCAGCCGAACAACTTCGCCGAGGATCGGAATCGAGAAGACAGTGATCAGCAACGGCGCGGCAAAGAGCAGGGAATAGACCTCAGCAAGTGGCAGCACCGTGAAGGCATAAAACCCGCAGGACAGTGCGACGATGCTCAACGCCGAGCGTGAAAGCACCAGAAAAGGGTGCGCCGGGCGGAAATTGTCTGTCTTGCGATCTGCGAGCATCATGATGGACATGGGCACAAATGCAAAAAGCATCGCGAAAAAGATGATTTGGAAGACTGAATACTCAGCGCCCAAATGCTTGGTGATGGCGTCGTGGGATGCGTAGAAGGCAAAGCCGAGAAAGGCGATGCCCAGGCCGACGGCTGGCGAAGAGGTCTGCGTGGTCATGGGCTTCGTAAGGCTTGCTGAATCGATTGAATTGATCTTCAGGATTTGCCGGATACCGGCCATGGTCAAGGGTGATCTTGAAATGAGGCCGGTTGTGAACGGAAACCACCCGAAGCGGCTCACGAATCCGTATCTTCAATGGCCTTATTGATTGTGCATTTTGCGAAAGTCGATCGCTGCTATGTGACGCTCGTCTTTTGCACGCTGATTGCCACAGGCGGATGTCAGTCATACGGCAGGCTGAGGGCTTCCCATTGCCCGCGCGGAATTCCCTCGCCAATGGCATAGGCGAAGGATTGAACTTGCCAGCCTTCAAGTATGACACGGCAATTGTAGTGCAACTCGTACCAGCGCCCGGCTCTTCTGATTGCGGCGCCGGGCGCCTCTACGTCCAGGCCATTCAGCGAGACCTCCTCGCGCGCATAGGCAATGACCTTGTCCGGAACTTGGCCCGCATTTGAAGCAGCAAGCTGTTCCATTGCTTCGCTGTTGCAAACCTGGATCATTTGTTCGTCGGATGTGCTTTGGCGCAGCACCGATCTGGCCTGTTCGCCTCGAGGCGAGGTCAAAAGCGCCTGGGCATAAAATCGTGTTGCATGGGTCAGGCCATCTGGAGCGTATTCTACTGAGGGAGGATCCCGGCGCTGCGCCGGAGGGGAGGGTGCCGGGGGAGCCGGCTCAATCCTCGGCAACACATCTTCTGGTGCAGCTTCTAGGGGGAGAGCAGTCACGGCAGGTGCATCGGTCGGGAGTGAGCCGCGGTCGATGAGTTCCACATCCAGGGAGGCAACGGTCGTCGTCGATTTCTGTGTGTGGCGTTCGAAGATCAGAAGAAGTACGGCAGCGAGCAGGTGCAAAAGCACTGCGAGAAGGATGCCAGTGATCGGCGCTTCCAGTTGCTTGCGGTCAAGAAAATCTCGAGACACATCCATCGCGATGGTTCCCGTCAGGGGCTTCCAGATTGTCCTACGCAGGTATGAGGGCACAAAAAAGGCGGGCACATGGCCCGCCTTTCTCAATTTGGTCTTGGTCTGTCCCGATCAATCGAGACGCCCGCTTGCGTGGGCCAGCATCGTATAGACCTTGCCGGTGTCGGAACTCAGGTAGGTCTGTCCAAGCATGTTGTCACGATCGTTGCGCGAGACCTGCGACAGGAGTTGCTCGAAGTCGGCAACATAGCGTTCGACTGCTGAGCGGAACTCAGGGTCACGTGCGTACTTCTGGCGGATCTCGTCGAAGGTCTGCTGACCCTGCAAGGTGTAGAGACGACGGGTGAACACATGGCGTTCACCGCGTTTGTAGCGATCCCACAGGTCCACAAAGGTCTCGTGATCGATAGCTCGTGCAATGTCGACTGACAGCGAGTTCAGGCTTTCCACCGTGTGAAGAGGAGAGCGCGAGGGATCACCGGCGCCCTGATCTTCATCGCGGGAGGCGCGGCGCAAAAGGTCGGAGACCCAGCCCTTGCTTCCGGCATCTGATGTTTCTGCCGCTGGTACCTGACGACGTGTCTGCACCGGAGCCCGCTGTGCGGGTGCCGGACGCGGATCAGCTGTCCGTTGAGGCGCAGGCGTGGCGGCGGGTGCAGGAGCGCTGTAGCTCGGCGCAGCTGCCGCGGATGCCTGTGCTGGTGCCGCACGTTCCTGCGGGCGTGAGATGTCCAGTGCGTTCGACTGCTTGGCAACGATGTCGGACAGCTCGGTCAGCGCCCGGATCTGTTCATTCACAACCTTGCGCAGTGCCGACGTTGATTCCTCGGCTTCTTCCGGAAGGTTGAGAACGCCCTGTTTCAACTCGTTGCGTGTTGCTTCCAGCTCGCGGTGAACGTCGCGTGCAACGTCGCGCATGCGGGTTGCTGCTTCGTTGAACCGATCGGAAGCGTCGGACACGGTCCGGGACATTTCCGACATGATGTCGTCCTGGGCGGAGCGGATCGCGTCGCGTGCCTTCTGGCCTTCCATTCCGGCGGTCAGGCGCATGGATTCGAACTGCTCGGCAACCTGGTTGGTGGCTGCTTCTGCGGCTGCGCTGAGCATGCGGGCTGCATCGCGGGCCTTGTCGTCAGCCGTCTCCAGCGTTTCCGACAGGGTGTTGGTGAAGGCACGCATGAGGCTGTCGACAGCTTCTGTCTTGGCCAGCAGCGTATCTGCCACGTCTTCGATAGCGGTCTTGCGGTCTGCAACACGTCCTTCGACAGAGCGGTTGGTATCCTCAAGATGCCGGGCCGCTGCAGAAAGTTCGCCTGCCTGATCGCCAAAGCGTGCTGTCAGGGATTGGATATCCGCAAGCGTGGTCTCCGTGACCGTGCGCAGGGCATCGACCTGATCGCCGATAACATTGGTGGAAACCGTTGTCTCGGCGACCGCGCGATCTACAGCCGAGCGGAACTCGCCAGCGCGGCGGCCCAGGTTGATTTCAACCTCATTGAGGTTTGCTCCGGCAGTCGTAACGACGTCCTGAAGCGTCGTGTTTGAATCGTTCAGTTTGTCGAGAATGGTCGTGACATCAGCCTCGAGCCGACGCTTGGTATCAACCAGAATATTGGTCGCATGTTCGCTGCGTTCGTTGAGGCTTGCGATGATGCGATCGCCTGCCTCAACGAGGGAGCGCGTGGCTTCAAGGCCGTTCTGGGCGAAGTTGTCGCTGACTTCACGACCTTTGACCGTGATGGCTTCGAGGATCGCTTTATGAACCTCTGAAACGCGGCCGGTCAGGTCGGTTGCGCGGTGTTCAATGGCGGCGATTAGTTCATTGCCATCGGTGCCGATCAACTTGGCCAGTTCGTCAGACTGCGCGCCGAAGGCTTCGTTCAAGGTTGTAGCCTTTTCAAGAAGCTCATTGGCGACCGCATTGCCGCGGGTGGCAAGGAGTTCGGCAGCTTCGTTGACCGCGTTGTGAACCCGTGCGCGTACAACGTCGGCTTCGCCCGACATTTGGCCACGGATCTCCTCGAGCGTCTTGCCGAGGGTGAGACGGGCCTGTTCGCTCTCGGCGGACAGGTTGCCGGAGATCTCGGCGATCGTGCGCGAGAGATCTGTGCGAACCTTCTCACTTTCGCCTGTGAGCGAACCGGAGAATTCTGCAAGCGTACCTACATAGAGTGCGCGGGCATTCTCGCTTTCGGCTGCCATCGAGCGGGCGGCGTCGGCGACTGCAGAGAGCACAAGTTCACGGATCTTCGAGCTTTCGCCGGAGATAGAGCCGGAGGCCTGTTCCATCGCGGCCGTGATCGCGTCAGCCGCCTTCTGGCTTTCGCCGACGAGGACGCCGCGGGCTTCGCCAACGGAGCCGAGAACGATCTGACGCATGCGCTCACCTTCGCCCGAGAGCTTGGTGGTCGCATCGCTGACCGAAACGGAAACGAGGTCGACGGTCCGTGTGCGTTCTTCGGCAAGGGTGTTGACGGCCTGTTCGACCGCTTCCTTGACCATGTCCCGCATGCGAGTGCTTTCCGATGACAAGGTGCCGCCAGCTTCGGCAATCACACCTGTAAGGATGTCGCGCGCTTTTTCGCTTTCGCCGCTCAACGTGCCGGAGATGCTTTCCAGGCGATCGTTGAGAACGGTTTCCAGCTGGCTGGCACGTGTGTCGAGGGTTTCGGCGACTTCGAAGACCTTGGCGCCCAGCGAGACATTGATCTCGGCGATACGCTCGGACAGGGAGTCGGTGAGTTGTTCGCTCTGGCGCGCCAGTACCGTTCCGGCCTCAGCCAGACGATTGTCCAGGGCGGAGGTCATCTCATCCTGGCCTTCGACGAAGGCATTGGCGATTTCGCGTGTGCGGCTGATCAGGGTTTCACTGATCTGGCGAGCGCGATTGTCCAGGGTTTCGTCGATCCGGTCAGTGCCGGCCGTCATGGTTGTTGCCAGATGCTCTGCCTTGTCGGCCATGGAGCTGGCAGCAACATCAACCCGTTCGCTGAGGTTTTTGCCGATTTCTTCGGCGCGATCAGCAAGGGTGGTGCCGGCTGCCTCAACCCGCTCACCGAGCTGAACAGTAATGGCGTCGGAGCGATCTGCGAGGATTTCGGAGATGTTCCGGGTTTTTTCCTCGAGCGCTTCGGTGATGCCCGATGTGCGCTGCTCGATGGCATCGGACAACAGAGTTGTGCGGGTTTCGAGAGCTGCCTCAAAGGTCGCGGTGCGCTGATCCAGGGTCAGATCAAGGGTGTTGATCCGGCTACCAAGGGAAGCATCCATGTTGTCGATGCGCGCGGCAAAGGTGTTGTCCAGAGTGGAGAGGCGAGAGTCTAGCGACTCCGACAGCAGCAACGTCTTGGTGTCGAAGGACTCCACCAACTGGCCACCACGGTCGGTGACGATGCTGTCGAGTTCGTTGAGGCGTGCTGCAAGCCCCTCTTGAAGAACCTGGCCGCGGACCTCGAGTGTTTCGGAAAACAGGCTGCCAGCAGCGCTGATGTCCTGAGTGACCCGCTCACCTCGTGTGCCGATCAATTCAGCGAGTGATGTGCCGGTATCTGCCAGCTTCTGGGTCAATTCCGAGGTCTGGTAGCCGAGAGTTGCCGAAATCTCGGAGGAAACGCTCTCGAGCGACTCGCGGAAGCCGAGGGTTTGCTGCTCCATGATCGCGGCCATTTCGTTGCCACGTGCAGCCAGACGTTCGTCCAACTCGGAACCGTTGACGGAGATGGCCGTGTAAATGCGCTCGGAGATGGTGTCGAGCTTGTCTGCCAGTTCTCCGCCGCGGACCGTTATGGTTTCGGTGAGCGATCCGGCAGTCTCGTCCAGCTTGGAGGCGATCTCGCCACCACGCAGCGACAGGTCGACAACGATAGACTCGCCGGTTCCACGAAGAATTTCGGCCACTTCCGTGCTGCGTTCGGACAGCGTCTCGACGATTTCGGCGCCCTTGACGGAAATCGTGTTGGTGACGTCCTGACCGCGTTCGGAAATGCTTTCGACAACGCGATTGCCAGTGGCGGCAAGGGATTCATCGAGGCTGGTGACGCGGGTATCGACCGTGCCGATCAGCTCCTCGGTGCGTGCGGTTACCGTGTCGATCAGGCGGCCGCTGGTCAGCGACAGGTTCGCGTTGATCTCTTCGCCGCGCTGGTTGATCGTATCGCCGACGCTTGCTCCAGTTGACTCCAGAGATGTGCGGAACTCTTCGGCCTTCTGGTTGAGGGTATCAACAACCGTATTCGAGGAGTTCGAAAGGGTTTCGTTGATCTCGGTACCGCGAGCTGAAAGCGTTTCGACAAAGGAGTTGGCCGTTGCCTCGAAGCGTTCATTCACTTCGTAGCCCCGTGCCGACAGGGTCTCCCACATGTCCGTGCCGCTCTTCGACAGATTGTCGACAAGCTCGTTGCCGGTCGACGTGAGGCGAACGACGTAATCATCGGCGCGAACGGTCAGGGCTTCAACGAGCTCATTGCCGGAAGACGACAGGCTGCTGCTGAGCGTCTCGATGCGGCTGTCGACGGTGGAGGTCAGTTCGTTGACACGAGAATTGACTGCTTCAACCATGCGTTCGGTCGCAGAGTCGACGGATGAGCCAAATTCGCTGGACGTGTTGGTCAGCTGTGCCGCGAAGCTTTCATGTGCTCCGGAGATGGTCTCTCGAACGCGATCGGCGTTCATCACGATGGACTCACGCTGGCTGACAAGCTCTTCAATGAGTGAGCGGATCTTCAGCTCATTGTCATTGTAAGACCGCTCGAGAGAAGAGACCTCGTTGTGGACGAGGACTTCAAGTTCGCTGGCGCGTGCGATGGCGCGTTCGATGCCATCGCCCATTGCCGAGACTTCGCGGCGAATGGCCTGTCCGACGGAGAGAATGGATTCCTTGGCCATGTCCTCAGGCTCTGCAAGACGCAGGGCGACCTCGGTCATGCCGCGGGCAACGATGCGCATTTCCTGCGCGCGCCAGATCATCATTGCCATGACCCAGAAGAAGGCGATGGGCACGAGGATGGCGACTGCGGCGAGGATCAGGGCAGGCGAGTTTGTGAGCGTGCCAAGATCGGTGATGCTGGAAAGCTGATCGCCGAAAGAGGAAAGGGTGAGACTTGTACCGACAAGGCCCCAGATCACGGAAAGAACGAGTGCCCCCCAAAATGGCGCGGAGGACGGGCGTCGCTGGAGCGAAAAGATCAAGCCGCCGATGCTGCGCCGATCATCATTGGCAGCTGGTGGTCTGCCACCGCGGCCGCGCCGGCGGGTCGGAGCGCTTTCGTCACGAGAAGGCTTGGCCTCAGCCTTTTGCGAGGGTGCGGGACGTGTCGACGTCGCGCGGTCACTTGCCGAGGCTCTCGGCGCGCTGTCAGCAATCTCGCTGCTTGCGTCGGGGCCACCGAAGTCAAGCTTGAGGGCCTCTTCGACAGCGGACAGTGCCGCTTCCGCAGGATCTTTCACCTTTGGGGGATTCGCCATGATTGGATCGCCTCAGTTCCGTACTCGTTACTATCCGACAAGCAACCGTATAGCGGTCGCCCTTCGAATGCACTGGCCTTGAGAAGCGCCGCACGCAAATTGGGTTCGATGCTTCTCGTGGCCTGGCTCGGAAGGGGGCCGCCGCTGACCAGCTCCAAGCTACATCGCTAAAGAGCCTTTTCCCCACCTTGCCGCATCTCACTACCTAATGGCACACTCTCTCCTAACGAACAACAAACAGCAATCGTTTTAAGGACGTACAGGAGGCTGATAATGGCAAATGCGAAGGCGAGGGCCCCTGTATCGGGTGGTCAAAAGAAAGGTTCAGGTGGATCCCACAAGAAGGCTGTGCCGACAGCTGCGCAAAAGCGTTGGTTGCAAAAAGGTCTCGATCAGGCGGGCGGGAAATTACCTCTCTTTGATGATGAAGGACGGCAAATTCCTGCGCGGACGATCCGCAGCTGTCTTGCGGCGGGATGGGCAGAGCCTTGGTTTTCCAATCCAATCAAGCCTGACTGGCTGGTCTGCAAGCTGACCGCTGCCGGTGCAAAAGCTGCCGGCGCTTCCTCGACCGTGAAGAGTTCTTAACCAAATTTCCGACAGGGCAGGGGCGTGTTTGTGCCGACCGATCGCCAACCATTTCTGTGAGGCAGCGTCCAATTGTTAAAATGCAGCTATCCGCATTAACCATTAATTCATTTTATTGGGGACATTGCGCATTCAAAGGCACAGCATTGTCAGTGAGTTTGCCGTCTTAACGGCTCGTTTGTCCTTAAGGCGCACACTTCTATCTTCAGCGTCGGTCCGCTGGGGGAGGCGGACCGCTCCTTTTCGCAGCTCATGCGGGGAATAGAAGAGATGGCAACTGCATCTTTGGCGCGGCTGGAAAGCCGCCAGGACACGACACCTCCGATCGATTTGGTCGCTCTGGCCGGAAATACACTCGGTAATCGGGATCTGGAACGTGAAGTTCTGCGCATGTTCAAGGCGCAATCACGCTCGATGATGTCACGGATCGGCGGCGAGATGACGCCTGCCGTGCGCAGTGATCTCATCCACACGCTGAAAGGATCCGCGCGTGCCGTTGGCGCCCTGCAGGTCGCTCTAGTCTGTGAGGGGATCGAGGTAGAGCTGAGTGCTGATCATGATCCGAGCCTGATCAGCCTCAAGCAGGCGGTTAATGACGCCAACAGCTACATTGAAGATCTTTTGGATGGCTAAATAGCGCTCGTTCGTGATCTTGGGTCAGCCTGATGCGTTCTTGTGCGAGCATCTGAAATGAGCAGCCCTGCGGCTATTGTGCTCACTGTCTGTCCTTGACCTTTTACCGGGAACCGTTATGTCGAAAGGAAGCCATTCCTTTCCATCTGATCAGACGCGGATCATGCCAAACATAACCTTTGTTTCAGCCGACGGCACTCGGGCCGACGTGGATGCGCCAAGCGGCTCCACTGTCATGGAAAATGCCATCAAGAATATGATCCCCGGGATCGAAGCAGAATGCGGGGGTGCATGTGCCTGCGCAACCTGCCACGTCTATGTCGATGAAGCCTGGGTCGAGAAAGTTGGCCAGCCAGAGGCAATGGAAGAAGACATGTTGGACTTCGCCTACGATGTGAAGCCGACGTCCCGTCTGTCCTGTCAGGTAAAGATCAGCGACGATTTGGACGGTCTGGTTGTCCATGTGCCAGAACGGCAAGCCTGATCTATTGCTTCCGATCTGACATTCAGCCGATGCGGGAGAGGCATTGGTGATTGTCTATCGGTTTCGTATGAGGATTTAGAAGCCCGCAGCGAGCATCGCGCGGGCTTTTTTATTTGTGCCTGGCCGTTACTCAGCCGCTTGCGGCAGCGGGCGCCGATACCAGAAGTCGACTTCATGCCCCGCGTCCGGATTGGACGGTATCAGGCTTGAAAGGATAAGGCTGACGACCGCCATGCCGGCACCGGCGAGGAACACGGCAGCGGGTGAGATCAGCCAGATGAGGCCGAAGATGACCGGGATGACGACCGCCGCGATGTGGTTGATGGTGAAGGCGACACCTGCGGTTGGCGCAATGTCTGCCGGGTCTGCGATCTTTTGGAAATAGGTCTTGATCGCAATGGCAATGGCAAAAAAGGCATGGTCGATCACGTAAAGACTGGCAGCCACCGTCGCGTTTGTCACGAAGGCATAGCAGACGAAGACCAGGATCAGTCCAACATACTCCACCATCAAGGCCTTACGCTCGCCGAAACGGACAATGAGGCTGCCGATCTTGGGTGCCAGGATCATGTTGAAAGCGCCGTTGAGAAGGAACAGTCCGGCGACCTCGTGAACGTGATAGTCGAAACGCTCTACCATCAGAAAGCCCGCAAAGACCGTGAAGATCTGGCGTCTGGCACCTGCCATGAAGGTCAGCGCGTAGTAGAGCCAGTAGCGCTTTCTCAAAATGAGTTTCTTGTGCTGGGGGACGCCCTCCCGGAAGCTCGGGAAGGCGACAATGACGAAAGCCAGAACGGCGATGGTCAGGCTGCCGGCAATCAGGAAAACGGTTGTGAATGAGAGATCGAAGGTCTTCCAGCCTGCGAAAATGAGCCCATAAGCGATCAGCTGGGCAAAGGCGCCGACCGAGATGATCTTGCCCATTGAGATCGCTGCCGTGGCCTTTGGCAACCACTGCAGAGACAGGGACTGGTTCATGGTCTCGTAATAGTGGAAGCCGACCGACATCACGAAGGTCGTGATGTAAAAGCCCATTGTCGTGGGGAAATAGCCTGTTGCTGCGACGCCGATCCCGAGCAGTGCCAGAGAGATGTAGGCGAGCGTCTGCTCACGCATGACAAGCAGGAAATAGATCGCCGCAAAGCTCAGGAACCCCGGAATTTCGCGGATTGATTGCTGGATTCCGATTTCCCGACCGGTAAAGGAAAGCTCCTGCACCGCGAAATTGTTCATCAGGTTCCACCAGGCTGCAAAGGAGAGCTGCATGGCGCCAGCCATGATCATCAGCAGCACCGAAGGCGAGCGCCAGCCCGTCTGGGTCGTTGGATTGGCGCTGAGAGTGAAATAACTCATCTGGTGTGATGCTCCTGGGACGTTTTGTGGCCCGATGTTGGTGTAGGAAGCCGAGCGGCCACGAAGCCATAAGAATGACTGGCTCCTTCTAGCGCACCTGCTTTCTTGCGTGTTAGCGTTGTTTTGTCAGGAATTGTCTTTCACACGCCAATTTTAGGTCTGATGTCATGGTTATTCATCCGGATTTGTTTGAGGTGCCTGGCAGGACGCTGGGCCAGGCCATGACCGGTTTTGCGCGTACTCAGGTTCGCGGCACGGAAAATCACTGGCACTCCCATGACGAGGGACAATTGTTTCACGTCATCCATGGAGCCGCGGCGGTGGACACTGAGCTCGGGACATTTCATGCGCCGCCGGAGCGGGCGCTGTGGATTCCGCCGAAGGTCGCCCACCACGCCCGTTATCTGTCAGAGACGGAAATTCGGTTCCTCTATGTTTCGCCCGAAGCCGCCAGTTCACTTCCGGATAGGCCGCAAGTCATTCAGGTGACCCAGCTGCTGCGCGAGCTTATCCTCGAGTTCATGTCCTATGGACGCAATGAGACGCAAGAGGGCCCAGCAGCCCGGATCGCTGCTGTCATTTTGGATCAACTGAAAGTTCTGCCGGCGGCACCGCTTCAATTGCCAATGCCAATGGAAAAGCGTCTCAGGGCAGTCTGTGAGCGGATTGTTCGCTGCCCGGCTGATATTCCTCCGCTAACGGCGGCCGCCGAGGCATGTGCAACATCTGTCAGATCTTTTGAGCGACGGATGAAATCCGAGACCGGCCTCAGCTATCGTACCTGGTGTCGGCAGGTGAAGTTGTTTCGCGCCTTGGAGATGCTGGCGGAGGGATCAGGTGTCTCGGAGGTCTCCCACCGGCTTGGGTACGAGGGGCCAAGTGCCTTTGTCGCGACCTTCAAAAAAGCATTCGGGGTGACGCCGGGACGATATTTTACCTGAGCGTCAGACAATTGATTTGGCTCATGGCAGGTGCCCTCCCAAGAGGCCAGCATCGTTGGCGAAACGAACAAGGAGGGACACATGTTCAAGAAAATACTGGTGCCGATCGATCCTGCTGAGCCTGCTTTCGCCAATCCAGCAGTCGAAAAGGCTGTCCGGTTCGCCAAGGACTATGGCGCTAAAATTCACCTGGTTGCTGTTTGCCCTGAAGTGCAGACCTTTGTCGCAAGCCAGCTGCCGGAAGGTTTTCAGGATCGCGAATTCACGGAAACCCGGAACAATCTGGATGCGATCGCTGCCAAGTTGGAACTCGCAGGTGAGATGATTGACAGTCAGGTCCGCGTCGGATCGGTCTACCATGAAGTTCTGGAAGAGGCTGAAAGTTCAGGCTGCGACCTGATCCTGATGACAAGCCACAAGCCAGGGCTGTCGACCTATTTCATTGGTTCGAACGCAGCCCACATCGTGCGCCATGCGCCGTGCTCTGTCATGGTACTGCGCGGGCCGGATGGCTGATCAGGCTGTTCTTGTAAGCAGCATGGCGACAGCCGCGTAGCGAAATGGGTAGAGGTCCGGTTGTTTCATCAGAAGCTCTTTTGCTGTCTGATAGATCTTGTCCACCAGACCTGCCTTTTCCGGCGTGTCCGGCAAGGCGGCACGCAGCACCGCCTCAGTAAAGGCCCGGAAGAAGGCGACATAATCTGTGGCATAGGCTTCCAAGTTGCCGGTTTCATTAAAGCGGGTGTTGAACGGAACTTCGATCTCGTAGCTTTCGGACCTCTCCAGCCGAAATAGCTCATCTGTTCCCAGGGCCGGATCGGATAACGGGCTAAGCAACTCGGTCAAACTGCGCATGTAGACGGGCTGATAATAGCGTACATAGGTATCAGAGGAGATGTCCCCGCTCTCGACATGGGACAAGACTGTGTCGTTCAACAGGTCATAGATCCCGTCACACGTGCGTGCTTCTTCTTTGGTGCCAAACACCTGGACGAGCAGCTTGCCGCCGGCAACGAGTTCTTGCGCGCGTCTTTTCAGGAAGGTCGCGACATCCTCGCGAGCCAAATCCGAAAAGACCTTACGGTCCTCGTCAGATACATATCCGTTGCCGCGTGCTCCGCTGGGGCCATTTGGAAGAATGTAGCCAGGCAAAGTGTCCAGCGGACTGCGGGACAGGAAGCCGATGGCATTGAAGGTCATGGCAAGATGGCAAGACCGATCCGGCAGCAGTTGATCATACATTGATCCTGCGACGGCTGCGGAAAAGGCGTTTGTGCCGAACACCGAGCTGCCTTTCGGCCTCAACCCGGTCAACAGCTTGGAAAAATCATTGGTTGGAAGATCTGAGTGGATCGTCTGGATCGGACGATCGCTTTTCTGCCGAACTGCGTCCACCAGCTGCTTTATCACTGTGATCGAGTTGCCGCCTTCCGAACAGCCAAAATCGGCGATGGTGAATGGAAAGGGATCAGACGCGGGCAGGTCTTGCAGAGCTTCAATCAGCCAGGGGAGCAAAACTTCTATGGCTTTCCACTGCGGAGCTGAATGGGAGTTGTAAAAGCCGCCGCCAGTCATGCCTGATGTCGAGGCGTGGGCGGGCGGATTTGTGAAGCCGTGTTTCAGGTGTTCTTGGTCTTCCATTTACATGCTCCCTGAAAATTAAAAAATTATCGAACAAGCTCCTTCATGGCCTCGCTCAAACCTTCCACGGTCAGAGGGAACATGCGCTCTTCCATGAGCTCGTTCATCATCTTGATTGAGTGGGTGTAGCCCCAGTGCTCCGGTCGGACTGGATTGAGCCAGACGGCACTCTTGTAGAGGCTTGTGACGCGTTCGATCCAGGCGGAGCCCGGTTCTTCGTTCCAATGCTCGACGGACCCGCCGGCGTAGGCGATCTCATAGGGGCTCATCGAGGCGTCGCCGACGAAGATGACCTTGTAGTCGGCGGGATATTTATGCAGCACAGCCATGGTGTCGATGCGCTCGGCATGGCGGCGATGGTTTTCCTTCCAGACATATTCATAAAGGCAGTTGTGGAAATAGAAGTGCTCCATGACCTTGAATTCGGTGCGAGCTGCTGAGAACAGTTCTTCGCAAACCCGGATGTGGTCGTCCATGGAGCCTCCAATGTCGAAGAACAGCAGGACCTTGACCGCGTTGCGCCGCTCGGGCCGCATCTTCACATCGAGCATGCCCTTGTGCGCTGTTGCACGAATGGTGTCATCCAGGTCCAGTTCCTCGGCAGCGCCGGTGCGGGCGAAATTGCGCAGGCGCTTCAGGGCGACCTGAATGTTGCGCGTGCCTAGGGCCAGGGTATCGTCGAGATCTTTGAACTCGCGCTTGTCCCAGACCTTTACCGCCCGCCTGTGCCGGCTTTCTTTCTGGCCGATGCGGATGCCTTCGGGATTGTAGCCATAGGCGCCGAAGGGGGAGGTGCCCGCCGTTCCAATCCACTTGTTGCCGCCATGATGGCGCTTTTCCTGTTCCTTCAGACGTTCGCGCAGGGTTTCCATTAGCTTTTCGAAACCGCCCATGGCTTCAATCTGCGCCTTTTCCTCATCGCTCAGGTGTTTTTCAGCAAGCTTGCGAAGCCAGTCTTCCGGGATGTCACCAGAGGGTGCTTCGCTGAGGAGATCCAGGCCTTTGAACACATGGCCGAAGACACGATCAAACCGGTCCAGATTGCTCTCGTCTTTCACCAGGACTGTGCGGGCGAGATAATAAAAGTCTTCTACACGTCGCTCAGCCAGGTCCTGTTCCAGTGCTTCCATCAGGGCGAGATACTCGCGCAGGGAGACGGGAACGCCGGCAGATTTCAGCTCGGTGAAGAATGTGATGAACATGCCCGCCAAGGTATCCTGTGGCCGGAAGTCTGTCGAGATGCCCTGCCGCCAGACCGCGCCCCTTCTGGGGAAGTGGCGTATCAATCTTCTCAAGGGGAGCTGTCGTCGTCCGAGACCTTGAAGATCAGAGTTGCGTGCTAGAGAGACGTCTCGCCGTTCCGCCCACCCTTCAAATCAGGATGCAAGGACTTGCCAAGGATATGGTGGTCGCGTCCAATAACATGTTGACCGGAACCGACGATGAGCGGGTCGGGATCTCTGACGATTTTTCGATCTTTGTCTGGGTAAGGCAATGAACTCAGAAAGTGCTCAAGACAATTCAGACGTGCCCGCTTCTTGTCATTCGACTTGATGATGGTCCACGGGGCGTCCGCCGTGTCTGTGTAAAAGAACATGGCTTCCTTGGCTTCGGTGTAATCGTCCCACTTGTCGAGCGAGGCCATGTCGATAGGTGATAATTTCCATTGCTTGAGCGGGTCTGTCTTTCGTTGGTTGAAGCGCCGACGCTGCTCTTCCTGTGTGACGGAAAACCAGTATTTGAAAAGCAGGATGCCGTCCTGGACCAGCATGCGTTCGAACTGGGGACACTGGCGCATGAACTCCAGATACTGGTTCGGCGTACAGAAGTTCATCACCCGCTCAACACCGGCACGATTGTACCAGGAACGGTCGAAAAGAACCAGTTCACCGCCTGCCGGAAGGTTCTCTATGTAGCGCTGGAAATACCATTGGGTTCTTTCGCGGTCGCTGGGCTTCTGCAGGGCAACGACGTTGGCGCCGCGCGGGTTCAGGTGCTCCATAAAACGCTTGATCGTTCCGCCTTTGCCAGCTGCGTCACGGCCTTCAAACAGAACCATCACGCGCTGCTCGGTTTCCTGGATCCATTTCTGTGCCTTCAGCAACTCGGCCTGAAGTTTCGCTTTGCGTTTTTCATAGATGGCCCGACGCATTTTGGTCGCGTAGGGATATTCGCCGGACTCGAACACGTGGTTGATGGCTTCGGGATTGCGTCGCATTTCACCGATAGATGGACGATCAACAGAAGGCGGTGTCGATCGTGCGTCCTGCCCGACAGCAGACATGGGAGCAGGTTCTGCCTTGAAAGCTGATTGCGGTGTATCCGGAGTAGTCTCTACAGTTCCGGATTTCGCGTTGGTCATGCTGGGAATTGTTGTCATGTGGGCCCCCGAATTGCTCCAAAGTGAGATCCGGGTAGCACGAGCGCCGCATGAGCGCATTGATACGGCTCAATGGCTTATGGGCGACATGGCATTCGGGAGTGCTGACTTATGTCTTTGGCGAGCTTTCCGTTTCGGCGTTTCGAACAACCTCTCCCATGAAGTCAGTCACGCTCGGTCCCTTGGTTGCGACAAAGGGAACGGGGCGGCAGACGGCGATGGCGGCGATGCCGATCCGGGCCGTGAGAAGGCCGTTGATAACGCCTTCGCCAAGGCGGGCTGACAGCCTTGCCGCCAAACCGTGGCCCAGGACCTGGGATGTTAGACTGTCGCCGGCCGCCATCCCGCCGGTCAGAGCAAGATGGGTGACAACCTGTCGAGTGAGACGAAAGAAGCCGATCGTGCCGGGACGACCGCCATAGAGAGCCGACAAGCGGCGTATGGTGCGGATGTTCTCGAAAAGCACCGCGAGAAGATCGACAAGTGCCCGGGGGCTGACCGCGGTGACCACGGATACTCGCTTGGCGCTGTTCATGACAATGCGGCGTGCTTCCAGATCGAGGGGCGCGAGCAGATCGCGCTCGGCGAGTATCACCAGGTCCCGGCCATCGATCACTTCGCGCATGTGACCGGCGAGTGCCCTGCGGCCGCGGGCGGTTTCAGGTCGGCCTTCGTAAAGGGCGATCAGGTCCTTGAGACCAGCTTGGGCAGCCTTGGCATCATCTGCCTCTGCCGCATCCGTGAGAGCGTCGCGCAAGTGATCGATCTTGCCGACCCGCAAGATGCCAAGAAACTCTCTCAGGGCGAGACCAAGGAGCCCGAGGACGGCGACGGCCGCGAGGCCGGTCGCAGTCCAGCCCAGCCAGTCTGTGCGGGCGAACAGGTCACGGATCAGATTGTCTATTGCGAGGCCAACTGAAAGGCTGACAAGGCCACCCAATCCGATTGCAATCCACTTGCCGAATGAGAAGCTCTTGGAGGGTTTGCTCGCCTCAGCGGGCAGGCGCGGAATGGTCTCGTCATCGGCTGCCATGGAGATCAGCGCTTCTGCGCTCAGAGCCTCGTCGGGATCTTCGTTAGCGTAGCGAACACGCTCGTCATCCAGAGAAAAGGCAGCTGGCTTTCTTGCCGGGCGGGGCGGGGAGTTGGAGACCCGCCGATCATTGGGATAGTCGGTCATCGCAGACGATCTCCGATCAGAAATTCGATGGCCCGGTCGAGGCGGATGTGGGGCAGCGAGAGCTTCATGCCTTCGGCCGTACGGTCGAGACGTGGTGGGCGAAACCTGAGGAATTGAAGTGAAGAATCAACTTCAACTGAGTTTGGAGATATTGATTCAACTGTCTGAAAGACTGATTCAGGATCCTCGGGCAAGTCCCCGGGAAACATGGCGATTTCCGACTTTCCATCATATCGCTCACCGTCCACGCCTTCACCAGGAAGCGGCGTGCCCAGGATCGCGGGCAGCTCCTGGCCGCCATGCTTGACCGTTGCTTCGCGGGTGGCACGCACGGCGGCCAGCGCAACAACATCCACTTCGGCGCCCTTGAATTGCGCGTGCTCCATACCCTTTGCGACGAGCTTTCGCAGGATGGCCTGAAGCCGATCATGGTCTTCCCTGTGAAGATGATCGGCCTTGGTCGCGGCGAAGAGGATCCTATCGATCCGCCGATTTACAATGGACGCCAGCCAGGACTTTCGCCCCGGGCGAAAGGAGGTCATGACCTCGCCCAATGCGACTTGAAGATCGGTCAAGGCATCGGGGCCAGCGTTCAGAGCGTGGAGCACATCCACGAGGACGATCTGGCGATCGAGCCGCGCGAAATGATCCCGGAAGAAGGGGCGAACGACATAGGTCTTATAGGCCTCATATCGTCGTTCCATCATGGCTCTGAATGTGCCTGCTCGGGCAGGGGCAGCATCGAATGGAATGTCGAGTGGAGCAAATGTCAGCGCAGGAGAGCCGTCCAGATCGCCGGGCATAAGGAACCGGCCGGGTGGCAACATCGACAGTGCGTGGCTGTCCTGCCGGCAGGCGGCGAGGTAGGCTTTGAAGGTCTCAGAGAGTGCTTGGGCCGTTGTTTCGGTTTCCGGCCCATCCGGGTCAGCTCCGGACAGCTCGGCCAGAAACCGCGCTGCGATTTCGCTGCGGTTGGCCGCACGGGCGCGCTTGAGTGCCTCGGCAGAAAACTCCGCATAGGAGCGCTTCAGCAGCGGCAGGTCCAGGAGCCATTCACCGGGGTAGTCGATGAGATCGACGTTGAGCTTTCCGGGCCCGAGCTTGCGGGCCAGATAGGATGAACTTTCGTATTCAATGGTCAGTCGAAGTTCCGAGACCTGACGCGTCGACTGGGGCCAGAGGCGGTCCTCGAGCAGTGCCGCAACATGAGCTTCATAGTCGAACCTTGGAACTGCATCGTCAGGTTGGGGCTGGAGAAACGCGCGCGTAAGTCGGCCTCCGGCAGCTGCATTGAACACGGGCAGGCGTCCACCATGGATGAGATTGTGGACCAGTGCCGTGATGAACACGGTTTTTCCGGCACGCGCCAGACCGGTGACGCCAAGACGAAGGTTGGGGACAGCCAGATCGCTGGCCGTCTCAGCGAGGTTGGCAAATGTCAGCCGGGCTTCATCGGCTATATTGAGCAGTCTGTTCAAACTTTGATCTCCTGACGCTCATGTAGGGGGTGCACCCCGTATTCGCAATCAGGAGGTTTCTGCCTGCAGGCTGCGTGGTTTGATGAATTGTTCCAGTCGCGCTGTTCCGGTCTCCAAAGACGACCAGTCGTTGATCGGGCAACTGTAGATCGCGAGCGCTCCGGAGGGATACTTCAATTCGATGTCCGCTTTGAGGACCCGGTCGCCTTCGGCAAACAACGCGTGGGCTGTCTGTTCCGTTGCCGGGTTGTGGCCGATGACCATCAAGCTTCCGGCGGTTCCGCCTCTGGCCCGGATAATCGGAAGATAGCTATCTTCGCTTTCATCGTAGAGATTGTTCAGAAGGCGGATTTCAGTCTGACGAGAAAGGTGAGGCAGAAGCTTGGCGAGTGTTTCGCGGGTTCTTTGGGATGTGGAGCAGAGGATCAGGTCCGGCTGAAGCTGATTCTTCCCCATATAAGCGCCGATGGTGCGGGCAGCGGTCCGGCCTCGGCTGCTCAGGGGACGGTCGAAATCCTTCAGTTCAGGATTCCCCCAATCGGATTTCGCATGGCGGAGCAGGAAAAGTTGCAGCAGGAGGTCCTCCGATCATCTTTCACAGGCGCTAGAATAAAATCGCCGATCATTGAAGCGGGTCAGATCGACAAAAAGGGGTGTTGTCCAGGGTCGAGGCCTTGGAAACGTCAGTTTTGTCGATTGAGGATTTCCGTAAAGGCATCGATTGCCGGGCCGACGTCACCTTCCTGTGTTGGCAGGGCGTAGGCCATCCAAAGGGTAAAGTCAGCATTTTTACCAGAAAACCGCCAAAGGGTCTCGCATAGGGTCGTTGATGTCCAGTCACGGGTCTTGAAGGAAATGCCACCTGCTGCTGCGCCCGACAGAGAGACCTGGGCAAAACCCGATGCCTTATAGGCTCTTAGAAAGTCGGCGGCAGAACTAGAACTGGTGCCAGACAGGTGCTGGCGTAAGATTGCCCGGAACCCGTCTCTACCCGAATAAACGCAGCCTGCCATTCTATCTGCATCTGCAGCCAGAACCTTGGTGCGAAAAAGGCTGCCGACCATGTCCGGACAGCGCAGGCCGTTGAAGTGGCGCATGCCCAGCACATCGCTAACCCACCCCACCTGTTGTTGTGTGTCCGGGGTTTGGGCCTTCGCAGGAACGGCGGCGAACAGGCAGGATAGGCACAAAATGAGAGTGCGCCAAGGGAGGCTATCGAAGGAACTGCCTTTGCTCATCTGCCGATCTCCGATCTCAGAATCGAACGTTATTGTTGTTCACGGCGTGTCATGAAGGCAAGTCTCTCAAAGAGATGGACGTCCTGTTCGTTTTTCAACAGCGCGCCATGAAGAGGTGGGATCAGGTTCTTCTTGTCGTCCATTCGAAGTGTCTGGGGATCCACATCCTCGTTCACGAGCAGCTTGATCCAGTCGATCAGTTCCGACGTCGATGGCTTTTTCTTGAGCCCTGGAACATCGCGTACTTCATAGAAGAGGTTCAGGGCTTCCGACAGCAAGCGCTGCTTGAGGCCTGGAAAGTGAACTTCCACGATCTCCGCCATCGTGTCTTTGTCGGGAAACTTGATGAAGTGAAAGAAACAGCGGCGCAGGAATGCATCCGGCAGATCCTTTTCATTGTTTGAGGTGATGATCACGACCGGGCGCCTGATCGCCTTGACGGTCTCACCTGTCTCGTAGACGTGGAACTGCATCCGATCGAGTTCCAGCAACAGGTCGTTGGGGAATTCAATGTCGGCCTTGTCGATTTCGTCGATCAACAGGACCGGTCGCTCCGGTGCCGTGAAGGCTTCCCAGAGCTTGCCTTTGCGAATGTAGTTGTTGATGTCCTTGACCCGCTCATCGCCAAGCTGGCTGTCGCGCAGGCGAGAAACCGCATCATATTCATAAAGGCCCTGCTGTGCCTTGGTCGTGGATTTTACATGCCACTCAATCAGGGGCGCTTTCAGCGCGGAGGCAATCTGCTCGGCAAGGATCGTCTTGCCGGTGCCAGGTTCGCCCTTGACCAAAAGAGGTCGCTCGAGAGCCACAGCCGCATTCACCGCGATTCTGAGGTCTTCGGTGGCAATATAGTCCTCGGTGCCTTCAAAGCGCATGTAAGCATCCATTCCTTCTTCTTTGCGTGGACCTTAGGGGCGGGCGTTCTACGGTGCAAGAAGGTCGCGACTGCGAGGGCGGCGGTCGCTGATTTGACGCCAAAGGGGATCGGATTTGCCTGATGGGGCAGGAATCTTTTGCCTGCCTGACTCTTTCTGCCGCGCTTATGCTTCTGCTTGTTTCACTAGAAAAAAACTAAACCATTGAAATATATATAGAAAAAATATCGCCTGGCAGTTGGCATGTCCCTTGCGATCTCTTCCGCAATCGAATTGTGGGCGTCTGCCCAGACCTGAAGAGGAAGTAACATGGGTATTTACGGGGCTATTAACTCGGCGGTTTCCGGCCTGGCGGCTCAGGCAACTGCGCTTGAGAATATTTCCGGTAACGTCGCAAACTCGCAGACGACCGGTTACAAACGGTTGGATACGACCTTCTCCGATCTGGTGTCCGGCGGTGGCTCTGTGCAGGCTGATCAGGTCTCTGGAACAACGTATGCGACCTCGCGCGCGACCAACTCCCTTCAAGGTGATGTTTCTGCAAATGACGTCGACACCTATATGGCGATCAACGGTGAAGGCTACTTCGTTGTCACGTCTGCGGGTGATGTCGTCGACGGTCAGACCACCTTTGCGGATACGAATTATTACACCCGCGCCGGTGATTTCGAGATCGATGAAGACGGCTTTATGGTGAACAGCTCAGGTTATTACCTCATGGGCTATGAACTGGATGCGGATACGGGCAACGCAATCGGTGACACTCCGGGCGTGATCGAAATTGATGATCAGCCGATTCCTGCCGAAGCGACCACCTTGATCGACTATCAAGCGAACCTCCCCACGGTTCCTCAGACAAACGACTATGACGGGTCTGATGCGGATACCGCGTTGCTGGATACTGTTGCCGTTGGCACGGGTGATATTGCTGCAGCTGACGAGGATACATTCCTCGACGGAAGCATCTCTGGTGACACGACTACGATCTACAATGAGAATGGTACGGCTCTTAATGTTGAGGTGCGTTGGGGTAAAACGGCCAATGCAGCTGGGTTGGTCGAAGATACTTGGAACTACTACATTAGCAGTGGCGGAAATGATCCAGCTTGGCTTCAGGTCGGCGAAGTTACCTTTGACGGTTCCGGTGAAATGTCCGGTCTCACAGCAGGGTCGATTGGTACAGTCAATGCGGGCGCAGATGGGTTTGACATCGCAAGTTTGACGGTTGGCGACGTGACGACCACCAATGTTGAAATCGCTTTCTCAAGCGGTTCGCTGACACAATATTCTGATCCAAACGGTGTGGCGAGCTCCGTCACGCTCGACCAGGATGGTTATGCGGCTGGTGAGATCGTCGGTATTTCTATTGATGAGTCCGGGCGTATCAACGCAAGCTATTCCAATAGCCAGACGCGCAGTCTTTACGAAATTCCACTCGCAATTTTCGATGCCGAGCAAGCTCTGGAGCGCGTTGATGGCGCTGCCTTTGCAGCAACACCAACCTCTGGAGAGCCTGATCTCTCGGCGGGTGGGTCGATTATCTCGAACGCACTTGAGTTGTCCAACGCAGATATCGCATCGGAGTTCTCAAAGTTGATCGTGACGCAGCAGGCCTATTCTGCGAACTCCAAGATCGTGACTTCTGCAGATGAGATGCTCGACAGCGCTCTGAATATGGTTCGGTAACCCATTTCAAATCGGCGGAGCTAGCTGCTCCGCCGAACTTCCTTGATGTTCTGAAAGTGTAGGAGGCAAAGCCATGGGACTGACATCCGCTCTGAACACGGCTCTTTTCGGCATTACCTACAATCAGAAGCAGATCGACGTCACCGCGTCGAACATTGCCAATGCTGATACAGTTGGCTACTCCACCAAGTCGGTCGAGGCCAATGTTTTCTTCGATGGGCAGGGCAATGTATCCGGGATTCTGTCGAGCGAGGTAAGACGCTCGGTCGATGAGAGCATCCAGTCTTCCTATTTTGACTCACTTTCAGAGACCAATTATGCGTCTCAAATCTCGGCCTTCACCACAAGTTTGGATGGTTTGTTCGGCACAATCGACGATGGCTCCGGCCTCAATGCTTTGATGACGGACTTTTCTTCAGCGTTGTCCGCGCTGGTCAATGAACCGAGTAGCTACGCCGCACAGCAGGAAGTTGTCGCCGCGGCAGACAATCTCGCGCGCCAGCTCAACAGTTCGTACGAGTCGATCAACGAGCTTAGGGAGAACGCTGACACCCTGCTCATCGGCCAAACGGAGGATGTCAACCAACTCCTTCAAAGCATTCAGGATATTGACGAGCAGATCCATGAGGCACGGGTTGCGGACAACTCGGTTGCGGACCTTCTGGATCAGCGGGATCGCTATGTCGAACAGCTTTCAGGTTATCTCGATATCGAAGTGACCGAAGAAACTAATGGAATGCTGCAAATCAAGTCCCATACGGGGCAGCAGCTTCTGGCGAACAACCAAGTATCAGTCCTTTCATTTTCGTCGACCAACTACTTTCAGCCAGGCGAGTCGGGAAATAGTGTCCTGGTGACCACGCCTGGCGGCACGACGTTCGACCTTATTGCTGGTTCGGAATCAGGCTCAATGGTTGCGCTCGCCGAGGTTCGGGACGAGGTGTTGGTTCAGGCGCAAAGCCAGCTGGACACCATTGCGGCTGAATTGTCTCTCGCCATGTCGAACGTTCCTGTCGAAGGTGTTGAGACCACCGTCGGTGTCGACGAGGGGTTCATACTGGATGTCTCTGCGCTGCAAGCGGGAAATACGGTTTCTCTGACCTATGCAGACGCTGCCGGGGATACTCAGAACGTCACGTTTGTTGCAGTAGACGACGCGACACTGCTGCCGTTGGATGACAGCGCGACAGCGCGGGCCGATGACACGGTTTATGGCATCGATATCTCGAGCGGGACACCTGCAACCTATGTGACGCAGATGATTGCGGCGTTGGCGGCCACAGATCTCCAAGTCTCTGACGATGGCTCTGGAAATCTGCAGGTTCTAGGTGATGTCGGAGCTCCGGCTTCGGTCTCGAGCTTGACTGCAAGCGTGACTCCTACGGCGGACACGGATCAGGGGCTAGGCCTTTCAATCTTTGTCGACCAAAGGGAAGGCGAGGAAATCTTTACCGACGCCCTGGAGGACGGCGGGCAGCGCGTTGGCTTCGCTCAATCCATCGCAGTGAATTCGACCCTTACGGCTGATAGCTCGCTCTTGCTCTACTATGAGACAACACCAGAAGCGAATTCACCCAACGATTCCTCACGGGCAGAATATCTGCTTGAGCAACTGTCTCAACAGGGAACGACCTTTGATCCTGACGCCGGAATCGGCAGCGCAGCGACGCCTTATGAAGGAACGCTGATGACCTATGTAAACCAGGTTGTCGCCTATCAGGGCAATCAGGCGAGCGATGCGGCGACTTATGCCCAGGCGAAGGAAACCCTGACGACAAACCTCGCGGTTCGTTATGAGGAAAGCTACGCGGTCAATGTCGATGCGGAGATGGCGTTTCTGATCGAACTGGAAAATGCTTATTCGGCCAACGCAAGAGTTATGCAGGCCGTGAATGAGCTCTTCGACGTCCTTCTGAATACAGTGTAGGTGCAATATGGCCGTTGATACGATTGCGACATCCAGGTCCTATATGACCAAGCAGGTCACGAGCCTGAGCAAAACGCTGACGGAAAAGACCACGCAGCTCGCAACTGGCAAGGTTTCGACAACGTTTGGAGGGATTGGTAACAATCGCCTGCTCGATCTGGAGCTCACGCAGAAGGTCGGGCAGATCGACTCCTATAAAGAGACCATTGTCAGCGCGAACCTTCATATCGAGACATTGAACCTGACGCTTGAACGTCTGGAAGAGATACGGCTGGATGCGAAGTCCGCGTTGGATCCCAATGAATTTGTGCTGCAATCCGACGGGCAAACGCAGTCCCAGGCCACCGCCGAGGTGCTGCTTTATGAGGTTGCCAATCTGCTAAACACGGAAGTCGCAGGTCATTACCTATACGGCGGCAGCGATGCCTACGCCAATCCGGTGGCAGCCATTCAGGACATCCTGGAAGGCGCCGACGGGCTGGATGGTCTCAGTACGGTGATGGATGAATTTTCTCAGGCCAATCTCGGGGTCAACGAAAATGGCCGTCTCGATATCTCGGCATTGACGACCAACTACGCACTTGGTGTTCCCACGGATTCTACCTTCACAATCACGGAAGACGGTGCGCACGACTTCGGTTTTGACATCTCCACTGTCACATCAAGCTTGAGCAATGTTGCGATCACAGGCCCAAGTGGTGGGGACCCTGACACGTTTGATGTTCAATTTACGGGGCAGCCGACATTGGGCGAAACAATTGCCGTCGAGTTCACTCTGCCGCCAGACCACACGGAGACTTTCACGATTGAGCTGGAAGCTACATCTAGCGGTGGTGAGGGGGCCTTTGCCATCGGCGACGATCTCGAGGAAACGGCGGAAAATCTTCGGACGGCGATATCGGAGGCTCTTGAAGAAGAGGCACAAACCAACCTTAAGGCCTTGTCGGACGATTGGGCGGCTGACAACTTCTTCGATACCTTTGGCGGTGTGGAGACAATGCGGATTGACGGGCCGCCATATGATACCGCCACGGCCCTGATTGCAGGCGGTTCAACGACAGTCGCTTGGTATACCGGCGACAATTCTGCAACGACAAACGCACGAGAAGACAAGAGCGCAGTAGTCGATACCAACCTTACGGTCAACTACGGCGCACGCGCAAATGAGCAGGGATTGACTGACTTGATGAAGTCGCTCGCGACCTTTGTCAGTGCCGATTTTTCCGCCGGAACGGATAACGACAAGCTTTACCACTCCGCGCTTGCAACAGAGTTGCGTGCGGTTTTGGAACCGGACTCTGCGGATCAGTCTGGTATAGTCGATATTTCAACGGAAATTTCGATTGCCTACCGGGCTGTCGATAGTGCGGATGATCGTCATGATCAGATGAGGTCTAGCTATCTCACGACGATCGGCGAAATTGAAGGTGTCGACAACGAGCTTCTAGCGGCTGAAATTCTTCAGCTTCAGACCAATATTGAAGCTTCCTATAGGGCATCTTCAATTGTTTATAACTTGAGTATCGTCGACTATCTCTAAGTGCTTCACGGCACGGTCGTTAACCGGGATGATAAACGAAAAAACCGGCATCTTATAAAGAAGGTGCCGGTTTTGTGCTTTGATTAAAGCTCTAGATTCTTACTCGGTTTGCGCCCGAAGACCTTCCGCAATGTTACGGTTTATTGAAATCAGTGTGGCCAATTTTTCCGGAACGGGGTCAATCATGATCGCCATTGTGTGTTTAAACACAAACACGCCAAGAGACGCCAAGTTGTTTTTGATGTCCTGGGGAAGCTGACTTTCGGCACTTGTGGCTGAAGTTACCAGGATCGTCCATAGTTTACGGTTATAGGAAAGCGCCTCGTCCTTTTCGGCGAAAGAGCTTTCTTCCCATTCATCCTTGATCAACTGAAGTCGCGCTGCCGCCTTCATCAGAAGGGTTGCTTCCAGTTCCCTCGGTGATACTGCCACCTGACTCGTTTTCTGGTAAGCCTGCGCTGCCTGTTTGTACATGGCCGATCAGCGTCCTCTCGTACTCGATAAGCTTACGTGCTTCTTTCAAAGCTTTATAAAAGGCACCGGTTATTATCGAGTTACTAATCCGTGTGACATATGGAATTGTACTCGGTGCGGCCTTTACGATATCATTTACAAGAGTGAAGTAGTTGTCTTGAATTCTGTCTACTTCACTTGAAAGATACATCAGTTGAACGGCCAGATAGACGCGTTTGGCAGGTGTATCCGCGGTAGCCGGCGTGAGAATGTCCTTCTCTCGCAAGATTGGCGCCTGGCCTTCGATAAACAGTCGGGTTCTTTGATTGTCATTGGTGATGATTGAATCGCCGATGATAATCCGCTCACCCGGCTTAAGCTCGACCTTGAGCGCCATTCCTTGACCTCCACCTTCAAAGTATCTGGTAGCAACATTGCGCAACAGTTAACGCGCAGGCCAGAAACCTTAACGAATTTTCTGCTGTTTTTAGCCGAAGAGACTAAGCACGCTCTGCTCGGCCTGGTTGGCGAGAGACAGGGCGGTCGACGACAGCTGTTGACGTGTCTGAAGAGCAAGCATGTTGGCACCTTCTTCGTTCATGTCAGCAATTGTCAGCGCGCCGGCACCGACTTCAAGCGTGTTGATAAGCTCCTCAGTGAAACTCGTCCTGATCTCGACGGTCGACAGGCTCGTTCCAAGTTCGCCCGCCGCAGAACGTAGTTCATCCAGGGCGGAATTTATCGCCTGAAGAACGCGCTCGATGTCGGTGTCGTCCTTAAAGCCGGAGTCGGTTGCTGTCAGGTTGACCGTACCGTCCGTCGTCGCGAACTCATCAATGTTAAAGTCATTGTTGCTGCTGGTGATCGCCCAGGAAACATCGCCTTCCATAGACACGCTTCCAGACGCGAAATTCGCATCTAAGCCTTTGACCGACTTGATCAGGCTAACTAGGTCACTGACCGTCGTGTCATCATCGATCTCGATAGAGGCAGCCTCGAAACCATTTCCGTCAGTGATGTACAGGACGTCATCGACTTCAAATCCACCGGAAGAGGTCAATGTAGCGGCAGCTGTCATCACCGTTGTGGTGAGCGTGGTTGTTCCCGCGCCTACGCCGCCGTCGGTTGCAGTACCGCCGCCTGTCGTATCCTTAGAGATGGAAAGCGTATTGGCCGGATTGAGGCCCGAGTCTATTGTTATCTGGTCTGTGGTTTCGTCGAAAGAAGCCTTGATACCCTGCACATCGTTGAGGGCGTTGACGTAGTCCTGCACCGTTTCGATTTCGCCGACACCAGTTCCAACTGTAAAGGTGGTCGTGGTCGTTCCATCGGAAACTGATACAATATCTCCGTCCGCCCAGTCCGCTAGATCTGAGAGCTTGGAAGACGCCTGCAACGATGTCAGATCAAGAGTTGTAGATCCGCTTGCAAGGGTAAAAGACGAAGTCGCACCAGCGCCATTCTCGAGATCTGACAGTGCCAAGCCAGTTGAAAGCGTGGTGTCGGTGAAATCAACGGGGTCGACCGTGAGGTTCGAAGTGCTGTCCTCATTGAAGATCACCTGAAGCTCATTGCCGAGACCGGCAAGAAGATTCTTGCCCTTATAGTCGGAATCTCGTGCCAGATCTTCGATCTGGTCAAGAATATCGTTGTATTGCTCGGTGTAGGTCTTGCGCTGGTATTCGCTTTGGGTCTGAAGAGCCTGGTTGGCAATCGCCTTTGCTGACTCTACGAGGCGGGTTATGCCCGTGAGGCCGTCATCTGCGGCGCGGATCGTTTGGACTGCCTGGCCCATATTATCGAGGAGATTGGAAAGGTCGCTTGCTCGGTCATTCAAGCCGGACGCTGTAAAGAACGAATTTGGGTTGTCTAGCGCGGAATTGACTTTCAATCCCGTTGCCAGCCGGTTCTGTGTCGTTGATTGCAGTCCCGCTGTATTTTTCAACGAGAGCAAGTTTTCCCGAACGGCACTAGAAAGGACAATATCGCTCATCTGGGGTCACCACATCATTTACAGGCGCCTTGTTCGAAAGGCTTACGTTTCCAATACCTTCGACGGAAGGTGATTGGAGCGAAGTGTAAATGGAAAGTTAACCTTCAGTGCACCTGTTAATGGTTTGGTAGGAAGAGTTACCAAAAACTTTCTTTTAACTATCTGGAAATAAAGGGAAAAATTTGAAGGTAATTTGAGCTTTGAAACGCAAAAAGCTGAAAACGGCGAGGCAAGGCCCCGCCGTTTCTGATTGTCAGCTTGTGAGTCGTACGTCCGACTGATTCTTCTTAGAAGAGGGACAGTACCGTCTGATCCGCCTGAGAAGCGAAGGAGAGGGACGTTGATGCGAGCTGCTGGCGTGTCTGAAGAGCCAGAAGGTTCGCGCCTTCTTCGTTGGTATCCGCCAGGGTCAGCAACCCTGCGCCTTCAACGAGCGTGTTGACCATCGACTTGGTGTAGTCCTGTCGAATTTCCACGGTCGAGAGATTGGTACCAAATTCGGAAGCCTGAGCTCTCAGGTTTTCAAGTGCATTGTTCAACTTATCAACGACACGGTTGATGTCGTTGTCGGTTGCGAACCCGCTGTCAGTTAAAGCTGCGATGGTGACACCATCGGCATCTGCAGTAAATGCGGATGCGTTGAAGTCAGCGTTGTCACTTGTGAGATACAAGTCAGTGTCGCTCAACAGTGCCAGTTTGCCGGTGGTCTCGTCAAAGGTGGCGCTTACACCAGCGAAATCATCAATGAAATTGGTTAGATCGTCGATGGTCGTGTCTTCTTCAATTTCGAGTGAACCCAGCTCGAAATTGTTACCGTCAGTCAGTGTGAGCGTGTCTCCGACCTCATAGGAACCAGAATCTGCCAAATTGGTGGTCAACTCTGTGAACTTGGTCGCGTCCAGGGTGGCCAGCGTTGCTGTGTTAGCGCCACTGCTGCCGTCATTCCTCACCGTCAGGTCATCGTTCGAAATGATTGTGAGCGTGCCTGTCGCTTCGTCAAACTCTGCGCTAACACCAGCTATGTCGTCGATCTGATCGATGAGATCCTGAACTGTAGTGGCGGCTCCTACCGTAACGGTGGAATTCGTCACCACGGCTGATGCCGTTGTTGCGTCGTGAAGGCTAATCTCATCGGTGACGTCGATAGCGTCGGAATCGCTCAAAAGTGAGCTCGAATTCAAGGTGTTGGTGCCGTCGGTCAAGACAATTGTTGCGCTGCCACCTTCCAGCTGGAAGGATGTTGCGCCACCTTGGCCTTCGACAAGATCAGACAGGTTCAGGCCGGTTGACAGGGCAGCGTCTGTGTAATCGACCGCGCCGATCTTCAATTTGGAGGTGGCGTCTTCGTTGAAGATTGTTGTGAGGTCGTTGCCGTCGCCGGCAAGAAGGTTCTTGCCCTTATAGGAGGAATCCTTGGCAACATCTTCAATCTGCTCGAGCAGATTGTTGTACTGCGCTGCAAACTTCGCACGTTCGTACTGGCTCTGTGTCTGGAGTGCCTGATTAGCCTTCGCCTTTGCGGACTCGACCAGATCGGTGATGGTCTGAATACCTTCATCGGCTGCCTTGATCGTTTGCAGCGATTGACCCATGTCTTCCAGAAGATTGTTGAGGTCATTTGCACGGGCATCAAGTCCCGAGGCCGTAAAGAAGGAGTTCGGATTGTCGAGTGCTGAGTTCACCTTCAGACCGGTCGCCAGCTTGTTCTGGACGCCAGACATCATGTCTGCGGTTGACTGAAGTGTGAGGAGGTTCTGCCGCACTCCGGCGGAGAGGGTGATGCTATCCACTTGTGTTCCCTTTCCTGGGTCCCAAAATTTGATCCGCTCATCCTGAGCAGCTTGACTAGGATCATCTTCTGTTAACCCTAATCAATGGTTAATCAGTCGCATTTTTAGGGTTAACGACTGGTTAACGTCTTGAATAGGATGACTTTTCGCGGGGGAAGGGCGCACGCGCTATCGCCAAGGCACAAAAAAACGGCGGGCCGCTGGGGCCCGCCGTTCCTGGTGTCGCTGTGTGTGTTTCTTAGAAGAGACGCAGGACGTTTTGGTCTGCCTGGGATGCCAGGGAGAGGGAGGTAGAAGCCAGAGACTGCTGTGTCTGCAGAGCCAGCAAGTTGGCACCTTCCTCGTTGGTGTCGGCCAGGGTCAGCATGCCAGCACCTTCCTCCAACGTGTTGATGATGTCGTTGGTGAAGCTCTGACGGCTTTCCACGATCGACAGGTTTGTACCGAAGGTGGAGGCCTGCGAGCGCAGGGTGTCTTGAGCGCTTTTCAGTTTGGAAAGCGCCGCGTCGATATCCGAATCCGTTGCAAAGCCTGAGTCCGTGCCGTTCGTCGTGAAGTCGGCTGGTGTTGTATCTGAAGATGCTGTTGTCAGATTGAAATCAGACGTTACCGTCAGTGTGTTCGTTGCGAAAGCAGCGCTTGCACCGTCGACGTCATCATAGAGGGCTTCCAGATCGGCGATCGTGGTGTCGTCCTCGATTTCCAGGGACGCGACTTCTGTACCGTTGGCATCTGTGAGGGTGATCACGTCGCCTGTCGCGAAGTTTGCCGTGGAGTCCAAGGTGGTTGCGGCAGTTCCGGTAACGGTGAGAGTGGCTGTCCCGCTGGTTGCCTCTGTCAGATCCGACAGGTTCAGGCCAGTGGAGGATGACGCGCTAGTATAGTCAACGGCGGAAATGCTTAGGCTGGACGATCCGTCTTCGTTGAAGGTCACCGAGAGGTCGTTACCCGTACCGCCAAGAAGGTTTTTGCCCTTGTATCCGCTGTCCTTCGCGATATCCTCAATTTGTGTCAGGAGTTCGTTGTACTCTTCTGCGTACTGAGCACGTTCTGTCTGGCTCGAGGTCTGGGCTGCCTGATTTGCCTTCGCTTTAGCTGCGTCGACAAGATCAGAGATTGCCTCAATCCCCTTGTCTGCTGCCTGCAGGGTCTGGACCGACTGGCCCATGTCGTCGAGCAGCGAAGACAGATCGCTTGCGCGGTTTTCCAAACCCTTTGCAGTGAAGAAGGAGTTCGGATTGTCGAGGGCGGAGTTGACGCTCTTACCCGTGGACAGTTTTTCCTGGACGCCACTCATCAGTTGGGAGGTCGCCTGCAGTGCATTCAGGTTGGAACGCACTGCGCTGGAAAGTGTAATATCAGCCATTTTTATATCCTTTCTAGGATTACTCAAAATAGGACCCTTCCTGGGTCCGGCAGGCTGACAATGGCGTTCGGATGGTAACGGTTTGTAAAGAAGTATGGTTAGTAGAAATTAACCTTAATAGATTGTTTCCTTTAAGAAAAACGGCAGCCGTTTAGGGGCCGCCGCCTTCGTTGTTCAGTCCTGCTCTTCTTAGAACAGGCGCAGCACGTTCTGGTCAGCCTGGGCGGCCAGAGACAGAGAGGTCGAGGCGAGGGACTGCTGGGTCTGAAGAGCCAGCAAGTTCGCACCTTCCTCATTGGTGTCTGCAAGTGTCAGTTTGCCGGCACCTTCTTCCAACGTGTTGATGATCGCGTTGGTGAAATCCTGGCGACCTTCCACGATGGACAGGTTGGTACCGAATGTGGATGCCTGCGAGCGCAGGGTGTCTTGAGCGCTTTTCAGTTTGGAAAGCGCCGCGTCGATATCCGAATCCGTTGCAAAGCCTGAGTCCGTGCCGTTCGTCGTGAAGTCGGCTGGTGTTGTATCTGAAGATGCTGTTGTCAGATTGAAATCAGACGTTACCGTCAGTGTGTTCGTTGCGAAAGCAGCGCTTGCACCGTCGACGTCATCATAGAGGGCTTCCAGATCGGCGATCGTGGTGTCGTCCTCGATTTCCAGGGACGCGACTTCTGTACCGTTGGCATCTGTGAGGGTGATCACGTCGCCTGTCGCGAAGTTTGCCGTGGAGTCCAAGGTGGTTGCGGCAGTTCCGGTAACAGTGAGAGTGGCTGTCCCGCTGGTTGCCTCTGTCAGATCCGACAGGTTCAGGCCAGTGGAAGAGGTCGTATCAGTATAGTCAACGGCAGAAATGCTCAGGCTGGAAGAGCCGTCTTCGTTGAAGGTCACCGAGAGGTCGTTACCGGTGCCACCAAGGAGGTTCTTGCCGCCGTATCCGCTGTCCTTCGCGATATCCTCAATTTGCGTCAGGAGTTCGTTGTACTCTTCTGCGTACTGAGCACGTTCGGACTGGCTGGAGGTTTGCTGGGCCTGATTTGCCTTCGCTTTTGCGGAGTCAACCAGATCAGAGATTGCCTCAATCCCCTTGTCTGCTGCCTGCAGGGTTTGGACCGACTGACCCATATCATCAAGCAGGGTGGACAGATCGCTTGCGCGGTTTTCCAAGCCCTTTGCAGTGAAGAAGGAGTTCGGGTTGTCGAGGGCGGAGTTGACCTTTTTGCCTGTCGACAGTTTTTCCTGGACGCCGCTCATAAGCTGTGAGGTCGCCTGCAGGGAGTTCAAGTTGTTGCGCACTGCGCTTGAAAGAGTAATACCGCTCATTACAGAGTTCCTTCTGTTTATCAAAGCCGTTCTTCTGAACAACGAGATAACTCTGCAGAGAAATATTGTATTGAATCCTAATTAATTAGGTTACCGGATTTTAAGTTTAAATATATCTGAAATTTTAAAGTTAATTTGTTTGGTTAATTATTTATTTTGCTCCTTATTTCTCATTTTATCTTGTTTTATACTTTATTTACCATGGGGAGATGTTGAGTTAAAACGCAAAAATCCGCTCACGCAAAGCGTGGCGGATGTGTTGATCCGACAATCGTGTCTTCGGTGCCCCTCAGCGCCATTCGTGGAGTGAGGGCGCGCAAATGATCTTAAGTTGGACGCTTAGGCCGTCTTGACGATGTTTTCCGATCTCGCCTCGTTGGCTTGGTCGGAAATGGTCTTTGCGTAGGCGCGAAGGCGGCGCAAAGTTTCGCTGGGGACCTGTTGGACCACTTCGCCCGTATCGCTGTCGGTTGCGATGTAGATCAGGCTGTCGCTCTCAGGATCGCGGAAATTTCGTCGATCAATCTGCTGGTTTTGAGCGAGCGGTTCTTGCGTGCGCTGATTGTCAGACGCGCGACGTCCCTGACTTGCTTCGTCAGACGGGTTTACCGTGCTGCCGGCGGGCAGTTCAGTCTTCGCTGCAGGTTGAACGCGCTCTGGAGCGCGTGTTTCCGGCGTGATCGCCGTATAAGACGGCAAAGGTGGCCGGACGAGTGCCGATTCCATCGTCTTTTCCTCCGGGTTACGAAAAACAATACCCGATGAAAAGTGAGGATAACGTAAGGGAATGAATCCGACGTTAACGGAACGGTTACAACTTTAATGAAGCGCGCTTCTGATTGATTCGCTTTTGAGATCAACAGCATGCGCAAGATGTAAGTTTGGCAAAAGATACGCCGAAAATGCCTTAACGGCAACTTTGCAAAAAAAAGCCGCAGTTTGATCCTGCGGCTTTTAGAGCAACTACGGAAATGGATGGCAAAATAGATCCTTCATAGGAAGGGCTCTAAACTTCAAAGCGCCTGATTGATAGCGATGCCGCTTGCTGCCCGTGGCCCGGAAGCAGACGCACCGCCCGGTCCATAGGTCGTACTTCTCTGCTGTGCACCGACGGCCTTAGCCACGCTCGATACAACACTGTTCGCGACCTCGCGTGCGGTCGAAAGGACTGCAAGGTTTATCCTGAGCACTGGCTGGAATTCCGCGTGTTGCCGCTTCAGGTTCTGCGCTGCTGCCGGTGCCATGTTGCCGAGCGCAACGGCGTGTTCCTTGGCGCACATCATGCCGCGCGTGTACTCGTGAATGAGCCGGGCTTTGTCTGGCTGCAACGTCCCTGCTTCCTTCAACTTTCCGGCTCGAACCAGATCGGTCTCGTTTTCAATCAGGGCAAGCAGCGTTTCCATGGTGCTGCTCAACGTGACACAAAACTGGTTGGCTTCTCCCGGGCTGGTTGGACGCTCGAGCGAGAACGGCATATTCTGGGTTTCCGTATGAACGGTCATTGCGAGTTCTCCTGGAGTTCCAACAGTTGCCGTTCGATGGTGTCGGCAAGCCCAATGCCGCCGGCGTCCGATACGGATTTTGCATATTCGTCGATCATCATGCCGCGCCAAGCCTCGGCGCCATTGCCGCTTCCCCAAGTCCCGCCTTCTTCAAGGCCGGTGAACATGGCTTCGAGCATGTTTTTCAAGAAGACGGATTCATATTTCTCTGAGGCGTCGCGGACAGCGGTCTTGTTCGACCTGTCCACGCCAGCAAGCGCATCGATCGGATTGGCTTGTGCAGAGACGGATTGAGCGGGGTTGAACATTATCAAAGCACCTCGATTTCGGCTTGCAGGGCGCCAGATGCCTTGATCGCCTGAAGGATTGAGATCATGTCGCGCGGGCCGATACCAAGAGCATTCAAGCCGTCGACAAGTTGCTTAAGCGTTACCGCCTCCGGAACGATCGCGAGTTTGGCGTCTGGATCGTCGTTGACGAAGATTTCCGAACGGGGAACGATCGTGGTCTGGCCGTTGGCGAAGGGCAAAGGCTGGGAAACTTCAGGTGTCTCGGCGATCGTGACCGTAAGATTGCCCTGGGCGACTGCCACCATGGAGACCTTGACGTCCTGCCCCATGACGATGATGCCTGAATTTTCGTCTATCACGACACGTGCGGCGAGATCAGGTTCAACAATGAGCTGCTCGATGTCGGTCAGCAGATCAACGATATTGCCGTCATATTCACGGGGCAGGTCGATGCGCACAGTGCCTGGGTCGAGGGGTTCCGCCGTCGGCATGCCGATCAATTCGTTGATCGAAAGAGCGATGCGGCGAGATGTTGTGAGATCCGGATTGCGCAAGGCCAGGCGGAGCGTCGTTAAAGACGCGAGTTTAAATTCGACTTCACGCTCGACAAGGCCACCATTGGCGATGCGTCCAGCGGTTGGAACGCCTCGTACCACCGACGCCGCATCTGCCTGGGCGGAAAAACCTCCGATGGCAACTGAACCCTGAGCGATTGCGTAAACCTCGCCATCCGCGCCAACGAGCGGAGTAACCAGTAAGGTTCCGCCCTGCAGCGAGGCGGCGTTGCCCAATGCGCTGACAGAAACGTCGATGCGTGTTCCCTGTGTGGAAAAGGGCGGTAGGTTTGCCGTCACCATCACAGCGGCAACCGTGTTCGTGTTCAGGTCGACGTCACGGGTGTTAACACCAAGCCGTTCTAGCATCGCTTGCAGGCTTTGTTTGGTGAAGGGAGCGTTTCTGAGCCCATCACCGGTCCCGTTCAAGCCAACAACAAGGCCATATCCGATCAACTGGTTTTCACGAATTCCCTCGAAGTCTGCAATGTCCTTGATGCGTGACGCGGAGAGGGCAGCAGTCGTCAGGAGCGTCATGCAGAGCACGACGGCGAAGAACCTGAAGAAAATGCCATTGGTCATGCGATCTACCTGTGTCCAGGGCGTTTGCGGAGCCGGCAACATGCTGCCGAAGTTTTCTGGCTCTCATAATGCGAGAGATGTGCCAAACTCTGCCAGGTCGTCGAAATGACAGAAATCTTCAGC
The DNA here is from genome assembly GCF_009650605.1 of Labrenzia sp. CE80. Taxonomy (NCBI): domain Bacteria; kingdom Pseudomonadati; phylum Pseudomonadota; class Alphaproteobacteria; order Hyphomicrobiales; family Stappiaceae; genus Labrenzia; species Labrenzia sp. CE80. The sequence goes on from NZ_WAJT01000001.1 coordinate 508,807, forward strand.
ATTTCTGCAATTTTTCGACTCCCTGGTCGGGTTGCGGAAAATGAACGGTGCGAAGTGAGCGGCAAATATTGCCGACCGTACTCGGATTCATTTACCCTTCAGGGAAGATTCTGACACTCGGCGGTGGGCACTCGGCAATGAGGCCGGTGCCAACGGAGCGGACACACCATGCGAATTACCGGACAAAAACCTGTTTCTGGCGTGCAGGGGCGGGGGGCGAAAAAACGCAGTGGAGCCACTGGCGATGCTTTCACGCCAGAGATGGGTGACGAAAGCAGCCCGACTGCGGCTACGACCAGCGCGATGGGAGTTCAGGGTATGGATGCGCTTTTGGCGCTTCAGGAGGTCGGTGAGGACCCTGAACGCCGACGCAAGGCTGCCCGTCATGGTCATTCTCTTCTGGACGGCCTTGAGGCCATAAAGACTGATCTGCTTGGTGGGCTGATTTCCGAGGATCGCTTGGAAGCGCTCGCTCATGAGGTCGGCAGCCAGGTTGAAAGCGGTGATGAGGAGGTGGATTCGGTACTTCGCGAGATCGAATTGCGGGTCAAAGTCGAGCTTGCAAAACTCGGTCGATTCACCGACTAGCAGGTGCTCTTGTATCAGCGAAAGAGCTCCCAAAAGCCGTTAGAAATCACAAGCTTTTGAATTAACTATGTTTTTTGTAACATTATTTTTAACAAAACGACCGTTGTCGGTTCATGGCCTCGGCGATATATTGCCCGCGGCCTAATGGGAATCCGGAGCTATCGATGACGGTTGAACTTGAGTCTGAATATCGACCCAGCGAAGACGAGCCCTTTATGAATGACAGGCAGCGTGAGTACTTCAAGAACAAGCTGCTTGCCTGGAAAGATGACATTCTGAGGGAAAGCAAGGAGACCCTTGTGATCCTGCAGGAAGAGAGTCAGAATCATCCTGACTTCGCCGACCGCGCTTCCTCAGAGACGGATCGGTCAATCGAGCTGCGCGCTCGTGACCGGCAGCGCAAGCTGATTTCCAAGATTGATTCCGCACTGGAGCGGATCTCGGACGGAAGCTACGGCTACTGCGAAGAGACTGGCGAGCCTATCGCTCTTCGACGTCTTGAAGCGCGCCCGATTGCAACTCTGTCGATTGAAGCTCAGGAAGCGCATGAGCGCCGCGAGAAAGTCTATCGCGACGACTGAGCCTGGCGGCACGGGTTTGAATTGGAAAAAGGCTCTTCCGAAATTCGGGAGGGCCTTTTTGTGTCTGTGGCATGGCAGCTTCTCCTATCGCCCTTGGATCGTGCTCTAAAAAAGAAAACGGGCACGGCACTCGGGGAGCGAGATACCGTGCCCGTTGTCAGCAATCGAACGAGGCTTCTAGAACACCTCGATCGACCGCTGGGGGACCTTGACTGACCTACGCCTCTTAACCGCGCATCAGAATGGGAGCATGATGTCGAGTACCTGGCTGCCGTAGCGCGGTTGCTGGACATCGGTGATCTGGCCACGTCCGCCGTAGCCAATGCGAGCCTCGGCAATCTTTTCGCTGGCGATCGTGTTCTCTGAGCTTATGTCTTCGGGACGTACGATACCGGCGACGACCAGTTCACGTACCTCGAAGTTGACCCGCACTTCCTGGCGCCCTTCGATCACGAGGTTGCCGTTGGGAAGGACCTGCAGAACAACGGCAGCTACGCTTGTTTCCAGGGTTTCTTCCCTGTCCACACTGCCTTCACCGGAGAAGTTTGAGCTGCTGTCAACCGACGCGATGTCGCTGGCGGCGACGCCGGACGGCAGGAAGATGGTGTCGATTGCGGTGCCCAACGCGCCGCCGACACCGTTTGAGCTGCTGTCGGATCGAGACCTTTCGGTGGTGTTGTCGAACTCCGCCTTGTCGGAGATTGTCACGACAACGGTCAAAATGTCGCCGACCTGCTTGGCACGCTGGTCCTCAAAGAAGGCTCGGTTGCCTGACCGCCAGAGAGAGTTGGCGTTGTAATGCGCTTTCTGCGGTTCGGGCATCGGCATCTGGACGGGTCGATAGCCTGCAGTTGTTGTTGGATCCTGGATGGCATTCAAGGCTGGTTGCTGTCCGACCTGAGCCAGACGGTCAGGTGCGCCACAGCCCGTGGCAAGACTTGTTACAGCAACGCCGAGAAGAAGAAATTTTGCGGACTTCAGAGTGCTCATTGATTGCCCCCATTGAGGCTGGCGACGACCGGATTGGACCGTGCGATGCGCACGTGCCCGCGAGAGGTGACGATGGCCGGGATAATCCGCCGGGAGTCCAGGTTCATGATGTCGATCACGTCACCCTTGGCTCCGCTGTCGATTGCCTGGCCGCGGGTTGTCAGTTTCAAGCCCGGGATTTCGAAGTTGACGGTGACTTTTTCGCCTCTGGCGATGATAACCGGTCGTTCGAAGTCGTTCCGCGTCAACGGGCTGTTGGCGCGCAGGTTGCTGCGAGCGGCGAGACCCGCAATGTCTTCGCTGGAAATCAACGCATTGGATGGCACCTGCAGGCGTGGAAGGCGAACTGTGGTGAGATCACCGGCTTTCAGGATGCCGCCACGGTTCAGGGGGCGTGCCAGCGCAACCACTTCCATCATCTCACGGGCAAAGCCGGTCAGCTGAAAACTGGACCTTCCCGTTGCGCCATCGACGCTGAGATAAAGCGTGAACCGTCCGTCGGTGCGGGACCAGAGAACGCGATCAACAACGACGGGTTCTTGCGAGGAGGGGTTCGCATGTATCTGGGAAGGGGCGCGGTAGAAGGTGATCTCGAGATCACGGGGCGCAAGGCTCGCATCCCGCTGGGCAAGTGTCTTGCTCGCCAGATCCTTGAGGCGTTCAAGGTCATAGACGTCAGCACGCCGGTGTACGACGACCTCACTCAGACCATCGGTTCCAGCAGCGATCAGGCCAGCTGCACGTGCGCGGCGCGCAACGGTTTCTGCTGGGACATTCCCTGACGTCCCCAGATCAGGAGATCTGAACAGGGGAACTTGCGCGAACTCGCCAGCGGAAGTGTAGAAATCGCCAACTGTAACAATCTGATCGAGTGTTGAAACCTCGGACCGGAGGACCGGTCGAATATCGGTCTGGCCAAAGGCAGGTGCTGCCAAGGCGGTAACTGCAAGTCCGACAAGGACTACAAGGCGTTTCATGACGCTGTCCCCTTATCGGATATTGGTTGTGGTGGAGTACATTTCGTCAGCTGCCTGGATGATCCTTGAGTTCATCTCATAGGCGCGCTGGGCAGAAATCAGGTCGGCAATCTCAGTGACAGCGTCCACATTCGCCATTTCCAGGTAGCTCTGTTGAAGGTCGCCATAACCGTCTGTGCCGGGATTGTCGATCTGCGGGGCGCCGCTGGCATCCGTCTCGAGATAAAGGTTGTCACCGATGGCTTCGAGGCCGGATTTATTGACAAAGCGGGCAAGCTGGATTTGGCCGAGATTGTTGGTTGCGCCGTTGCCGTCGATCACCTGAACTGTTCCGTCAGAGGAGATCGTGATGTCTCGCGAATCTTCTGGAATGTCGATACCAGGATCAACGGTGTAACCGTCGATGGTTACGATCGTACCATTGGCATCTCGTTCGAAAGAACCGTCGCGGGTGTAGCCCGTGTTGCCGTCAGGAAGCTGGATCTGGAAGAACCCTTCGCCGCGGATTGCGACATCAAGCTCTTTTCCTGTCGCCTCCAGCGTGCCTTGGGTCATGATCCGCGCAGTTGCCGCGGTCTTTACGCCAGAGCCTATCTGCACACCAGTCGGAACGATGGTGCCGGCGGTCGAGGTCTCAGCGCCCATGCGGCGAAGATTTTGATAGAGAAGATCCTGGAAGTCGGCGCGCTGCTTCTTGTAGCCGGTCGTGCGCATGTTTGCGACGTTGTTCGAAATGACCTCGACGTTCAGCTCCTGGGCCTTCATGCCGGTCGCAGCGATATGGAGTGCTTTCATTTATCTTGTCCTTCGGTGCGATCAGGCTTCAAGTCGGCCGAGTGTCTGGATGGCCTGTTTGCGCAGGTCATCCGTGTCGGCCATCAGTTTTGAAACGGTTTCATAGGCGCGGGTGATGCGAACCATGTGGGCGACCTCGATCACACCACGCACGTTCGACTGCTCAAGCGCGCCCTGAATAACCCTTGGGTTTTCGGCCGGGAGCGGCTCCTCATGTGTGTAAAGGTTTTCGCCGAGAGCTTTGAGGTCTTCCGGGTTGTCGAAGTCGACAACACGAAGCTTGCCGCGAATTCCCAATTCGGAGACGATCGTGCCGTCTTCGGCAATATCAACCTTGCCGTCTTCTGTCGTGAAGCTGATTGGGCCGCCGTCGGTCAGGATCGGTCTGCCATCCGCAGTCGTCATCTGGCCCGTTGGCGCGATATGAAATGCACCATTGCGGGTATAGGCTTCGGTGCCATCTTCATTTTGCACCGCGAACCAGCCATCGCCATCGATCGCTACGTCGAAATCATTTCCGGTGAGCCGGACGCTTCCCTGAAGAAGGTTGAGGCCTGCACCATAGTCCTGCACATAGGACAGATTTTTGTCGCCCTGCATGAATTCGGTCGCCTCTGCCAACGGCATCAAGACTTCCTCAAAGACCATGCGCTGGGTCTTGTAACCCGTTGTCGTCAGGTTCGCCATGTTGTTGGCGACGAGGTCCATCTGATTCCTCAGGGACATCTGACGTGACAAGGTTATGAGCTGTGCATTCTCCATATTAACAAATCCCTTTGCTCCCCGATGAGCCGACAATCTCCCCAGACCGCTGGCTCGGGACCCTAATTGCACATGCCGTGCCAGAAAATAAATCATTGAAAAAACTGGGTAAAAGGGAAATTTGCCAAGTGCATCCGGCAAGAGTTTCCGGCAGATATTAACCACTTGGTAATTTCTGCCGGGCTATGCTTGTTAACGATTTGGTAACCATTCGTTAACCATTAAGGGCTTTAGAAACTATAAGCGCGCGTGAAGCGTTGCAGGCAAATCGGAGTGCTTGATGGCGGACGAAGATGCTGGTGCTGCCGACGACGAAGCAGACGGCGAAGCCGAAGGTGGGGGCGGCAAGAAGAAGCTGATCCTCTTTGGAGGGATCGGTGCTGTTGTTCTCATAGGAGCCGGTGCTGGCGCCTATTTCTTTCTCGCGGGCGGCGACGCTCCGGCTCCGACCGTGGACGGCGAGCAGCCTGTCGTGGAAGAGCAGAAGCCGGTGGTGTTTTACGATCTGCCGGAAATGACCGTGAATTTGGCGACCGACGGACGCACCACCTACCTGAAGGTGCGCATCGCGCTCGAGGTTCAGGATCGGGCGATGGTCGATCAGATCTCGCCCTACCTGCCGCGTATTCTCGATGCTTTCCAGATCTATCTGCGAGAGCTTCGCCCTGCGGACCTAGAAGGGTCTGCTGGTTTGTTTCGTCTGAAGGAAGAATTGCTCAGACGCATCAATCTTTCTGTCTACCCCGCACGGGTCGAGGGTGTCCTGTTCAAGGAAATTCTCGTCCAGTAGGTGCCGGCTCCTGATGGTGCGAAATGGCTGACGACGACGATCTAACCGAAGAAGATATGGCCGATGCTTGGGGCGCTGCCCTGGCAGAGCAAGGTGCGGGCGACGACGAAGGCGATGACCTCGCGGCGGCCTGGGGTGCTGCGCTTGAGGAGCAAGGCGCCGGTACTTCGGACGACATGGCGGCCCAATGGGCTGCGATGATCGATGACAGCGAGCCTGATCTTGAAAACGCCACCCGGGGCGCCGACCGTGTTTTGAACCAGGAGGAAATCGATAACCTCCTTGGCTTCAATATCGACGACACGATTGCGGGCGACCAGAGCGGAATTCGCGCACTTATCAACTCGGCAATGGTGTCCTACGAACGCCTGCCGATGCTGGAAATCGTCTTTGACAGGCTCGTTCGCCTGACGACGACGTCCTTGCGCAATTTCACCTCTGACAATGTTGAAGTCTCACTTGATTCAATCAGTTCAGTCCGGTTTGGTGATTACCTCAACTCGATTCCGCTGCCTGCCATTCTGGGTGTCTTCAAGGCTGAAGAATGGGACGGGTTTGGCCTGATCACAGTTGAATCAAGCCTGATCTACTCAATCATCGACGTACTTTTGGGCGGTGGGCGTGGAACCACTGCGGTGCGCGTCGAGGGCCGGCCCTACACGACGATTGAAACCGGGTTGGTGCAGCAGATGGTCTCGCTCATCCTGCAGGATGCGGAGCAGGCGTTCGCGCCTTTGAGCCCGGTTCATTTCAATCTGGAGCGACTGGAAACAAACCCGCGTTTCGCGGCCATTTCTCGTCCGGCAAATGCGGCCATTCTTGTCGAGCTGCGGATCGACATGGAGGATCGCGGCGGTACTGTCGAGATCATGATGCCCTATGCAACGCTGGAGCCGATTCGCGATCTGCTGCTCCAAATGTTCATGGGTGAGAAGTTCGGCCGTGATGCGACCTGGGAAGGCCACCTTGCATCAGAGATTCACGCTGCGGAAGTGGAAGTGGATGCGGTGCTTTACGAAACCCACCTGCCACTTGGGCGGGTTTTGAGTCTGGATGTTGGGCAAACATTGATTTTCGACGTCGACCCGTCGGATCCGGTCTTGATAAAATGCGGCAACATCCCGTTGACCGAAGGCACGCTCGGCAAGGTCGAGGATTCGATCGCAATTCGTGTCGCCAAGAACCTGCGAAAACCGAAAATGACCCTAGCTGCGTTTGAGCGGGCCATGCAAAACGAAATGGATGCACAATGAGCCCTTTGCCCGTCGGAATGATTATCGAAGGTCTGGTCGCCGTTCTTCTGCTGGTTACGATCGGATATTGCTTCACTCTGAATCGTCGCCTGCAGCGCTTGCGAGCCGATGAAGAAACTCTTCGGGCGACGATTTCCGAGCTGATGACGGCGACAGAAATTGCCGAAAGGGCAATCCTCGGCCTCAAGGCGACTGCGTCGGAAGCAGACAAGACCCTGGGGAACCGCCTGGTTGCGGCCGAGCAGATGTCAGCTGCATTGGTTGGTCAGGTCGCCGAAGGGGAGAAAATCTTCACACGTATCAGCCAGATCGCCGAGGCTGCGCGTGCCGCAACAGCAGAGCGGGATGCGTATCAGACCCCGCATGCCGGGTATGGGCATCCAGATCCCGCTCCGTATCCTCAGGGCACTTATGTCCCACAGCATCATCCGCAGGCCTACGCACCGGCTCCGCCTCAATATGGATCCCATCCACCAGCGGCTCCGGCAGAGCAATCTGGAGTAGGAAGTTCCCAGCGCCGGTCAGGCCGTACCGATGACATTCGAAGCGCAGCGGCCGAGGCAACTGCCAGGCTGGAGCAGTTTCGTAAGCGTTCCGGAGGCGCAGCTGCATGAACCTTCGCCTGCTGCCATTGTTAGCCATTTCAGCCAGCGCCCTTTTGGCGCTGAAGCTGCTTGGGCTTGTGATGGACAGCGGTGTTGGTGTTGCGCCAATCAAGTCTGCCGTAGCGCAGGAAACGTCCGCTGAACAAGCTGGCGGAGATATGCCGCCGGCAGCCGAAGGTGAGATTGAGCCCGCAGACGGAGAAAGCCCGGCCACGGACGGGCCGCCGCCATTGCCGGACTCTCTGGAAATAGGTGGTTCTGCTGCCGAAAGAGCCGTCCTCGAAAGTCTTGGCAAACGCCGGCAAACGCTTGAAAAGCAGGAGGGGCAGCTCGACCTCAGGGAGAAACTTCTGCAGGCGACCGAGGAACGCATCCAGAAACGTGTCGATGAGCTCAAGCAGCTTGAACAACGGATTGAAGGTGTTGTTGAGGAAAAACGCAAGCAGGAAGAGAGCGAGATCGCGGGCCTTGTTACCATGTATGAAAATATGAAGCCCAAAGACGCTGCACGGATCTTTGATCGCCTGTCCCTACCGATCCTGCTCAAGGTTGTGCGGCAGATGAAACCTCGGAAGATGGCCGATGTTTTGAGCAAGATGTCGCCTGAGGCGGCGGAGAAGCTGACCGTTGCCATTGCAAGCGGTGCTCCCAATCCGCAGCCACCGCAGCAGGAAGCGGCCGGGGATTTGCCAAAAATCCGCTCAAACTGACCGGTATGCCTGCATTTAAGCACGCAGTGTAAGGACGCGTTAAGACCGCATAACTAAAGGTAATGTGTTAGGCGGCATCCAAAGGACGACAATTGTGCTGAAGCACTTTGGGCAACAGAAAACGAAAGGCTTGGCCTTTCTGCTTGCCGCCGTGCACAAGTTGCTGTGCGGCGCGTTGGCTTGCCTGTGCCTGATTGCCAGTCTCTCCTTTGTGACACCAGCCTTTTCGCAAGCGCTTGAACCTGTTGAGTTCAAGGTCCTTCCATCGCCCGGCTACGGACGAATGGTGCTGACCTTTTCCGACCGGACGTTGCTTCCACACTATGACGCGGTAGTCACCGGCGGCGTCCTGCGCATTTCCTTCGAGGATCCGATCGATATCGACGTCGATGATGTGCCATTGGATCTTGGCGAATATATCACGATCGCCCGCCGCGATCCGGATGGCAGTGCTATACGATTTGCGCTGAAGGGGCAGTTCAAGATCAATACTCTCGAGGCGGGGGAGAAACTCTTCGTCGACATTCTGCCGGCAAACTGGCAGGGACTTCCGCCTGGCTTGCCGGATGATGTGGTTCGGGAGTTGGCAAAGCGGGCCGAAGAGGCCATGCGCAAGGTGCGGGCTCTCGAGCAGGCGCGGCTGAAGGCGAAAGAAGGTCCGACAGTCGACCTGCATATCGGCGAACACCCCACCTTCACACGGCTCGTCTTTGACTGGTCCATCCGGTTTGACACCGCGTTTGTGCGTGAAGACGACATTATCAAGCTGACTTTCAATCATCCGGCTCAGCTGGATATCTCTGAATTGCGTGCCCACCTGCCGCAAGGCGTGGTGGACGCCACGTCGTTCCTGGACAAGGGTAAGTTGAAATTCCTGATGCGGATCGAGCCATCGGTCGATATCCGGGCGTTTCGCGAAAACCAGACCTATGTCATCGACATCACGCCCGAGAACAAGGAACCGATCGACCCGGCCAACCAGTTGATCAATGAGGAGCTAAACACGACGCAGGGCGGCGCGCGCAAAAACATGATCACGGCGCCCGGAGTTCGTAACACCGAGCCGGAAGCGGCGGTCGTGCCGAGTGATTCAGCCGCACCTCAGCCCGTCAATGTGGCTGCCCCGGCGCCTGAACCAGACGTGCCGCAGATGTCCGACGAGGCAGCTGCTTTTGGCATGATACCCTTTGATGGCAGTGCGCCTGCAGCTCCCGAGCAGGCGCCGGCGCAGCAGCCTGCGGTCGAGATGCAGCCGGAGCCTGAAGCCGTTGCCCCGGCCGAACAAGAGGCTAAGGCCCAGCCAAAAGTAACCGAAGAGCAGTCGGTAGACGTTGCTGAGACTGCTGCGGAGCCTGCGGAAACAGAAGTTGCGTTGAACGTCCCGAAACCGAAGCCATCGCCGGCAGACGCACAAGATGCTTCCGAGGCTGCGATTGACCTGGCATCTGCCCAATCAGAGCCTGATGTTGTTGATCCAGTTGAAGCTCAAGTTGCCCCGAACAACATACGTGATGTGCTTGAGGAAGCAGAGGACGCGGTCGCCGAGGCTGCAGAAATCATGGCGCCTTCGGAAGAGGTTGCGGCCGTGCCTGCACCGGAATTGTCAGCGGAGCCGTTGCCTGTGGCTTCTGCTGATGGCCTGGAGCTGACTTCGACGATTGCCCCGACAGCGGTGCCCGGCGCGGTCGGCGGGGCCGCCATGCCTCTCATTGGGGCGATGGAAGAGGCGCAACCAGCTATCCGGACGATGCCGCCTGCGGCTGAAGCGCCTATGCCCACCCCGGCACCTGTTTTGCCCCCAGTTGAAGCCGAGCCGGTCGAAGTGCAGCAGGTATTGCCCGCGTCCGATACCTCCCTGCCGCCTGCGATGGTTTTGGAGGATGCTGGCGGTGGTGAAGAAGCTTGGCGTGCCCAGGGTGGCGCCGATCTTGGCCAGATCCAGAATTCGCCGGAACAGCCACCTGCTGACTTTGCCAAAGAGATCCGCAACTTCGTTTCCGCCGAGGCGCGCCGTATCGGCAACACTGTGCGGATCGTCTTCCCGTTCCTTGAGCCGGTTTCCAGTGCCGTTTTCCGACGCAATGACAGCATCTGGATGGTGTTTGACACCGGAGCTACGATCGATACGCGCGGAATGGTCTCCGCCCTTGCTGAAACGGCAGAGAACATCCAGGTGGAAGAGCGTGACGGCTACCAGGTGCTTCGTCTCGACCTTAATGATCCGGTGCTTGCAACTGTCGGGCTCGATGGCAACTCCTGGAGCCTGGTGATCGGGGACATGATTCTGGAACCTTCGATCCCACTGCGCCTTGAGCGCAATGTGCGCGGAGATGGCGGTTCGGTCCTGCGCGTCCTCTACAAGGATCCGCAGAATATTCGTGAGATCACAGATCCCTTCGTTGGCGACAAGATTGCATTGGTGACCGGTTTTGGTCCGCCCCGTGGCCTGTTGAAGCAGCAGCGGTTCGTTGATCTCGATGCCTTGAGTTCTGCGCAGGGCATCGCGATGGCGCTGAAGTCTGATGGTGTCACCATGGAAATCCTCGGTGATGACGTCATCATCGAGAAGGTTGGCGGGTTGTCGCTTTCCAGCCGGCATCTGCGGGGCGGGACAGGTGCATTCAATTCAATCGTTGATCCGAACGAGCCTGGCTATGTTGAGTTCGTGTCTCTGGCCACCAAAGGGCCGTCCACTTATCGCGAACGATTGAACAAGCTTCAGACAGACCTGACGAACGCTCCAAAGGGCAAGCGACGCAAGCAGCTTATGGACTTGGCGCGTTTTTATCTCGCGCATCAATTTGCGCAGGAATCATTGGGTCTGATGCAGCTGGCGGTCGAAGAGGAACCGGCGCTCGCTGAAGACAGTTCCTACAATCTGATGATGGGGGCGGCGTATACGCTCGCAGATCGCCCGGATGAGGCCTATGCTCATCTGAACCGGCCCGAACTCAAGAACAGCCCGGATGGTGCCGTTTGGCAGACCATCGTTGATGTGGCACTTGGCAACTGGACGGCAGCGCGCATTGCTATGCCGCGCGGGCGCGCAGTGATTGGTAACTATCCAAAGGCAATTCAGGCGGAATTCAATCTTGCCGCCGCCCATGCGATGGTTGAGGCGAATGACTTTGGCGTGGCCAACAGCATTCTAGCCGAGATTGAACCGAGTGAGGTCTCTAAATCACAGGCGGCGCGATACGACATTCTGCGCGGACGGGTCGCCGACGCTTCCGGCCGTTCTCAGGAGGCATTGACCGCCTTCGATCTGGTTGCAAAGTCCGACGACCGTCCGCGGGCCGCCGAGGCGGAGTATCGTGCCTTGCGCATTCGCTATCGCGACGGGGAGATGAACATCGACGAGGCGATCGATCAATTGTCTGCGCTGGCGACATCCTGGCGCGGTGACGAGATCGAACTTCGCACGCTACGCTTCCTAGCCCAGCTTCACGCCGAAACTGGCAACTATCGTGAAGCTTTTGAGTCCATGAAATCGGCTGTTCAGGCCGATCCGGAAGCAGATACGACTCGCTTGCTGCAGGAAGAAATGAACGGTCTTTTTGCTGCGCTCTTTCTTGATGGCAAAGCCGATGAGATGTCGACGGTGAAAGCGCTGTCGCTCTACTATGACTTCCGAGAGATGACTCCCATCGGCCGCCTTGGCGATGAAATGGTTCGCGGGTTGGCCAAGAAACTGGTCGAGGTAGATCTCCTGGACCAGGCTGCAGAGTTGCTGCGTCATCAAGTTGACAACCGCCTCAAAGGTGCGGCTCGTGCCCAAATCGCGGCTGACCTTGGGGCCATCTATCTGATCGATCGCAAGCCCGAGCAAGCGCTGAGAGTGTTGAACCAGACACGTCAGGCCAGCCTGCCGTCAACGCTTGAGCGTCAGCGGAACATTGTCGAGGCGCGCGCCTTGACGGCCAGCGGGCGTCCAGACCTTGCTCTCGAACTTGTTCGCAACATGCGCGGAAGTGACGTAGACCGCTTGCGCGCTGATACCTTCTGGGCCGCGCAAAGCTGGCGCGATGCGGGCGAACAGCTTGAGGCAATGCACGGGTCTCGTTGGTCGGACAATATTCCACTCGACCCGCTCGAACGCCGCGATATCCTGCGCGCGGGCATTGCCTATTCTCTTGCGGGTGATCAGCTCAGCCTGAACCGACTGCAGAACAAATATCTGGCGAAGATGACGGACAGCCCTGAAGCGCTCGCCTTTGAAGTCGTGACGCGTCCGATTGAAGCCCAGGGTGTCGAGTTCCTAGAGGTGGCTAACCGGCTTGCCGGCACGGATGAGCTCGAGACGTTTATGGAAGAATATCGGCGCCAATACATGACGCCCGACCGCTCGCCTGATCAGGCAGCTACGGAAGGCGTCGACACGACAGACGCCGGCTAGCTTCGCGTCCTGAGTTGGTTTCGCCCTTGCCGGATGTGTCGGTAAAGGGTCTGGCTGTGCCAGACGTTTGGCGGATGAAGTTTCCAGCCCACAGCCTTCCGTGACCTTTCAAGCAGTCACAAGTGCAATCAGAGGCAGCGGGTCAGATCGCGAACTCTTGGCCAAAGTCCTGCATGTCGTGATGTTTTGAGGCTTCGGACCGGTAGCGCTGAACCAGCTCGTGAATGTTTCTCGTGCTGCGTCCCAGCCAGGTTCCGCGGGCTTTCAGAAGGTCTCTGTAAGTCGTGTCATTGACGCCCGTGCGCAGCATCAACATCATGACGGCAGCGTCGGAGTCCGATCGGAATGTATCCATGACGACATTGCATTCCAGATTGACGTTGCGGCTGATGAGCCACGCGGCCGCATCGACGCGTCCTTGCTGGAACAGCGTCAAAAGGATTGCGTCGAAGGAAAGCTCACCGCTGGCGATATTGATGTTCGCCTCGTGGCGGGACAACACTTGGCCGTCGATCTCAATTTCCTCTTTCTGATCCAAGTCGGGGACGCTTTTGGCCAAGGGCTCGAGCGCGTCCCTTTCCATGGCCTGTTTCAGGGGCTCTGGCACCAATGGGCAACCGTTCTCGATGACCTGGGAAAGGGTTTTGCGGAACTCATCGTCGACCATGGCACGGCGGGCGAGTCCTGCCAGAACACGAGATTCTGTGTTTGCAAAAATCAACAGAGCCAGCGTTGCCTTGATGGATAGGATTGCCGATGTATTGGCCACAAGCGCATGTGTGACCGGGCGTGGGGCACGGGCAATGAGCTTGTCGGCGAGTTGTTCGCTCAGATCGCGCCGGCGCGCTAGAGAGAGGCGATGTTGGTTGGAGCCGTGCATCGCCAGCCTCATGAGGGCTTTCTGGCTGACGACCGGGGAGGACTCGATGACCGGCTCCGATAGCTCATAGTTTTCCTCCGCCAGGCGATCCGCAAGCTCGGACGTAATGCGGTTGGTCTTGGCAAGGCGAACTACCAGCTCGTAGCGAGCTTCCAGGTCGAGCTGATCGAAGACGGAGAGCACAATCTTGCAGAAAAGCTCCCGTTCCACTGCGCTCGGCTCGTGATCCTCGGACTTGGCATATTCCGCGACGAGGGCGCGGATTAGACGTGAACGCGCCTCAGGCTCACGTGTTTTTGCAAGTTGCTCAAGGTTGTCGCGTAGCACGTTGATTTCATTTCTGTTTGTTTAGAAACCATCCACGATGGCTGGAACCACTATCCAAACAGGAATCGATTAATTTTTCACAAGCTTCCGCTAAGTTGTATTAAATAATGCGCGCACTATTTCTGCTGCAAGGCGGAGCGGCTAAACAGCGCCGAAACTCTTGACCAAACTGCCAGCCACCATGTTCCAACCGTCTACAAGCACAAAGAAAATCAGCTTGAACGGTAGCGAGATGACGACGGGCGGCAGCATCATCATACCCATGGACATCAGAACCGAGGCTATTACGAGATCGATGATCAGAAATGGCAGGTAGAGCAGGAAACCGATCTCGAAAGCGCGCCGCAGTTCGCTGATCATGAAGGCGGGCACAAGCGTGCTCATGGCCAAATCTTCAGGGCTCTCAGGTGCGTCACTGCCAGACAGTTCCTGAAACAGCGCCAGGTCTTTCTCCCTGACCTGGGACAGCATGAAGGTGCGGAAGGGATCGGCGGCACGTTCATAGGCCTGTTCGAACTCGATCGTTCCGTCGACCAATGGTTCGACGGCCTCGTTGTACGCGGTCTGAAGTGTCGGAGCCATGATGAAGGCACTCAGAAACAGGGCCAGGGAGACCATCACCATATTGGGCGGTGCGGTCTGCAAGCCGATTGCCGAGCGCAGGAGCGAGAGAACCACCACGATCCTTGTGAAGCTTGTCACCATGACCAGGATCGATGGTGCCAGGCTCAGAATGGTCAAAAGCGCAACGAGCTGGACGGCGCGCTCGGTGAGGCTCGCGTCCTCACCAAAACCGACGGTTATCTCCTGGGCGAAAGCCGGGCCCGCCAAGAGAACAAAGAACACCGCCAGGCTGGCCGCCGCGCAAAGGTTCAGCCGCGAAGCTTGGCGGCCGAGAGTTGGGGTCATGGTTTTTGTGGTCCGTGCATTTCGTCGAGAAGCTTGGCCATCTCGTCCTCGATGGGGTTGGATGCCTGCGATGCTGGTGCCTTGTCCTCTTCCTCAGCTGTTGAGGTGTTTGCACTCGCTATTGTTTCCGGCTCGGACAGTTTTTTGATATTCTGACCATTGTTTTGCGGCGCTATGTCCGCCAAAGGCTGCTCGGCCGGTGTGTCTGCCGCGGGCTCCACCTTGATTGGTATTGCCGCTTCGACAGTAGCGGGCGGTGTCGGGGTCGCATGCGCTTGCTTTGCCTCGTTCGTGGGCTCGGCGGGGGCACTTTCGACAGCCGACTGGATTTCCACGGGCGGAGCTGCTGGTGGCACGATCGCTGTCTTGGCGCGTGCTGCCGGTCCGGAGGAGGGGGGTGAAACGGGACGACCGGGTGCGAGCGCTGCTCTCAAGGCGGGGGTGCCTAGCCCGCTTGCCGTCTGCTGACCTGTTGATGAATTTTCCGAACTGGAACCGGTTCTGGAGGCCTGCGGTTGAGCCCGCTGCGGGGCAGGGCGGGCAGCTGGTAGAGGTGCTGGCGCGGGACGGGGAGGCATGGCCGGGGCAGTGCGTTGCGAAGGCTCACCCTCAGGTGCTGTTTTTTTCTCGCCAAAGCCCGCTGTAAGCTTTCCCGCCGCAGCCGCCTTCAAAAGGGATCTGGCCGGATTGACCGGGGCTTCTCCCAGAACATTTCTCTTTGCCTTGTCAGCCGTTGTTGCTTTCGGGGCGGACTGCGCCCTTGGGCTTTCGGGACGGGTCATGCCGACCGGAGGCGTGGGGGCAGCCGGTGGAGCCTTGTTCGTCTGTGCTGCAAGGGCAGAACGTTCGGGATGGCTTGCGCGCAACGCCGCGTGAGCGACATCAAGAGGGGCGGCAGGTTGTGCCTGTTCGACAAGCGGTACATCACTGCTGGTTGCTGGGGTGGTGTATCCGGCAGCTGTCGGGGCAATCACCTGACCTGAGGCCTGAGGCCGGGGCCCACCTGCAGTGAGTGGTGCGGTCTTGATGATGTTCTGCTCAACTACGAGGTCGGTCGGACCGCCGACCAGAATCAGATGTTCCACGTTGTCGCGACGGATCAGGAGAAGGCGTCTGCGGGTGTCGATGTTGGTGGCGTCCATGACTGCAATGCGCGGCTGGCGGCTCCGACCATTGGCAAGTCTGGTGCCGGTGAGCCGTTTCAAGATCATGACGAAAAGTGCAATAAGAATCAGAACGATGCCAAGAGAAATGGCGAAGGCAAGGCCTCGGGCCAAACCGTCCGAGACGCCAAATGTCTCTGCAATCCAAGTGTACATGCTTACCTCGTTTAGTGCCCGCACATGTGTTCGCGGCCCGGACATCTCAACCTGCAGGAGCAGGGCGGCGCCTTCTTATTCCGCAAGTCGCGCCGACTTCCGAACTCCTTGGTGAAACCGCGCCTCTTCAACGCGGCTTCCGGTTCGTTGTGCTCCGTTAGGGCAATTCCATGTGGAGCAGTTGGCGCGAATCCTTCAATCTGTCGAAGTTAACAGAAGTAGGAAAAAACTGCCTGCCAGCGAGTGGGCAAACGTCGCGAATTGCAAAATGCGAAGAGCTCATCCACCGATTTCTGCTGGCGTCTCCTTGTGTGCTCCATATCTCGTTAACTATTCGTTAACCTTTAAATCGGCAATGTTTGCCTAGATTGTTAACGAATGGTGAATCGCATGGCTCTGACAAACCTGCCTGTGTTCCAGGCCTTGAAGTCTAAAATGCAGTGGCATCAGACGCGTCAGGGTGTTCTCGCCGAGAACATCGCAAATGCAGATACGCCGAAATATCGCGCCAAAGAACTGAAATCCTATGCTTTCTCCGATCATATCGGCGCAAGCAGTTTCGGTATTCAGGCTGAGGTGACCAAGGCCGGGCACATCAGCGGCACGATTTCTGCTAGCTCCAAGGGCAAGCTGGACAAGCAGGACATGTTTGAGGTCACCCCGAGTGGCAACAACGTGGTGCTCGAGGAGCAGATGATGAAGGTCACCGAAAACCAGATGGATTTCCAGGCGGCCTCGACGCTCTATTCGAAGAGCCTTGGCTTGATCAGAACCGCCCTTTCGAAGTCCGCATGACCACCAGCTCGCGGGTAACTGCTTGAGCTGCCAGGAGAACTAAAATGGATCTCATCAAGTCGCTGTTTGTCTCGGCGTCGGGTCTAAAGGCCCAGAACGGCCGCATGCGGATCATTGCGGAAAACGTTGCCAACGCGGACAGTACGGGTCGGACGCCGGGGGAAGACCCATACCGGCGCAAGATCGCGACCTTCAAGAGCCACTTTGATAAGGAAGTCGGCGGCGAGATAGTCGAACTTGGCAAGCTTTCGGAAGACAAGACGCCGTTTGAAGTGCGCTATGAGCCCGGCCACCCGGCTGCGGATGAAAAGGGCTACGTGAAGACGCCGAACGTCAACACGCTTGTCGAGACAGTCGACATGCGCGAGGCGCAGCGATCCTACGAGGCGAACCTGAATGTCATCGAGGCTACGCGTCGCATGGTGCAGAAAACAATCGACATTCTGAGGGCCTGATAGCCATCCAGCTGGCGGATCCGAGCGGTCCGGTTCGATGTAAACCTTCAACAAAGGCGACTGCATATGTCTACTCCATCGGTTGCAAACAATGCCTATCAGATGGCTGCGAAGCTTGCGCAGCAGGCTGCCTCTCCCGACGATCTGCCAGCAGGACCGGAGAGCGTTGACTTCGGTCAGATGGTCCAGGAAGCCGTCGAGAGTGTTGTCGACAAGGGTCGTGACATGGACACCAAGTCGATCGGACTCATTGAGGGCCGCACGGACGTTGTTGACGTGGTGACTGCTGTCGCTGAAACCGAAATGGCGCTGGAAACCATGGTCACTGTTCGGGATCGGGTGATCTCTGCCTATGAAGAGATCATGCGGATGCCGATCTGATCTTGACCGCGAAAGGCTGCGCATGACTGGCGGCGAGGTACTTGATATCGCTCGAGAGGGCGTCTGGACGATGATCCTTGTGGCAGGCCCGACCATGGTTGTCGGGCTTGTGGTTGGTGTTGTGATTGCGCTGTTTCAGGCGCTTACGCAGATCCAGGAAATGACCTTGGTCTTCGTTCCGAAGATCCTCGCAATTTTCGTGACGCTTTTGATCACGATGCCCTTCATGGGCCAACTCCTGGCGAGCTTCACGGCAAGGATCGGCGAGCTGATCCTTCAAACCCCGGCGTGATCGGGGCGCTTATGACTTGCGCCAACGACAGGGAAGGGGCGGCATGACACTGCAGCTTGACTTCCTGCCTGAGATTGGCGCCATCTTCATGCTCATGTTCGCGCGCATCGGCACCATGCTGATGCTCATGCCTGCATTGGGCGAGACTTCCGTGCCAATGCGGGTACGTCTGATTCTCGCGCTGATGCTGACTCTGGCGCTTTACCCGGTCGGGTCCACGACCTATCCCGCCAACCTGATGGATGATTTTCCGCGTCTGCTGTTGCTGATGGGCAGCGAGTTGTTGCTCGGTTTCGTGATCGGCCTGTGCGCGAAGATGATTACCTTTGCATTGCAGACGGCCGGTGTGATCATCGCGAGCCAGTCGAGCCTTGCGATGGCCCTTGGTACGGATGTGACCAACTCCGGTCAGCAGGGCGCCCTGGTGTCCAACTATCTATCGATCCTCGGCATCACGCTGATTTTTGTGACGGATACCCACTACCTGATCATTGCGGCCATGCACGACAGTTTCGTGATGTTTCCGCCTGGCGGTGCGCTGCCGCTTTCTGATCTTGCGGCGATGGTGACGCAAACCGTCGCCGATGTGTTTTCCATCGCGGTGCGCATGAGCGCGCCGTTCATTGTGGTCGGCATCGTATTCTATTTCGGCCTCGGCTTGCTCAACAAGCTGATGCCGCAGATGCAGATCTTCTTCATTGCCATGCCCGTGAACATTGCGATCGGGTTGGGGCTCTTGCTTGTGCTGCTCACGACGATGATGACTTTCTACATGAGTCACTTCGAGCAGGCCGTCGGCAAGCTGACGCTGGGCTAGGAGAGCGCCATGGCAGAAGGTTCCGATGACTCGGAGAAAACCGAGGACCCCACGCAAAAGCGCTTGAAAGATGCGCATGACAAGGGGGACGTACCGAAATCACAGGAAGTCAGCACCTGGTTCACATTGGCCGGGAGTGCGATGGTGATTGCCATCTTCGCGCCGACGGTGGCCGCGTCGCTGTCGGGGCTGCTCCGCGGCTATCTGGAACACGCCCATCAGATCCCGATGGACGGATATGCACTGCGGGCCTTGTGGCGCGACACAGGGCAGTCGCTCGCGCTGATCGTGGGACTTCCACTGCTTGCCCTGGTGGGAATGGCAGTTGCGGGCAATATGGTTCAGCACCAGATGGTCTTCACGGCTGAGACGATCAAACCGAAGCTATCGAAGATCTCGCCCCTGTCGGGCTTCAAGCGTTTGTTCTCCTCCGAGAGCCTGGTCAACTTTGCTAAGGGATTAGCGAAGATCGCTACGGTTGGAACCATCATGGTTCTAGTGCTCTGGCCGCACAGAGATGAGGCCGACACCATCATTTTTGCAGATACGGTGATCCTGCTTGAGGAAGCGCGGGTCCTGGTGCTCCAACTGCTTGCTGCGATCCTTGCGGTGATGACCCTTGTTGCGGGCGCGGATTTTCTCTACCAGCGACACAAGTGGTTCGAAAAGCAGAAGATGTCCCTTCAGGAAGTGAAGGAAGAATACAAGCAGACCGAGGGTGATCCGCACGTCAAGGGCAAGATCCGCCAGTTGCGCATGGAGCGTAGCCGCAAGCGCATGATGGCGGCGGTGCCGCAGGCGACCGTGGTGGTCACCAACCCGACACACTATGCGGTGGCCTTGAAATATGAAGATGGAATGGGGGCTCCGACCTGCCTTGCCAAGGGAATCGATGCGGTTGCCTTGAAAATCAGGGAAGTGGCCAAGGGGCATGAAATTCCGGTGATCGAGAATCCGCCGCTGGCGCGTGCGCTTTATGCCAGTGTCGAAATTGATCAGGAAGTGCCCGAAGAACACTTCAAGGCAGTCGCGGAAGTGATCGGGTTTGTCTTTAAAATGCGGAAACGCTCTGGATGGCGCTCGAAATAGGCGCGGATTGGTTGAATTTCCGGGCATTGCACAGAATGCTGGGACGAGGCTCGGCGATCTGATTCGAGCCAGGGAGTTTTGGGAATGAATGATCTGGACGGCGCACCGAGCGAGCCGATGATCGACCGGCCTGAACGGGGCGGCAATATTGGGCTGCTGATCGCCCTGGCTGTTGCTTTGGTCGCAGCGGCGGCAGGGTTTGCCATTTTGGGCAAAACCCAGTCTCAGCCGTTCGTTCTGTCGCTTCTCGGTATTCTTGCCGTGGTTGGCGTGTTTTGCCTGTTCGCGGGAGCCATCGGCTTTTTGCGTTTCGGCACTGGCCGGTCAGGTAATCCGATTGCGTCGGCCTTTCTGAATTCCCTTGATGATGGCGCGTTGATCACTGATGCCGAAGGGCGGCTTGTCTATGCCAACCAGGCCTATGCTGATCTGACCGGTGCTGAAACCGCAGCCGACATCCGGGTCATGGAGCGCGTGTTTTCAAGTGATCCAGACGCGGCTGATGCTATTTTCCGTCTGTCTCAGGCCATGCGCGACGGCCTCAGGGCTCAGGAAGAAATTCGCATGCCTATGCCGCTTGGCCGCAGCGAAGGCAGTCCGCATTGGTATCGCGTTTCAATCCGCCCGCTTTTGCTGCCGCGCAAGGAAGGGGGCACAGGCCGCCGTCTTGCGGTATGGCAATTGGCTGACATCACCCGCGACCGGGCAGAACAGGAAAACTCCTTCCAGGAGCTGCAGAGGGTCATCAACTTCCTCGACCATGCGCCTGCCGGTTTCTTCTCCTGTGATGGGGAAGGACGCATCGTCTATCTCAACGCAACGCTTGCCGACTGGCTTGGCTATGACCTTGCCCAATTCATGGCGGGCGAACTCGATCTCGGCGAGATCGTGCGGGGTGACGGCACTGAGCTGATCCGTTCGGTCAAGGGCCAGGCGGGTGAAGTCAAGAGCGAGACCTTCGATCTGGATTTCGTGGCGCGCAATGGGCGCAGTTTCCCGGTGCGCCTGCTCCACAGGGTTCCCTTTGGTGACAATGGCCAGGCGGGCGACAGCCGCACGTTGGTTCTCAACCGCTCACGCGGCGAGGAAGCATCTGAAGCCCTGCGCGCGGCAGAGGTTCGCTTTGCGCGCTTCTTCAACAACACGCCGATCGCGATTGCGTCGCTTGATACGGAAGGCAGGGTGCTTCGCACCAATGCGCCGTTCCTGAGACTGTTCGGTGCGGTCGACCTGAGCGGTGAGCCGCCGAAGCTGGAAAACTATGTTGCCGAAAGCGGGCGTGAGGATCTTGGCAAGGCGCTGACGGCCGCTGGGCATGGCATTGGCGAGATCGCGCCCATCGACATTCCGCTGAATGACGGCAATGATCCGCGCTCGGCCACCTTCTATGTGTCTGCCGTGCAGGAAGGCGAAGGGGATGGCGAGGCGGCCATCGTCTATGCGCTGGAAACGACCCAGCAGCGGGCGCTCGAGGCTCAGTTCGCCCAGAGCCAGAAGATGCAGGCCATCGGCCAGTTGGCTGGCGGTGTAGCGCATGACTTCAATAACGTCCTGACCGCGATCATCGGTTTCTCCGACCTGCTGCTCGCCAGCCATCGTCCTACCGACCCGTCCTTCCAGGACATCATGAACATCAAGCAGAACGCCAACCGCGCGGCTGGCCTTGTCCGGCAGCTGCTTGCGTTCTCGCGCCGGCAGACTTTGCGCCCGCAACAGCTTGAACTCAATGATGTTTTGGCGGATCTGTCCATTCTGCTCGATCGCCTGCTCGGCGAAAAGGTCGAGCTGAAGGTGATTCATGGCCGGGATCTGTGGCCGGTGATGGCCGACCTCAATCAGCTCGAGCAGGTCATCGTCAATCTGGCGGTGAATGCCGGCGATGCCATGGCCGACGGGGGCAAGCTGACCATCCGCACATCGAATGTGACCGAGGCGGCCTCGACGCAATTCGAAAACACGCGCGGCATGCCTCCGGGCGAATATACGCTGGTCGAAGTGACGGACACCGGTCACGGCATGCCGCCCGAGATCATGGAAAAGATCTTTGATCCGTTCTTCTCGACCAAGGAAGTCGGCAAGGGAACCGGCCTTGGTCTTTCCACGGTTTACGGCATCGTCAAGCAGACTGGTGGCTTCATCTTCTGCACCAGCGAGATTGATGCCGGCACGACGTTCCGACTGTTCCTGCCACGCCACATCCCGGCCTTCGTCGAAGAGCCTGTTGTCGAGGCCAAGCCGGAGCAGGAGAAGGTCGCGGATCTGACCGGCTCTGCCTCGATTCTCCTGGTCGAGGATGAGGAAGCGGTACGTGCCTTTGGCGCGCGTGCGCTGGCCTCGCGCGGCTACACCGTCTTTGAAGCGGGCACGGGCACAGAAGCGCTCGAGGTGATGGAGGAAGTTGACGGCAAGATTGACCTCGTGGTCTCCGACGTGGTGATGCCGGAAATGGACGGGCCTACGCTGCTTGTCGAACTGCGCAAGACCCAGCCGGATCTCAAGATCATCTTCGTGTCAGGCTATGCTGAAGACGCGTTTGAGGAAAACCTGCCGGAAAACGAGAAGTTCTTCTTCCTGCCCAAGCCCTTCACGCTCAAGCAGCTGGCGACGACCGTCAAGGAAGTGCTGAACAGCTAAGGATCTGCAGGACGGCAGAGAGTTTTAAGAGTTCTCTTAATACATGAGTTTTATATTCATATATTTCTTGGCTTCTCTGTAAGCATGGGGTAGGACGCTAGGGCAGACAATCCAATTGGAGACCGTTATGTCCCTAGCGACGAGAATTAGCGGCTTCCTTGGCGCACTTGCAGCCAGCGCGACCCTGATCGTGTCAGCCACCAATGCTCAAGCGGAAGCTTTGACCTTTACTGATATCGCGGGCCGCGAAGTTACCCTTCAGGAAATGCCGGACAAGATCATCCTCGGCGAAGGCCGGATGATGTACGGTATTACGCCGTTGATCGAGGGCAATCCCTTCGAGAAAATCGTTGGCTGGAACAACGACCTGATTCTTTATGATCCTGATGGCTTCCGCCAGTTTGAAAGCGTCTATCCTGAAGATACCGCCCGACTGATCAACTTCGGCAACCCTTATGCCGGTGATTTCAGCATCGAGGCTGTTCTCGAATCGGAAGCGGATCTTGTGCTTCTGGAATCTGGCAGCCTGTTCAAGGCCGAAGAGACCGGTCTGATGGAGAAGCTCGGGGCCGCTGGTGTTCAGGTCGCATTTGTCGACTTCCGCCGGAATGCGACCGAGAATGTCGTGCCGTCGCTGCTGATGCTTGGCCGTATCTTCGGTGAAGAAAAGCGCGCCGCGGAATTTATCGACTTCTACATTTCCCAGATGCGGAAAGTCACCAATATCATCGACACGATCCCGGCCGAGGAACGTCCTCTGGTGGTGGTCGAGAACGCTGCCGGTTGGCAGGTCGACTTCTGTTGCTGGTCGTTCGGTCCCTACAACTATGGCCGCTTCGTTGAGCTTGCCGGTGGCACGAACTATGCCTCGTCTCTGGCGAATGCCTATTCGGTTACGCTGAGCCTGGAAGGCATCATCGAAGCCAACCCGGCACATGTTGTTGCGACCGGTGCCAACTGGTCGGAAGCGCGTCCTGAAGTGACCTCTGTTCTGCTGGGCTATGACGCAGAAACGGAACCCAACGAAGCACGCATCGCGGCTCTTGCTAGCCGGGCCGGGTTCGCGGACCTGGAGGCAGTGAAGGCTGGTAACTACCACGTCATCTTCCATCAGTTCTACAATTCGCCCTATCACTTCGTGGCCATTCAACAGCTGGCGAAATGGTTCCATCCTGATGATTTCGAGGATCTGGATCCCTGGGCGACGTTTGTCGAACTGCACGAACGCTTCCTGCCGTTTGACGCCAAGGGCACCTTCTGGATGTCCGCACAGGCGGCTGACTAGCCAGACAATGGTCCGTGGCCTTCGGGCTGCGGGCCTTTCGTTTCCGGATTTTTGAACATGTCTGACCTAACCCGGGGCCCGAATGCCGGTGCCCTTGTGCAGGCCTATCGCCTTCGATCGGGCCGTCGGTTTCTTCTTGTTCTGGGTGCTGTTGCGTGCCTGGCAGCCCTGGTGATCTTCGATATCATCACGGGCCCTGCGAACCTGAGTTTCAGCCGTGCCCTTCAGGTGATCCTAGATCCTTCCATTGCGACGCCCAAGGAGGACGTCATCATCTGGAAGCTGCGCCTGCCTGTGGCTCTGATGGCGGTTCTTGTTGGCGCGATGCTCGGCGTGGCGGGAGCCGAGATGCAGACGATCCTCAACAATCCGCTTGCCGACCCCTTCACACTCGGTCTTTCGTCGGCTGCAAGCTTTGGAGCGGCCCTTGCAATCGTTCTGGGCTGGTCGGTTGTTCCAGGTGTTGGCGGTCTGTTCGTGACAATGAACGCCTTCGTCTTTGCGCTGGGCACGTCCTGCGCACTGTTTCTTTTCACCCGTATGCGCGGCGTGTCGCCTGAGGCGATGATTCTGGTGGGCATCGCCATGCTGTTCACCTTCAACGCACTGCTTGCGTTTCTGCAATATGGTGCCTCTGAGATGCAGTTGGCGCAGTTGATTTTCTGGCAGCTCGGGTCGCTCTCACGCGCCACCTGGGAAAAGGTTGCGATCTGCGCGGGTGTGCTCGGCGTCATTCTACCCTGGTTCCTGCATCAGTCCTGGGCGCTAACCGCCTTGCGCATGGGAGAAGACAAGGCGGCAGCACTTGGGGTGAACGTCGGCCTTCTGCGGCTGACCGTGCTCGGTGGGGTCTCGCTGCTTGCGGCTGTCGCCGTATCGTTCGTCGGCGCAATCGCCTTTGTCGGCTTGGTCGGTCCCCATATCGCCCGTATGATTGTCGGTGAAGATCAGCGTGGTTTCCTACCGCTGTCGGCCCTGTGTGGTGCGCTGATCCTGTCAGGGACGTCCATCGCTTCGAAGGCGATTACGCCCGGGATCGTCTATCCGATCGGCATGATCACGTCCCTCATCGGCATTCCGTTCTTCATTCTGCTTATCCTTGGACAGCGCAAGAGGCACTGGCAATGACCGGCTTGAGCGCGCGGGGTCTCTGTTTTTCCTACGGTCGGCGTCAGGTCCTGACGGATGTGAGTTTTGACCCGATCGAGCGCGGCCAGCTCACGGTCCTGATCGGACCGAATGCGGCGGGCAAGTCGACGTTGTTTCGTCTGATCGCCGGCTTACTGGCACCTTCTGCCGGCAAGGTCCATATCGCAGACACCGACTTGGCAAGTCTTTCGACTCGTGAGCGGCTCAAGAAGGTTTGCTTCATGCCGCAATTCTTCACGGCCAATGCGGCTTTGACGGTCTTCGACGTGATGATGATGGCGCACAAGCAGCTCAAGGGCTGGCGTGTGTCTGAAGATGACATGTTCGCCGTTGGCCAGGCGCTGGAAGATGCTGGCATTGGTCATCTGGCAGAAGCCTACGTCAGCGAATTGTCCGGGGGGCAGTCGCAGATGGTGTCAGTTGCCCAGGCCCTTATCCGCAAGTCTGATGTCTATCTGTTCGACGAGCCGACGTCTGCCCTCGACCTGCGCCACCAACTCGATGTCCTGACTCAGATCAAGGCAGCGATTGCCGGGCGGCAGGCTGTTGGCATGGTTGCTCTCCATGATCTGAACCTGGCGGCCCGCTACGCCGATAATCTGATCCTTCTGGGGGAAGGGCGCATCCTTGCTCAGGGAACCCCGGAAGAGGTTTTGCGCTCGCCCGCCATTTCCAAGACCTATGGCGTGGAGATCGAGATCACCACCGGTCCACGGGAGAACCTTCTTGTCCATGCTTACACGTCGTAATTTCATCCTCTCCATGGGCGCCCTGGCCGGGAGTTCGGCGGCTGCTGCTTGCCCGCTTCCTGCTGTGGACGGCGGTGAACATGCTGTCTTGATGCTGAACGCCAATTGTGGGGACGGTCAGACACCGAACGTGTTTGAGCCGGCAATCCTGCACATCAACGTCGGTGACAGCGTGACCTTTGTTCCCACGGATGAGGGGCACAATTCTGCATCCAAGCGCGGCATGATCCCCGAGGGCGCCAGTCCCTGGAATGGTGCCCTCGATGAACGGCTGCGGGTGACATTCGACGTGCCGGGGATCTACGGCCACATCTGCCTTCCCCACTATGAATGGGGCATGGTTGGCCTCATCGTCGTAGGCAACGACCTGTCCAACCTGAAGGCCGTCAAGAAGATCCGACATCCAGGGTCTGCCCGAAAGACCTTCAGGGCGCTGCTCAAAGAACTTGAAGCCGCATAAGGTTTGGTGTCGGAAGATGGTCCTCCAACCCTGCTCCTTGCAGGGTCAGACCGTTGATGCCGCAGCCGAGCTTCTGGCCATGGTGCTGACAAGAGCCGCGACCTCCGATTTCAGTGCAGGCATGGGTACGCCGACGAATTGGCCTTGAAGCGCAAGATAGACAACGCCGTGGACGGCTGCGAAGGTTGTACGCGCCCTCATGGTCAGTTGGTCAGCTGTGAGGTCGGGCCGCAGCTTGGCAAGGGCTGGAGAAATTACACCAATCAACATGGCATGATTCTGCTTATGTCGGTCTGGGATGTCCCGATCATCGGGCATGCGGTGTTCGAAGAGGGCGAGCCAGTGATTGCGATGCTTGATGGCGTAGTCAACATAGGCTTCCGCAAGTGACTGCAGGATTGTTTCCGCTGGCGCGTCTGGATTCGGGACGGCTACCTCTAGCGTCTCGCCGATATGGGTCAATGTACGGGAATTGACCTCGAGGATCAGCATATCCAGGTCATCGACCGCATTGTAGAGTGCCCCTAGGGCACAGCCCGCGCGCTTGGTCACATCCCGTGCTTTGAGGCCTTTTAGACCTTTCTCGTTCAATTCAATTTCGGCGGCGTCTATGAGGCGCTCCCTGAGGAGATTGCGCTTAGCTTCGCGGGTGCTGGACATTCGTTAACCTATTATATGAACACTGTTCAAAAATTCCTTGAACACTGTTCATTCTCTTGCTACAAAGTACTTATGAACAGTGTTCATATCAATGGAGGTTCCAATGTTCAAGATGATTAGCACTCTAATTCGAAGCCAGAGCCATGACACAGCTGAAGCATTCACAGATGCAAATGCTATCTCAATTTTACGTCAGCAGTTGAGGGATGCTGCTGAAGGGCTTGCGCAAGCCAAGAAGGCCGTCGCTGTGGTTATTGCCTATCAGGCTCGCGAAATGAAACACGCCGAACGGCTTTCTTCTCAGCTGTCAGACCTTGAGGAACGCGCGCTCGATGCCATCCGCCAAGAGCGAGAAGAATTGGCGGGCGAGGCAGCGGCTGCAATGGCGGACACTGAAGCGGAACTGGCCTCTACCGAAAAGGCGCTTGCCCATTACCGAGAAGAGATTAGTGAGTTGCGCGAACAAGTCAGCCTCTCGGAGCAGCGGCTGCGGAATCTGCAACGCGGGAAACAGATAGCCGACGCGACTGAAAGAACGCAAAAGCTACGCGGTACTATGCCTACTGGTGTCCATGCCAGCCTGCGCGAGGCAGAAACTACTCTGGAGCGTCTGCAGAGCCGACAGCGTCATGCGGAAGAGGTCGAGTTTGCATTGCTCGAACTAAATAAAAACTCCAGTGCCAGTTCTACCGTGTCTCGGCTCGCAGCAGCGGGCTGCGGGGACCCGCTCAAAACGGATGTATCAAGAATTCTTGAACGTTTGCGTTGTAAGATTAGCTAATCGGCGCCTTCGCTTTTCGAAGTGCAGCCATTGAAGGAGGGCCGGGAGCCCTCTGAAATAAATTTTTATCCGCTCGGCGGCGAACAGGAGAATGAAAATGCCTAACTATAAACCCAAGATGTCGAATGCCTGGAACCTTTTCACCTACTTCAACTTCGGCGTCGCCGTGTTGATGATGGGAATTGGAATTTGGTCCTTGGAAGCGAGCTTCTCGGCAAAGGGATTCTATGCCATGGCTGCTCTGATGTTAGTCTACTCAACGGCTTCGATTACGAAAGCAGTTCGTGACACTGAGGAATCAGACAAAATCTACAACAAGATCGAAGATGCACGCACTGAGCGCCTTCTGTCAGAAGTCTCTGCGAAGGATAGCATCTAGGGATCAAACTGGGCAGTTGCCATCTGTCCGGTCCTCTTGACAACCGAAGAATGATCGGTCCTGCAAATGATGTATTCTGACCGTCTGTCGACGCACAACTGGAGCGCAGTGTGTCCCGATTTTTGAAAATTCTGTTTCACATCTGTTTTGCGTTGATTGTGTTGGGGGGCGTGGCCTGGTCCGTTACGGCTCTGCGGTTTCACCTTGACGGACCGGCCTTTTGGGCGGCACTCGCAGTGCTGGCGGCCGCAGTCCTTGGCTCCGTTTGGCTTAGGTTCCGCTCCCGTCGTTTGTCCTGGCTGGTGCTCGTCGTGTCAGGCCTCGTCGTTGCAGTCTGGTATCAAACGATTACGCCTCAGCAAGACCGGGACTGGGCCATGGATGTCTCGCGCGGCGTGAAGGCCCGCGTGGCAGGAGATCAGGTGACGCTCTCCGATATCAGGGATTTCAACTGGATCTCCGCGCAGGATGCGGACCCACGCTGGATCTCCCGCAGCTACGATCTGTCGAAGCTTGAAACCGTCGACATGATCACGTCAGTCTGGGATAGCCCGGATATCGCGCATCTCCTGGTCAGCTTTGGCTTTTTGGGCGGCGACCACATCGTGTTTTCCGCAGAGATCCGCCGTGAGGCCAATGAGAGCTTCAACGAGATTGGCGGTTTCTTTCGTCAATTCGAATTGGTGCTGATCGGTGCGACGGAACGGGATATCGTCAAACTGCGAACCAATTATCGCGGGGAAGACGTTAGCGTCTACCCGGTCGAGCTTTCACCCGAACAACGCCGGACGATGTTCCTGTCCTTTGTCGATCTGGCCCAGGATCTGGAAGAGCGCCCCAAATTCTACAACACGTTGACCGCCAACTGTACAACCGTCGTTTATCAGCTGGCTAAGACATTGCAGCCGGACCTGCCACTGGACTGGCGTGTGGTCATGTCGGGGCATCTGCCCGAGTACATGGACAGCCTAGGAGTTCTGGGCGGAGACGGGACAGTTGCAACACGCAGGTCGTCGGCGCAAATCTCGAAAGTCGCGCAGCAATTGCCGGCCGGAGCGGATTACTCCGATTGGATTCGGCAGCGTTGATCTCAAAAGCCAGATGATCGGCGGTCGGGCGGCGTAGCAATCCGCCGGTCGCTTTTTAGATGCGGTTGCCGATTACACCAACCGATCAGACGGGCGAGCAGGTGCTGCCCTGTTCGGCCCGGGACTTCAGGCCCTGAAGGCTTTGCATGGTGTTCGGATTGCCCGGCAGGACGAAGCTCTGTTCAAGAGCGGTTCGTGCATTGTTGAGAACGGCAAGGTCCTGAACGGCGAGTGTCTGGCAAGGGGCTCCTGTGAAACGGACGCGGATCCGCACGACCCTGATGCCATTGTCGGAAGGGCCGAACTCGGCGTCGAGTGCCGGATTTGCGCCTGCCATCGTCCTCTCCATGACCACCATGTTGGTCTCATCCTGGACAACGGTCGTGCCTTTTTCCGTTGCGCTGGAGACAAGCGCCGCGCGCACGGCGGCGGGGGAGGCCGCAATCGTGACACTCTGCGCGCCTGCCGGCACATCCAGGGTCGGCTGCTCAGGCGCAGCTGAGCGCCGGGGGGAGCTCTGGCAGGCCGCCAGGGCCAACAGAAGGGCTAGGGTCGTGAGCTTGCGCATGGCGCTATCCTTCGACTTGGCTTTGACGGTCATGGTGTTTGATAGGGTACAACCTAGTCAACAACATGATTAAGAAAAGGTTGCATCGGCCGCAGCGTTATCCGCTCAATTGGCTGTGAAAGTCGGCATGAATGGCAAATCGGTGACGCCTATGTCGTGTCCCATCTGGGAGAGCAGGGTGCCGATCTGGCCGCGGTGATGTGTCTGATGATTGAACATATGCGTGACGAGCACCCAGCTTGGACGCGTGGTGGTGCGCGTGCCATCGCTGCTGGTCCAGGTCAAATCGCATGCGAGCCATTGGGGCGAAAGATCGTTGGCCCAGGCTTCGATATCTCCGGCCATCTCCAGATGGGCCGTGCGGAGGTCCTCGAAGCATGAATAGATGTCGACGCCCATGCCCTTGTGTTCGTAGACTTGGCTTGAAAAGCGGGTCATCCAGGCGCGATCGGCAAAGAGGATGTGGTTCAGCGTCGAGTGAATCGACTTGAAAAACGCTCCCTTGTCCGCCTTGCGTTCCGCATCGTTGATCTGCGCGCAGGTGACATAGAGCTTGTCGGTCATCCAGCCGTTGTAGACGGCCATGGTCTGGTAGAGTTTCGGATCAATCATGTCTGAAGGCCTCAGAAGGTGTCGCCGGTCTTGAAACCGCCGCCGCCAAAGCTGCCACCCGAGCTGAAGCCGCCACCTGACGATCCGCCGCCCGAAGAGCTGCCGCCGCCAAATCCGCCGCCGCTGAAGCCTCCACCGAGCCCGCCACCCATGGAGCGGGGCAGGCCGGAGCCTTTTGGAAAGCCTACCCGGCCACCGCGCGGCTTGCGGCGCTTGTGAGATTTCTTGGCGCGCGCCCAATAGTCTGCGCCGGTGATGGCGCCCTTAACCAGTTCGCCCAACAGAACCGTCGTCAGGTTGTTGTCGGAGAAAGTGGAGTCCCAAGTGTCATAACCGCTGCGACGGAATTTCTGGGTCACCTGTGACAGCTCGGTGCGGCGACGGGCAATGTCGCGCAGAAGCTGGCGATCCTGACGGATCTCGCGCTGGAGTGTCTCCGTCCGCTCCCGCTGGTCTTCGATGCGGCGGATGATCTTTTCATCTTCCGGGGACGGGGTGTTCAGCGCCTCCCGCCACAGATCGCGCAGGTCGTCGGCCTTCAACGACTGGGACAGTTGATCTTCGGCCTTGTTGAAGCCCTCGTCTTCGCCATCGGCAAAGGCCTGAAGGGCCTCGTTC
Source organism: Labrenzia sp. CE80 (assembly GCF_009650605.1). NCBI lineage: Bacteria > Pseudomonadati > Pseudomonadota > Alphaproteobacteria > Hyphomicrobiales > Stappiaceae > Labrenzia > Labrenzia sp. CE80. The sequence continues at coordinate 539,501 of NZ_WAJT01000001.1, forward strand.
AGGGTCTCGATGGAGCGTTCCTGTGCATCGAGTTCGCCGTCAAGTTGTTCGATTTCCTTACCGAGACCGTCGATCTTTGCCGCAAGATCCTCTCCCGCCGTGCGGGTCAATGCGGCTCTGCTCAGCTCGGCCAGTTTTTCTTCTTCCCGGCCCGCCAGTTCCTCACAGCGTTCCGCATGACGGGCCATGCGCTCAGGGATGCTGGTCAGCATGGCGTAGTTGGCGCGGGCATCCTGATAGCGGATCAGGCCAGCGACCCAGCGATCGAGCGCACGCACGATGCCGCGCTTGTCATAGTCCGGTGTGCCGAAGCCGCGCTCCCACAGATACATGAAGAGCCGATCGTCTTCGTAGGCCTTGCCCTTGTCTTTCCGGTCCTGAAGCGAGGTCTGCGCCTTTGCGGCAGCGGCCTGCGCGGTCTTTGCTGCCTGTTCTGCTCGGTCGCGCTGGGCGAGAAAGGCTGTGTCCTGTTCCAGAAGGTTGTCGACTTCGTCGAGAAGCTCGTCCATGCGGCCGGCGGCAGTTTGAGCTTCGTCAGCGACGGCGTCGCGGCGCTTTACGCTCTGGGTATGCGCGGTTTCCTTTGCGCGCAGTTGATCTGCAAGAACCTTGTAATCCTGGGTGCGCTTTTCCATCAGGCGGCGCGCTTCGCGTGCGGCGGCATCCCGGCGTTCGTCGAAGGTTTCGGCTGCATGGTTGTCGAGCCGAAAGCGCGCCAGTTCCTTGTAGGCGTCGCTTTGCTGGGTCTGCAGATCTGTCAAGGAGCGCGTCGCGCGCTCGATCCGGCTGCTGAGGTCGGTTTCCTCGCGGCGCAGATCAGCTGTTGCCTGTTCGATGCTCGAAAGCGTCTGGCGTCCGGTCAGCATGATGTCTTGGCCTCCCGGTGCCGCTTTGATGCCCGTCCTACCATTCGGTAATCGCCCCTTCCTGGACACCGCTGGCCCAGTCGATCTCGCGCTCGCCGCGGCGTTTCTCGCCGATCAGAGTTTTCTGGACAATGCCATCGTTCTCCTTGTCGCGGCGTACGGCGTCAAAGGTGGCCTTGCTGACGCGCTGGGCCCAGATCGTCACACTGCTGGTTTTGCCGTCCTCTTCGGAGACGATGGGCCTTGCAATGGCCTTGCCGTCCGGATTGATAGCTTCGACCACCAGATAGTAGTTGTTGACGTTGCGATTGACGTCCGGGATGCGGGTGACGCCGGTCGGTGTGCCGGGCCGCGAAACGATGCGCACCTCGAAGACAGCTGCCAGATCAGTCGCAAGCCTGTCCAGATCGCTGGCAGCTTTGCGCGCCGCCTCGACCTTGCCGTCACCGGCTGCCGTGATGCCGTCTGTTTTCAACCGGTCGGCCTCGGCGAGCAGGTCGGAATTGTCCGTGAGCCCGGTAACACGCTCGGCCAGGACCGACAGACGGTTCGGCAGTTCTTCGGCAAGCTCCACCTGCAGCGCTTCTGCGGCCCGCTCCCTTGGCGCGACGACAAGGAACTGCCAGCCGGCTCCGGCAATGACCAGAACCACAAGCACAATGGCCAGCCATTTTGACCAGGTCAGGCGGCTGACATAGGCAAGAGCCAGGAAGCGTGAGAAGCCGGACGCTGGCGGATTGTAGACGAAACGGTCTTCTTTTAGACCCTCGACGCCAGCCTTGAGAATGTGATCTGGAACTTCAATGCCCTGCGCGGCGTAGATTTCCCGCAGGCGCTCGATCATGCCGGCGTCGCGATCTTCCGCGCCGAGCTCTTTCATCACGACAGCATCGTCGTGGCGGAGCGTGTCCACCACATCCATCGCCATCATCAGATCATCGAGCGGGGCGTCTGCCTTTTCCGCCATCAAGCGTCGTCTCCGCTAGAGCACTTACATTCAATCAGAACATTCGACCTTTCCCGGAAGCTTGCGTGAAATCGGCCTCACACGCGTTCGGGAACGAGTGGACCGCCCAGCTGGTGCCGGGCGGTCGACATCGTCAGCTCATAAGGGCATTGCCTTCAGCGGCAAGCTTGGCAAGGCGGCGCTTGCCGTCTTCGACCGCGGTCCGGATTTCCTCGGAGTTCTTGGTCGACATGTCGCGCATCTCGTTGATGATCTCGCGTGAGTGAACCTGGAAGTTCACGACGGAGTCCACGAGTTTCTTGACGGAGGCTGCCTGAACGGTAGGTCCATAACCTGCCTTGAGAGCTTCGGTCTGAACGGCGTCGCCGATTTCGGCAAGCGTTTCGAGGCTCTTGTTGACGCCCTCTTTCATGGCGTTCAGCGTCTCGGTGGATTCGTGCAATCCCTGCAGACCGGTGAAGGAGGCGTTGAGCGCTGTCAGAACCGATTCATTGGTCGAGAAGAAGCTGACCGACTGGGCATAGACCCGTTCTTTGGCATTGGTCGTCTGCATCAGGCGCGCCATGATGATTTCAGACGTGTTGTAGCCGATGGTCAGGTTGTCGGAGAGATCCTTGGAGATCTGATAGCGCTTTTCCTCGTCCTGCATTTCGCGCAGGCGTTCGTCACGCGCCAGCTCGAGCCGCGCCTTGGCAGCCGGATCATCGCCCGCATAAGCGGCAACTTCGTTGGACGAGGCTTCAAGCGCCGCCTTGGACGCATCGAGCTTGCTGGTTGCGATGTTGAGAATTTCGAGGGCCTGAACCTCGGCCTGTTTCAGGGCGCCACGGAAGTCGCGGTAGGAATCGAGGATTGTCTGTTCGCGCTCGATCTGGTCCTTCGTGGCCCTGGCGACTTCCTTGTAGGTTCCGCGAATGTCGTCGAAACGGTCGGAAATCGTGCCGCGGCGAATGTCGCGCCATTTGTTGGCGAGGCCTTCGGTGAAGGAGATCTTGCCGTCGGCAAGCTGATCGACCAGCGCCTTGGCATCGTCGCGGATCGAGTTGAACGCGTCCGTGATCTCTTCATAGCGCTCGCCGATGTCCATCTGCTGGACCTGGGAGCGCACGACTTCGTTGAAATGGGTGGCCTGGCCGAGGGTGCGGGTGATGATTAGGACCTTGTCGGGCGACAGGTCCGAGATCTGCTCCAGAAGTGCATTGATCGGCGCGTCGGTTTCCGTGTCGGCTGAAATGCCCAGGTCACGCAGCTTTCCAAGCGCACGATCAAGGTATTGCAATGGGCTGATGCTCGTTGCCGGTGCCGCCACTACGGCGCCGGTGGTTTCCTGTTCTGTCGCTTCCGCCATCGACATGTCTCCCGCTTTTGGTCTGCGTCGCTCTCTGACAGACGGGCCGTGCCCGTCCATTTATTCCGCAGCGCGTCATCTAGGGCAGGGTGACGCCATGGAGTCAACGGCTTGCGAAACCTTAACTGTCAATCCCGCAAACCTGTTACCCCATTGTGACACTTGCCTTGGCAATGCCTTCGATGCTTCGGCATTTTCGACAGGGTTGCAAGCCCAAACGCGTATCTACCCGCTTGAAGTTGCTGGTCAGTCTTACGCGGCGGCCACGGCGATCTTCGCTGCAAGTCTTGCGTTGTTGCGCACCAGGGCAATGTTGGTGACGAGGGAGCGGCCGCCGGTCAGATCCAGAATGGCACCAAGTACATAGGGCGTCACATCCTTGCCCTTGATGTTCTCCCTGTTGGCCTGGTCGATGGCGGTTGCGATGTGACCTGCCATTTCGTCATGGGGGATTTCGCTTTCTTCAGGCACCGGGTTGGCGATGAGAATGCCGCCATGTCCGCCAAATCCGGCCCGGACCTTGAGCAGGCGCGCGATCTCCTCCGCCGTGTCGAGGCGATATGGAGCGCTCAGGCCGCTTCCCCGGGACCAGAAAGCCGGCAACTCGTCCGTGCCGTAGGCAATCACGGGCACACCACGGGTTTCAAGGACCTCAAGGGTCTTGGGAATGTCGAGAAGGGCCTTCGCGCCGGCACAGACCACAAGAACGGGCGTTCTTGCAAGTTCATCGAGATCGGCTGAGACGTCGAAGGTTTCTTCAGCGCCCTTGTGAACGCCGCCGATGCCGCCTGTTGCAAAGACCGCGATCCCGGCGGCCTCTGCCGCCATCATGGTGGCGGCGACCGTGGTCGAGCCGGGACGGCCGCTGGCAACGGCGAAGGAAAGATCAGCGCGGGAACATTTCATCACGTCCTCGGCCTTGGCCAGCCGGTCGAGATCGTCATCATCAAGGCCAACGCGGATCTTGCCGTCCAGCACGGCGATGGTCGCGGGGATGGCGCCTTCCGCACGAATGTCCGCTTCCACCTGGCGGGCGGTTTCGACGTTGTCGGGAAATGGCATGCCATGGGTGATGATAGTGGATTCCAGTGCAACAACGGGCTTGCCGTCGGCGAGTGCCTGGCGCACTTCCGCGGTCGGGGCGATGAGGTGGTTCGCGGTCACGGGCAATCTTTCTGAAAATGGAGGATGTGTGTCTGACAGTCTTATAGGATCTGCATGAGGACCGGGGAAGGGCTCAGTCGGTGTAGATCGCAGACCAGGACAAGGTGTCTGCAACCGCGCCGGAGGCTTGAAGGGTTTCAAAGGCCGCCTTTTGGCCGATCTGGAGGCTCGCGTCGAGCTCGAACTCGCGGGCGAGGCCTGCCAGGGTTCCGGCAATCAGGGCATCACCGGCACCTGTGACATCGACAATGCTGGCCGCCGGCGGCGCGAGATAGAGGATCTGGCCGGAGTTGCGCATGTGTAGCGGCTCGCTCCCTGAGGTAATGACGACTGCGCCGACGCCCAGACCCAAGAGATCTGCCGAAAGATCCTGTGCGGGTGTGTCTGCCGGTGCAGCAAGCAGCGCTTCAGCTTCGGCGCGGTTGAGCAGCAGCAGCTCCAGTTTTGGAAGAAGGCTTTTCAGGCGCGGCGCCTTTGCAACGGAAACCGCGTCGGCAACAAGTGCGGCCTTAGGGGCAATCGTGGCAAGCGCGTCCAAGACCGCGACCGGCAGGTTTGCGTCGACAAACCAAAGGGCACCAACTGGCAATTGCTGGGCCGTCTTGATGAAGAAATCTGCAGGTGCACTGGTGAGCACCTTGTCATCGATACAGGCTGCCGCGAGGCCTCCGTCCGGATCGTGCAGCGCCAGATATTGTCCGGTTGCCTGTCCCGCGAGCTCAAGCAGGTGCGGTTCTACACCGTCACGCTCCAGCTGAGCGCGTATGGAGGATGCTGCAGGGTCGGCGCCGGTAACACCGATGAGCGTTGTCGGCACGCCGAGCCTTGCCAGCACGCGGGCAACATTAGTCGCAACGCCGCCGGGTTTCTGGTCCAGGTGCGCCGGTGTTGACGTGTCGCGGAAGATCAGCCGATCGGCATGGGCAATGATGTCCCAATGGACGGCGCCGAAGCAGGCAATCGGGCGCGGAAGCGAAGCTTGAGGGCGAGCAGGAGGCATGGTCTGTCTTTTGGCGCAAAGCACCGGTTGTCGAGGCACTTGGGACATTAGGTCCGTCAAAGGGCCTATCAGCGCTGCTGCAGCAGCACAAGATTGCCGCTCGAGCCAGGGTGATTCTGGGTATAACTTTTCATCGTTCAAATATTACCTTACGTAAGTTTTGAGTTTGAAAAATGAGAACACTTAAAGAACATATTGAAAAATAACCATAAAAAACAACGTTCCTGCCGGACTTGCCAAATGAGAACAAAAAAGGTACAAAAGCTCAGTTTGAAACGGCGGTTCCATCGTGGAATAAGGAGCGAGAGCCATGTCGCAAAGTACACTTCGTCTCGTAGAAAGCAGCCAGATGGATAAGAGCAAGGCGCTGGACGCAGCGCTATCGCAAATTGAACGGGCCTTCGGTAAGGGTTCCATCATGAAGATGGGGGCCGGGCAGGTCGTTGAGATTCAGTCCGTGTCGACCGGGTCGCTTGGTCTGGATATCGCTCTTGGCATCGGCGGCTTGCCGCGCGGCCGGATCGTTGAGGTCTACGGGCCGGAATCTTCGGGCAAGACGACATTGGCGCTGCATACGGTGGCCGAAGCCCAGAAGGCGGGCGGCATTTGTGCCTTCGTTGACGCCGAACACGCGCTTGATCCGATCTATGCACGCAAGCTGGGCGTCAACATCGACGACCTTCTGATTTCCCAGCCCGATGCGGGTGAGCAGGCACTGGAAATTGCCGATACGCTGGTGCGCTCTGGTGCCATCGACGTACTGGTGATCGATTCCGTCGCGGCGCTGACGCCGAAGGCGGAGCTTGAAGGCGAGATGGGCGACAGCCTGCCGGGCTTGCAGGCCCGGCTCATGAGTCAGGCGCTGCGCAAGCTGACCGCGTCGATTTCCAAGTCGAAGTGCATGGTCATCTTCATCAACCAGATCCGCATGAAGATCGGTGTGATGTTCGGGTCTCCCGAAACGACGACCGGCGGCAACGCCCTGAAGTTCTATGCCTCTGTCCGTCTTGATATTCGCCGGATCGGTGCCATCAAGGACAAGGATGAGGTCGTGGGCAACCAGACCCGGGTTAAGGTGGTCAAGAACAAGCTGGCGCCTCCATTCCGTCAGGTTGAGTTCGACATCATCTACGGTGAAGGCGTTTCCAAGATGGGCGAGCTGATCGATCTTGGCGTCAAGGGCAACATCGTCGAGAAATCCGGCGCGTGGTTCTCCTACAACAGCCAGCGTCTGGGGCAGGGACGTGAGAACTCCAAGCAGTTCCTGCGCGACAATCCGGAAGTGGCCGATGAAATCGAACTGGCAATCCGCCAGAATGCGGGTCTGATCGCCGAGGCGATTATTGATCCGGAAGGTGGCAAGGACGACGACGAGGATTGAGGCCGGCGGCTTCTGTTCTCGCCCTGATCTCGGCTGTTAGAATTCACCCCTTCGCGCTCTCGGCGCGGAGGGGTTTTTGCTTTTGGCGCTCGCCTGTCCGCCGTCTTCGTTTCACTGGAGCAACAGCTTGCAGAAACCGGACGTTTGCCCCGCTCGGTGTTCTGGACAGCCACGGAGCGGAAAGCTAAAAGGCTGGTTCGACCGGGGGACGCTTTCGAGACCCGGCCCAAGAGATATTGGCCTGATCAAACGGACAGGCAGGACCGAGGCGAGACACCGCATGACCGGCGTGAATGAAATCAGATCCGCGTTTCTGGACTATTTTGGCAAGAACGATCACCAGATTGTTGAATCTGGCCCGCTCGTCCCGCGCAACGACCCGACCCTGATGTTCGCCAACGCGGGCATGAACCAGTTCAAGAACGTCTTCACCGGCCTTGAGAGCCGCGACTATGCACGTGCGGCCACGGCACAGAAGGTTGTGCGTGCCGGCGGCAAGCACAACGATCTGGACAATGTCGGCTACACCGCCCGCCACCACACGTTCTTTGAGATGCTCGGCAATTTTTCGTTTGGCGACTATTTCAAGGAACGGGCCATCGAGCTCGCCTGGACGCTGATCACCCGGGAATACGGCCTGCCGGCGGAAAAGCTCTTGGTCACTGTCTACTCCGAAGATGAAGATGCCGCTGTGCTCTGGAAGAAGATCGCAGGCCTCACAGATGATCGCATCATCCGTATTCCGACCAGCGACAACTTCTGGACCATGGGTGACACAGGTCCCTGCGGCCCTTGTTCGGAGATCTTCTACGATCATGGCGATCACGTTGCCGGGGGACCTCCTGGCAGCCCGGACGAGGACGGGGACCGCTTTATCGAGATCTGGAATCTCGTCTTTATGCAGTACGAGCAAACGGTCGAGGCGCGCCTCGATCTGCCGCGGCCGTCCATCGACACGGGCATGGGACTGGAGCGCCTGGCGGCGATCCTTCAGGGCGTTCACAACAACTACGACATCGATCTTTTCAAGGCGATCATCGGCGCGTCGGTCAATGTCACTGGCGTCGAGGCCGAAGGCGACGCGCTGGCCAGTCATCGGGTGATCGCCGACCACCTGCGCTCGACTGCCTTCCTGATCGCTGATGGCGTCCTGCCATCAAATGAGGGCCGTGGTTATGTGCTGCGCCGTATCATGCGCCGTGGCATGCGCCATGCCCATCTGCTGGGCGCCAAGGATCCGGTACTCTTCAAGTTGATCCCGACCCTGATCCGTGAGATGGGCCAGGCCTATCCGGAGCTCGGCCGTGCCGAAGCGCTGATCACAGAGACGCTGACCCTCGAGGAAAAGCGCTTCGGCAAGACCCTCGACCGCGGCATGGGTCTGCTTGAATCGGCAACGTCCGACCTGGGCGAGGGCGGCCAGCTCGATGGTGAAACGGCCTTCAAGCTCTATGACACCTATGGTTTCCCGCTGGATCTGACACAGGATGCCCTGCGTCCGCGCGGCATTCAGGTCGACACCGACGGGTTTGACGCGGCCATGGCGCGCCAGAAGGCCGAAGCACGCGCCAATTGGTCCGGCTCGGGCGGCACGGCAACCGATACGATCTGGTTCGGCCTGAAAGAAAAATTCGGTGCGACCGAATTCCTTGGCTATGAAACCGAAAAGGCCGAAGGTGTTGTGCTCGGTCTTGTTGCCGATGGCGAAGAGGTCAAGACGCTTGCGACCGGTTCCAGCGGTTTTGTGATCCTGAACCAAACGCCGTTCTATGGCGAATCCGGCGGTCAGATCGGAGACACGGGTGTGATGTCGGCCTCTGGTATCAGGGTTAGCGTTACGGATGTTCAGAAGAAGGCCGATGGTCTCTTCGTGCACGCCGTCACGGTTGATGACGGCACCCTGGCCCTCGATCAGCCCCTGGAGCTGAGTGTTGATCATGCACGCAGGGGCGCGGTGCGCTCGAACCATTCGGCCACCCACCTGGTGCATGAGGCGCTTCGTGAGGTTCTGGGAACCCATGTGGCGCAGAAGGGCTCTCTGGTCACGTCCGAGCGGCTGCGGTTCGATTTCTCTCATCCCAAGCCCATGAGCGATGATGAGCTTGCGGTGGTTGAAGGCTTTGCCAATGAAATCGTCCTGCAGAACGCGCCCGTCGAGACGCGTCTGATGGCCGTGGATGATGCGATCGAAAGTGGTGCCATGGCGCTCTTCGGCGAGAAATATGGCGATGAGGTGCGCGTCGTGACCATGGGCACAGCGCTCCATGGTGACAAGGCGGGCAAGGCCTATTCTGTGGAACTGTGTGGTGGCACCCATGTGCGACGTACAGGTGACATCGGTCTGGTCACGCTGGTGGCCGAGGGCGCCGTTGCCGCTGGTGTGCGCCGGATCGAGGCGCTGACCGGCGCTGCAGCCCGGGCCTATCTCGATGAGCAGGACAAGCGCATGCGCGAAATCGCAGGCCTTTTGAAAGTCGTTCCGGCCGATGTTCCGGCTCGGGTCGCCCAGCTGGTTGAGGAGCGCAAGCGCCTTGAAAAGGAACTGGCGGATGCCAAGAAGAAGCTGGCCATGGGCGGCGGCGGTGAGGGCGGCGAAACGCCAGTCAAGACCGCCGGAGCTTTTCAGCTGATGGCGCGGGTGGTGGAGGGCATCAATCCCAAGGACCTGAAAGGCCTGGCGGATGATGCCAAGACCAAGCTTGGTTCCGGTGTGGTCGCGCTGATCAGCGTTGCTGATGATGGCAAGGCTGCCATTGTCACGGCGGTCACCAAAGATCTGACCGAAAAGGTCAACGCGGTTGATCTGGTGCGGATTGGCTCGGAAGCCCTTGGCGGTCGTGGCGGCGGTGGCCGGCCGGACATGGCCCAGGCCGGTGGTCCCGAGGGCGCGAAGGCCGATGAAGCGATCGCGGTGATCGAAGCCCATCTCGGCGGGCTTTGAATCAACGACATTTCGACAGGAAGGCGGGGCAGTGCTCCGCCTTTTTCGTCTCCGCTTTCTGTTGCTGAACAAGGGTCTGCTTTGCAGGGGTCGGAGGTTCTTGTAAGGATGGCGGTCGACGCGAAGCGAAAAGGTGCAGCTGGGTGACGGCAAAAAAGACGCTGAAAACGATCCTTTATGACCTTCTGGAGGACACAGGGCAGGCCCGTGGCGCTGCCCGGGCGATCCGGCATTTCCTTGTCGGGCTGATCGTTGTCAATGTAACGCTTGCTGTGATCGAGACTCTGCCTGCGGTTCGGGCTGGTTATGGCGGTATCCTGACCCACATCCAGATGGCATCAGGCGCACTTTTCATTCTGGAGTATTGCGCGCGCCTCTATGTCGCCGATCTCCACCCGCCGCTGCGGCGCTATGGGCCGTTCGGCGCGCGGCTGAGATACGCTCTGCACATGGATGCGATTGTCGATCTGATCGCCGCGTTGCCCCTGATCCTCGTGTTCATGCTGCCACATCATGCCTTCACGGTGGTCGTGATCCTGCGCCTGCTTCGCTTCCTCAAGCTCGCCCGCTATTCGCCTGCGATCCGGTCTCTTCTTCAGGCGATCGCCAGTGAACGCTGGGCACTGATGGGGGCGACGCTTATCGTCTCGGGCGTCATTTTGTTTGCCGCGACGGTGATGTACCTGATTGAAAAGGATGCGCAGCCGGACAAGTTCCAGAGCATACCCCATGCGATCTGGTGGGCGATCGCGACAGTCACCACGGTGGGCTATGGCGACGTTGTGCCGATCACGGGACTCGGCAAGACCATCGGCGGTTTTTTCATGCTGCTTGGCTACGGCCTTATTGCTCTGCCCGTTGGTATCATCGCCTCCGCCTTCGCGCGGGAGATCCACAGCCGGGACTTCGTTGTCAGCTGGTCGATGGTGGCGCGCGTGCCGCTGTTCGAGGATCTGAAGGCTGCGGAGATTGCTGAAGTGGCCCGCTTGCTCCAGGCGCAGAAGGTGCGCGCCGGCCATGTCATTGCGGAAAAGGGGGACGTGGCGGACAGAATGTTCTTCATCTCCGAGGGGACGGCGGAAATCGCGCTCAAGGACAAGAACATCTATCTGGATACGGGCGACTTCTTCGGCGAACTGGCGTTGATCCATCAACGGCCACGCACGGCAACCATCAGGGCCTTTCATGATTGTGAGTTGCTGGTGCTGGAAGCCCATGCGCTGCAGCAGATGATGGAGAAGAATCCGGAACTGGCCACACGGATCCTGCAAGAAGCGGAGCGGCGCGGTGAGGAAGCGGTCCAGTCCCTAGGCGATCTGGTCAGTGAGGAGCTGGCGATGGCCGATGTGGTCGCCGACGGCAGCGATGGTGACACGGTGGAGCCCGACCTCTTCGTTGAGGACATCGCGACAACGGGCACAGATCGGTCACCAGACAAACCAAAGGGCTGAAGCCGCTGACGGTTGTGGCAGCGCCTTTCAGGCTCAGCGCAGGTAGCCGAGATCAACCATGGTCTGGGCAAGTGCGCGGTTCAGCCTGGAGACCTGTTGCGGGGGCAGCTCCTCGGAGTGACTGCCGACACGGCCGGAACGCATGTGGCGGATCCTGTCCGCACTGCCGGCCTCGAAGTAGCGGGCGCGGGCCTTGTCGAAGCTCTGATTTTCCACCGCCTTGGCCAGCCTCTCCGGATCGAAATCGAGCCCGGCGTCTGTCAGCAGGCGGGCCAGTGAGGCTTCGGTGTCAGCAAGAAGGTCCTCATAGCGGATGAGCGGAATTCCGGCGGCCAGAAAATCGTCCACATAGCCGGCCCAGCTGCGCCGGTTCCAGTAATGGCCTTGGCGCTCCGTTGTCATCAGGGAGACCATGTCGGCAGCCGCGCCGGGCTGGTTGTGGAAGTGATAATGCGCGCCGGAGGCCGCGACATCGCGCGGGTCGCGGACAATGCTGATCATCTTGACGCGTGGATGCCGGACCCGGTCCCAAGTCGCGCGCACATGATGGGACTTGAGCAGGAAACGGTTGGAAGCACGCTCCTCGCCCTCCACGGCGATATCGTGGTTGCAGGGGATTCCGGCATAGCCCTTGGAGGGGCAATTGAGGGTGTCGGCAATCAGGCGCGTCAGCCACGTGTTGCCGGATTTTGGATAGCCCACTACCACGATCGGCTCATCGAAGCCGTCTCTCTCGATCTGGCTTATGTGGTCCGCGATGAAACGGGTCTTCTTCCTGATCTTCCGGAAGGTCCGGGCAGCGACATAGATGTTCTTCATGGTCGGCAGAAAATTGTTTGAACTGCCGACCGGAATGATCTTCAAATTTGATCAAATAAAGAAGCTTTGATTTCTGAAATTTGGAAATTCAATTCTGCTGAAGTCTCATTGTTTCCAAGAGCCTTCAGATTGTCTCTGACATGGCGTGTTGCCGCTTTCGCAGCACTCCAAGCCGTCAGCTGGTGGTGTCCAGACGACCTTCCTGAGCCTTGTAAAAGAACTGGCTCGCGACCAGCCAGCCTTTGAGCGGGCGCAGCGGTGGGATGCATGTGAGCAGGATCAGCGGCAAGGTCGTCACCAGATGCACCCAGTAGGGCGCGGTATATGCGACTTCCAGCCAGATCGCAAAAGCGACCGCCGGAATGCAGCCAAAGCAGATTATGAAGAAGGCAGGGCCGTCGGCGGGATCTGCAAAGCTGTAGTCGAGATCACAGACCTCGCATTTGGGCTTCAGGGTCAGGAAACCGTCGAAGAGGTGACCTTCACCGCACCGCGGGCATCTGGCACGCAGGCCGGTCTGGACCGGAGAAAGAGGCTTCCAGGTGCGTTGAGTTTCCATGTGTGTCCCGCCTTCGTGCGACAGTCAGCATCCTGGGCTGATGCCCATCTGGCTGCGTTTAAGTCTGCGTCGTCCTGACTTGAACGACCGGCAGAAGATAGGTGGCATGGCGGTCAGCGCAATCGCGTCCGGCGCGGCATTTTGGCATCGAGCGGCCGGTTTCTGGTGTTGCGTCCGTCCCGACGACGCTTGCAATGGCCGTATAAGTAAGAAAGGCGGCCGTTAGGCCGCCTTTTTGACTGGATCCATTGTCGGTCACCGCGGCCTTATGCCGCCATGGCCTTTTGAAGGTTCTCGTCGATCTTGTCGAGGAACTGGGTGGTTGTCAGCCAACCCTGATCCGGGCCGACGAGCAGGGCCAGATCCTTGGTCATGAAGCCGCTTTCGACCGTGTCGATGCAGACCTTTTCCAGAGTCTCGGCGAAGTCCGCCAGTTCTGCATTCTCGTCCAGCTTCGCCCGGTGGGCGAGGCCCCGCGTCCAGGCAAAGATCGAGGCGATGGAATTGGTCGACGTGCTTTCGCCCTTCTCGTGCTGGCGATAATGGCGGGTCACCGTGCCGTGAGCCGCTTCTGCTTCCACGGTCTTGCCGTCCGGGCTCATTAGCACCGAAGTCATCAGGCCGAGAGAGCCGAAGCCTTGCGCCACGATGTCGGACTGAACGTCACCATCATAGTTCTTGCAGGCCCAGACGTAACCGCCGGACCATTTGAGCGCGCTGGCGACCATGTCGTCGATCAGGCGATGCTCGTACCAGATTTCCTTTTCGGCATAGGCGTCCTTGAATTCGGCGTCGAAGATCTCCTGGAACAAGTCCTTGAAGCGTCCGTCATAGGCTTTCAGGATGGTGTTCTTGGTCGACAGGTAGCAGGGCACGCCGCGCTGCAGGGCGTAGTTCAGGGAGGCCCGAGCGAAGTCGCGGATCGAGTCGTCCAGATTGTACATGGCCATGGCAACGCCGGAGGAGGGGGCATCGAAGACCTCGCGCTCGATGGTCTCGCCGTCTTCGCCGACGAATTTGATCGACAGCTTGCCCTTGCCGGGGAAGAGGAAGTCGGTGGCGCGGTACTGATCTCCAAAGGCATGACGGCCGACGATGATCGGTTGGGTCCAGCCAGGGACCAGGCGCGGGACGTTTTGCATGATGATCGGCTCGCGGAAGATCACGCCGCCCAGAATGTTGCGGATCGTGCCATTGGGCGAGCGGTACATGCGCTTGAGGCCAAATTCCTCGACCCGGGCTTCGTCCGGCGTGATCGTGGCGCATTTGACGCCAACGCCATGCTTCTTGATCGCCTCGGCCGCGTCCACGGTGATCTGGTCGTCGGTCTCGTCGCGTTTCTGGATCGACAGGTCATAATACTCAAGGTCGATGTCCAGATAGGGGTGGATCAGCTTGTCCTTGATGAACTGCCAGATGATGCGCGTCATCTCGTCGCCGTCGAGCTCAACGACCGGGTTCGCTACCTTGATCTTCGCCATGACTTGGGCCTCTTTCCGGGTGCGGATAAAATTGTGTGCGTCCGTATACAATCATCTGTGCTGCAGCGCAACAGTCGCCGGCGAGCTTTAGCAGAATCGCGGGGAAATGGGGAGGGCAAGGCCGGGGGTAATGTGGCTGTCGAGGCATTCCGGCAATATTTGGTTTGTGCGCCTTGACATGCTTTCCTGCGTCACGATCGACGGGCAGCCTTGCCGATCGCTCCTGGCCTTCCCGGACGAAGATCCGGCATGCCGGCGCCTCGAGGAGCACGCAGCACAGGCTGTGCTTTCTGTATCCCAGCCTGCGCCTGGCAGACAGAGGGAGAGGGCGCATTGGGAAGGCGGCATTGCCAGCTCTGTTCGCCCGGCCTTGGTCTGGCAAATGAGACGGGTCAAGTGATAGGGTCTGTCATCTAACCAGAGAGTGAGAATTCAAGTCGTGACCACACCCGAAGACAGGCTGGCAGCGCTTGGTCTGAAATTACCACAGCCGACGAAAGCGCCTGATGGCGTTCAACTACCGTTCGTATTTGTCAATGTCAGGGGCCAACGGGCCTTGTTTTCCGGTCACGCAAAAAGTGCAGAAGATGGCCGTATTGTTGGCCCATTCGGAGTTGTCGGGGCCGACTTCACAACGGACCAAGGCTATGAGGAGGCCCGAGGTGTGGCGCTGTCTGTGCTTGCAAACCTCAAAGCGGAAATCGGTGAACTGTCGCGCATAACGGGATGGGTGCGGGTTTTCGGGATGGTGACGTCCGCGCCCGGTTATACCGAACAACACCTCGTGGTGAATGGGTTCAGTGACCTGATCAATTCCGTCTTTGGGCCGGATGTGGGGCGTCATTCGCGGTCCGCGCTCGGGGTGTCTGGATTGCCGTTTGGATTTGCCATGGAGATCGAAGGCGAGGTTCTGATCAGCGAGTGAGCAGCCAGAGATGGCTTGGGGTCGCCGGGCATTGAGGCTGCACCGGAGCTCGGGAAAACGCCATACGCTCGTAATCCAGAATGCCGGACGCGTTATTTTTCTGCCCTGAGGCTGAAGCGTGCTGGGTGGCTTATCCCTCATTCGAGCAGGGATAGGGCCCTCCCAAGGCATTGAAAACACGCCCACTGGCAATGAATAGCCGAAACTTATCCTCGCCCTCAGAACCTGTCGTATCATCAATGGTGTTCCTGCTATCACGGGGCCGAGTTCGGACCGTCCGTTCGCGGTGGTGGGGACCGGGTTTCGAGGATGAGGTCTGGTGTAACGGACCAGCCCCTATCCGGTGACTGGCAGCTTGAACCTGCAGCGGGGAGTGACGCTGCACGTCCCAGGCGCGTTTCGTATCTGGCAAACCGGAGGACGCTCTACTTCCGGAGCGCAGAAAAGAGAAAGACACACGTTCAGTCATTTGGGACCGGAACCCGGGCAGGCGCAACGGCCTTGTCACATCCCACATTCCCAACCAACGCCCGGCAAGTCCGGAGCGCCTGCCATCCCGTTTCTGACGGGAAACTGAAACCAGCCAAAGCGCCGGGGAGACATCCTGCGGCGGGACTGGTGCTGGTCTAAGGCCTGGGTGCCAGGAACCGCCGTTCTGTCGCTACGATGACCTTGCTGCCTTCCCGGACGAGCAGCGCGCAGATGCGGGGTCCAGTACAACGGTACCTCAGGTTCCTGCCGATGCGCCTGCGGTTACCGGATCTCAGCCTGCGCAGCAAAGGCAAAGAGGGGCTGCGTGGTGCAACGGGCCGCCTGCCATAACGCTCTTGACAGAATGCATATAGCTGACTTAAGTCAGATAATATGTTGTCCGATATTTCCCGCTTTCGCCGCTTCAGTCGTTCCGTAACCTCAGAGGTTGGTGCGCTCGACACCTCTTTTCTCGGGCTTGGCCGACCGCTTGGGTCAGCCCGGGTGCTCAATGCCATTGGCCAGGGGCGCAGTGATGTTGCTGACGTGCGCCGCTATCTCGGCCTTGATTCCGGATTGATGAGCCGCTTGCTTCGGTCCCTAGAAGAGGAGGGGCTGATTGAGGTGTCCTCGGACAAACAGGATGGTCGCAAGCGGCAGGCGAAGCTGACCAGGGCGGGCAAGGCAGCGTTTGCCGACTATGAGCTCCTGTCAAATGAACGCGCGGCAACTCTCCTCGCAGGTCATTCGAACCCCAAGGCGCTGCTGGAGGCGATGGACCTGATTGCGTCTGCCCTTGGCCGGCAAAGGTGGCAGTTTGAAGAACGCGATCCACATGACCCTGAATGCGTCTACTGCCTTGAGGAATACTATGCGGAGCTAAACCGTCGGTTCGACATTGGATTTGACGTGGCGCTCTCTGCCGATCCTGAGGCCGAAGATATGCTTGCGCCCCGTGGCGGCTTTATCCTGTGCCTGTCGGATGGGCTGCCGATTGGCTGTGTCGGTTTGAAAGGCACGGACAAGGGCTATGCGGAAATCAAGCGTCTTTGGGTGTCGCCGGCCGCGCGCGGGCTCGGCATGGCGAAGCGGCTCATGGCGGAAGTCGAGGAGCGGGCGCGCGAACTCGGCATCACCCTCTTGCGCCTGGATACGAACTCAAAGCTGCCTGAGGCCGTGAAACTTTATCAGACATCCGGCTGGACCGAGATCGACCGGTTCAACGAGGATCCCTATCCGGACTTTTTCTTTGAAAAGGCACTGTAAACGCAACCGGAACGCGGGGAGCCAGTTCTTCTATGGTGTAGCCGGGCGCTAAGGTTCTGCGCGATCCGTATTGGTTAGATAGGTGTCCAGAAAAGACATCAGCAGGCGGTGATGTTCATTCTCGCCGTCACTGCCTGGAACATGTCCTTCGCTATCGTAATAATGGGCTGTCACATGCTGTTTTGCGGCCTTGCGTCGTGCCTCAAGACGGCGAGACATTTCTGGTGACCAGGTGCGATCTTCAACTCCCGCCGCGAGGAACAGTGGCCCAGGATAAGCTTCGACCGGAATCGGAGATGTGGGCAAGAGACCGTCGCCTGATCCGTTCCAGAGCCAAGCTCTTTTTGCTGGATCCCAAGCCTGCCAGCCCGGATCTCCCGGATCACGAAAACTGCGCGCGTCAAATGCACCGCAGACAACATCGGGCGCTGCCAGGCAGGCAACCGCGTCCGGAAGAGGCGACAATCCATGTTGTGCCATCAGGCTTGCGACTAAAAGTGCATGTTCTGCTCCACGCGAGACTCCATAGAGAGCGACGCGCCCGTCACAGGCGTCAAAATTGCGCAGGGCCGTCAGCGCTTCGACGGTTCGGGTCAGTTCGACATCTGCGATAGCCCCGGCGTTCCAGGCGTTGCCGCCCTTGGAGTAGCCATGGGGATAGGCGAGAAACCCGGAAGCGGCGAGGATTGCGGCTGTGCGATGTGACCAGCCGGACATGGCGCCCTCCGAGCCGTGCAGAAGAAGAACTGCGGGAAACGGGCCGTCCTTTGGAGGACCATACGTTGTTCCGAAGTCTGGTAAAAGGCGACGGATGACGGCGGGAGGCATCAGCGGTTGTCTCCAATATCTGCAGCGCTGGTATTGGATTTCCAGCGGCCTGAACAGCCTACAACAGTTTTTGAGTTCCTGCTGCGGCCTAGCGGACGGCACGAACAAAAAGGGCGATCCGGAGACCGCCCTTTTCAGATTTTGACGTCAACAAGGCCTTAGCCGATGATATCATTCAGCGTTGCACTTGGGCGCATGACAGTAGCGACCTTGTCGGCCGGGGCGTGGTAGTAGCCGCCGGTGTCGGCCGGGCTGCCCTGGACGGCATTGAGTTCGCCGACGATTTTGTCTTCGTTGGCGGTCAGTGCTTCGGCGATCGGTGTGAAGTGCGCCTTCAGTTCTGCGTCCTTGTCCTGGGCCGCCAGTCCTTGCGCCCAGTAAAGCGCGATGTAGAAATGACTGCCGCGGTTGTCGAGACCGCCGACGCGGCGGCTCGGGGACTTGCCTTCATCCAGAAGCTTTTCCGTTGCCAGATCCAGCGTTTCGGCCAGGACGGCAGCCTTGGCGTTGTCACGGGCCTGGCTGAGGTGTTCCAGAGAAGCGCCCAGCGCGCAGAACTCACCGAGGGAATCCCAGCGCAGGTAGTTCTGTTCCTGAAGCTGCTGGACATGCTTTGGCGCAGAGCCGCCGGCGCCGGTTTCAAACAGGCCGCCGCCGTTCATCAGCGGCACGATCGAGAGCATCTTTGCCGAGGTGCCGACTTCCAGGATCGGGTAGAGATCGGTGAGGTAATCGCGCAGCACATTGCCGGTGATGGAGATCGTGTCTTCGCCGCGGGCAATCCGCTCGGTGGTGTAGAGGGCCGCTTCCGTCGGAGCCATGATCTTCAGGTCGAGACCGGAGGTGTCATGTTCTGGCAGATAGGCGTTGACCTTCTTGATCAGCTCCCCGTCATGGGCACGGTTTTCGTTGAGCCAGAAGACGCCGGGCATGCCGGAAAGACGTGCGCGTGTGACGCCGAGCTTGACCCAGTCGCGGATCGGAGCGTCCTTGGTGCGGCAGGCACGCCAGATGTCGCCGCCTTCGACTTCATGTTCGATCAAGGTCGTGCCGGCCGCATCGACGAGGCGCATGGTGCCGTCGGCAGGCGCCTTGAAGGTCTGGGGATGGGAGCCGTATTCCTCAGCCTTTTGAGCCATCAGGCCAACGTTGGGGACTGTGCCCATCTTGGACGGGTCGAGTGCGCCGTTTTTCTTGCAGAATTCGACGACCGCGTCATAGACGCCCGCGTAGGAGCTGTCGGGAATGACGCACTTGGTGTCGGCTTCCTTGCCGTCCGGACCCCAACCCTTGCCGCCTGCGCGGATGAGAGCGGGCATGGAGGCATCAATGATGACGTCGGAAGAAACATGGAGGTTGGTCAGGCCCTTGTCCGAGTTGACCATGTACATGGCCGGGCCGTTGTCCAGGGCCGCCTTGAGATCGGCTTCGATCTCGTCAGCCTTGTCAGCCGGTAGTGTGGCGATTTTCGCTTCCAGATCTGCAATGCCGAGATCCGGGTTCACACCGATCGCCTCCAGGGCACTGCCGTGCTTGGCAAAGAAGTCCTTGAGGAAGACGGAAACAACCTGACCGAAGATGATCGGGTCGGAGACCTTCATCATCGTGGCCTTGAGGTGTACGGAGAAGAGCACACCCTTGGCCTTGGCATCGGCAATCTCGGCTTCCAGGAAGGTGCGCAGGGCCTTCATGCTCATGAAGGTGGCGTCGACAACATCACCTTCGTCCAGCGGATAGTCGTTCTTGAGAACCGTGACGGCGCCGTCCTTACCGACGAACTCGATCTTGGCGGTGCCTGCGGAGGCTGCTGCGATCGTCAGGGACTTCTCGTTGGATGCGAAGTCATTCTGACCCATGGTGGAAACATGGGTCTTGGAAGAAGGCAGCCATTCGCCCATCGAATGCGGGTTCTTCTTGGCGTATTCCTTAACGGCCTTGGGCGCGCGGCGGTCGGAATTGCCTTCGCGAAGAACCGGGTTCACGGCAGAGCCCTTGATGGCGTCGTAGCTTGCCTTGATCGCCTTTTCTTCATCGGTCGCCGGGCTCTCCGGGTAGGACGGGATTTTGTAGCCCTGGGCCTGCAATTCCTTGATGGCCGCATTCAGCTGCGGCTGCGAGGCGGAAATGTTCGGCAGCTTGATGACATTGGCTTGCGGCTCTTTCACCAGCTGGCCAAGTTCGGCCAGGTCGTCGGACTGCTTCTGGCTGTCGGTCAGATACTGGGAGAAATTTGCCAGAATGCGGCCGGCCAGGGAAATGTCCTTCGTGCCGATGGAAATGCCGGCTTCCTTGGTGAAGGCACGGATGATCGGCAGGAACGAGGCACTTGCGAGTTCCGGTGCTTCGTCGACCTTGGTGTAGATGATGTCGGCCATGTCTTTGAGCTTCCTAAGGCTTGATCAATCGTCGGAAGGGCACTCAGACGCTGCAGCACAAGATGCGCGTAAGCGTTAGACCGTCCTCCACGGTTTGGGCTTCCGGCGGTGTATACAATTGTACGCAATCAATTTCCAGCCCCTTCATTCAGGGGGAGCCGGTGAATGCTGGCGGACCCTATCAAAGCTAGCTGAAATCGCCAACAGAAGGAGCGAGGTCTGGGCCCGCCAGCATCGATTTTCGCGTCTGGGTGGAAGAGCCCAGACGCCGCCGTTGTCCCGCCTAGCGCGAGAGAACCCGAATGCGGCTGTCGAATTCGCCGCGGTCCACGTAGCAGCCCCGCAGGTGGCGGAAGCCTGTGGATGGATCGAAAGCCGCACGGCCATGGAGGGCCCGGCGGTTGTCGAAGATCACCATCTCGCCGCCCTCCAGCCGGGTGGTCATGACGTAGTCATCCGAGCGGGTCATCTGCATCAGCTTGCGATAGGCCGCGTAATAGGCCGCCATGAGGTCTGCCTCGAGATCTAGGGTTGCGGCGATATGTGCATTGAACCTGAGCTCACGGACCTGGCCGAGGTGATTTGTCTCGATGGTCAGGTGACGGCTGCGCAGGTCATAGTCCTGATCCTGGAACCGGAAAGGGATCGGGATGGTGTTCAGGAGCCTGAAAGCTTCCGGATCGCTGGCCTTGAGATCTTCGGCAATGGCAAAGCCGTCACAGAAGGTCGATCCGCCGCCTTCGGCCTCATTGGCAAGGCAGTGGAGGAACTGGAAGCCCGGCGCCAGTTCCTGGTTCGGCAGGTCCGTGTGCAGCGGCAGGGCGTGTGACGTATAGGCCAGGTTGTTGGGGTTCGGCTTTGACTGAACCTCGAAGGTCACGCCGAAGTTGGTCTCGCGCAGGAAGCCGATGCGGCGGGCGACAGTCATGCCGGCGTCGACATCGTCGGCCATGCCATCGACGATGGCCAGGCCCGTGCGTTTGGTCGCGACGAGGAAGTCCAGAAGCGCGGCATCATCCGAGAGGAGATCCGAAGCGCTGGCACGCGGCAGCTCGGCCTTGGTCAGGTCGCCGCGCCACAGGGTGGGTGTGACATCGGCGGGATCAGCCAAGGGCTTGCCCGGCTTGTTGGCGGCGAGCCAGTCGGCGTCAAAGCAGCTGGTGTGATCCTCGAACTTCCAGCTCAGGACGAGATTGCCGTCGTCGACGCTGGCATCGCCGATCTCGATGTCGAGGGGAACGCTGGTCAGGTCGAATTGCCGCTCGAGGGTTTGCGGATGGAAACCGCTCGGGCAGCTGTCGCGAAGGAAGATGGCAGGGAAGGTCGTTGCGCTGCCGTCCGGCCACGCAATGTCGATCGCACGGGCGTTGCCGTGCAAGGTTACAGTCATCATCAGGACTATCCACTTTCATGTAATGGGGATCCGGCCAGCAGGCCGGGCGGTTACATGAAACGGGGAGGCGGCCACCACCATTGGGCCTTGGCATGTGGCAATCCGTGATTGCGACCAACAACGGATGTCATGACGGCAAGGCCTCTTTGCACGCTCCAGAGAGCATTAGCGGTGAAACAATGGAACGCGATGATACATAAAATTCCTGCCCGCAGACAGCTAGATCTGCAGGCAGGAAAACGTCGTTCTTTTTACTTCGATTTCATCGACTTGGCAGCAAGGGCCACCGCGATGTAACTCCAGCCGTTGAAGAGCACCGAAATGCCGGCAACAAGTCCGAGCGCCCAGGCCGCCGATGAAGGCAGTTCCAGCCAGATCATGAGGCCGGCGAGGAGCGACATCAGGCCTGCAAATGCGATCCAGCCCCAGCCCTGGTTCGGGCGCAGGCGGTAGGCGAAGAGCAATTGGCTGATGCCTTGCGCAATGAAGACTGCGGCGATGACGAGGGTCAGCGCAAAGGTGCCGGCCAGCGGGTTCGCATAGATGACGATGCCGCCGATCACGGCGATGATGCCGGTGATCAGGCTCCAGAGGTAGTGGTTACCATTCTTGCTCTTGAAGGCCTGGTAGATCTGCAGCGCGCCGCCAACGACGAGCACCGCCGCGATCAACAGCGTTACTGCGACGGATGAAGCGTGAGGTGCTGCAATGAGGATCATTCCGCCGATCAGGAGGGCGATCCCGAGCGCCAGAAACCAAATCCAGTTGTCTTCAATCTTGTCCAGGACGGACTGGACTGTCTGTTGTGCGTCGTCTGCCATGTAGGCCTCCCCGATGTTTGTGTCGGGTGTCAAGATAACGTGCTTGCGACTTATGCGATAGCACCTGATCGATGGCATTTGAGCGACTGCTGATATTGACTTTCGTGTATCTACACATCTATCAGGATGCATGACGGATAACTTTCAGCTGTGCATGTTGATGAATGCTCGCCGTGCAGCGCGGGCCGTATCGCGTCGGTATGACCGGCTGGCACGGCCTTATGGTCTAACCGCTGTCCAGTTTTCGGTCATGGGGGCCGTGATCAACGGCGCGGGCAAGACGACAAGCGAACTTGCTGATGTGCTCGGCATGGAACGTACGACGCTCGTGCGCAATCTGGCGCTTCTGGAAAAACAGGGGCTGATCCGGGGTGAGCAGCTTGAAAAAGGCAATGGCCGGTGCCACGTGCTGACCGAGCGCGGGGACGCGCTGGTGGACACATGCCTGCCGATCTGGCGCGAGGCCCAGGCGGATTTGGCACAAGAGCTGGGAGAGGCCGAATTTCTGGAGACAGTGCGCGTGTTGCAGCGTCTCGCGGACGTCGATCAGCCAGAGACCTGAAGAAGTAGCTTGAACGTGAGTTAAGACGCAAAAATTGGGCAGGAAGCACGTCTTTTTGCCTAGTATCGTGTATATACACAAGGAGTTGGCCGGTGAACAAGATTGTCGTGACGGGAATGGGCGTGGTGTCGCCTCTGGGCGTTGGCGTGGAGACGTTCTGGGAGCGTCTGAGCGAGGGGCAAAACGGAATTCGCGCGATC
Source organism: Labrenzia sp. CE80 (assembly GCF_009650605.1). NCBI lineage: Bacteria > Pseudomonadati > Pseudomonadota > Alphaproteobacteria > Hyphomicrobiales > Stappiaceae > Labrenzia > Labrenzia sp. CE80. Next base: position 562,319 of record NZ_WAJT01000001.1, read on the forward strand.
ACCCGGTTTGATGCCGAGCAGCTTGCCTGCAAGGTGGCGGGTGAAGTGCCGGACAAGAGTGAGGATCCGGCCGGTTTCGATCCGGACCTTTATATCGAGCCACGCGAGCAGAAGCGTATGGACCGCTTTATCCACTTTGCCATCGCGGCGGCCGAGGAAGCACTGACGCAGGCGGGGTGGGCGCCTGAGAGTGATCACGACAAGATCCGCTCCGGCACGATCATCGCCACAGGTGTTGGCGGCTTTCCGGCCATGACGGCAGCGGCGCGGCATGTGGCCGAGCGTGGCCCGCGCCGGGTGTCGCCGTTCCTGGTGCCGTCTTTCCTGGCCAATCTGGCGAGCGGCCAGGTCTCGATCCGCCACGGCCTGCGCGGCCCTCTCGGGGCACCGGTGACGGCCTGTGCCGCCAGCCTTCAGGCGATCGGCGATGCGGTGCGGATCCTGCGCAATGGCGAGGCGGATGTGATGGTCGCCGGTGGCACGGAAGCCTGTCTTGATCCTGTGTCGCTCGCAGGCTTTTCCGCCGCGCGCGCCATGTCCACCAGGTTCAACGACGACCCGGCCAGTGCGTCCCGGCCGTTCGACCAGGCGCGCGACGGTTTCGTAATGGGCGAGGGCGCAGGCATCCTTGTGCTGGAGACCGAGGCTCATGCCAAGGCCCGCGGCGCGCGGATCCTGGCGGAAGTCTCCGGCTATGGCACGTCGGCGGATGCCTACCACGTGACCTCCTCCTCTCCGGACGGCGAGGGTGGGCTCCGGGCCATGAAGCTGGCGCTGGCCATGGCCGGACTGGCGCCCGGCGACATCGGCTACGTCAACGCCCACTCCACCTCGACGCCCGTGGGCGATGCGGCCGAAATCGCCGCGCTGACCACGCTGTTTGAAGGGCGGGGCAAGGATCTCGGTGTTTCGTCCAGCAAGTCCATGTTCGGACATCTTCTGGGCGCGGCTGGCGCCGTCGAGGCCATCGCCTGCATCAAGGCGCTGGAGACAGGTCTGCTGCCGCCCTCGCGCAATCTGGATCAGCCGGATGATGCGATTGAGCGGTTTGAACTGATTCCCGGAAAGGCCATCGAACGGCCGGTGGATCATATCCTGACCAATGGCTTTGGTTTTGGCGGGGTCAATGCCAGTGCGGTCTTCTCCCGGGTCTAGAGTGTTAGCAGATTTTGGACTTGCGCTTGTCTCGTAAGTGGGATTAATTCCCGAATATGAGAAATGAACAGCTTGAACCAAACACTCTCGACATGCGGCTTGCCGCGCGGCTGACCGGATTGCGGCAGCAGCGCGGCTGGTCGCTGGACGAGATGGCAGAACAGTCTGGCGTCAGCCGGGCCAGCCTGTCGCGGATCGAGCGGGGCGAAACCAGCCCGACCGCCGCAGTCCTGGGCCGCCTGTGCAAGGCGTTTCAGCTGCCCATGGCGGTTCTCTTTGCCCAGGCCGAAGACCGGGGCGCGGATCTCGTCGTCCATGATGACCAGACGCTCTGGACCGATCCGCAAACAGGCTTTCATCGGCGCAGCCTGTCGCCTGCACGTCCCGGATATCGGGGCGCGATGATCTTGGGCGAATTGCCTGCCGGCGCAACGGTCTCTTATGCGGACACGCCGATCCCGGATCTGGAACATCATCTCTGGCTTCAAAGCGGCACCCTCGAGGTGACACTCGCCGGCAGTGCGGAAGGGGCAGGGGGCGATGTGATTCACCGCCTGTCAGCTGGCGACTGCCTGCGTTTCAAGCTGAACAGCTCCAACAGCTATCATGCGCCCGGGCCGGATCCTGCGCGCTATCTCCTTTGCGTGGTGACACCATGACGTCTTTTGTTCCCAACGAGCCCGTGGTGCTGCTGACCGCGTCCGAAGCTCGATCAGAGTTGCCGGATCTCGGTGCGGTCCTGCACGCCTGCGTCGCTGATGGGGCGGGCGTCGGCTTTGTCTTGCCGTTATCGCAAGAGGCGGCCGAAGCCTTTTGGGCCTCGCGGCTCGCGGGCATCGAAAGCGGAGAGCGGTTCTTGCTGGTGGCGCGGCTGGAAGGCCGCATTGTCGGCACGGTGATGCTGGAGCTGGCGGGACAGGACAATGGCCGCCACCGGGCGGAGGTCGCCAAGCTCCTGGTGCATCCAGGTGCCCGCCGCAAGGGCCTGGCGAAACAGCTGCTCACCGCCCTCGATGGCTTGGCGATCTCTCTGGATCGAACGCTTCTGGTTCTGGACACGGTCACCGGCGATGTCGCCGAAGGGCTGTACCCCAAATGCGGCTACACCTGTGTCGGCACCATACCGGCCTATGCATCCTCGCCCCATGGCGACTTGGATGCGACGACCGTGTTCTACAAGCAGCTCTAGGAACAGGCCGTCGATCCCCTCTGTCCACCGCCACGCACCGCCGTCATTGCCGGACTTGACCCTGTAATCCATGCCGTGACGGGTCTTCTCGGGAGGCCTGAGCGAGAGGCGAGGGAACGGCATGGATCCCATGGTCAAGCCATGGGATGACGCCTGAGCGGGGTGGCGGGGCAGAGATTTTTCACCGGGACAAACACCACTTATCGTTGCAATTTCAAATCGCTCCGGCCAGTCTGCCTAGGGATCAGGAGTGACCATGGCGGACGTGAAAGTCAATCGCGAGGAACTGGAAGCGTGGCTGAAAACCCAGCCGCGCGAGGTGTCTGTTGTGATTGCCGCGCGGGCCGCGCTCAGGGTTCTGCCGCTTCTCTATGGTATCTTTGAGCCGAATAGGAATGTTGAGTCCGCCATCGTTCTGCTGATCTTTCGCGCTACGACACTGCCCTGGGCCGCGAGCAATGGACCGGCCCAGGGCAGTGCGCTTTTGAGTTCAAAAGCCGCCGCCGCCGCCGACGCCGCCAGAGCCGCCGCCGTCTACGCCGGCTCCGTCGACGCCGCCGCCTACGCCGCCTACGACGCCACCGTCGCCGCCTCCGCCGACTACGCCGCCAGAGCCGTCGCCGCCGACGTCGCCGCCGACGCCGCCGACGCTGCCGCCGCCTCCGCCGACGCTGCCGCCAGAGCCGACGCCGCCGCCTTCGCCGCCTACGCCGCCTACGACGCCGTCTTTTCAGACCGAGAGCATATTGAGGCCGGTGGGAGCGTCGCCTCTCTCGCCGGCACGCCGCTTTGGCATGACCAGGGAACACCTGACAGGATTGCGAGGTCGTGGAGCCGCCTGCGGCAAACTTTGCTGGCACGGGATGAAGGCTGGGACGTCTGGACCGATTGGTATGACGCCCGGCTTCAGGGCCGCCGGGCCCGCCCGAATCTGGAAGTGGCGCGGGTGACCCTGCCGGAAAACCTTTGGGAACAGGGACCAGCGGCTGTCAATGCGCGGATCAGGGAGCTGATTGAGGAGTATGAGCCGCCCGAGGAGCCGAAGGGTGAACCTGGTCAAAGGGCTGAAATAGATCCTGCCTCCATCGATATTCCGCCGCAAAAAGCGGCTGCATTGGAACCGATTTGGGTTGGGGCGCAGTTGGCGCTTGCTGATGATCCGGCAAGGAGTGGTCTTTCCAGCGTAGACGCAGCTCTTGCTGCGTTGAAGCAGGACTTTTCGGACTTCATTGAAGACCTTGAGGCCGAAGAAGCCAACCTTGATTCACGGCTTTTGATGTACCTGCGCAGGCTTGCGGATCGTATTCCCACCTCAGCGCCTTCGCATGATGTGCTGTTCTCGATTGCCCACAATGAAACTCTGCTGAAGGACTACGGCAGGACAGTAAGTGAGGAGTGGCCTGACTTTTTGTCTGCTCGCTATCACGCGCTTTCGATGCACTTCGGTCGGGTCATGCATCAGTTTCCTGAATGGCGTCTTTTTCTCGCTGAGGTTCCCGCCAAGGCGGTTACAGCAGATGATTTGTCCGCGATCGCCAGTACGGGGCAGGTCATTGCGGATAGCTTGGCAGCTGAGGTTGAGGCCGAGCAGCTAGATCGGCGCATTCCCGAAACGCTTTCGGCAATGAGTACCGAGCTTGAGGTGTCGCTGGGAGAAGTCGTCGAACCGAGACCGGTGACCGCCTATGAAGCCGAACTTGGGCGCGATGTTCAGGAAAGCACGAATAATACGCTCAAGCGCATATTCGAACCGATTCTGGAAGCTGCAGGGCGGCTGAGCAAAAGAGGTCTGGAGAAATATTCCGAAGGGGCGCTGGAGCAATTCGACGAGGAGATGAAAGCAGCCGGCAAAGGCCATACCAAGATGGCCTTTGGGTTCCTGAAGTTGCCTCTGAAGATTGGGGTTGGCAGCAGCGCGACCGCAACGGCGGCAAGTGGGCTGGGCTATCTCGAAATGCTCGCCGCTCGCTTTCCTGAAACCTACTATTGGCTTGAACCGGTTTTGAAATTTCTAAGCTGGGTCTAAATACCAAGTGTTCTGAACAATTGAGACGATCGACCTCGGAACTGTTTCATCCCCACACGCTTCTTAATGGTTCTGGACGGTTCTCCTTTAGCTCTCCGCCGTCATTGCCGGACTTGATCCGGTAATCCATGCCGTGACGGATCTCCTTGGAGGGCTGCGTGTGAGGTGAGGGAACGGCATGGCTCCCATGGTCAAGCCATGGGATGACGACAGAGAGTGTGGCGGCGCTGGGAGGTCTATCGGCGTGGTGCCGTTTGGCTCTTCCTCACACTGGAGTGGGGCGGCGGTTGCTGTTTTCAGCGGAAACACAGGGCAGGCGAAGCGGGCTTTGGGGTCTGCCTCTTTCCAAAAATCGGTTGATCGGCTAAATCGCTGGCCATGACCAGAAATGCAAATATTCGCGATGAAGCGCGCAGGGTGGATGTGCGCCCGCCGGCGGTCATCCTGTGTGAGCCGCAGCTGGGCGAGAACATCGGCACCGCTGCGCGGGCGATGGCCAACTTCGGCCTGACGGATCTTCGGATCGTCAACCCGCGGGACGGCTGGCCGAGCGACAAGGCACGGGCGGCGGCGAGCCGCGCCGATCACGTCATTGACAAGGTGCAGGTGTTCGACAGTGTCGAGGCCGCGATCGCGGATCTGAGCTTTGTCTATGCGACCACGGCGCGCTCGCGCGAAGTGCCCAAGCCCGTGCGCGGGCCCGACGAGGCGGCTGTGAAGCTGACGGAACTCGGGGCCGGGGGGCTTGGCACCGGCTATCTCTTTGGCCGCGAGCGCTGGGGTCTGAACAACGACGAAGTGGCGCTGGCCGACGAGATCGTCACCCTGCCGGTGGATCCGGAATTTGCCTCGCTCAACATCGCCCAGGCGGTGCTGGTCTGCGCTTATGAATGGCGCAAGACGGCGACGCAGGGCGCGCTGCCGTTCCGCCTGAGCGAAGAAGAAAATCCGCCAGCTTCCAAGGAAGATGTGGTGCGTTTCTTCGAGCATATCGAAAGTGCGCTGGACAATGTCACCTTCTTCCGGCCGCCCGAACGGCGGCCGCATATGGTGCGAACCCTGCGCAACATTTTCCAGAAGGCTCAGCTGACCGATCAGGAAGTGCGGGCCATGCGCGGCGTGGTGGCGGCGCTTGAAAAACGGCGCACCCGGCCGCGGCCTGACGAGAGCCGCGGTGAAGAAACCGCCGGGGAAGACAGCTGAGATGCGTGACAGGCGCCCGATCCTGATCCTGGACTCTGGCGTGGGCGGCCTGACGGTGTTGCGCGAAGTGCGCTTCAAGCTGCCGTTCGAAAGACTGGTCTATGTGGTTGATGATGCCGGCTTTCCCTATGGTGGGTGGGACGAGGGTCCGCTGACCGCGCGGCTGATCGGTCTGGTCGGGGCCTTGATCGAGGCGCATGATCCCAAGGCCATTCTGATTGCCTGCAACACGGCTTTCACGCTGGCGGGCGAGGCGCTGAGAGAGGCGTTTCCGGACCGGGTTTTCGTCGGCACGGTTCCGGCGATCAAGCCTGCGGCGCGACGAACCCGGTCAGGTCTGATTTCCGTGCTGGCGACGCCGGGCACGGTGCGCAGGGCCTATACTCGCGACCTCATCGACACCCATGCGCGGGAGTGTCATGTGCGTCTGGTTGGCTCCGACAGGCTGGCGGCGATGTCCGAGGATCATCTGCGTGGCGAAGATGTCGGCGACGTGGCTCTGCTGTCGGAAATTCAGGACTGTTTCCTGGAAGATGGCGCAAGGCGTACGGATATCGTGGTGCTCGCCTGCACGCATTACCCCTTTCTGGTCAATCGCTTCCGGGAGGTTTCGCCCTGGCCGGTGGACTGGATCGATCCGGCTGAAGCGATCGCCCGGCAATTGGCCCGGGTGGTGCCTCACGTGTCCGATGCAATGGACCGGGAGGTGCCGGACACAGCCGTCTTTACGTCAGGCACATGCAATGCTGCCAGCCGTCAGTTGATGGCTGGCTTCGGTCTTCCGGTCTGATCGACGGAAGTCCTGAGCTGAGAGGTCTGCTGGCCGGATGAGGCTATGAGATCAGGCCGCCAGGGTCTTGACGACGAAACCATCGTCAGAGCGTTTGGCAGTGCGTTTGAGATTGGCAATTTCTGTATTGATCCGGTCGACCGACAGGCTTGTTTCGGGTTCCACGGTGATCATGGAAATCGAGCACTCCATCAGTGCGAATGTCCGTGCAGAGCCGTAGCGGTCGGAAGCTTCGATATAGCCCTGCTTGCGATGCTCCGGCGCGTAGAAACTCTCGACATCCGACTTGAATGCGCGCTTCAGCGTCAGCAGTCGCTCGGCGATTTCGTCCTGTTCGCCCATCACGAAGCCGGCGAAGAAATCATCGCCGCCGATGTGGCCGCAAAATGTACCGATGCCGCAAATGTGACGCTGCATCAGCTCGCTGAACAAGGTGATCACACGGTCCCCCTGGGGATAGCCGTATGTGTCGTTGAAGGGCTTGAAGTTGTCGAAGTCGAAATAGCAGAAATGGCGCGGGATGGCGCGGTTCTGGGCGGCCTTGTCGATGTAACGGCGGATGGCGCCGTTGCCGGGCAGACCTGTGAGCGGGTTCTGATCCTGTGCCTCTTCCAGCCGCTTGTCCTGAAGTATCTTCAAGAGAGAGGTGGCCGACAGGAAGCCGGCATAGCGGAAATCTTCGGTGATGATGATGCCGTCCGAACTGATCGACGAGGCGAAGGTCAGCAGCAGCGTGTCGATGTCGGAGTTGATGTCCGCGATCGGGCAGGAGCGGATGAAATTGTGGAGCGGCAGGTTCAGCGCGAGTTTGTGGCCTTCGTCGGCGAAGCCGGCCGCATAGAGATAGGCCTTCAGGTCGCGTTCGTGGATCAGGCCGCGTGGCTCGCTGTTGGTGTCGAGCACTGGCAGGAGGCTGAGGTTCTGGTCCGCAATGAAGAGATCCACGAGCTCGCCGATGGAGGCCCTTGAAGAGACCGAAGGCAGCTTCTGGATCGCTTCCTTGATCTTGCGCTCTTCCTCGGTCTTTTTGTTCTGCGCCAAATCAGTGCGGATATGTTCGTAGAACAGGCGCGCCTGAGATTTGTCGGTGAAGGGCCGGGCGACATAGTAGCCCTGTACAAGGTCGCAGCCTGCATCCCGGCAGGCCTTGAACTCTCCCTCGGTCTCCACGCCGCCAGCGATCACGCGGGCGCCAAGGACATGGGCGAGATTTGCGACGGTGGTCACGAAGAGCTTCTGCCTTGGATCCTTGTCGATATCCTTCAGGAAAAAATGATCGATCTTGATGTATTGCGGCCCAAGATCGTGGATCAGACGCAGTTCAGAAAAGCCCTGGCCGAAGTGGTCGAGCGCCAACATGAAGCCGTCGCGCCGCAGGTTCTTCAAAATGTGATCCGAAAGACCCGACTGGTTGTCCTGATGGTTCTCGGACAGTTCGAGGCAGATCTGGCTTGGATCATGGCCGTTGGCTCTGACAATGGCGCTAAGATCCACACGGGGATCGTCAGCGAGCCCCAGACCACGTCCGTCGACATTGAAAAAGAGCTTGGAGCCGCAAGCCTTCTGGAACTTCCGGTGGTACTCCAGCGCCATCATCAAGAGCTGCGGCTCCAGATCCGCCAGGTAGTTATGGTGCGCCGCATGGGTGAGCAGGTCTGCCGGGCTTGAAAAGCCCAATTGATCGACATTCCTGATCAGTGCCTCGTGGCCATAGACCACGCCCGTGTCGAAGTCGACGATGGGCTGAAAGGCATAACGAACGGCGTCGAGGGTCCGCGCTACATGTTCGTTCTCGCCGGCGAGATAAAATTGGCCGGCCTCATCGACTTGCTGATGAGTTGTTTCCATTAACGATCTCCGGATCGAACCCAGGCGCGGGCAGTCTTGAAAGAAAGTAGTATGCGGCGCTAGAAATTACCCGACGTGAACTTGGGCGGGATAGTGAAAAATTACAATTAAATTTTCCCTAATAAATGCATTGATTCACACATTAACGTCTCTTGGTTGTATTTGCGAGCTCTTTGAGTAACCGCAAAAATCAAGGGATTGCACAAAAAAGTCTCATTTCTTCGAGGTAAGAAAGGTTGATGCAATTTATGAGTGTTTTTTTAAAAAATGCTATTTGACTAGATTGTGACCGCTCACTGCTGCTCATTGACATTCGAGCCAGTGTTCGGTAGTACCGCGCGATCTGTAGAAGGAGACTTTTGCAGGTATCACGCACCCGTGGGTTTTCAGCCGGCGCCGTCTAGTTGAAACCCTGTCGATCCTCCGGCTTGCCGGGAGATAAAGGAGGGCGCGTTTCCTTGAAGAAAAACAACGCGTTATACAAAGGAAACCGCGATGTCAAAGCGCCACAGCGTAAAGCATAAACTCGACCGTCGTATGGGCGAGAACATTTGGGGCCGTGCCAAGAGCCCGGTCAACAAGCGTGAATATGGTCCTGGCCAGCATGGTCAGCGCCGCAAGGGAAAAATGTCCGACTTCGGTGTGCAGCTGCGCGCCAAGCAGAAGCTCAAGGGCTACTACGGCGACATTTCCGAAAAGCAGTTCCGCAAGGTTTATGACGAAGCGTCCCGTCTGCGTGGCGATACTTCCGAAAACCTGATCGGTCTTCTGGAGCGGCGCCTTGACGCGATCATCTATCGCGCGAAATTCGTTCCGACCGTTTTTGCTGCTCGTCAGTTCTGTAACCACGGCCACGTCAAGGTCAACGGCAAGCGGGTCAACATCCCGTCCTACCGTGTTCGTCCGGGCGATGTTGTCGAAATCCGCGAAAAGTCCAGGCAGCTTGCTCTGGTTCTGGAAGCTGTTCAGTCTCCTGAACGCGACGTTCCTGACTACCTCGACGTCGATCACAGCAAGATGACCGCGTCCTTCTCTCGTGTTCCGGCTTTCGCCGATGTGCCGTATCCGGTGCAGATGGAACCGAACCTGGTCGTCGAATTCTATTCGCGTTAAACTATTTCCCCTCGGGGATCTGGAAGGCCGCGCCTCTGGCGCGGCCTTTTTTATTGTGATCTCGCGCTTGTCACATCTTAGCTTTCGAACACCTGGTTGTCCTTACATATGGCCTCACCGCGAATACTGGGTTGAGAACATCTTCTCGCATTAATCGAATTTCAGGCTCTCAGTGTTAATTCACAGGTGTCTATCTAATTCTTGTAAGGCAAAGGCGCATATCGCCGGACTCAAAGACGCTTGGTGAGCAGATGAAGATCAGCACTTTAACGAATTGGGCCTACGTGATCACTGTTGGCCTCACGTTCTTCTCGGGTCTTGCCTTCATCCTGTCCATCTACAAGGCAGAAGAGGAAAGGGCGGTTGTCGAAGTGCATCTGGCGCTTTCCAATCTCGGAACACAGTTGGAACTGGATGCGGAACTGAGAGCTGATGAGGCCCGCCTCTTCGTGATGCGCGGTGATCTAAATCACCTTGCCGCCTTTGAAACCGTCAATGAGGAAGAACACCGTCTGGAGGAGCAGGCGCGCCATGTCGAGGACTACGGCGGGACCCCAGTAGAGCTAGCATTATTGAACGAAATCAATGTGCTAATAGATGATCTGGAAGTGCTTGAGAAACAAGCTATTGAAACATACCAGTCAGGGGACGTGGCAGGTGCGCGCGATATGCTGTTTGGCGATGCGCATTACAAACAACACATCCGTTTGATTGAGCAGATCAAAAGTTTCTCAAATGAAGTCAATGCACGCACTGAGCTGGCGTTGCAAAAGGCAACATTCCAAAGTGACCTTTACAACATTGTTGCGCGGGTTCTTTTGGGCCTTACAGCCTTGTTGTTTCTAGGTGTTCTATACTTCATTTTACGACGCAGAGTTGCCTTGCCGCTTACGCACATGTCTTCAATTGTTCGCCGCCTGGCCAAGCAAGACTTTGCGGTTGAAGTACCGGATGATACCCGCAGAGATGAAATTGGTGATCTGAGCGATGCAATCCGTGTCTTCCGGGAAAACGGCTTGGAACGGGAGCGTTTAGACGCCGAACGCAAGCGCGACTTGAAGATGAAAAGTTTGATCCTCGAAATGATGCGCCGAATGCAGGCGTGTCAGGAAATAGAGGAAATTGCCGATGTCGTCGGGCGTTTCGGACCGCAAATTTTTGCCGACCTCGGCGGCGGCTTTTACATCTTAAACGAAACCAAAACGGAACTCTGGTGCGCGTCTCAGTGGCAGATGCCGGAAGGCCTACCTGAGCGGTTTGCACCAGATGCGTGTTGGAGCCTCAGACGTGGTCGGGCGCATCTCAGCTTACCAGGTCAAAAAGATGTTGAGTGCCAGCACTTTGCAACGTCTCAAACGACTGATTTATGTATTCCGCTCATGGCGCATGGAGATGCGCTCGGTCTCTTGATGTTCACCTCGCTATATGATGATCGAACCTCAATGGACGACTACACTGCGTATCTGGGGATGATCGCAGAAAATGTTGCTCTCGCCTTGGCCAATTTGCAATTGCGCGAGCGGCTCAGAAAAATGGCTATTTGCGATCCCTTGACCGGCTTGTTAAACCGCCGGTCTCTGGATGAAGCACTGGCAACCTTCAGCAGAGAGAAGGGCGATGCTCCACTCACATGTCTTATGATCGACATTGATCACTTCAAGCGGTTCAATGACGAATTTGGGCATGACGCCGGTGATGCGGTCATCGAGACCTTCGCTGACATCTTGAAGAATATCGTCGGCGATCGCGGATTGTCCTATCGATATGGAGGTGAGGAATTTTCAGTGCTACTGACAGGCGTTTGTGCCGAAGAAGCATATGAAATTGCTGAACATATTCGCACCCGTACCGCCACGACGTCACTCACCCATTCCGGGCGGATTCTCGGAACGATCTCGGTATCGGTCGGATTGGCCGATACGCGAAACGGCGGGACTTTCACGACGGTCAGGACACGTGCGGATGTTGCCCTTCTAAGAGCCAAAGAGCTGGGCCGTAACCGCACAATATCTGACGCGGACTTTGCAGTCGATCAACGGGCAAGTTGAGGCGGCCTCGGGCAAGGAACCGGTCTGTATCGATCTTGGTTGCTTCATTTTTCATATAAACCCCTGATGGAAAGCACTTCCCTTCTTTTTCTCCCTAAGGCAAGCTTGACCTGTCGGCTAAGTGAAGACTGAGCCGACAGGGAGGAAAAGTGGAGGAAAACATGAGAAGACTGTATTTGACAGGTCTGGCTGCGATGCATGTCGTCCTTTGGGGAGGGGCTTCGCACGCGAATGAAGCGCAATGTGCGGCGCTTAACGAGGTGGTTCTGAGCAGCGGTTTCGTCACCAGCGCCAGAACCGTTGCGGCCTCAGACGGTCTGCCATCCTACTGTGAAGTGCGTGCGCGGGCGTTGCCGGCAATTTCCATAGAAGCGCGATTGCCCCTGGAAGGTTGGAACGGCAAATACTATCAGGCAGGTTGCGGAGGCTTTTGCGGCATTCTCGGCCGTGCGGATAGTGGCAAAGGCTGGATCAATGCCATGCGTCCGGGTCTGGAACGGGGCTATGCCACGGCAACGTCTGACAGCGGACATCACGGTCTTTCGGTTGTCGATGCGGGGTGGGCAGACAACAATCCGCATGCAGAACGGGACTGGGGCTGGCGTTCCATCGGCGAAACCAACCGGATCGCGCTCGCTCTCATCTCGGCGTTCTATGGCCGGGAGGCAGAGCAATCCGTATTTCAGGGGTGTTCCACTGGCGGTCGTATGGCCCATGTCGCAGCCCAGCGTTATCCGGACATGTTCCAGGGGATCATCTCAGGCGCACCAGCGATGGATTACACAGGGCTTGTGGGGACCAAGATGAGCTGGCTGATGCAAGCCAACACGGGAGAGGAAGGCGAGCAGATCTTGAAACCGGGCAAGGAAAAGCTGATCGGAGATGCGGTCATGCAGTCCTGTGACGGTCTTGATGGGGCTGAGGACGGTTTGATTTCCGATCCGCGCCTATGCAAGGCGGACCTGTCCGAACTCTTGTGTGAAGGTGCCGCGTCGGACCAGTGCCTGACCGAAGCCGAGCTGGGGGTGATCGCGAAATGGCGCCAGCCACCGGTGAACGCGGCAGGCGAAGAGCTGTATCCGGGCGGTATTCCCGCCGGGTCTGAGCCTTTCTGGGGATTGTGGCTGACAGGCTTCGAGAAGGGCGGCGGAAAGCTCTTGAATGCCTTTGCCAGCAATTTCGGCGCCTACATGGCGTTTCCCGAGGATCCGGGAACTGGCTGGTCGCCTCAGGATTTCGATTTCGAGACCGACCCTGAGCGGATGAAAGCGGCGGAAAGTCTCTACAATGGCGACAACCCGGATCTGTCCGCCTTTATCGCGGCCGGCGGGAAGATGATTGTCTGGCATGGCTGGTCGGATGCGATCGTGACTCCGTTCAAGACAGTGGATTGGTATGAGAAAGCGTCTGAGGCGGCGGGCGGGGAGGACGTTTTCAAACAGAATGTCGCCCTGTTTATGGTGCCTGGCGCTGATCATTGCGGAATCCAGCGCGGACCTGCAGGAGTAACGCAGATGGATCTGGATCCGATGACGCCGCTTGAAGCGTGGCTCGAGACCGGTGTCGAACCGAAGACGATCATGGCCGGGAATTAGGGGGCAGCCTTCGAATGCTGGCGTGGACCGCCGACAAAAGGCGGCGGTCCAGCTTTGACCTGATAAGGATCTGCTGCCGTTCCGGGGCTGAGTCCTAATGCGCCAGCATCTCCTCCACGATCTGCTGACCGGTCAATGAGGCCGGGAAATAGGTCGGCCAATTGGTGACTTCGTTCAGCAGTTCAGCGCGGTCGTTGCCCCAGTAGAGGTGAAAGTGATCTGAGGGTGCCGGTGCGATCTTGTGGTCGCTGAACTGAATGAAAACAGGAGCTTCCGCGTCACCACTCACCTTCTTAAAGATGTAGCGAACGCCCCGGTTGCCCTTCTTGTAGGTCAGGGTCTCGGTACCGTCGGCGACGTAGCTGCCCTGGTGGACATGTCCCTCTTCGTGGAAGCTGACATCGCCGTGGTTGATGTCAATTCTGAAGACATCGGTTTTGTAGCCAGTTTCATAGTAAGCGCGGTACTCGTCGGCGCTCTTGTCGCCGTGCGCGGCCTTTTCTTCCATGACAGGATCGAGTGTTCCGTCCTTGAGGTAGGGATAGATCGATTGCCATTCGCCCTGCCAATCTGTCAGCGGCCTTGGCTTGATGTCTTCGTCCTTGAAATAGCCTCTGTAAGCATCGCTTTTTCCGTGAGACTTTGAGTGGCTGTGCTTGTGCGTATGACCCGTGTCCTTTTTCGTATTCTGGCTTGCAAGCGCCTGTGCCGAGATAAACACGGCGGCGCCGAGCGCGAATGCACCGAAGCTCTTGCTGATACTGTTCTGCATGATCGAGGTTCCCGGGGGTCTGTAAATTGAGAAAATTTGTAATGTAATAACATTACAAACAAGATATAGCTTGGGCGTTTTCCTTTGGCAATGGTCTGACCCCAGTGGGGGCGTATTTTCCAAGTGGCGCGCGGAGGGCAGTTAGAGACGCTTCCCGACAGAAGCCTGAAAGGCCGTGGCGGAGCGGGTCTCTGACGATCACTTTGTTGATCCGGCAAGGCTGGGACGGCGTTTCCGGTTGGCCTGATCCGGTCGATCCGCTATGTCAGGGCAAAGCTGTCAAGACACCAAGCCAAGGCACCCGAGATGAATGATATCGCCGCCACAGCCGACGTAGATGTTCCGAAGCTGCTGCGCAACGCGCCCAAAAGCGTCGAGTTCAAGAAGCTGCGCAAGCGGTTGTTGCGTCAGGCGCGCCAGGCGATGGATGACTTCGCGATGGTTCCTGAAACGGCCAGCAAGTCCCCACCCAAGTGGCTCGTCTGTCTGTCGGGCGGCAAAGACAGCTACGCGCTTCTGGCCGTTCTGGTCGAGCTCAAGTGGCGCGGCCTTCTGCCGGTGGAGCTGATTGCCTGTAACCTCGACCAGTCCCAGCCGGGTTTCCCGGCCCATGTGCTGCCGGAGTTCTTTGAAAAGAACGACATCGAACACCTGATCATCCGTGAGGACACCTATTCGATCGTCACCGACAAGATCCCAGCGCATCGCACCTATTGCTCGCTTTGTTCGCGCTTGCGCCGTGGAATTCTCTATCGGGTTGCGCGCGAACAGGGCTGCGAGGCGATTGTGCTTGGCCACCACCGGGAAGACATTCTCGAGACGTTTTTCATGAACCTCTTCCACGGCGGGCGCCTGGCCTCAATGCCGCCAAAGCTCGTCAATGACGAGGGCGATCTCCTTGTGCTGAGACCTCTTGCCTATTCAGCGGAAAGCGACATCGCTCGCTTTGCTGCGGGAATGGAGTTTCCCATCATACCCTGCAATCTGTGCGGCTCTCAGGACGGCCTTCAGCGGGACGAGGTCAAACGCATGTTACAGGGCTGGGAAAAGACAAACCCTGGCCGGCTGGGCGTGATGGCGCGAGCGTTGGCCCATACGCGACCCTCCCATCTGCTTGATCGCTCTCTGTATGATTTCATCAATTTGCGACCGGGAGAGGTTACGAAGGAAGGTGAGGGCGAGGCTGAAGAACCTTGCGGTGCCGGGCTTGCCATGACCGCGGGCTTGTTTGCTGCGGAGTGAGCGGCCTTCCGCTTGCGGCGTAAAGCCGGTCAGCGAACGGAATTCTGGCCAGAAAAGCCGCCCATCGGCTGGTTGCGTACCAGAATGACCAGACCTTCATCGCTAGGCTGGGCGCCCGTTTCGGCCACGCCGCCGTAGTTGCGGCAAAGGTCATCCGCAGCTTTCCCGTTGCTTGGCGCGAACACGGCAATCTCGGCACAATCAACCCGAGTGAGTTTTGTATCCTGCGGATCATCAAAAGAATTGAAGATCAGCGCGGTAAAGGCACAGCACAACGTTGCAAGAGCGATTGTTTTCATAGTCCCCGTTCCCATTCCCCGGTCTTTTTTTGACCGCTAAGTCTGGACGGAGAATGGCGGTACGCGACTGTACTAACCCTGAATCCGGCATTCACCTGACGTTCAGGCTAGATGATTCGGCAAAAATTGCCGAGTGATTGAAGGCTGTTGATGTAAGTGAAGTTGGATAACGTTCAATTTTCCGCTGAAATCAGCCAGCCGCTGAGAGAAATACCAGTGCTGTCGGTAAGCATGCTGATCGCAAAAACACGAAAGGGCGAGCCCAAGACCCACCCCATCTTCTGTTTCTTGTGCGAGCTGCCGAAATCAGGCGCTCTGCTTGACCTCAATGCCCTTCTCGGCAAAGGCGGACTGGAGTTCCTGGTTCTGGAACATCTCGCGGATAATGTCGCAGCCGCCAACGAATTCGCCCTTGATGTAGAGCTGCGGGATGGTCGGCCAGCTGGCGAAGTCCTTGATGCCCTGACGCAGGTCGTCGTCTTCCAGAACGTTGATGCCCTTGTAGGGTACGCCGACGTAGTCGAGGATCTGAACGACCTGACCGGAAAATCCGCACTGGGGAAAGTTCGGTGTGCCCTTCATGAAGACCACCACGTCATTGGTCTCGACTTCGTTCTTGATCCAGTCCTGGATGCTCATGATGTCCTGTCCTTGTGTTTCACCGGGACAAACTGCCGGTATGTTTTCGTTGTGAGCCTGGTGGCTGCCCGCAGGATTCGCACATCCATGTACAGCAGAGCGCCGATGGAGATTGCGAGAAGGATCCAGAGCATAGTGCCTCCTGAAAGCTCTAGTCTGGTGCCTTGGTCTGAAGGGCGAGGGCGTGCAATTCACCGCCCATGTTGCCCTTCAGCGCCTTGTAGACAAGCTGGTGTTGTTGAACCCGGCTGATGCCCCGGAACGATTCAGACACGACATTGGCAGCGTAGTGGTCACCGTCGCCGGCCAGATCCCGGATCTCGACCTTTGCATCGGGCAGTTCTGCCTTGATCAGGGCCTCGATCTCATTGGCGTCCATTGGCATCTTGGTTCTGTCCTCTTCCCTCTTGTCAATGAGTTCCCGGCAGGGGCCTGTTCAGGCGCCAGCCATATAGTTCGGGAACCAATTCTCGTGCGCTTCCTTCAGCTTTGCAACGGATATGGTGAGGATACCCTCAACAGTCAAATCCGTGCCGCCGGTGTTGCCGATGTGGTGAGCCTCGATGCCTGCATCAATGAGGTCTTCCAGAATGAGGTCGAGTTCGCTTGATGCAACGCTGATGACGTAGCGTCCCTGGTCTTCTCCGAAGAGCGCTGCATGGGCAGGACCGTCGAGCTTGACGCTGGCGCCGATGCCGCTGGCCATGGCCATCTCGGCCAAGGCAACACCAAGGCCGCCTGCGGAAATATCATGTACGCTGGAGACGCGGCCCGCGCCGATGAACTGCCGCACCAGGTTTCCGCGGCGCTTCTCTGCATCAAGATCGACGGGAGGAGGAGCGCCTTCCTCGCGCCCGAGAATGTCGGCGAGATATTGAGAGCAGCCCAGGTGCGTGCCCTTGCCGCCGATAACAACGATGGCTTCGTCGCTCGACTTGAAGGCGGCGGAGGCGCGCACGGTGACATCGGGCAGAAGGCCGACGCCGCCGATCGCGGGGGTGGGAAGAATGCCCGTGCCGTGGGTCTCATTGTAAAGGGAGACGTTGCCCGAGACGATCGGGAACTCAAGCTCGTGGCAGGCCTCACCGATGCCCTTGATGCAGCCAACAAGCTGACCCATGATTTCAGGCTTCTCCGGATTGCCGAAGTTCAGATTGTCGGTGGCAGCCAGAGGTTCCGAGCCGACGGCAGTCAGATTGCGCCAGACTTCTGCAACAGCCTGCTTGCCGCCCTCGAAGGGATCTGCCTCACAGTAGCGCGGGGTGACGTCCACGGTGAAGGACAGGCCCTTGCGGCTGCCCTCGACGCGGATGATACCGGCGTCACCGCCCGGCGATGCCGCGGTGTTGCCCTGGATCAGCGTGTCATACTGCTCATAGACCCAGCGACGGGATGCGCCGTTTGCATTGCCAACCAGCGTCAACAGAGCTTCGGCGTAATCAGCAGGCTCTGCCACATCGTCGGCGTCCAGGAGTGGCCGCTTCTGGCTTTCGACCCATGGACGGTCGTATTCAGGAGCTTCGTCGCCCAGTTCCTTGATCGGCAGATCCGCGACGGTCTCGCCGTCGTGCTTGACGACAAAGCGCAGGGTGTCGGTGGTGACGCCGACGATGGCGAAGTCCAGACCCCATTTCTTGAAGATTGCCTCGGCCTCTGCTTCCTTCTCGGGACGCAGGACCATGAGCATGCGCTCCTGGCTTTCCGACAACATCATCTCGTAAGGGCTCATGCGCTCTTCGCGAACGGGAACCTTGTTAAGGTCCAGCTCGATGCCAAGGTCACCGCTTGCGCCCATCTCGACCGCCGAACAGGTCAGACCGGCAGCTCCCATGTCCTGAATCGCTATAACCGCGCCGGTTTTCATCAGTTCAAGACAGGCTTCTAGAAGACATTTTTCGGTGAACGGATCGCCAACCTGAACCGTGGGGCGCTTTTCCTCGATGGTGTCATCGAATTCGGCCGATGCCATGGTCGCGCCGCCGACACCGTCTCGGCCGGTCTTAGCACCAAGATAGACAACCGGCAGGCCGACGCCTTCAGCCTTGGCAAGGAAGATCTTGTCGCTGTCGGCAAGACCGGCAGCAAAGGCATTGACCAGGCAGTTGCCGTTGTAGCTGGAGTGGAACTCGACTTCGCCGCCGACCGTTGGGACGCCGAAGGAATTGCCATAGCCGCCGACGCCGGAAACCACGCCGGAGACGAGATGCCGGGTCCGCGGATGATCAGGTTCACCGAAGCGCAGGGCGTTCATGGCCGCAACAGGTCGTGCGCCCATTGTGAAGACATCGCGCAGGATGCCGCCAACGCCGGTCGCCGCACCCTGATAGGGTTCGATGTAGGACGGGTGGTTGTGGCTTTCCATCTTGAAGACAACGGCCTGCCCATCGCCGATATCAACGACGCCGGCGTTCTCGCCGGGGCCGACCAGAACCCGTGGGCCGGTGGTCGGAAGGGTCTTCAGCCACTTCTTGGAGGATTTGTAGGAGCAGTGCTCGTTCCACATGGCCGAGAAGATGCCGAGTTCGGTGAAGGTCGGCTCGCGGCCGATCAACTCCAGGATTCGGTCATATTCGTCAGGCTTGAGGCCGTGGGAGGCAATAAGGTCGGGCGTGATCTTGATGTCGTTGGGGATCATGTCGGTCCGGATCTCTGCGGCGCTCAGCGCCTGAGGCTGATTTGTCGCCGGTTTAACAGATCGGAACCGGGATGGGGAGGGGGCAAAAGCAGCTCATGCCGGCGTAAATGACAGTTTTGCGTGGCCAGCGCGCTTGTTGACCTCCTTCAGTGATCACTCAAAGCTGTCATAGGCGGCGATGCCGTCATCGAGCAGGTTTTTCAAGGTGGCAAAGGATGCTGCAACTTCCGCACGGGTGAGAGGGTTTGTGAAGCCCATACGTACGCGGTGGTGGGTTCTGTCCGGACGACCGGTCTTGAACTCGTCCTCGTCATCAATGAGCACCTTGGCTGACGCAGCGGCGGCCTTGAAGGTGCCGGGCAACCACGGCTCGGGCAATTTCAGCCAAAGGAAGGGGGAATCCTTGGCCGATTCGAAGTCGAGCCCCTGGAATTCCTTGAGAATGATGCCGTGGCGTGCATCGATTTCAGCAAGGATTCGCAGGCGTAGATCATTCGCTGCGCCGCTGAGAACCAGCCGAGCAGACAGCTCGGCCAGCAGAAACGAGATGCCGCCTGTCATCATCTTGTGGGCGTTGGCGATGCGCTGGGCGTGTGACAAGGGGCTAGAAACCCAGCCGCCACGCAAACCCGCGGCGACGGTTTTGGACAGGGAGCCGACGTGGAACGTGCGCTCGGGCGCAAGGGCGATGAGAGGCGTCAGCTCCGTATCGCGAAGGGAGCCGTATACCTCATCCTCGATAATCCAGAGATTGTGCTCGCGGGCGACGGCGATAATCTCCCGGCGTCGGTCTTCGGGGATAGTCGTCAGGGTCGGATTGTGCATGGTCGGCATCATGAAGATAACCTTCGGATGCTTCTGCGCGCATATTTTCGCCAGCTCGTCAGGCAGGGGGCCGCGCTCGTCGCGCGCAATTGCAACTGGCTGCCGGCCCATGAGCACCGCGCCGCGGGCAATCGAGCTATAGGTCAGTTCTTCGAAGACAATCCTGTCGCCTGGAGAGGTGGTGGCGCTGATAACGGACATGATTGCCGCCTGAGCGCCGAAGGCAGGGACGATCGAGCCGACGTCTGGCGTCCAGCCGCCGCGCGCCAGCCACCGTTGGCCTGCCTGACGCCAACTGTCCGGAATGATGCGTGTGTAGCTGGCGATCTCGTAGGGGGAATCGCTGGTGATCTGTTGCATCAGGTTTCGGACGATTTCGGACTGTCCGATTTCCGGGGCCGATGTGCTGTCCAGGCGGGTCAGCTCAGGATGGGGAACGGCCGTTCGTGTGCTCCCGAAATCAACATCGCCAGCGAGCACTGGAGCGGGGATCAGTTGAATGGCTGGCGCTGTCTTGCTTTCATCTGTCACGGTTTCCGGTACAGGAGCGAAAGTGCCAAGCACATAGGTGCCGCGCCCAACCTCTCCGCTAACCAGACCTTTCTCCCGCACCAGCGCATAGGCCCTGCCAACGGTGCCGACCGTAATTCCAAGATCATAGGCGAGATCTCGTTGCGGCGGCAGCTTTGCGCCCGCCGGGAGCGTGCCCGCGACAATGTCTTCTGCGATCTGGTTCGCCAGGCGCAGATACATCGGTCCCTTGCCAGCGGGAATATTCGGAATCCAATTTGTCATGGTGACAATTTTCTATCTTGCATCGAATAATGAGTCAATTCATATGAATGAACCGAGACAATCGTGCTTTGAACTTAAAATTGTATCGAAAAGAGGTTCAATATGACTGTGATTGATGCAGATCTTCAGCTGAGAGGCGACCAGGGGTCGCTGAGATCGGCATTCTTGGCTTATGTGTATCGCAAATTTGTGTTGTGGCAGCACATGTGGCGTTCGAGAGCACAGCTCTCAAAGCTTTCAGATGAAGCGCTGGCCGACATCGGCGTGAGCCGCGCAGTTGCAAATGGCGAGGCCTGCCGTCCCTTCTGGGCCACCTCCAAGCGCCCTTACTGAGATAGCCGCCAAGCGGTCCTGATGCGGTCCGGCTCCGTAAACTGTTCAAGCTTTCCTCGCAGCCTTTGGGAAGTGTCTGCAGTATTGTTATCCCTCATTCAGCTGTCACGGGCTTGCGCATAGCTTTCGAAATGGGAAGAATGCGCCAACCGATGGGAGGGCTGGAAATGCAGGGTATCAAATGGGGCCGGTCCGCGACTTTTGCGCTTCTGCTTGTTGTCGCTTCGACGCTGTTTGCCGGCCAGGCAGCCGCGCAAAGTCAGCTGCTGGAGGTCTATTCGGCCTTTCTGGGATCTGCAGACCATTTCAATTCCAAGGGCTCGCGCTTGACGCAACCTTGGCAGATCATCCGCCAGGACCGCGCCAATTTTCACAAGTTCGGTATCCGCGATCCGGGAGATGAGGGCGATCGCTATTTTGCATCCGCTGCTAACCGAGGCCGGATGGAGCGGATGATCCTCAATGGCACCATCGAGCGCACGGCGGCCAATCGCATCGTGAACAGCAATGTCTGGATCACGGTCGAGATCTACAACGACTTCGTCAATGTGACCGTCCAATAGTTTCCAATGCTCTCAAAGAATGAGCGTTTCGCAGACCCCAATGGGAACACCGCAGACCTTGTGTGGGCCGCGCGTTTCAAAAAGGTAGATCTGCGGGAAACTCCGGCGGGCAGGAAAACCAGACCGCCGGAGTAAGTGTTCAGGTCGTGGAAAATCAGACAGCGCCGGTGTATTCGCCGCGTCCCGGGTAGTCGTTTGCCTTCACGAAGTCGAGGGCTCCAACCATTTCCTGAAAATGCGGGCGAACGAAAGGCATCGTCTGAAATGATGCGAAATAGAGCTCGCCATTGGAGCGAACAAGGAAAACGCCAGGTTCGGAGAAGAGGGCAGGTTCTTCGATGCCGATGGACGTGGTGCCGCGGCTCGTGGAGATGTAAAGACCCCAGTCCTTGGCAACGGTGAGTGGCACGGAGTGGCCAAAGCGCAGGTTGTCGGCACCGACCTTTTCGGCCATCTGCGCCGCACGGTCCGCATCATCCGAGGACAGGGCCACAGTCTTGACGCCGCGCTTTTCGAACTCGGGTGTTAGGCGCTCGAGTTCCTTCAGATAGGTCGCGCAGATCGGGCAATGCAGGCCGCGGTAGAACACAACAAGGGTGCCCCATTCGGCGCCGTCTTTGGCCAAATCAAAAGTGCCATGGGAAATTGTCTCGGCGGTAAGGCCCGGGACAGGCTGTCTTGGAATAAGCATTTAGGTCTCCGTTCGATTTGTGCTTTTGCAAAATCTCAAGCTAGATTATAGAACTTTGAGCAATTATTCGTTCGAGATATATGATCTGGAGTTCGGTTCATGAACGTTCACGCCACCAACGTCTTCGGCGGACGCCTCGACAGGCTGTCGTCTCTTATCGAGCGTTTCAGGGTTCAGGCCGACCTTGTCGCTCCTGATGAGGCTGAAGCGCGGGGTGCGAATTTTGTCGTTATTCGGGGTGATGATGATGCGTTGCGGCTCGTGTTTGTGCCCAGTGGTTCCGGCGACTGCGCCGCTTGCGATCACCTGTCCGTTGATGAGAGTGAAACGCTGGTGGTCGCGGCGAAGATCGAGATTGCCGGTGCTGGGCATCATCTCGTGTTGGCGTTGCCCAGATGCATCTCGGTAGACCTCGTGGATGCGCCAGATCTGAGGACGGTTGTGTCCCCATTGGTCGAAGAGGTCGTTCAGCCCCGTTGCGGTGGGCAAGCGGTGTTCCACCGACTCGCCGAAGTTGTTGTAATTCGCCTGTTGCGCCACGCGCTGGAGAGTGACGCGGCTGACGTGGGGCTCCTTGCCGGTCTTTCGCACCCCAGGTTGGCAGCTGCGCTGGTGGCCATGCACGAACGTCCGGGTGTGGCTTGGAATTTGGAAAGCCTGGCTGCGGAAGCGGGCATGTCGCGCACGCAATTCGCGGTTACTTTCAAGGAAGTGCTTGGAATGACTCCTGGTGCCTATATGTCCAACTGGCGTCTGGACATCGCAAGGGCTGAACTCGAATCAGGGGTGCAGGTCAGGGCGGTTGCGCGCATGTGCGGTTTTGCTTCGGCAGCGGCGTTTTCAAGAGCCTTCGCGCGCCGCTACGGTCATGCGCCAAAGTTGGAACGGCGAAAGGCAATCTAGGTCTCGAGGCAGAGCTGACGTCTACCGGTCGACCGGATTGATCCGTTCCATGGCATAAAGCTCGTCGGCCATATCATCGGCCCGGCGTGCGAAGAGAGCTGACGCGTCGCGCAGGCCCTTGTTGTAGAAAACCGTGCCAAGAGGCCCGATCAGACGGTCAAGCAGGAAACCTGCTTCCATGTTGCCGATGTCCTGATCCAGTTCGTCCCGCGTATAGTCCTGCACCAGACGGGTCAACCGCTCTCGATCTTCCTTGGACAATTCCAATTCGGCCATTGCCGTCTCCCGATCAACGTTTGGGAAAGAACTTTGCCCTAGGCGGCCTTGGCGAGCAGGCTTTCAAACAAAAGCCGTCCCTCGGTTCCACCGTTGAGATCTTCAATCAGGTTTTCCGGGTGCGGCATCATGCCAAGAACATTGCCCTTCGCATTCATCACGCCGGCAATGTCGTCGATGGATCCGTTCGGGTTGGTGCCTTCACCATAGCGGAAAACGACCTGGCCGTTGTCCTCGATCGCCTTCAGGGTGTCGGCATCGGCGAAGTAATTGCCATCATGATGTGCGACCGGACAGCGCCAGACCTGACCTTTTTTGAAGCTTGAGGAAAAGCGGGTCGCGTCGTTGACGGTCTCGAGCTTCACTTCCTTGCAGACGAAGTTGAGGCCCGCGTTGCGCATAAGGGCGCCAGGCAGGAGGCCTGCCTCGGTCAGGATCTGGAAGCCATTGCAGACGCCCAGAACGGTGACGCCCGCATTTGCCTTCTTCACCAGATCCTTGAGGATCGGGGAGCGCGCCGCGATGGCGCCGGCGCGCAGATAGTCGCCGTAGGAAAAGCCGCCGGGCACAATAACAAGGTCGGTGTCTGGAAGTTCAGATTCGGTGTGCCAGACACTTGCGGGCCGGGTGCCGGTAATGAGCTCCAGCGCGTGAAACATGTCGCGGTCGCGGTTGGAACCTGGAAAGACGATAACGGCAGTTTTCATGGAGCGATCTCCAGCTTTGGTCAGAGCATGACCAGGACGGTTACGAGAGCGACGAGGGCAGGGAACAGGATGAATATGGCGGCCTTGAGGGCCATGAAGCGGAGTGCGTTCTTCGCGTCGCTATCCATCAACGGCGTCCTTGCCCGGTCGTCGTCAGTCGATTTCGATGGCGTAGTTCTCGATGACCGTGTTTGCCAAAAGTTTTTCGCACATCTGGGCGATTTCAGCCTGTGCGGCTTCCTTGTTGGTGGTGGTCAGTTCCAGGTCAAACACCTTGCCCTGACGAACCGAACCGATGTCGCCGAAACCGAGGCCGCCGAGCGCACCTTCAATGGCCTTTCCCTGAGGATCGAGAACACCGTTCTTCAAGGTGACGATGACACGTGCCTTCATGGTCTGTCTTCTCCGCTGAAAGGCCTAACCGATCAGGCCAGCGTTTCAAATTGATCTTAAGAGCCTGTTTGGCTGCTGCTTACACCAGCTTGCCGGCAATTGGAACGGTGCTGAAAGCAAAACCCCCGGCCTTGGTAGGTCGGGGGTGGGAATCTTTCGAGTTACTGAACCAGCGTCGGGCCGGAACCTGCCGGGCGGTCGTTCTCGTTGAGAATGCCCAGCCGCTTGGCGACGTCCTGATAGGCTTCCAGCATCCCGCCCATTTCACGGCGGAAGCGGTCCTTGTCCATCTTCTCGTTGGTCTTGATGTCCCAAAGACGGCAGCTGTCCGGGGAGATCTCGTCAGCAACAACGATGCGCATCATGTCGCCTTCAAACAGACGGCCGCACTCGATCTTGAAGTCGACAAGACGAATGCCGACGCCGAGGAACAATCCAGAGAGGAAATCGTTGACGCGGATGGCCAGCGCCATGATGTCGTCGAGTTCCTGAGGGGTTGCCCAGCCGAATGCCGTCACGTGTTCTTCAGCCACGATCGGGTCGTCCAGCTCGTCGTTTTTGTAATAGAACTCGATAATGGACCGCGGCAGCTGGGTGCCTTCTTCAATGCCAAGGCGCTTGGCGATGGAGCCGGCGGCCACATTGCGCACCACCACTTCCAGCGGAATGATCTCGACTTCGCGGATCAGCTGCTCGCGCATGTTCATGCGACGGATGAAGTGGGTCGGAATGCCAATGGCGTTCAGGTTGTTGAAGACGTACTCGGAGATCCGGTTGTTCAACACGCCTTTGCCGTCGATAATCTCGTGTTTCTTGTTGTTGAAGGCAGTTGCATCGTCCTTGAAATGCTGAATCAGCGTTCCAGGCTCTGGGCCTTCATAGAGGATCTTGGCTTTGCCTTCATATATGCGACGGCGGCGATTCATTGGCACATACCGTGAATGTTTGAGAAAATCCATCGAACAGGGGTCTTCCAGTTGGTCATTCGTCCCCCCGTTCGCTTTCTGCCGGGCACTGTCGACAACTTCCCGTATTCGGAGTGAGTCTTCAGCCTGCGCCCTGCGTCAGCGGCGCGGAACTTACCTGAATGCCTGGAAAAGTACAATCGGCTGAACTGTGCCAAATCGGGCAATACTCATGCTTTTGGGGCATATGGGCTTTCCCGCGTTGATTTGGTGGCGCTTGGGGGATATGGAAGAGGCAAGATCGTTCCTATATTTGGGGCGTAGAGGCTATCCGTAGTTCAGGAGACACCAGGATGAGCACATTCGACAAGCGCGAAGATGGATTTGAAAGCAAGTTCGCGCATGACGAGGAGCTAAGGTTCAAGGCGACCGCACGGCGCAACAAGCTGCTCGGCTTGTGGGCTGCGGAAAAGCTTGGCCTGGAAGGCGAAGCCGCCGAGGGCTATGCCAAGGAAGTTGTTCGCTCTGATTTTGAAGAGCCGGGCGATGAAGACGTCTTCCGCAAGATTCGCGGCGATTTCGATGCCAAGAACATCGAACAGTCCGACCATCAGATCCGCCGCACCATGGACGAGCTGATGCATACTGCGGTCGAGCAGATCCAGAACGATTGATCACAGTCGATCGGATTGAATGCATTCTAAAAGGCCCCCGTGACAGCGGGGGCCTTTTTCTTTGTCTGCTGCGGAAAAGCGTTAGCCCAGGCGCTTCATGAAGTGGGCGAAGGACATCAGGCCTTCGGGCCAGGGACCGTGGCCGCTGGCCATGTTGATATGGCCAGCTTCGCCTGCGTCCTGGATGGTGGTTCCCCACGCCTTGGCGAACGTTTCGGCACGCTCATAAGTGCAATTTTCATCTGAGCGGCTGGCAACCACATGGGCGTGAAAAGGCAACGGAGACTGGGGCAGGGGCACAAAGGCCCCCACATCGAACTTCGGCTTGGGCTTCTTGCGCTCCAGATCCGTCGGTGCCACCAGAAACGCGCCGCGAACCTTCTCCTTCGGCAGATCGTTGACCGCGTGGGCGATCAGCGTACAGCCGAGGGAATGGCCCACAAGAACCACCGGCTTGGTTGTCTTTTCCAGCCGTGCAAGAAGGGTATCCTGCCAGATCTTCCGGTCGGGTTTGAACCAGTTCTTCTGCTCGACCACCCAGGCATTGGCCATTTTCGCCTGCCAGCGCTTCATCCAGTGCCCATCTGGCGTGTCACCATACCCAGGCACGAGAAGAATATCGGCTTCGGAAATTTTCATGGATGAGAACTTCTGGTCTGAACGAGAGTCGGGAGCTGATCCGTCTCTTGGGACGCGGCGGCTCTTTTGTCAAATCCTGTTCGTCATGGTTTCAGGGCCAGACATTCAAAGCCTGCCCTGAAATCTGCCATGGTTTGCAATCGAACGATCAGCGTCCCGCGAAGGGCGACACGCACTGACGGCGCGGGCCATTGTAGGGTTGGAAGGTGTTGTCGCTGGTCCGGTAGGAACGGTATTTGCGAGCGCACCATGCATAATGTTCTGCCGTGAAACGACCTGTCGCACGGCTCGGTGCGCGTGCTTTTGAAGGCGTTGGCTTTGCCGTCAGACCCTGACCCACGACTGCGCTGGCTGCAAAGGCTGCGAGAGGAAACCACCAGCCATTGTATTGCTTGTAGCCGGGACGTGCGTTCTTGTAGCCCTGTCGGCCGTTGTAATAGGTCTTGCCGTTGTGGGTGTAAAAGCCGTTCCGGTTCTGAACCTTGAGCAGCATCCCATCCGTGATCTGTTCCGCGTTGTACAAGCTCGTGCTGACGGGCAACGCGGAGGAGGGCGCAACTGCGGCCAGGGTGATCGCTGATGCTGCCAGGGTTGCGATGGCGGTTCGTTTCAGGGTCATGCTCGTTCTCATTCCTTCAAATCTGACCGCCTTTTCAGCGCTGCCGCTCGCGGGCGGAGAAGAGGCGTTTCCGCGGGGAGATTCAACGTGGGAGGCATAGGCATCCACAGCGCCTAAAATGAGGCGATGGTGTTTCTGAGCTTATCTCAAGGCAATGATTTAACGGGCGTTTTTAATCTTTCGATCGCCAGTTCTGCATGGCCGTCTGCATCATCCTTGGTCGTCATGCAAAAGAAAAGGCCAGCGCGGTGCCGGCCTCTTCGATGTCGGAAGTCTTGGCTTTCGTCAGCCCCAGAAGGGTGATCTGCAAGGCCGACGAGGCCCCTGGTATGGCTGGAAGGTGTTGTCGGCTGGCCGATAGGACCGGTATTTACGCACACACCAATCGTAATGGGCTCGGGGCAGACCACGAACGACCGGTGGACGGTAATATCCAGGCGGTGGCGGTGGGCGGCGATAACGGGGCGGCGGCGGTGGGCGATAAAAACCCGGCGGGGGAGGACGGCGGTAACCGCCTGGAGGTGGTGGCGGGCGACGGTATTGGGCGAGCAACAGGGCTCGTTCGAATTGAGGTGATACGCTTGACGCCTTTGCGGCAAGAGCTGTGGCGGCAGGAGCTGCAGAAACACTGGCGATAAACGCCATGGTCATCGCGGCTAGGGTGAAAAGCGCCAAAACGGCGCGCTTTAAATACATTTCATTTTCCTGGGTCTAAGTTGAAAAGGAATTCATTGAGCAATTCACTGGAACACGCCTCGACCGACCGTAAATTCGACGAGGAGGTTTCGCCGAAATTCGATCATTTACGTAAAGTCACCCTCAAAAATGTTGGTGTCTAAAATATGTCCAACATATTTTCTGGCATTTCCGGAATGGTGATTTTGTTTCCTGGATTTCCTAGGCGTGTTTTGGGAGAGCTGCTAGTCGCTTGATCTCGGACCATTGTCAGCGGGGATAAAAGCCCGTCGACAAGGCGTGTGCCCAGCCCTCCCGGCCGTTGTTCTGCGCCTGTTTTGAGGCCGCTGCCCAGTCGTATTCGATGGCCTTATGCCGGTAGGTCCAGAGCTGACCGGTCTTTTCCAACAGGCCGTACCGGGCATGAGGACTGCCGGCTTCCATCACGTGGTGGTTCGGCGTTTCGTCGCTGTAGGCAGGACAGCCGACGCTGCCCGGATTGAAGATGGTCTGCCCGTTCGGAAGCGCGATCAGCCTGGGAATGTGGGTGTGGCCGCACAAAAACAGTTTAGACGTCGCGCCGTCTCCAAGACGTCCCAGGATTTCAGCAGGAGAGGAAAGCGACGCGTTCTCGCCGGTCACGGATTCCGTCAGATAGAGATCGTCTTGGTGTGGGGTTGCGTGAAAGATGGCGGCGCTTTCATCAAGGTGACAGGTGAACGGCAGCGCCGCCAGCCAGTCGATGACCGTCGAGGAAAGGACTGACTGGGTGAAGTGATCGGTTTGATTGTTTGGATGAACAGGTGGTCCAACAGCAACCCGGTCATGATTGCCGCCGACCGTCATCCACGCCTTGTCCATCAGCAGGTGACCGGTTTCATCGGGCCAAAGCGGTCCGGAGACGCAGTCGCCCAGGTTCACGACCATGTCAGGGCTTTCGCGGGCCATATCGGCGATGACTGCTTCGAGTGCAGGAAGGTTGCCATGAATGTCTGCAAGGACGGCGATTTTCATAAGGGCAGATCCTGGTCGCTGGTGTCGCAGAAAGTCAGATGCGTGACCCAAGCCTAGACGTGACAACGCCCCGCCTCAAGCACTGCGCGGTGGCAGGTTGGGACAGGGCGTCGAACGGTCTTGAAAGCTCTCACTCTTATTGAAACGGTATCTGTTTCGGTCAAATATCAGAGTGGGCTCATAAAGCTATTCAGCATTTGCCCGTGTCGCTAGAGCAATCAATTTCGGTGATATATCTCGGTCGACGAATGAGATAGTCACTCAGAGTGAAATCGCCGCTGATTTCGCCGACAATTGCCGGCGTATATTCTGTCGTAAGAGAGGCGATAATGGCTGTATCGCCTTCCTGCATCGACGGCAACGTCATTGCGTCGATGTCGTCCTGGGTCAAAACGGCTGAACTATCGTTGCTGATGCTCCAGCGAAGATCGATGTCTGGATCTTCATTTGAGTCCCAAGTGTTACGAACACTCGTCAGGACCAGCGTGAAGCCGTTGTCGACATATTTTCCGGCAAGTGCCTCCGCGATCGCGACTAGTTCGTCGAAATCATCATCGTCGATCCCGCCCTGTTCCCGTGTCAAAAGGTCCAGAACGACCGTGTTTGTGCGCGAAATGACTCTATCGCCTCGAAATCCATCGAAGAACGAGACCACGTTGATCAGCACAACAACGAGAAAAGGGGCCACCATGGCGAATTCTACTGCCGCTGCTGCACTGCTATCCCGCCAGAATGCGGAGCGCTGAAAGGTTGCTTTTTTCGGCATATCAGTATGGCTCATTCCGAAAGGCCGTGGAGGAAATCAGTTCGAAGCGGTCAGTCGACGTCTTGGTCAGGGCGAGACCAAGGCCGAGTCCCGGTGTTAGAACATCCACAGTTGTGCAGACGCGCATGAAAACATTTGATCCCGACCCTCCAGGATCGAATGTTACCGCTGGATTGATCTCCAAATCCATCGAGTCAATGCACTCGGCATCTGTGGTCGGCAAACTGTAGAGGGACGTGACTTCCGTCAGCTCGACCGTGATGTTTTCGTCGCAGTCCGGCATGACAATGTAGAGCTCTGCGCAGACCATCTTCTCAACATCGTCTTGCGAGGTCGTGCCGTCATCGATCCCGTCTGCGAGTTCTCCGATGTAAATCGATTTGGCGAGGATGCTGACTGCGTTGTCGAGCATCGCGAGGCGGGTAAAGAGGAGACCGGCTTCAAATGTCGAAAACAGGATCATAAAAAAAACAGGGGCGATGATGGCGAACTCAATCGCTGTCACTCCGCGCTTGTCCGTTATGATGCGTGTCCCCGCCCCGGGAAGGCCTTTTTGCGCTTTTGGGCCCGGTCGAGAGCAGCCTGGCAATATCATCCGGATATCCTGAGGCTGTTGATTGAGGCCGCTATGGAGTTGAAGGCGTCGTCCAGATCGAGGCCTTCAACGAAGTAATAGTTTCCTGACGAAGATGCGCAGTATTCGAGCAAGGTATCAGCAGTTGAGCCGGAGGTAATTTGAAAGCCGATTGTGTATATCTGAATACCATTATCATCCATATCCTCACAAACTCTTTTGAAGTAAGCGATGGCGTTGTTTGATGAGCTGCTGCTTGTGCTTGTGGTGCCTTTGTTCACGACAGTTTGACGCTTGCTGCTGTTTTGAGCGTTCATCGCGTCTGCGTCATCCTCGGGCTCTTTGGGTCTGAACTGGGCGGTGATATCTCCGTCAGACATGATGACAGCGATCTTGATGGTGTCTGTGTCATCGAAGTCAGCCGGACGATCTGAAAAGTCTCCCCCCAGAGCCCCTCGGAGCGATGGCGATAGAGCTTTCGCGCCCCACAAGACGCCAATATCCATGCCGGTTCCATCCGATAGTTCAAATGCGTTGATGTGCTCTGTTAGACTGTCTGCGTCATTGGTGTTCAGAACAGCCTCTGACTCTTCGGGCGGACACCAGTCGTTCTTCGCGCTGTAGCGCGTGAAATGCGGGACTTGCGCACGGCTGTTTGCAGCGATGTCGTCGAGGTCGAAGTCCTGATCCTGATATTCGATGCAGTAGCCGGCGTTCGGGAACAGGTAGTTATTGTAGGGAACTGACGTTCCCACGTTGTATTGAGACCTGCTGGGGTAGGTTATCGCGCTCGATGACGGGTTGACGTAGTTCTCGTAAATCGCCTCACCAAGATTTACAGTTCCGCCAAAGGGCACCAGGTTGATGGAGGTATAATCCTCATCCTCGTCATCTAGCATTATTTCAACAAATTCACTGGCCGCGCTTTTGAGGCTGGTGAGTTTTGTGCCGCTCATTGATGATGAGATGTCCAGCACCATTGAGATTTCGATGTTGCTTGCGGATTCAACAGCTGTGGATTCTGCTGTGACTGTTGAGGTGTCAATTCCGATCAGCGACAGGAATGGGGTCTCGACGGTAACGGATGCGGAAACCAGAACTTCCTTTGCGTTGATACTGCTCGTGAGTGTTGACGACACATAGCTAAGCGTGTCCCAGGGGGCTTCGTCAGGTTGATTGGCGTCCATGTATTCGTCGATGGCAACTTCCATATCGGAGCTGTTGGACAGGGACGCAGCCGCCAGTGTCGCCGAGTCGGCCATGGCCTGAAGCCGTTGTTTCGCGCTCGTCATTCGGACGACGTCAACACTACCGCAAGCCAGGACAATAAGAGGCGTCACGCAGAGTGCGGTCATGATGCCGAAGTTACCCGATGCATTGTGCCAGAACGCAGCGCCACGTGAGAAAGTTCGAGCCAATTGCTTCATTTTCCCTGGTGAGAAAAGTAGTCAGTGAGGGAGTATTTGTAGTTGAAAGTAATTTTGCATTTTTTGATTTAAAAATGTATTAATTTCTAGATTTTATATAATAGATTTATCTATTTTTGTTTCTTTTATTTTCTAATTACATAATTTTACTTCCTAATATTTCTGGATGTTTTAACTTGACGATTGCGAGCAAAGAGGCCGCCATCGCGGTTTTTTCGGCTGCGAGCATTTGGATGTCGACAATGGTGGCTGTTCGATGTGCTGCCTGGGGGCGACACTTTCTAGAAATGACAACGCCCCGCCTCAAGCGCTGCGCGATGGCAGGTTGAGACGGGGCGTCAAATAGGCGTGAAAGCTTTCAGTGTGCCGGTATCAGCTTGTCCCGAAGACACGCTTAAAGATCGTGTCCACGTGCTTGGTGTGATAGCCCATGTCGAACTTTTCCTTGATGGCGTCTTCGCCAAGTGCTGCGACGACATCCTTGTCGGCGAGCAGCAGCTCCTGGAAATCGAGTCGCTCTTCCCAGACCTTCAGGGCGTTGCGCTGAACCATGGAGTAGGCATCTTCACGTGACACGCCGGCCTGGGTCAGAGCCAGAAGGACCCGTTGCGACATCACTAGGCCGGGGAACTTGTTCATGTTCTCCAGCATGTTGTCCGGGAAAATCAGCATCTTGTCGATTACACCGGTCAGGCGGTTGAGAGCAAAATCCAGAGTCACGGTGGCGTCCGGACCAATGCTGCGCTCGACCGAGGAATGGGAAATGTCGCGTTCATGCCAGAGCGCTACATTTTCCATGGCCGGGACGACCGCCATTCGAACGAGGCGGGCGAGGCCGGTCAAGTTTTCCGTCAGAACCGGGTTCTTCTTGTGCGGCATGGCCGAAGAGCCCTTTTGGCCCATGGAGAAGAACTCGGCGCCTTCCAGAACCTCGGTGCGCTGCATGTGGCGGATCTCGATGGCGACATTCTCGATCGAGGACGCGATGACGCCGAGAACGGCAAAGAACATGGCGTGACGGTCGCGCGGGATCACCTGGGTCGAGATCGGCTCTGGCCGAAGCCCCAGCTTTTCGCAGACATGTTCTTCGACCCCGGGGTCGATATTGGCGAAGGTGCCGACGGCGCCGGAGATAGCGCCTGTCGCGATTTCTTCACGCGCCTGGAGAAGGCGGGCCTTGTTGCGGTCCATTTCAGCGTAGAAGCGCGCGAAGGTCAGTCCCATGGTGGTGGGCTCGGCATGTATGCCGTGGCTGCGGCCGACGCGGACAGTGTTCTTGTGCTCCATCGCGCGCTTTTTCAGCGCGGCAAGCAGGTTGTCCATGTCCTTCAGCAGGATGTCTGCCGCGCGCACCAGCTGAACGTTCAGACAGGTGTCCAACACATCCGAAGAGGTCATGCCCTGATGCACAAAGCGGGCCTCGTCGCTGCCAACATGTTCAGCCAGATGGGTTAGAAAGGCGATGACGTCATGCTTGGTGACAGCTTCGATCTCGTCGATGCGGGCGACGTCAAACTCCACGTCCTTGGCTTTCCAGACCGCGTCTGCGTTCTCACGCGGAATGACGCCGAGATCGGCCATGGCGTCGCAGGCATGTGCCTCGATCTCGTACCAGATGCGGAACTTGGTTTCCGGCGACCAGATGGCGACCATATCGGGGCGGGAATAACGCGGGATCATCGCGGGTCCTCATTTTGGGGAGCTGTTGTGCGCGGTCTAGCAGGAAGTCGCGCCGTTCTCAATGGAGGGGCATGTGTTTCCGGAGCCAGATTGAGGACCGTTCGGCGCTGTTTTCCCGCGCTGGCGGTGTTAGGCTGTGGGAGAATAGCCTGTGCGACCTGCTTCCAGTCCATTTCTTTTGTTTTGACCAAGGCGATCTTGATGACAAGTTGGCGACCTGCCCAGAAAATCGTGGTGAAGGCGCTTGCCTTGATCCGACGTGGAGCCGCGATTCTCGCGGTCGAAATCACCAATGACGATGGCATGGTGAAGGGTGTGCGTCCACTTGGTGGCGGTGTCGAATTTGGCGAGCGGTGGCAAGATGCGCTGTCACGAGAATTCATGGAGGAACTGGGCGCAGAGATCCATGTTTCCGGCGACCTTGTGGTTCTTGAGAATATCTATGCTCATCACGGTGACCGAGGGCACGAAATCGTTTTTCTCTCAGAGGCCAGGTTCGCAGACGAGGCGCTTTACGACCAGTCGATGTTAAGGTTCCTCGAAAGCGATGAGACATCTGCCACGGCAAGATGGTTCAGCTTGGCCGACCTTGATGCTGCGGGGCTGGAGCTCTATCCGACAGGTTTGAAAGAGCATCTGGAACACGAGTAAGATTCTCAGTCGCTCAAGTCGTCCGGCTAGATCGTGCGTAGTCCCAGGCTGCGGCGAAGAGCAGGGTGAGCCCCCAGGGCAGCAGAAGCTGCATGCCCTGAACGGTGAAGATATAGGCCGAGCTGGCGCCGGTCATGATGATCTCGACAAGCCTGTGCAAACTGCCGAATTCGCCATGCCATTGCGCGTAATAGGCGGAAAAGTGAAGGTAGTGGATGAATGCGGTCAGGCCGGCCGTTCCAACTGAAAGGCCGATGAAAAGGCTTGCGAAACGCGCGCTCGGCGTTTTGCGCCAACGGCAAATCAGGCCGGCGAAACAGCGGGCGAAGATCGCGCCCAAAAAGCTCCCGGCGAGGAACATGAGCGCAACGGCAAGAGTGCGTCCGCTCAGCGCCTCGCCCTTCAGGAAGAGTTGAAGTCCGGCTAGTCCGGTGATCATCAGGCTCCAGGTGAGGGCGAAACCGAGAACAGATCCGGCTGGTGCAGTTGGTGCGCTGCGGTTGGTCTTCGACTGTGCCGCATATCCGTGCTTGCCTCTCCCGGACGTGGCCTGATCCGAGGCGCCTTCGGGCGTCGTGGTGCAAGGCTTATGGGTCTGGGTTGGGGCCGTTGCGGTCATGCGGTGCACGCTAGAGCTAAAAGATTGAAAAACCTTTGGCAGGGCTGCTGGAGCGGAAACGGCAGCTGGCCACCACTTCGATGATTTACATTTACCAAGTCTTTAGCGGAGGTGTGCTGAAAATCTCTCGACGTGATCTGTGGTTTTTTTCAAGAAGAAAGCATTGTTCTGGTGTCTTTATTCAGAAAAATGCAGATCGTGGATTGAGTAAGTGAACAGGAAGATAGATGACTACTAAATCTTTTGCTGCCGGTCTTTGCCTTTTTGCTCTGGCCGCATCGGGAAGCGCCAAGGCCGATGATGTGGATTTTGCCCGCTTCATGAAATACCCCGCTGGTGCCTCCGGCATTGCTGCAGCCATCGGCGGCCTCGGCAATTGCGATACGCCGCTGTGGTGGGGTTATGGCTATGACGAAGCCAAGGGAGAGGAAAACAAGGATCATCTCTTTTTCGCCTGCCAGTATTATGACCGGGAAGAAGAGGACATGTTCGACAAGAGCGTTGTCGCAAAGTTCGTTTTCTGGGACGACAAGCTGGTGCAGCTGGAAAGCCTGACCTACTTTCCGTAAGCGTCCTCGTTACCTGGCGATATAGCGGTCCCGGCGGTGATTGAATGCGATGATGCCGTTCAGAATGATCGAACCAGCCACTGACCAGGCAACTACTTGCCAGGGAAAGAAGAATAGCGCTGCGGCAAATATCAGCGCGTCCGTGATCTGTTGGACGTAGCCGGCCCGAAAACCGGTTGCGTCCTGGACCATCAGAGAAACGGCGCCGAGCCCGCCAAGGCTCCCCTGATGGCGGATGATCGCCAGAATGCCGAAGCCGGCTAACGTACCAAAGGCCAGGACGCCAAGAAGCGGATCGAGATGGTCGAACTGAAGCGCTGGCTTGATCAGCTCGACGACGATGGACAATGCAGTGACGCAGAGTACCGACTTAATCGTGAACTCAAGGCCCAGACGTTTATAGGCGAACCAGTAAAACGGCAGGTTTACCGCGAAAAAGGCAACACCAAAGCTGATGTCCAGCGTATAGGACAGCAGCAGGGCAAGTCCGGCTGTCTGACCCGTCAGGAACCCGAGATGGGCAAGAAACACCACGCCGAGTGCGCAGGCAAAGACGCCAATCGAAAGGCCTTGGGCGTCTTCCCAGACGGAGTGGCGTATTGTCTTCTCATCTTGATCGGCACTGGCGGACATGTGTTCTCACTTGCGAAATCAATCAGCGTGGCATTTGCCTAACGCCATATTCCGCAAGAGCTTAGGAGATGCTGCGCCGCAATGCCAGAGGCGCTATGCTTCTTGAGCCGCCTTGCGGATTGCGGCGATGTTCGCGCCGTAGCTGTCGATCGTACCACCTTTGAAGACCGCGGAACCTGCAACCAGCACA
The DNA here is from genome assembly GCF_009650605.1 of Labrenzia sp. CE80. Lineage (NCBI taxonomy): Bacteria > Pseudomonadati > Pseudomonadota > Alphaproteobacteria > Hyphomicrobiales > Stappiaceae > Labrenzia > Labrenzia sp. CE80. Next base: position 597,994 of record NZ_WAJT01000001.1, read on the forward strand.
TTGGCGCCAGCGGCTGCAACGAGGGGAGCGGTTTCGGGAGTGACGCCACCGTCGATCTCGATATCGATCGGGCGGTCACCGATCATGTCCTTGACCTTGCGGGTCTTCTCGACCATGGCGTGGATGAATTTCTGGCCGCCGAAACCCGGGTTGACCGTCATGATCAGGATCAGGTCAAGCCGGTCGAGCACATATTCGAGGACGCTTTCCGGTGTGTGCGGATTGAGCGAGACACCGGCTTTTTTGCCAAGGTTCCTGATGGCCTGCAGCGAACGGTCCAGGTGTTTGGTCGCTTCTGCGTGAACCGTGATGATGTCTGAACCGGCCTTGGCAAAGGCTTCCAGATAGGGATCGCAAGGTTCAATCATCAGATGGGTGTCGAAGATCTTGTCGCTGTGGGCGCGCAGCGACTTGATGATATCCGGGCCAAAGGTGATGTTCGGCACGAAGTGCCCGTCCATGACATCCAGGTGGATCCAGTCCGCACCGGCTTCAGCCACGTCTCTTACTTCCTGCCCAAGCTTGGAGAAGTCAGAGGCAAGGATCGAAGGGGCAATCAGGATGTCGCGGCTCATGGTGGGCTCCAAGTTGAAGACGTCCGCCGGGCGCTATCACGGGCTGGGAAGGTGAGCAAGTCTGAGGCAGCTCTTGAATCGGTTTAACGATCAAAACTGGCCGGTTATGGCGAGGTAACGTCCGTCTGGACCTTCAAAGCCATGTGTTTCCATGAGCACAAGAACCGCGAAGACTGGTGGACGGGCTGCAGGGTAGTAGGTGATCGCCCGCTCGATGCGGTAGCGCAGGGGGCATCCACGGCTTGAGGGCAGGGAGGTGTCCTCGTTTAAGACGCGCTCGGTGCCCTCAAAACTCAAGGTGAGTTTGAAGCCGCGCGTATCGGCGCCATAGCTTGCGCAGTCGCCAGAGGGCAGAGGATATTCTTCAAGCGAGAAATGCATGGGGTTGTCGGCGGCCGGTACGATCAGCCGTGGATTGACGCTGAGCTGGTGTGGATCGCTGCCGATCTCGGTGACCGGATTGTGGCCAACTGTCCTGCCCCTTCCGGAAATACGGCTGTTGGCGAGTGTCTCCGCTGCGCGGCTCAGGTTTTTCTCGCGGATGGCGTCAAGCTTTTCGTCAGGAACCTCGAAGCCGTCGTCGATTTCCTCTTTGAGACGGAAGGGCGACGGCTTGACCCAGCTGTCGGTTGGCACGTCGATGACGAAAATGTCCGAATAGGGAACGCCCGAGCCTGCCTGAACGCCAAATTGTTCGAAGGCAAAACGAAAGCCTTCATCGGAAAATCCCAGGATTTCCACATCGGCAAAGTCGCCGGCAACTGCGACCGGTGTGGCGGCGAGCAGCAAGACGGCGTGGCAGGCCAGACTGCGAAGATGGGTGAGAAAAACCATTCCTGAAACTCCATCGAATTGACGCCAGATCGAGCGAACCCAGGCCAGATAACCTTGGGGGTATTTAAACCTATTGCGGCGCTGACGTCAGGAGTTCTCGAGCTGTTTTTTTTCCGGCTTGGCGATCAGCTGACGGACAAGAGGCTTCAGGATCATCGGAAGCATGTAGATCGGCAGTTGCCCGAGGGCGAACCAGAGCCAGGTGAGTTCCGGCAAAGACCCGCCGAGCGCTGCAACCATCAGGCCCATGTTCCTGTTGCCGGCCGAATGGGCGATGGCAAAGGCGTCTGCCCTGTCGAACCTGTAGAAGACCAGCATGCCGATGCCAATTTGGAGGAAGGCGACAACGAAGGTCAGGGCTGCGATGGCAAATGTCAGGCCGGGGCGCGTTGCAAAGCTTGCGGCAACGCCATCCATCGCCGCGACGGCAAAAAACAGCAGTACCAGCACATTCAAGCCGTCGATATTTGACTTGCCAGCAACGATGCGAGCCGAACCGACGACCTTGCGGATCACAGTTGCCACAAGGAGAGAACCGCCGAGCAGCGTGCCCAGGCTGAGGGCAAGGCCGAGGCTGTCGAGGTCTAGCGCGTCCCCG